>NZ_CP029693.1:3647500-4287500 GCF_003228315.1 Pseudomonas putida
TTCGCCGTCAACACTTAATTTCGGTTTATTCGGATTTAAGCGTAATACGCGCAAACGCCTTCTTCCCGGCCTGACACACATGGGTCGCACCCAGCGCATACATAAAGGAGCGATCCACTACCTCGCCATCCACACGCACACCGCCCGACCCCAGGAGATCCCGAGCCACAGCCGAGTTTTTCACCAAGCCCGCCTTATTAAGGACAGCCGCGATCGGCATATCTTCAGTAGCGCTCAACTCAATCTCAGGAAGATCATCCGGCAGCTCACCATCTTTCATACGGTTGCCCGCTGCCCGATGAGCATTGGCCGCAGCCTCTTCACCATGGAAGCGCGCAACAATCTCTTCAGCCAGCTTGATCTTGATGTCCCGCGGGTTAGCCCCCGCCTCTACATCAGCACGGAAGGCATTGATTTCATCCATGCTACGGAAGCTGAGCAGCTCGAAATAACGCCACATCAGCGCATCGGGAATGGACACCAGCTTGCTGTACATCACGCCAGGCGCTTCCTGAATGCCTACATAGTTGCCCAAGGACTTGGACATCTTCTTCACGCCATCCAAACCTTCGAGCAGAGGCATGGTCAGAATGCACTGAGCCTCCTGGCCATAACCGCGCTGCAGCTCGCGCCCCATCAGCAGATTGAACTTCTGATCGGTGCCACCCAACTCGACATCCGCGCGCAAGGCAACCGAGTCATACCCCTGAACCAGCGGATAGAGAAACTCGTGAATGGCGATCGGCTGATTAGTGGTGTAGCGCTTATCGAAGTCGTCGCGCTCGAGCATCCGCGCCACGGTGTATTGCGAAGTCAGACGAATGAAGTCAGCCGGCCCCATCTGATCCATCCAGGTGGAGTTGAATGCCACTTCGGTCCTGGCAGGATCAAGAATCTTGAAGACTTGAGTCTTGTAGGTCTCGGCATTTTCCAAAACCTGCTCACGGGTAAGCGGAGGACGCGTCGCACTCTTGCCGCTCGGATCACCAATCATTCCAGTGAAGTCGCCGATCAGGAAGATCACCTGATGCCCCAGCTCCTGGAACTGGCGCAGCTTATTAATAAGCACGGTATGACCCAGGTGCAAATCCGGCGCGGTCGGATCGAAGCCTGCCTTAATACGCAGTGGCTGGCCACGCTTGAGCTTTTCAATCAGCTCGGACTCGACCAACAGTTCTTCCGCACCACGTTTGATCAGCGCTAGCTGCTCTTCAACCGACTTCATAACAGACCCGCAAGACTCAGATTCAAAGGGACCCAACCATACAAGAACGCGCGCCAAATACAAAGTTTGCCCGGCGCACGGACACCCATCCATGAACAGAGTGTCCGCGGACTTGCTTCGATGATGATTTGGTTATATTTTATACAGTTATTTCATATTCATCATGTCATTCATCTTTTCCAATTCATCATTTTTCAAAGTCAAAATTACTTATGACCAAAGAATCGTCTAAAGCGCCACCGCTTTACCCGAAGACCCACCTGCTTGCGGCAAGCGGTATCGCCGCCCTTCTGAGCCTGGCGCTTCTGGTATTTCCTTCCAGTGATGTTGAAGCCAAAAAGACAACCCTGAGTCTTGAACTGGAAAGCCCTGCAGAACAACTGACACAAGATCAAGACGCCGCCGAAGCTGTTCAAGCCACAAATGAGCCGACCGAGTCCCCTTTTGCGCAGATCGACAACAGTGCAGAAGATACTGCGGAAACCGCTCAAGCCACCCCCGCGCCGGTAGCTGAAGAAAAGAAGGCACCAAACCACAGGGAAGTGATCGTCTCCAAGGGAGACACCCTCTCCACCCTGTTCGAGAAAGTAGGTCTGCCAGCCACTGCAGTGCATGAAGTACTGGCCAGCGACAAACAGGCCAAACAGTTCAGCCAACTCAAACATGGGCAGAAACTGGAGTTCGAACTGGGGCATGATGGCCAGTTGGCGAATCTGCACAGCAAGATCAGCGACCTCGAAACCATCACCCTGACCAAGAATGACAAGGGCTACACATTCAACCGCATCACCGCCAAGCCGACTGTGCGCTCCGCCTATGTCCATGGCGTGATCAACAGTTCGCTATCGCAGTCTGCCGCTCGCGCCGGCCTGTCCCATAGCCTGACCATGGATATGGCCAACGTGTTTGGCTATGACGTCGACTTCGCCCAGGACATTCGCCAAGGTGACGAATTTGATGTGATCTACGAGCAGAAAGTGGTCAACGGTAAAGCCGTCGGTAACGGTCCGATCCTGTCCGCGCGCTTCACCAATCGCGGCAAGACCTATACCGCTGTGCGTTACACCAACAAGCAAGGCAACAGCAGCTATTACACCGCCGATGGTAATAGCATGCGCAAGGCATTCATCCGTACCCCGGTTGACTTCGCACGTATCAGCTCCAAGTTCTCGATGGGCCGCAAGCACCCGATCCTGAACAAGATCCGCGCCCACAAAGGCGTGGACTATGCCGCTCCACGCGGCACACCAATCAAGGCAGCCGGCGACGGCAAAGTGTTGCTGGCTGGCCGTCGCGGCGGTTATGGCAATACCGTGATCATCCAGCACGGCAATACCTACCGTACGCTCTACGGCCACATGCAGGGCTTTGCCAAAGGTGTCCAGACAGGCAGCAATGTCAAACAAGGCCAGGTGATTGGCTACATTGGCACCACCGGCCTATCTACCGGCCCGCACCTGCACTATGAGTTCCAGGTCAACGGCGTGCACGTCGATCCACTGGGACAAAAAGTGGCAATGGCCGACCCGATCTCCAAGGCCGAACGCGCTCGTTTCCTCGCGCAAAGCCAGCCGCTTATGGCGCGCATGGACCAGGAAAAAGCCACCCAACTGGCTTCGAGCAAGCGTTAAGACATGGCGTTCTATATAGGTGTGATGTCCGGGACCAGCCTCGATGGACTGGACATCGCGCTGATCGAGCAGAGTCCGGCGATCCGACTGATCGCCACACACTACATCCCCATGCCTGACTCCCTGCGCACAGAACTGCTTGGTTTGTGCGCCAGCGGCCCGGACGAGATTGCCCGCTCTGCCATCGCCCAGCAAAACTGGGTGAAACTGGCGGCGCAGGGCATCAACGCCCTCCTCGCTCAACAACACCTCAAACCTGAAGACATTCGCGCGATTGGCAGCCATGGGCAGACCATTCGCCACGAGCCAGCGCGAGGCTTCACGATACAAATTGGCAACCCCGCACTACTGACCGAGATGACCGGCATCACAGTGGTCAGCGACTTCCGCAGCCGCGACGTGGCTGCCGGCGGTCAAGGTGCACCGCTGGTTCCAGCCTTTCACGAGGCCTTGTTCGAAGAGCAGGCCGGCAACCGTGCCGTGTTGAACATCGGCGGCTTCAGCAATCTCAGCCTGATCGAGCCCGGCAAACCTGTAGCCGGTTTCGATTGTGGCCCCGGGAATGTGCTGCTGGATGCCTGGATTCACCAGCAACGGGGTGAAAACTATGATCGCGACGGCCAATGGGCAGCCACCGGCAAGGTTGAACCAGCCCTGTTAAAAGCGCTGCTTAACGACCCGTTCTTTGTGACAAAGGGCCCGAAAAGTACCGGCCGCGAAGTGTTCAACCTGCACTGGTTGATGCAGCAGCTCGCGCAGTTGCCAGCTTTTGCTGCCAACGATATCCAGGCCACACTGCTTGAGCTGACCGCACTGACTATCATCGAGTCACTGCAAAGCGCACAGGCAGACACACAGGAATTGCTGGTCTGCGGCGGCGGCGCGCACAACACTGCGCTGATGAATCGCCTGGCCAGCCTGCTGCCCAATGCATCAGTCAGCAGCACAGCCGCCTATGGCGTAGACCCGGACTGGGTTGAGGCCATGGCCTTCGCCTGGCTGGCCCACTGTTGCCTCGAAGGCATCGCAGCCAACCGCCCGAGTGTCACTGGCGCCCGGGGTTTGCGCGTACTGGGCGCCATCTACCCCGCCTGAACACCACACAGCAAAACGCCGCATGACCTTGAGGCCATGCGGCGTTTTGTTGATACAGACGCGCAGATCAGATCGAGAACGAAGAACCGCAACCACAGGTAGTGGTCGCATTCGGGTTCTTGATGACGAAACGCGAACCTTCCAGACCTTCCTGATAATCCACCTCGGCACCCGCCAGGTACTGGAAGCTCATCGGATCGACAACCAGACTTACACCTTCGCGCTCGACGATGGTGTCATCATCGGCCACTTCTTCATCGAAGGTGAAGCCGTACTGAAAACCTGAACAACCGCCGCCCGTAACGAATACGCGCAGCTTCAAGCGATCATTCCCCTCTTCATCGACCAGGCTCTTCACCTTGTGCGCGGCACCGTGGGTGAATTGCAAAGCCGTGGGGGTGAAGGATTCGACGCTCATGCTGACTATCTCCCGGCGCTAAGCCGTCATATTGCGTGATGACGCGCATTATCCGCTTGTCCTAGAAAATCGGTCAACTATTGTTATGGTATATCAACCACTCCTTTCGTCGACCCCGAATGCAAAAAGGCCCGTTCAACGGGCCTTTTTACAGCTAAGGACTAACGCCTTACGGCAGCATGCCCGCGTGGGACAGGCCCAGACGCTCATCCAGCCCGAACAGGATGTTCATGTTCTGAACCGCCTGACCCGATGCGCCCTTGACCAGATTGTCGATCACCGACAACACCACCACCAGATCGCCATCCTGCGGACGGTGCACCGCGATACGACAAACGTTGGCACCACGCACACTACGGGTTTCCGGATGACTGCCGGCCGGCATCACGTCGACGAACGGCTCGTTGGCATAGCGCTTTTCAAACAGCGCCTGCAGGTCGACCGAGCGATCAACGACCGTCGCATACAGCGTGGAATGAATGCCACGGATCATCGGTGTCAGGTGAGGAACGAAGGTCAGACCAACATCCTTGCCCGCAGCACGACGCAGCCCCTGACGGATTTCCGGCAAGTGACGATGCCCTTTGACGGCGTAAGCCTTCATGCTTTCCGACGTTTCGGAATACAGCGAACCCACAGCAGCGCCGCGACCGGCACCACTGACACCGGACTTGCAGTCCGCGATCAGACGCGAAGCATCGGCCAGACCTGCCTCAAGCAATGGCAGGAAACCCAACTGCGTTGCAGTCGGATAGCAGCCCGGCACAGCGATCAGGCGTGCCTTCTTGATCTGTTCGCGATTGACTTCCGGCAGACCGTAGACAGCCTCGTCCAGCAATTCCGGCGCGCCATGGGGCTGGCCATACCATTTGGCCCACTCATCGGCATCTTGCAGGCGGAAGTCCGCAGACAGATCGATGACCTTGGTTCCGGCTGCCAGCAGCTCGCCCGCCAAGGCATGAGCCACACCGTGAGGCGTTGCAAAGAACACCACGTCGCAAGCACCCAGGGTCTTGATGTCCGGAACACTGAACGCCAGGCCGTCGTAGTGACCTCGCAGGTTCGGATACATGTCGGCCACGGCCAGGCCAGCCTCGGATCGGGAAGTGATGACAACCACTTCAGCTTGCGGATGTTGCGCCAACAGACGCAGCAGTTCGACACCTGTGTAACCCGTGCCGCCGACGATACCGACCTTGACCATAAACCTGCCCTCAACGAACCCACTGGAAAGCCGTCGATAATAGGGGCCGCGCGCCCCTGCGACAACCGGCAAGGTGACGATCGGAGGCTCAAGCCTCTACTATCCCGGCTACCGTGAACCTGGGAATAACCAAAATGCTTTATCTATGGCTCAAAGCTTTTCACATCATCAGCGTCGTATGCTGGTTTGCCGGTCTGTTTTATCTGCCACGGCTGTTCGTTTATCACGCACAAAGTGAGGATGCGATCAGCAAGGAACGCTTCAGCGTCATGGAGCGCAAGCTGTATCGCGGCATCATGGGGCCGGCGATGATCGCTACATTGATTTTCGGTATCGCAATGATCAGCCTGAACCCAGGCATCTTCAGTCTGGGCAAGTGGATTCACGTCAAGCTGACCCTGGTGGTCTTGCTGATCGGTTACCACCACATGTGCGGCGCTCAGGTGAAGCGTTTTGCCCGTGGCGAGAACACCCGTAGCCATGTCTTTTATCGCTGGTTCAATGAAGTGCCGGTTCTGATATTGCTGGCTATCGTAATTCTGGTCGTCGTCCGACCGTTCTGAATCCAACACGCACCAGTCACCGGGGTATTCCAATGTCGCTACCCGCTTTGCTCGAAAACCGTTTGCGCCTGCCCGTGGTCGCTGCGCCAATGTTTCTGATCTCCAACCCGCAACTGGTCCTCGCCTGCTGCCGTAATGGTGTCGTGGGCAGCTTTCCTGCTCTCAACCAGCGCGAGAGCAGTGGATTCAAGGCTTGGCTGGAGGAAATCGAAGCCGGGCTGGCAACATTGGAGAACCCCGCGCCGTACGCGGTGAATCTGATTGTCCACAACAGTAATCCGCGACTGCAGGCAGACCTGGATATCTGCATCGAGCACAAAGTGCCGATCATCATCACCAGCCTGGGTGCCGTGAAAGAAGTGGTTGATGCCGTCCACAGCTACGGCGGCCTGGTGTTCCACGATGTAACGACCCGTCGCCATGCCGAAAAAGCCGCCGAGGCCGGAGTGGACGGATTGATCGCCGTCGCCGCAGGTGCAGGCGGACATGCAGGGACCTGGAGCCCCTTCTCGCTCATCGCCGAGATCCGCCAATTCTTCGACAAGACGCTATTGCTGGCCGGGTGCCTGAACCACGGTCACGAAATACTCGCCGCGCAACTGCTCGGTGCAGACCTTGCCTACTTCGGTACGCGCTTTATCGGCACCGCCGAAAGCCATGCACCCGACGCCTATAAAGACATGCTGCTCAGCTCCAAGGCCGCAGACATCATCCATACTCCAGCCGTGTCCGGCGTTCCAGCCAGCTTCATGCGTCAGAGCCTGGAAGCTGCCGGTTTCGACATGCTGGCGCTGCAAAACAAGGGTGAGGTCAACTTCGGTTCCAAGCTCAAGCCGCTGAGCGATGAAGCCAAAGCCTGGAAGACCGTATGGTCCGCAGGTCAGGGCGTCGGTGAAATCGATGATTTGCCGAGTATCGAGGAACTGGTCGCACGACTCGACACCGAGTACCGCACAGCCCTGGAACAGGCCGCACAGCTTCGCCAGCACTGGCCACGCTGAACGGAATGGGTCAGTCATCTCCTGGCTGGCCCTGCACACCAAGCCATCTAAAACTTGTGACAAGGATGCCTCGGCAATGAGCGAAAACCGCTTCAAGATCGTGTTCGACGGCACGCTGTTGCCAGGTGTCGATATCACCACTGCAAAGCGCAATCTCGCCGCGTTGTACAAAAGCGAAGTCACCGCCGTCGAACGTCTTTTCAGCGGCCGGCCCGTCACACTCAAACGCGACCTCTCACAGGCCGATGCACAGGCTTACCTGCATGCATTGAAGAACACCGGCATCGATGCCCGCATCGAACCCGAAACCTCAATCGAACTGAGCCTGTCGGATGTCCACCATGACGGACCTGTTGCCACCCCGATAGAGCCCGAATCCCCTTACGCGCCACCGAGAGCCAATGTCGGTGAAAGCGTGCCCGGGTTTGCCACCCTCAAACCGTTCAGCGTCGAAGGCCGAATCGGCCGCCTGCGTTTTCTCGCCTGGACCATGGTGCTGAGCCTGGTGACCCTGCCCATTGTCGGCGTGTTCGCGCTCATTGGCCTCGGGCTGGTCAGCAGCGACTCAACCACAGGCCTCATCATCGGCGGCATCTTTGCGTTCTTCCTGTTCCTCGCGTTCTTGATCATCAGCATTCTGTTCACCGTTCAGCGCCTGCACGATATCGGCTGGTCAGGCTGGCTCTGGCTGCTGAATCTCGTCCCCTTCGTGGGCAGTTTCTTCCCGCTGGTGATCACGGTCGTGCCCGGCAATACCGGCACCAACCGTTACGGCCCGCCTCCCCCACCCAACAGCACAGCGGTCAAGGTGCTGTGTTCACTGTGGATTGTGCTCATCGGCCTGGGTTTCGTGGGTGCAATGATGGGCGGAATCTCCACGATCCAGCAGGAATACGAAAGCAGCCTGGAAAGCAGCTACGAAAGTGGCCCGGTGGTCACCGATGAAATAGACGTCGAGAGCGAATCACCCGCAAATTCCACCGACGATGCAGCCGAACCAGCCCAGCCCCCTGTAGACTCTGCGCAAGAATGAACAGCGCTCCCTGCCCGTGACACCTGCGGTGCAGCGCGCAGCTGTTGCGATGGAGAACTGCATGACCCGTTACGCTCTGATCACCGGCGCCTCCAGCGGCATTGGCCTGGCGATGGCCGAAGCACTGGCCCGGCGCGGCCGCAGCCTGATACTGGTGGCCCGACAGCGTGATCAGCTGGAAAGTATTGCGATTGAACTGACTCAACGATTTGGCGTGGAAGTGTTGTTCCGCGCCTGCGATCTGGGTGAGCCCTTGCGCCTGTCCGGCTTTTTGCTGGAACTGGAAGAAGGTGACCGACAGATCGACTTGCTGGTCAATTGCGCAGGAATCGGCACTTGCGGCCCGTTCCTGGCGCAGGACTGGATGACCGAGCAAGACCTGATCGAAGTGAACATCCTCGCGCTCACTCGCCTTTGCCACGCCATCGGCAACAGTATGGCGCTGCAAGGCGGCGGGCAGATTTTGAACGTCGCCTCGGTTGCAGCCTTCCATCCCGGTCCGTGGATGAGCACCTATTACGCGAGCAAGGCGTATGTGCTGCACTTTTCCGAAGGCTTGCGCGTCGAACTGAAAAAATGTGCGGTCAAGGTGTCGGTGCTGTGCCCGGGTCCGACCCGTACCGGTTTTTTCCGCACGGCGCAGTTGAACGCAGACAAACTGGCGAACAGCAAATTGCTGATGAGTCCCGAAGAGGTCGCACTCTATACCGTTCGGGCACTGGATAAAAATCGCGCAATCATCATTCCCGGGCGGCGCAACCGCTGGTTTGCCACCCTGCCCCGCTTCGGCTCGCGCTGGCTGATCAGGACAATCACCGGGATGGTCAACAAGGCTTACTGCCCACGCTAAATGGCTTGCTGGCAAAAGGCTGGGCTCGAGCATGTACCGTGAGTACACTCAGGCCAGCTCAAACAACGGAGAAAACTGCTGTGGATACTCTGTTCACCAAGATCATCAACCGGGAAATCCCGGCGAAGATCATTTACGAGGACGACAAGGTACTGGCCTTCCACGACATCGCCCCACAGGCACCGGTGCATTTTCTGGTGATTCCGAAAAAACCGGTACGCACCTTGAACGACCTGACCGAGGACGACAAGGCTCTGGCCGGACACATCTTGTTCACCGCCCAGCGCCTGGCCCTGGAACTGGGCTGTGAAAAAGGCTTTCGTGTGGTGATGAACTGCAATGAAGAAGGCGGCCAGACCGTCTATCACATTCACATGCACGTGCTTGGGCAGCGTCAGATGCACTGGCCGCCGGGCTGATTCTCCACATATTCCTGTAGGAGCAAGGCTTGCCCGCGATGGCGATCTTAAGGGCGCCATCGCGGGCAAGCCTTGCTCCTACAGATTAGTTAGTACCTCACTTGAAGTGACCCAACGCAAACCATCCCCGGCCGATTGGGTTAAACTGGCCGCCGAGATTCCTCCGGAGGTCAGCATGACTACCCAACGTCACTACTCGCCAATCGACCGCCTTCTGCTGCAAGCCGATGCCGCGATGCGCACCCTGCTGCCCTTCAGTGGCCAACCGTACCGTCCATCGCCCGCCATTGTGCAGCCCGATGCAAAAATGAGCGACGAAGACACCCGGCACGTGGCCGGCCTGATGCGCATCAACCATACCGGTGAAGTCTGCGCCCAGGCGCTGTATCAGGGACAAGCCCTGACTGCCAAACTGCCGCAGGTTCGAGCCGCCATGGAACATGCCGCCGAAGAAGAAATCGATCATCTGGTCTGGTGCGAGCAACGTATTCACCAGTTGGGTAGCCACACCAGCATTCTCAATCCGTTGTTCTATGGCATGTCCTTCGGGATTGGCGCAGTCGCGGGACTGATCAGCGACAAGGTCAGCCTGGGCTTCGTCGCAGCGACGGAAGATCAGGTGTGCAAGCACTTGAACGAACACCTTGAGCAACTGCCGGCGGAGGACGAAAAGTCCCGGGCGATCCTGGAACAGATGCGCATCGATGAAGAGCAGCACGCCGAAAGCGCACTGGAGGCTGGCGGTTTCCGTTTTCCGGCACCGGTGAAGTTCGGTATGAGCTTGATGGCCAAAGTGATGACCAAGAGCACTTATCGGATCTGATATCACCCTGCCTGGAAAATCGCTTTCGCGAGCAGGCTCGCTCCCACAGGGGAACGGCGATAGAAACGAAAAAGGCGACTGCCGTGAGGGAGTCGCCTTTTTTGTGTTCGAAGATCTTAGTTCGACATGTTGCGAGCGTAGAAGATTTCGAGCATTTCATGTTTCACACGTTCGGTCACCTGAGCACGTTGCTCGGTCGACAGGTTGCTGGTGGCGTCGCCGAACAGGTAGTTATCCAGTTCGAAGTTCTTCAGCAGCATTTTGGTGTGGAACAGGTTCTCCTGGTACACGTTCACGTCGGTCATCTGGTACGCGTCGCGGGTGTCTTCGGAGAGATAGTTCTGGATCGAATTGATCTCGTGGTCGATGAAGTGCTTTTTGCCTTCAACGTCACGGGTAAAGCCGCGCACTCGGTAGTCCACGGTCACAATGTCCGAATCGAACTGGTGAATCAGGAAGTTGAGCGCTTTGAGCGGTGAAATGACCCCGCACGTCGACACGTCGATATCCACACGGAAGGTCGCAATACCGTCGTCCGGATGGATTTCCGGGTAGGTGTGCACCGTGATGTGGCTCTTGTCGAGGTGGGCCAGGATGATTTCCGGCAATGGGCCTGGGGATTCTTCGATCTGGCTTTCGGTCGGCGTGACCGGCTCTTCAGAAATCAGAATCGTGACGCTGGCGCCCTGTGGTTCGTAGTCCTGACTGGCAATGTTCAGGATGTTGGCACCAATGATATCGACAACTTCCGTGAGGATCTGCGTCAGGCGCTTGGCGTTGTACTCTTTATTGATGTACTCGACGTAAGCCTGTTGGTCTTGCGGGGTTTCCGCGTAGCAGATGTCATAGATGTTGAAGCTCAAGGTCTTTGTCAGGTTATTGAACCCGTGGAGCTTGAGTTTGCTTTTCACCGTTAAAAACTCTCTATGTATTGCGGCCCGGCCGCGTGATCAAGCATGCCCGTCAGATGCGAACGACGCACCTGCGTAGGACGGTTAACACCTCTTCGCGATGGCGATTTTGGTTGTCTGTTCGGGCGTGCGGCCTGTCGACTGACGGGCCACTACCCTGAAAAAAAGGTGGCGCATTATGCAGACGTCAGCAGGGGATCGCCAGAGTCTGCACTGCTTTTATGATAGTTGAATGTCGGTTCAACCCAGCTCGATGATTTCGTAGTCGTGGGTGATCTCGACACCCGCGGCACCCAGCATGATCGACGCCGAGCAATACTTCTCTGCGGAGAGTTCAATGGCACGCTTGACCTGGGCTTCTTTCAGCCCGCGCCCCTTGACCACGAAGTGCATGTGGATCTTGGTGAAGACCTTCGGATCTTCGGTGGCGCGCTCGGCTTCGAGGAACGCTTCGCAGCTTTCGACCGCCTGGCGGGACTTTTTGAGAATGCTGACCACGTCGAAATTACTACAACCACCAACACCCAGCAGGAGCATTTCCATTGGCCGGACACCCAGGTTACGACCGCCGGCATCGGGCGGACCATCCATGACCACGACATGACCGCTGCCGGATTCGCCGAGGAACATGGCTTCGCCAGCCCATTGGATGCGTGCCTTCATCGCCAAGACTCCACTGAATAAAAAAGGGTCGCCAGCTTAGCACAGGCCCTTGCTAGACAGCGCTGGCTTCCTAGGACGCGTCCTACAGCCTTATAGGTAATTACTCGAATAATTCAGGAAGTGTCTGTTAAGCTGACGTCAATTCACTGGCGCATAGCCAGTTATACCGTAGCTTCCGCAATTCATAAAAAAACCAAACACACCGTGCAGTCTTTTCGGGATACAACCATGGTTGCTATTACCCCCACACCCAAGATCAAGAACCTCGACAAGCTATTGATGCATTGCCAGCGCCGGCGTTATCAGGCCAAGAGCAACATCATTTGCGCCGGCGACCGCGCCGAAACGCTGTTCTTCATCCTCAAAGGTTCAGTCACGATCCTGATCGAGGATGACGACGGCCGGGAAATGATCATCGCCTACCTCAATGCCGGTGACTTCTTCGGTGAGTTGGGTCTGTTTGAACAGGCAGGCCTGGAGCAGGAGCGCAGCGCCTGGGTACGCGCCAAGGTGGAATGCGAGGTCGCGGAAATCAGCTATGCAAAATTCCGTGAATTGTCGCAGCAGGACCCAGACATCCTTTACGTGTTAAGCGGACAAATCGCACAGCGGCTGCGCAACACCACTCGCAAGGTCGGTGACCTGGCCTTTTTCGACGTGACCGGCCGCGTTGCCCGCTGCCTGCTGGAACTGTGCAAGCAGCCCGACGCAATGACTCACCCCGACGGCATGCAGATCAAGGTCACCCGCCAGGAAATCGGGCGGATTGTCGGATGTTCGCGGGAGATGGTCGGTCGCGTGCTCAAGGACCTGGAAGAACGCAACCTGGTGGACGTCAAGGGCAAGACCATGGTGGTTTTCGGTACGCGCTAAGCGCGAAACCTAGCTGTTGAACATCTGCGCCAGCATCAGCCGATAGAGTTCATCGAGACGTGCCAGCGCATCCGGCGCCGTGAACTTCTCGTGCAGGGCGATGTGGCTTTCGGCACGCACCCGCTGCTCCAGACCACACGCCTCATTGAAACGATTGACCGCAGCGACCATCGATTCACGCTCGTTGTCCACAAGCATTGCACCGTGCACCAGCCCTACCGGGCGCTGACCGCCCTGACTCTGGCGCCAGCGCTGGGCAGTGCCGACCATCTTGCGTCCATCGAGATTGACGTTGAAACGGCCATCGCAAAACGCGCCGTCGATTTCCCCCAGTGACGAAGTCCCACCCAACTCATCCAGCAAATCACAGATTGGATCGCACAAACGCCGGTAGCCGGACTCGATTCGGTTCAAGTCACCTTCGCTGCGCGGTGGTGCGTAAACCAGAGCGATATTGATCGTCGACGCCGATTGCGGGACCGGTTCGCCACCGGTTTCGCGCAGCAGTACTGGCCAGCCGGCAGCGGCGGAAACCTCACAGGCATGATCGAAGCCAGGCAGGCGATTCAATCGGCGTGGCATGACCAGCGCCCGATCGCTTGGCTGCCAGAACAGCAGACCGAATTCGGCGTTGCCGGCGCAGACCGAGGCCAGTGAATCCTGTTCGGCTTGCAGGCCAGCTTCGATGGTCAGGGAGATGGGTGAGGTCATAAGCGATTCCGTAGGACATGAAGTCTGTGGTGCATCTTATGCCGTCTTCGCGAGCAGGCTCGCTCCTACAAGGGAAAGCATTCCAATGTGGGAGCGAGCCTGCTCGCGAAGGGGTCGACTCATTTTGAAGACAATCAGTCGAGGGTCGAACCGCTGACAGGAACACCACGCTCCGGGAAGAACAAACGCTGCAACTCAGTACCCGGGCTCTCCGCACGCATGAACGCTTCACCCACCAGGAACGCATAAACGTCGCTGATTTCCATCAGTTCGACATCGGCGCGATTGAGAATGCCGCTTTCGGTGATCACCAGGCGATCGCGGGGGATGCGCGGCAACAGGTCGAGGGTGGTTTCCAAGCTGACATCAAAGGTGTGCAGGTTGCGGTTGTTGATACCCACCAATGGCGTATCAAGGGTTTTCAACGCCCGCTCCAGTTCGTCACCATCGTGAACCTCCACCAGCACATCAAGACCAACGCCTTTTGCCACGGAGGCCAGTTCGGCCATCTTCACGTCATCCAGAGCGGAAACGATCAACAGCACGCAATCGGCGCCCAGCGCACGGGCTTCGACGATCTGGTACGGATCGATCATGAAGTCCTTGCGGATCACCGGCAGCTTGCAGGCCGCGCGCGCCTGTTGCAGGTAAGCGTCGGCGCCCTGGAAGAAATCGATATCGGTCAGCACCGAAAGGCAGGTCGCACCACCCTTCTCGTAACTTTTGGCGATATCGGCGGGAACGAAGTTCTCGCGGATCACGCCTTTGCTCGGCGACGCTTTCTTGATCTCGGCAATGACTGCCGGTTGTTTCAGCTTGGCCTGAGCCAGCATCGCCCTGGCGAAACCGCGGGGTGCATCGGCCGCCTTGGCCAGATTCTCCAGCTCGGCCAGGCTGACGCGAGCGCTACGCTCGGCAACTTCCTCGACTTTTCGCGCCAGAATCTTTTCCAGAACCGTCGGTACACTCATCCCTCA
Organism: Pseudomonas putida; assembly: GCF_003228315.1. Taxonomy (NCBI): domain Bacteria; kingdom Pseudomonadati; phylum Pseudomonadota; class Gammaproteobacteria; order Pseudomonadales; family Pseudomonadaceae; genus Pseudomonas; species Pseudomonas putida. The sequence goes on from NZ_CP029693.1 coordinate 3,661,898, forward strand.
TTCTCCACTTTGAATACCGCGGTAAACGCACCCAACTCCTCGAGCTTCTCCCGAGCCAGACCGGTGTGCAGCGCATCGTGCGCCAGGGCAACGCCCTCTTTGAGACTGCTGGCGTGATCGGCGGCGTACAACGCGGCACCTGCGTTGAGCATGATCATTTCGGCAGCCTTCTGACCGTTTTCGGTTTTGCGCTTGCCTAATGCATCGCGAATCAGCTCAAGGGAAGCCGCCGGGCTTTCTACGGCCAGGCCATGCAGGCTCTGGCTTTTCATGCCCAGGTCTTCCGGCTCGACCCAGTATTCGGTGATCTGGTCGTTCTTCAGCTCCGCCACGTAGGTCGGTGCGGCCAGACTGAACTCGTCCAGGCCATCCTTGGAATGCACCACCAGCACATGCTTGCTGCCCAGACGTTGCAGCACTTCGGCCAATGGCCGGCACAACGCCTGAGTGAACACGCCCACCACCTGATGCTTCACACCGGCCGGATTCGTAAGCGGGCCGAGCATGTTGAACAAGGTACGCAGCCCCAGGTCCTTGCGCGGACCGGCGGCATGCTTCATGGCACTGTGGTGGGTCTGGGCGAACATGAAACCGATACCGACGTTATCGATGCAGCGCGCCACTTGTACCGGCGTCAGGTTGAGGTAGATACCGGCCGCTTCCAGCAAGTCGGCACTGCCGCTCTTGCCCGATACCGCACGGTTGCCATGCTTGGCCACGGTGCAGCCTGCCGCCGACACCACAAAGGCAGAAGCGGTTGACACGTTGAAAATATTGGCACCGTCACCACCGGTCCCCACCACATCGACCACGCCGTCGAGGGTCTTGAGCTCGACTTTGTCCGCCAGCTCACGCATCACCGATACGGCACCGACGATTTCATCGATGCTTTCGCTCTTCATGCGCATGGCCATCATGAACGCACCGATCTGCGCGTCCGTGCACTGCCCGGTCATGATCTCGCGCATCACATCGCGCATTTCTTCGGTGCTGAGGTCGAGGTGATCGACGATACGGCTCAGGGCTGTCTTGATATTCATGAAAAGTCCTTAGCGCGTGCCGCCGGTTTGTTTGAGGAAGTTGGCGAACAGTTCGTGGCCCTGCTCGGTCAGGATCGACTCGGGGTGGAACTGCACGCCTTCGATGTTCAGGGTCTTGTGACGCAGGCCCATGATCTCGTCGATCGAACCGTCCTCGAACTGGGTCCAGGCGGTCAGCTCGAGGCAATCGGGCAGGGTTTCGCGTTTGACGATCAATGAATGATAGCGGGTAACCGTCAGCGGATTATTCAAGCCCGCGAAGACGCCCTTGTCTTCGTGGAACACCGGGCTGGTCTTGCCGTGCATGACCTGGCGGGCACGGACCACATCACCGCCAAAGGCCTGGCCGATCGACTGATGGCCCAGGCACACACCGAGGATTGGCAGCTTGCCGCCAAAGTGCTTGATCACGTCAATCGAGACGCCGGCTTCGGTCGGGGTGCAGGGGCCTGGGGATACGACGATGCGCTCAGGGTTGAGGGCTTCGATTTCGGCAACGGTCAATTCATCGTTGCGCACGACTTTGACCTGGGAGCCCAGCTCACCCAGGTACTGCACAACGTTGTAGGTAAAAGAGTCGTAGTTATCGATCATCAGCAACATGGCGTTAAGAACCTCTAGAATTCACTGACTACTAATACGGCCTTCGCATGAGTGGCCCGTCGCGTCCAGCGCTTGATCGCTCAAGGCGGCCGGCAGACGGGCAACGCTCATGGGTCAGCCTTGCGGAGTTTGTTCAGCCAGGGCCACGGCACGGAACATCGCGCGGCGCTTGTTCAGGGTTTCTTCCCATTCCAGCGCCGGCACCGAGTCGGCAACGATGCCGCCACCGGCCTGTACGTGCAGTTCGCCGTTCTTGATCACCGCCGTGCGGATCGCGATGGCGGTGTCCATGTTGCCGTTCCAGGCGAAGTAGCCGACGGCGCCGCCGTAGACACCGCGCTTGACCGGTTCCAGTTCGTCGATGATTTCCATGGCGCGGATCTTCGGCGCGCCGGACAGGGTGCCCGCCGGCAGAATCGCCCGCAGCGCGTCCATCGCCGTCAGGCCGGCCTTCAATTGGCCGGTGACGTTGGACACGATGTGCATCACGTTGGAATAACGCTCGATGACCATTTTTTCGGTGAGTTTGACCGAGCCAATTTCCGACACGCGACCGGTGTCGTTGCGACCCAGGTCGATCAGCATCAGGTGCTCGGCGATTTCCTTGGCATCCGACAACAGGTCTTTTTCCAGCGCCAGATCAGCTTCTTCGTTGGCGCCGCGCGGGCGAGTGCCGGCAATCGGGCGCACGGTGATCAGGTTGTCCTCGACCCGCACCAGCACTTCGGGCGAGCTGCCGACGACATGGAAATCACCGAAGTTGAAGAAGTACATGTACGGCGTCGGGTTGAAGCAACGCAGCGCGCGGTACAGATCGATGGGCGCCGCCTTGAAGTCGATCGACATGCGCTGGGACGGTACGACCTGCATGCAGTCACCGGCCAGGATGTACTCCTTGATGGTGTCGACGGCTTTTTCGTAATCGTCCTGGGTAAAACTGGAGCGGAACACCGGGTCAGCCGATTGCTGCTTGCTGAAATCCAGGCCACGGCGCGGAGTGATCGGCTGGCGGAGTTTCTCCAGCAGCTCTTCCAGACGCGCGCGACCTTGCTCGAAAGCGTCTTCATGGGCCGGGTCGGCCAGGACAATCGCATGCATCTTGCCGGCGAGGTTGTCGAACACCACCACCGCATCGGAGACCATCAGCAGAATGTCCGGCACGCCCAGCGGATCCGGATTCGGGCACTTGCCCAGGCGTTTTTCCACATAACGCACGCAGTCGTAACCGAAGTAACCCACCAGACCGCCGTTGAAGCGCGGCAGGCCGGGGATGGTCGGCACGTTGTAGCGAGCCTTGAAGGTTTCGACGAAGGCCAGCGGGTCTTCCACATCATGGCTTTCGGTCTCGACGCCATCGACGGTCACGCTGACGTGGTGATCGTGAACTCGCAGCACAGTGCGGCACGGCAGGCCGATGATCGAATAACGGCCCCACTTTTCGCCGCCTTGCACCGACTCGAGCAGATAGGAGTTGGGTTCGTCAGCCAGTTTCAGGTAGATCGACAGCGGCGTGTCGAAGTCGGCCAGGGTTTCGCAGGCAAGCGGGATGCGGTTGTAGCCGGCAGCGGCCAAACGCAGGAATTCTTCGCGGATCATGATGTGCCTCGTGGCTTGAGGAGCTAACAGTCAGGTATGCAAACGCGCCGGATGACCGGCCAGGAACAAGTCAGGCGCGCCAACGCCAACGGGCCAGGGCCTTGATGACTTTCATCCAGAGTTTGCGAGTGACCACCACGATGGCGTTTCCAGAAGGGGGTTGAACAACGTCGGCCAACGTTATCTCAGCGGCCGGGTCCAGGCAACCGGGAATTAGCTTGCGCAGATCGTCGATCACCAATGTCGGAGACTCTTCGGCAATCGGTCGACCATGGTTGTAGCCGTAGCTCAAGGCCACGCACTTGACCCCGGCGGCTTTCGCCGCCAGCACATCACTGCGCGAATCGCCGACAAACAACGATTGCGAGGCCGGGATGTTGGTCATTTTCATCACGAAGAACAGCGCGGCAGGATCCGGCTTTTTCTGCGGCAGGGTGTCGCCGCCGATGATCAGGCGGAAATAGCGACCGATTTTCATCTGATCCAGCAGCGGCGCGACGAAACGCTCCGGCTTGTTGGTGATCAGCGCCATTTCAACGCCTTGCTTGTGCAGCCATTTCAAGGTGTCGCGCACGCCCGGATAGACCACGGTCAGCTCATGGCTCTCGCCGTAGGCCTGCATGAAGATGTCCAGCGCGCGTTCGGCTTCCGCATCATCCACCGCCGAGTGGTCAAGACCGCCGGCCAGCGCACGACGCACCAATACCGGTGCACCGTTGCCAACCCACTCACGCACCGATTCGATGCCGGCAGGTTGGCGACCGAGCTTGAGCAGCATGTTATCCACAGCCACCGCAAGATCCGGGACTGAATCGATCAGCGTGCCATCCAGATCGAACATCACCAGCTTAGGCAGGCTGCCCGGGAACAACTGCTCGAAACCACTCATGGACGAGCCAGTGCCAGTTCGGAGCGCATCTTGTCGATGACTTCCTGATAGTTCGGCGCATTGAAGATCGCCGAACCGGCCACGAAGGTGTCGGCACCTGCCGCGGCGATTTCACGGATGTTGTTCACATTCACGCCGCCGTCGATTTCCAGGCGGATGTCGCGACCGGAAGCATCGATCAACGCCCGCGCCTCGCGCAGTTTGTCGAGGGTGCCGGGAATGAACTTCTGCCCGCCAAAGCCCGGGTTGACGCTCATCAGCAGGATCATGTCGACCTTGTCCATCACGTACTTGAGCACGTCCAGCGGGGTCGCCGGGTTGAACACCAGGCCCGACTTGCAGCCGCCTTCGCGGATCAGTTGCAGGGAACGGTCGATGTGCTGGGTGGCTTCCGGGTGGAAGGTGATGTAGGTCGCGCCGGCTTCGATGAAGTCGCCGACGATGCGGTCCACCGGGCTGACCATCAGGTGTGCGTCGATCGGCGCGGTGACGCCGTACTTGCGCAGCGCCGCGCAGACCATCGGGCCGATGGTCAGGTTGGGCACGTAATGGTTGTCCATGACATCGAAGTGCACGAAGTCGGCGCCGGCGGCCAGGACGTTGTCCACTTCCTCACCCAGGCGGGCGAAGTCGGCGGAGAGAATCGACGGAGCAATTACGAAGGGCTGCATGACGCACCTTTTTTGAGCCAAATCACGATGGCGCGCATTGTATACCTCCTGCTTTGACGCGCGCACCGTGACCGCGATGATTGGGCTTTGCCTAATAGGCCGCGCGATAGATCTTCTCGATATCGACAGCACTCAGTTTGCGCGGATTGTTGCGCATCAGGCGCTCGATCCCGGCTGCCTCCACGGCCATGGCCGGGATGGCATCCTCGGGAACCCCGAAACTGCGCAGCCCGGCGGGGATTTCCACCGCAACGCACAACTCGCGCATGGCCTCCACGGCTTTGTCAGCCGCTTCATTGGCACTCAGATGAGCGGTTTTCACTCCCATGGCCTCGGCAATATTCTGCATCCGCTCGACGCAGGCCATCTTGTTCCAGGTCATGACATAGGGCAGTAACAACGCATTACTGACACCATGAGCAATGTTGAAACGCCCACCCAACGGATACGCCAGCGCATGCACCGCGCCCACCCCGGCATTGCCGAATGCCATGCCGGCCATCAGGCTGGCGGTGGCCATGTCTTCACGAGCCTGCAGGTTAGACGGGTTGGCATAAGCCTTGGGCAATGCCCGGGCGATCAGCTTGATCGCACCGATGGCCAGCGCGTCGGTAATCGGCGAGGCATTAACCGACAGATAGGCCTCGATGGCATGCACCAATGCATCGACACCACTGGCGGCAGTGACACTGCGCGGACAGGTCAGGGTCATCTGCGGGCTCACCAGCGCCACATCCGGCAACAGATAGTCGCTGACGATGCCCTTCTTCAATTGCGCGACCTTGTCCGAAAGAATCGCCACGTTGGTCACTTCCGAACCGGTGCCGGCCGTGGTCGGGATGGCAATCAGCGGCGGGCCCTTGCGCGGCACCTGGTCGACGCCGAACAGATCCTCCAGCTCCCCGTGGTACCCGGCGTACGCCGCCACGCTTTTGGCGATATCAATGGCGCTGCCGCCACCCAGGCCGATCAAGCCGTCATGTCCGCCTTCGCGGTAGACGCGCATGCAGTCTTCCACGATGGCGATTTCGGGGTCGGGGAGCACCCGATCGAAGATTTCGTAGCTGCGCCCTCCCAACTGCGCAAGCGCCAGCTCCACGGTGCCGGATTTGACCAGAGCGGCATCGGTGACGATCAACGGATTATCGATATCCAGGCGTGTCAGCTCGGCGGCCAGTTGCTCGATGGCCCCTGCGCCGGTGATCAGTTTGTGAGCGATTTTGAAAGAGGAAAGACTCATGTGCGCAGCCTCTTATAGATGTGGGAGCTGGGCACAAGAGTAGCTGGGGATTTTGGGTGGGCTGGTATTCAGGTCGTGAATGAACACAGATCCCGAAAACCACGCAGAACTACTGTAGGAGCGAGCCTGCTCGCGATGGACGTCAACGATGACGCGGGCATTCTGGATGCCCACGTCGATCTCAGGTTCCTCGCGAGCAGGCTCGCTCCTACAGGGGAACGTGTCAGGCCTGGGCAGTGCGCAGTTTCTCGCTGCGCCCACGCAGCCATTCCAGCGTCAGCAGCAGAATCACCGAGAAGGCGATCAGCAGTGTCGCGGCGGCAGCGATGGTCGGGCTGAGGTTTTCGCGGATACCGCTGAACATCTGCCGTGGCAAGGTCGCTTGCTCGGGACCGGCGAGGAACAGCGTCACTACCACTTCATCGAACGACGTGGCGAAGGCGAACAACGCACCGGAAATCACGCCAGGCGCAATCAACGGCAAGGTCACCCGGCGGAACGCCACCAGCGGCGAAGCCCCGAGGCTCGCAGCCGCCCGCACCAGATTGTGATTGAACCCCTGCAAGGTCGCCGACACGGTGATGATCACGAACGGCACACCCAGCACCGCATGGACCACGATCAGCGAGAAGAAGCTGTTGCCCAGCCCCAACGGAGCAAAGAACAGATAGCTGGCCACACCAATGATCACCACCGGCACCACCATCGGCGAAATCACCAGCGCCATCACCAGCGCCTTGCCCGGGAAGTCGCCACGGGTCAGGCCAATCGCTGCCAATGTGCCGAAGACCATGGCCAGCACCGTGGCCGCCGGTGCGACGATGATGCTGTTCTTCAGTGCCCGCATCCACTCCGCCGAGGCGAAGAAGTCGTGGTACCACTGCAGCGAGAAGCCCTGCAGCGGGTACACCAGGAAACTGCCGGAGTTGAACGACAGCGGAATGATCACCAGCACCGGCAGAATCAGGAACAACAGGATCAGGCCGCAGAGAATCCGCAAGCTGTAGAACCACACCCGCTCAATGGGCGACATATAAGGACTCAGCATTTCATTTCTCCCCTTAGCCCAGACGCAGGCGGCTTGCGCCCACCAGCCAGCTGTAAATCAGATAAAGCACCACGGTCGCCAGGAGCAGCAGGCCGCCAAGCGCAGTCGCCATGCCCCAGTTGATACTGGTGTTGGTGTAGAAGGCGACGAAGTAGCTGACCATCTGATCGTTCGGGCTGCCCAACAACGCCGGGGTGATGTAGTAGCCGATGGCGAGGATGAACACCAACAGGCAACCGGCGCCGACACCGGCATAGGTCTGCGGGAAGTACACCCGCCAGAAGCTCGCGAACGGGTGGCAGCCCAGGGAAATCGCCGCACGCATGTAGGTTGGCGAGATGCCTTTCATCACGCTATAGATCGGCAGGATCATGAACGGCAGCAGGATGTGCACCATGGAGATGTACACGCCGATGCGGTTGAACACCAATTCCACTGGCTTATCGATGATGCCCATGGCCATCAGGCCACTGTTGATCAGGCCACCCGATTGCAACAGGACGATCCACGCCGCGACACGCACCAGGATCGACGTCCAGAACGGCAACAGCACCAGAATCATCAGCAGGTTGCTTTGCCGCGACGGCAGGTTCGCCAGCAGGTAGGCCAATGGATAGGCGAGCACCAGGCAGATCACGGTGATGATCAGGCCCATCCAGAAGGTGCGGGCGAAAATGTCTAGATAAATAGCTTGGTCCGGCGTGGCTGGCGCCAGCTCACCGAGGTCGTCGATGCGGTGATCGACGGCGGCCAGCAAGTAGTACGGAGTGATGCTGCTGGTGTTGCGGCGCACCGCCTGCCAGTAGGCCGGATCACCCCAGCGCTCATCCAGACCTTCCAGTGCTTCTTTATAAGAGGCAGGCTCAGTGGCGAGTGGCAGTGCGCGGGCCGTTTTGGTTAGCAGGCTACGATAGCCGGCCAGTTCCATGTTCAGGCGCTTGGACAGGTCGCCCAGGGTCTGGTTCTTGCGGGCGTCGGCGAGATCTTCCGCCGCCGCTTTGTAAACCGGTTCAGCGGGCAGGCCTCGGCCGTCCCAGCTGGCGATGGCCGACACGGTGCGCGGCATGCCGCCGACCACTTCCGGGTTGCCAACGCTTTTGTAGAGTAGCGCCGCGATCGGCACCAGGAACACCAGCAACAGAAACAGCACCAACGGCGCGATCAACGCCTGGGCCTTCCAGCGGTTCACCCGCTCGGCGTGCTTGAGCCGTTGCTTCAAGGTGGGGTCGGTGCCCGCGTTCACGGGAACGGCGATAGCCATGGCGTACTCCGGAAATCTTTTGATCATTGCAGAGGCGGGAAACCACCTCGATCGTTTAATGCACACAACCCAAATGTGGGAGCGGGCCTGCTAGCGAAAGCGGAGTGTCAGTCAACAATGATGCTGAAAGTACTGACGTCTTCGCGAGCAGGCTCGCTCCTACAGCGTAAGCCCGCGGTGCGGTCTTACTTGGCAGCCCAGGCGTTGAAGCGCTGTTCCAGTTGCTCGCCGTTGTCAGCCCAGAAGCTGACGTCGATCTGCACCTGGTTGGCGATGTTTTCCGGGGTGGTTGGCATGTCTTTCAGGACATCCTTGGCCAGCAGCGGAACGGCCTGGGTGTTGGCCGGACCGTAGGCGATGTTTTCCGAGTAGGTCTTCTGCTGCTGCGGCTGCACGGAGTAGGCGATGAACTTCTTCGCCGCGTCGGCGCGCGCTTTATCCAGACCTTTCGGGATGGCCCATGCGTCGAAGTCGTAGATACCGCCGTTCCATACCACTTTCAGGTTGCTTTCTTTCTGCACGGCAGCGATTCGACCGTTGTAGGCCGAGCTCATGACCACGTCACCGGAGGCGAGATATTGCGGCGGCTGTGCGCCGGCTTCCCACCACTGGATGTTTGGCTTGAGTTCGTCGAGCTTCTTGAAGGCACGGTCCTGACCGTCCTTGCCGGCCAGCACTTTGTAGACGTCTTTCGGCGCTACTCCGTCGGCCATCAGTGCGAATTCCAGGGTGTACTTGGCGCCTTTACGCAGGCCACGCTTGCCCGGGAATTGTTTGACGTCCCAGAAGTCCGCCCAACTGGTCGGTGCGGTTTTCAGCTTGTCGGCGTTGTAGGCCAACACGGTGGACCACACGAAGAAGCCCACGCCACATGGCTGGATGGCGCCCTTGACGTAGTCTTCGGACTTGCCGAACAGGGCCGGGTCGAGTTGTTCGAACATGTCTTCGTCACAACCACGGGACAGTTCCGGCGATTCAACTTCTACCAGATCCCAGGACACGCTCTTGGTATCGACCATGGCTTTTACCTTGGCCATCTCACCGTTGTATTCGCCCGCCACGATCTTGCCGTTGCCTGCCGCTTCCCACGGTGCGTAGAAGGCTTTGACCTGAGCCGCCTTGTTCGCCCCGCCAAAGGACACCACGGTCAGGTCCGGGCCGGCGGCCATTGCGCCCGCCGCCCCCATCATGCCCAGTGCCAGAGCGGTGAATTTCAGGGATTTCAACATTTATTGTTCTCTCCACGTGCAGGGTTGGTGTGTTGAAGCGCGGGCGATCAGTTCGCCTCTAGAATCGGGTCGAGCGCACGTACGTGCTCGACCTGCCAGCCAAGCGGAACCACATCACCGACCGCGAGCGCGGGATCGAGCTCGGCAATCGGTTGTTTCACGAAGAAGTCGGTCTTGCCACAGACTTCCATGCGAACCCGGACGTGGTCGCCCAGATAGATGAATTCCTCGACTCGCCCGGAGAAGCGATTGACGCATTGGTCGCTGGAGCCATTGAGGCTCACCCGCTCCGGGCGAATGGACAGGGTCACTGGCTCGCCGGTCTTGCCGACATTGACCGCCAGTGCTTCAACTTTTTCACCACGCCCCAGCTCCACGATGCAGCGGTCGCCGGACTGGCTGTGCAGACGTCCGTTGAGACGGTTGTTTTCGCCGATGAAGTTGGCGACGAAGGTGTTTTTCGGCTCTTCATAGAGCGTGCGTGGGGGTGCGATCTGCTGGATCTCGCCCTGATGGAACACGGCCACGCGGTCGGACATGGTCAGGGCTTCGCCCTGGTCGTGGGTCACGTAGACCACGGTCACGCCCAAACGCTGGTGCAGATGTTTGATTTCCATCTGCATGTGTTCACGCAGTTGTTTGTCGAGGGCGCCAAGGGGTTCGTCCATCAACACCAGTTGCGGCTCGAACACCAGCGCACGGGCGAGTGCCACGCGCTGCTGCTGGCCACCGGACAGTTGCCCCGGATAGCGCTGGGCAAAGCTGTTGAGTTGCACCATGTTCAACACGCGCTTGACCTTGTCGCCAACCTCGCTCTTGACCATGCCGCGTACGGTCAGGGGGAACGCAAGGTTCTCGGCGACAGTCATGTGCGGGAACAAGGCGTAGTTCTGGAACACCATGCCGATGTCACGCTTGTGCGGCGGCACGTTGTTGATGGAACGCCCGGCCAGCAGGATTTCACCCGCCGTCGGCGTTTCGAAACCGGCGAGCATCATCAGGCTGGTGGTCTTGCCGGAGCCGGACGGCCCGAGCAGGGTGAGGAATTCGCCTTTGCGAATATCCAGGTTGAGGTCTTTGACGATCAGGTTTTCGCCGTCGTAGCTCTTCTGCACTCCACGAAAGCTGACCAGAACATCATTGGCCCCTGTACTTGAATCGACCTGGCTCATACCCACACCTTTGTTGTGATGACTGCTGTGGACTAAGCCTAGTGGACGCTGGGACGTGCGCAAATCGGGCCGCAGGAGAGATTCGCCTCAGCGGGATGGAAGGTTGGGGGTAGGGATTGCCCTACAAGGATGGCGGGAATTGGCATACGCAGCGGCAAGCTTTCAGCCACAAGCCGCAAGAACAAGCGAAAGCGCTTGCTCGGGCATGTCGCAAATGAACAAGGCGACGCGCCCCCTGTAGGAGCACAGCTTGCTGGCGATGGCGGTTTTGAGGGCGCCATCGCCAGCAAGCTGTGCTCCTACAGGGGGATCAGTGGCATTTAGAGGAGCTTGTGCTCCATGGCGTACTTCACCAATTCAGCCAGGGAGGTGATGTTGAGCTTCTGCATCAACCGCGCCTTATGGGTGCTGATGGTCTTGCTGCTCAACGCCAGTTGCTGGGCGATGTCGTTGACGTTGGCGCCCTGGGCCAGACGTTCGAACACGGAAAACTCACGTTCGGAGAGCAATGAATGTAACGGCCGCGAATCGGTCAGGCCGACTTCGAAGACCATGCGGTCCGCCAGATCCGGATCGATGTATCGCCCACCCGCCGCGACCCGGCGGATGGCCGTCAGCAACAGGGACGGATCACTGTCCTTGGTCGCGTAGCCGGCAGCGCCGACCTTCAACGCCCGGGCCGCCATCTGCGCTTCGTCGTGCATCGACAGCACCAGGATCACCGGCGGATTGTTCAGCGCGCGAATCCGTGGAATCGCTTCCAGACCATTCACCCCCGGCATGGAGATATCGAGCAACACCACTTCGCAAGGCACATGCCGCAGGGTCTCGAGCAACTGCTCGCCATTGCTCGCCTCTCCCACCACCTGCAGGTCCTTGGCCAGGCCGATCAGTTGCTTGATGCCTTCGCGGACAATGGTGTGGTCTTCGGCTACCAGTACACGGATCACTTACTTCTCCTCATCCAACGGCACACGCACGGTCAGTGTCGTGCCCTCTTCCAGCTCGCTCTCGAGCGACAATTGTCCACCCATGATCAACACCCGCTCGCGCATGCCGACCAGACCGAAGGAAGTCGGCCGCTCAGCCGACGCGACAAATCCTACGCCATCATCGGCAACGGTCAGACACAGTTCGTCGCCCTCAAGGGTCAGTGTCAGTTCGACAGTATGCGCCTGGGCGTGACGCATGACATTGGTCAGTGCTTCCTGAAGGATGCGAAACAGGCCGACCGCCTTGGCGTCGCTGAGCACCGGCAAATTGTCGGGGACCTGCACCAGACACGGAATCTGCGTACGCGCCTCGAAGCGACGCGCCTGCCACTCGATGGCTGAGGCGATGCCGGCATCGAGAATCGGCGGGCGTAACGCGGTCGCCACGTCACGCACCAGCTGGAACAGCTGGGCAATCAGGCGCTTCATGCTGTTCAAGCGTTCGTGCAGGCCGGGATCGAGTTGTGCGTAGGCCAGTTCGCACATGGAGGTTTCCAGCTTCAACACGGTCAACATCTGACCCAGTTCGTCGTGGACTTCCCGGGCTATCCGGGCCTTTTCCTCCTCACGCACGCTTTCCAGGTGCGCGGACAGTTCCCGTAACTGCTCCCGCGAGCTGGCCAGTTCCAGCTCGATGCGTTTGCTTTCGCTGATGTCCCAGACAATGCCGTCCCAGACATAGGCACCGTCCTCCAGTTGCCGGGTAATCGCCTTGATTTCCGCCCAGCGCTGTTCGCCCTGGCGCGTGAGAATCCGCCCTTGCCACGACCAGTCGCTGTCGGTGTCCAGCGCATGATCCTGGGTCTGGTGATAGCTGGCCTTGTCTTCCGGATGCACGAGGCTGCGCAGGCCTTTATCGCGATGAGCCAGGGTAGCCGGCGAGTAACCCACCAGACTTTCGCTGCCTTCGCTGATGTAGGCAAAATCGATCTGCCCTGACCCCGGCGCTCGCTCAAAGCGAAAGACCAGGCCCGGCACGTTCGCCGCGATCCCTTGCAATCGCGCTTCACTTTCCTGCAATGCCGCCAGGGCGCGGCGGCGCTCGGTGACATCGGTGAGGTAGACCACCAGGTACTCGCCATCGCGGAATCGCAGGAAACTCAGCGAGACATCCGCCGGCAGGATGCTGCCATCGGCACGCAGGCAATTGGTTTCGAAGCTTTGCGGGGATTCGTCGCTGGCCCGGGCGCGTTTCCACAGGTTCAGCCAGCGGTCCATGTGCAGGCCAGGCTCGAAGTCGATCAGCGGCCGATCGATGATCTCGCCCGCGGAATATCCCAGCATGCTTTCGGCGGCGCGGTTGGCATAACGCACGTGACTGTCCCAGTTGACCCAAAGGATGCCGACGGTGCTCTGGTCAATGGAGAACTGGGTGAGTCGCAGCGCCTCCTCGCTCGCGGCACGCAAGGCAATGTCCTCCTGCGCCGCCGCCAGTCGCTGCTCCAGGCTGCGTTGCTGACGACGCTGCCAATAGACGATGGCCATGCTGCTCAGTGCCAGCACCAGAAACAGCAAAGAGAGATTCTGCCAAAAGCCCGGTGATTCACTGAGCCGCGGATATTTGGGTTGCAGCCATTGGTCGTGCAGTTTTTCCAGATCCTTGGCCGGGATTGCACGCAGCGCGGTCTCGATGATGCCCGCCAACTCCGGCTCGTCGCGCCGGGTCGCCACCCGCAGCAATTGCGGCAGTCCGATATCGCCTACCACCACTAACCCGGCGAACTCGGGTTCGCTGGAAAGACGCCCCAATTGCGCCTCATCCACCACGGCGTACCCGGCTTGCTGGCTCAACAACAGTTGCAACGCCTGGCGCTCGAGCGGAACGCCCTGCAGGTTCAGGTGCGGGTAGTTGCTGCGCAGGTACTCGGCGGTCGCACTGGGCATGCGGACGGCGACGCGGGTCTGGCTGTCGAGTTTTTCCAGCTCCACCGCGCCCGTGCTTTTCTGGTCACTGACCACCAGTTGTGGAACGCGCATGTACGGGTCAGTGAACTGCCAGAGGCGCAGGCCACCGGGGGTTTGGATCAGGCCCGGGGCGATATCGATTTCACCGGCACGCGCCGCCGCTTCCAGCTGTTCGACGTCAGGGAAATTACGCCAGCTCAACTCGACCTTGAGCGCTTTGGCGAGCCACTTCATCACCTCGACGTTGACCCCGGAAAGGCGCTGCAAGCGGCGATCGTATTGCGCATAGGGCGCCTGCAGCACCAGCCCCACACGCAATTCGCTCTGTTGCGCCAGCCATTGCTGCTGTTTGGGCGATAACGCCGCGACGTGCGCCGGGGGCACGACCGCCGCCCAGCCCATCAAGGGAAACCACAACCAGCCGATAACCCACAGGCAGCGAAAACGCATCATCGAACTCTCACACACTGACAAATACTGACCAACCCATTAGGCTGCCGGAATCACTTCTGGCCTGGAATATCCGATGCCCCCTGTCTACCGCCTGGCACTGCCAGCATTGTGCCTGTCGCTGATCCTGCCATGGGCTTTTTCCGTCGAGGCTGCCGCCCCGGTTCCCGCTGCGCCCGACGCCACGGAAAAGCCTGCCGAAGAAAAGCCGGCCGAGCGTCAACCTCTGCCCGAGCGTAGTCAGGAAGAAGCCGCAGCGCTGGAACGAAAAATTCCCGCCCAGGAGCAACAACAACTGCAAGCGGGCGGCGACACCTTCCTGGCCCTGTGGAAACCGGCCAATACTGCCGATCCCAAAGGTGCGGTGATTATCATCCCCGGTGCCGGCGAAACAGTTGACTGGCCTCAAGTCATTGGCCCATTGCGACGCAATTTGCCGAACGCCCAGTGGAGCAGCCTGAGTATCACCTTGCCGGATCTGCAAAGCGATGCCATCGCGCCACGGGTTGTGGAAGTGCCGCCGGCGCCCAAGGCTCCGGACACCGCAAGCAAGGATTCGACAACCGCCGCCCCTATCGAACAGGTGGCCGGCGGTGAGGCCGACGTCGCTGACAAGCCCATTGCCGAAACCAGCGAGGAGCACGCCAAGGAGGATGCCGAGCGAATTTTCGCCCGCATCGACGCGGCCATCGCTTTCGCCGAACAGCAAAGCGCCCGCAGTATCGTCGTATTGGGTCATGGAACCGGCGCCTATTGGGCCGCGCGCTACCTGAGCGAGAAGCAGCCCTCGCAAGTCGAGCGGTTCGTCATGGTCGCCGCGCAGACACCGGTCCAGGCCAAGCCGAAACTGGACGAACTCGCGCCAGCTTTGAAGTTGCCCACCGCCGACATTTTCTATGTGGATAAACCGCTGGATCGCAATGCGGCGCTGGATCGCTTGCAGGCCAGCAAACGCTTGAAGTCCTCGGCGTTCAGCCAGGTATCGCTCAAAGCGTTGCCGGGGGATGGCAAGGCGCAGCAGGAGCAATTGGTGCGGCGGGTGCGGGGTTGGTTGAATCCGCAGAATGTGGCGGACTGAAAGACCGGGGCGACCCAATCGCGAGCAGGCTCGCTCCCACATTTGATTTTCAGTGTTCGAAAATCCAGTGTGGGAGCGAGCCTGCTCGCGATTGGGCCATCAAAAACAACGCATCACTGTCCGGCTTAGCGAAAATCCCGCCGCTGACGAATCAATGTGTAGGCGTTATGCAGTTCCCGGGTTTTCTCGGTCGCCTCGCGCACTTGCGACGCCGTCGCGCCGCTGCCCGCGATCTTGTCCGGATGATGGCGACTGAGCAGCCGCCGGTAGGCGCGTTTGATCTGCGCCGGCTCAGTGGTGGCAGACACGCCCAGCAGTCGCATGGCCTCCTGGTAAGTCACGACACCGCTGACCTGCGCACGTTTGTGCGGCTCATAGTCCGTCGCCAGCGCCTGCACTTGATGCGGTGTCCATCCCAGCCACTTGCCCCATTGCGCGATCAGCTCACGCTCGCTGCTACCCGCCCGACCATCAGCCCAGACCATCCGCCAACAAGCGCGCAAAACGCCTTCGGCCGCATGGGGCTGAGCGCTCAGGCGGCGCAAGTATCCGCGCAACCGGTCATTGCCCGATTTGCCACGGTTGAACGCAGCAATGGCCCGGCGCTGGGCCGGTTCGTTCATTTCCAGTGAGCGCATTTCCTGGCGCGCCTGCTGGATATGACCATCCACGACACGCCCGTCACACTTGGCCAGCCTTCCCAGCAAAACGAAGAGCAACTCATCGTTACGCAGGACGGGACGACCACCAAGTCGCTCGAGCAGATGCGCCCAACTCTGCAAATGCAAACGTCGATCCAGCGCCTGGCCCAACAAAGCGCCGAGCATGGCCCCCGGAATACTGGCAATGGCAAAGCCTGCTCCGGCTCCAATCAGAGTCCCTGGCCACAGCATGTCAGCGTCTCGCTTCAATCAGTGCTTCAGCCTCGGCCAGACGCTCGTGCGTGCCGACATCGACCCACTGCCCGTTCAGGCGTTCGCCGGACACCTGCCCGTTCGCCATCGCGGTACGCAGCAGAGGCGCCAGCTTGAACGCACCCGCCGAGCAACCTTCGAACAGTTGCGGGTGCAGCACGGCGATGCCGCTATAGGTCAGATTGGAGTTGCCCGGCTGACCGTCGCGGACCTGCCCGTCTATCAACTGAAAGTCCCCGGACGGGTGATGAGCCGGGTTTTCGGCCAAAACCAGGTGAGCCAGGCCGACGATGTGCTGATGCAACACGCTGAAGTCGTAATCGGTCCAGATATCGCCATTGACCACGACGAAAGCTTCATCGCCCAGCAACGGCAACGCCCGGAAAATCCCACCCCCGGTTTCCAACGGCTCCCCCTCAGCCGAGTACTGGATGCTGACGCCATAACGCGAGCCATCACCCAGGTAATCTTCGATCTGCTGACCGAGCCAGGCGTGGTTGATCACGATCTCGGTAAAGCCGGCAGCGGCCAACGCGCGCAGGTGATACTCGATCAACGGCACCCCGCCGGCACGAACCAGGGGTTTTGGCGTGGTCAGCGTCAGCGGACGCATGCGCTCGCCTTTGCCTGCCGCCAGAATCATCGCCTTCATGCTTTCACTCCGGCGCGCAAACTGGCCAGCAACACGTCCAGCTCTGCAAGTTCGGGACGACGGGCAATCACGGCTTCTATATAGGCAAAGAAACGCGGCACATCGGTCAGGTAACGCGGCTTGCCATCGCGATGGCAGATGCGGGCGAAGATGCCGATCACTTTCAGGTGACGCTGTACGCCCATGAGGTCACTGGCACGCAGGAAGTCTTCGAAGTCCGGCTGCACGGGAATATTCAGTGCGACAGCCTGTTGCCAGTAACGCTCCAGCCAGACGCGCACGCGCTCTTCGGGCCAACTGAGGAACGCATCCTTGAACAGGCAGGTCACGTCATAGGTCACCGGACCGTAGACCGCGTCCTGAAAATCCAGCACGCCGGGATTCGGCTCGCTGAGCATCAGGTTGCGCGGCATGTAGTCGCGGTGCACCAGGACCTTCGGCTGGGCGAGGGCGCTGTCGATCAGCAGATCACTGACCTGCTGCCAGAGCACTTGCTGGGCCGCGTCGAATTCGATGCCCAGCTCGCGCTTGACGTACCACTCGGGGAACAGTTCCAGCTCCCGGCGCAGCAGCGCGACGTCATAACTGGGCAGCGGCGCAACCATCGGCAACTGCTGGAAAGCCAACAGCGCCTGCAGGGCATCGTTGAACAAATCGTCGGCGTTTTCGCCGTCGATCACGTCCAGATACGTCTTGTTGCCCAGGTCATTGAGCAAAAGAAAACCGCGCTCGAGGTCTTCGGCATAAATTTTCGGCACATTTATTCCGGATTTCGCCAGCAAAAAAGCGATATCCACGAAAGGTTTGCAGTTTTCCTGGGGCGGTGGCGCATCCATCACGATGAAACTTTTGCCTGCGCCCTCCCAACGGAAATAACGCCGGAAACTCGCGTCGCTACTGGCCGCGGTCAACGTGGCCGGGGGTACGGCACCCCAACCCTGTTCTGCAAAAAGGATCGCCAACTGTTCATCGAGCCAAACTTTCAGGTGTTGCAAACGTACATCTTGGTCAGGCATTGCAAGGGTCTCCGACGGCGCTAGCCGTCAAGCGGGTCATGCTTTATTATCCAGCATCTTTTTCAGACCATCGAGAGGCGTGCGGCCCACACCGCGGGCAGATGGCACGCAGGAAGCCCGGACTAATAAGATGGCATTGAAATCCCCCGCGTTTCGTAAAAAATTTCCGTTGTTGGTAACCGGCAGTTTGCTGGCCTTGCAACCTCTAGCTACTTCCTTCGTGGTCGCCGGCGAACAGTATGACTGCTCAGTCTCTGCTTCGGGCGCCTGGGATTGCTCGCCAAAGACGCCAGCGGCTGCATTGCCTCCGCGTCCCGTGCATGACGGCAGTGCCGTTTCCGCTACTGGTGAAGCTGCGGCCGAAAGCGGTTCCGCTGAAGAAGCTGGCGCCAAGCCTGTACTCGTTACCGAGTCCAAGGGCCGCGGCCTGAAGTCGCGTAGCGCAGACTACAGCCACCTCGACTGGGTTCCCCGCGAGCAACTCACAGCAGCTCAATTGGCCGAAACCGGTCCTTACTGCTCTGGTTCCTATATCGAACCGACTCGTCCTGGCATGAATGACAAGACGAATAAAAGTGACGCGCCAACCTTTATCGGCGCAAAAGCCTCGCGCTATAACTCCGAAGATCAGGTCGGCACACTGGCTGGTGACGTCGTACTGCGTCAGGGCAGCATGCAGGTCGAGTCCGACGAGGCGAGCCTGTACCAGGCCGAGAGCCGCGCAGAACTGAGTGGTGACGTGCGCATCCGCGACAACGGCGCACTGATCGTTGGCGACCACGCCGACGTGCAGCTCGACACCGGTGAGGCCAAGGTCGACAACGCCGAATACGTGATGCACAAGTCCCGTATCCGCGGTAACGCGCTATACGCCAAGCGTGCCGAGAACGCGATCATCCGCCTCAAGGACGGTACGTACACCACGTGCGAACCGAACAGCAACGCCTGGCAGCTCAAGGGCAACAACATCACCCTGAACCCGGCCACCGGCTTCGGTACCGCGACCAACGTGACGCTGCGAGTCAAGGACATTCCGGTCCTGTACACGCCGTACATCTATTTCCCGATCGACGACCGTCGTCAGTCCGGTTTCCTGCCGCCGACCATCGGCACCGGCAGCGACACCGGCTTCCTGTTGGTCACGCCGTACTACTTCAACCTGGCACCGAACTACGATGCCACGTTGTATCCACGCTATATGAGCGATCGCGGCCTGTTGATGGAAGGCGAATTCCGTTACCTGACCAAGTCCAGCGAAGGTCAGTTCGGTGCTGCGTACCTCAACGACGAAAACACTGATCGCAAGCTGCAGAGCGATTACGACAAGACCCGCTACATGTACAACTGGCAGCACAAGGGCGGTCTTGACTCGCGCGTATTCACGCAAGTCGATTACACCAAGATCAGCGATCCTTATTACTTCCAGGATCTGCAGACTGATCAGATCGGCGTAAAGAGCGCCGATTATGTGAACCAGCAGGGTTCCGTCACCTATCGTGGCGACAGTTATGTGGCACGTGTGAATGCCCAGCAATACGAGCTGGCAACCGTATCGGCCATCACCCCGTATGGGCGTCTGCCACAGATAACCTTTGATGGTGCGCTGCCGTATCATCCGTCAGGCTTGAACTTCGCCTACAACACTGAAATCGTGCGGTTCGACCGGGACCTGCAGAACGGCAACTTCACTGACGAAGATGGCAATGTGTCGCCGCGCTTGGACAGAAACGTTCAAGGTCTGGCACGCGCCAATGGCGATCGCCTGAACCTTGCGCCTTCTGTCAGCCTGCCGATGCAAGCGACTTACGGCTTCCTGACGCCAAAGCTCAAGTACCAGTACACGCAGTACCAGCTTGACCTCGACAGCATTGGTAAAAGCCAAATTGCGGCTCAAAATCAAGCCGCGGCAGCAGCCGGGACGGAAAATTTCAACGGCAATTTCGGCAGCAACCAGAACCGTGGCGTTCCAATCGCCAGCATCGACAGTGGCCTGTATTTCGACCGCAACACTTCCTGGTTCGGCAAGAACTTCCGTCAGACACTTGAGCCACGCCTGTACTATCTCTACGTGCCTGAGAAGGACCAAGTAGATATTCCAGTGTTCGACACCAGCGAATACACGTTCAACTATGCGTCACTCTTCCGCGACAACCGGTTCTCCGGCTCCGACCGTGTCGGCGACGAGAACAAATTGTCCCTGGGTGTAACCAGCCGCTGGATCGAAGACAATGGCTTCGAGCGTCAACGCATCAGCGTTGGCCAAGCTTTGTACTTCAAGGATCGCGAAGTCCAGCTTCCGGGGATCAATCCAAATACGCGTGAAGACGCGCATTCGAACGTTTCTCCTTACGCGCTGGAATATGAGTATCGCTGGAATCGTGATTGGCGTACTACCGCCGATTACAACTGGGACCCGGACAGCCGCAGCCCTCGCTCGGGTAGCGCGATGTTCCACTACCAGCCTGAAGACAACCCGAACAAGGTTATCAATGCGGGCTATCGCTACCGTAACGACCAGGTCCGCTACGACCAAAATACCGGCCAATGGACTGTGGGTGGTGGAAACCTGGGTGTTGAAGGCCAACCTGGCTTCGTGAAGGACTACTACAAGATCGAACAGCACGACTTCTCTGTAATCTGGCCCGTAGTACCGCAATGGAACGCCATCAGTCGCTGGCAGTACGACTACAACCGCAACCGTACACTGGAAGCCTTCGGTGGCTTCGAGTACGACAACTGCTGCTGGAAGCTGCGCCTGATCAACCGTTACTGGGTTTCCTATGACGAGTTCAATCAAGACGTTGCGCAAAACGAAAAAGGCGACCATGGCGTCTTCCTCCAAATTGTTCTGAAGGGACTCGGCGGCCTCACCGGCGCCAAGGTAGAGAGCTTCCTCGACAAAGGCATTCAAGGTTATCGTGAACGTGAAGACCAAGCTTTCTGATTGTCTGCGCCCGCTGATGCTGGGCGCGCTGTTCCTGAGTACTGCGGCCAGCGCCGCAGTACAGTCCATCGATAAAGTGGTGGCCATCGTCGACAACGACGTGGTCATGCAGAGTCAACTGGATCAACGGGTTCATGAAGTCCAGCAAACCATCGCCAAGCGTGGTTCGGCCGTACCGCCAGCCAGCGTGCTGGAGCAGCAGGTTCTTGAACGCCTGATCGTCGAAAACCTGCAACTGCAGATCGGCGAGCGTTCCGGCATCCGCATCACCGATGAAGAGCTGAACCAGGCTGTCGGCACCATCGCCCAGCGTAACAACATGTCGGTCGAGCAATTCCGCGCCGCCCTGACTCGCGACGGCCTGTCTTACGACGACGCCCGCGAGCAGATCCGCCGTGAAATGGTCATCAGCCGCGTACGTCAGCGTCGCGTGGCAGAGCGCATCCAGGTCACCGAGCAGGAAGTGAAGAATTTCCTGGCTTCGGACCTTGGCAAGATGCAGCTGTCCGAAGAGTTCCGACTGGCCAATATCCTGATTCCTACGCCGGAAAGCGCAAGCTCCGACGCCATTCAGGCAGCAGCCAAACAGGCTGACGCGGTTTACCAGCAACTCAAGCAAGGCGCTGACTTTGGCCAGCTTGCCATTGCCAAATCCGCCAGTGAAACTGCACTGGAAGGCGGCGACATGGGCTGGCGCAAAGCCGCTCAATTGCCACCTCCCTTCGATCGCCTGCTGAGCACCATGGCCGTGGGTGACATCACCCAGCCAATGCGCACACCAGGCGGGTTCATCATCCTGAAAGTCACCGACAAGCGTGGCGGCGGCGCTCAGGTGCGTGACGAAGTGCATGTGCGGCACATCCTGGTCAAACCGAGCCCGATTCGTGACGAGGCCAAGACCAAGGCTCTGGCTGAGTCGCTCTATGCCCGTATCCAGTCCGGTGAAGATTTCGGCGAACTGGCGAAAAGCTTCTCGGAAGACCCGGGTTCGGCCCTCAACGGCGGCGACTTGAACTGGATCGATCCAAGCGTACTGGTCCCGGAATTCCGCGAAGTGATGGCCAAGACCCCACAAGGTCAGCTGTCCAAGCCATTCCAGACCCAGTATGGCTGGCACGTACTGGAAGTCCTTGGCCGTCGCGCCACTGACAGCACCACCCAGGCGCGTGAGCAGCAGGCAATGACCGTACTGCGTAACCGCAAATACGACGAAGAGCTGCAAACCTGGCTGCGTCAGATCCGTGACGAAGCGTACGTGGAAATCAAACTCCCTGGCGCCGACCAGGCAGCGCAGTGAAACCCAAACGTTTCGCGCTGACCCCCGGCGAACCGGCCGGCATAGGTCCAGACCTGTGCCTGCTGCTCGCCTCGCAAGCACAGCCACACCCCCTGATTGCCATCACCAGTCGCGACCTGCTCCTTGAGCGGGCCGCGCAACTGGGCGTGGCAGTCGACTTGCTGCCGGTCACCCCGGACAGCTGGCCAGATGTTCCTGCGCCGGCAAATAACCTGTATGTCTGGGATACACCACTGAACGCCAGGGTCGTTGCCGGGCAACTGGACAAGGCCAATGCAGCTTTCGTACTGGAAACCCTGACTCGAGCTGGCCAAGGCTGCCTGGACGGGCATTTCGCCGGGATGATCACCGCACCTGTGCACAAGGGTGTGATCAACGAGTCCGGCATTGCCTTTTCCGGGCACACCGAGTTTCTGGCCGACCTGACCCACACCGCGCAAGTGGTCATGATGCTTGCCACACGCGGATTGCGCGTGGCACTGGTCACCACTCACCTGCCGCTGCGAGAGATTGCTGATGCAATCACACCGGAGCGTCTGGAGCGAGTTACGCGAATCCTGCATACCGACCTGCAGGAAAAATTCGGCATCGCCCAGCCTCGCATTCTGGTCTGTGGGCTCAATCCCCACGCCGGCGAAGGCGGACACCTGGGTCATGAAGAAATCGATATCATCGAACCCACACTGGAGCGCCTGCGCGGCGAAGGCATGGACCTGCGCGGTCCCCTGCCCGCCGACACGCTGTTTACCCCCAAATATCTGGAGCACTGCGACGCAGTGCTGGCGATGTACCATGACCAGGGCCTGCCTGTGCTGAAATACAAAGGCTTCGGCGCTGCCGTCAACGTGACCCTCGGTTTGCCGATCATCCGCACATCGGTCGACCATGGCACCGCCCTGGACCTGGCCGGCAGCGGCAAGATCGATACCGGCAGCCTGCAAGTCGCCCTGGAAACTGCCTACCAGATGGCCGAGACCCGTTTATGACCGAGCAATACCAACACAAGGCGCGCAAACGCTTTGGCCAGAACTTTCTGCACGATGCCGGCGTTATCGACCGGATCCTGCGCTCCATTCACGCCAAGCCTGAAGACCGGATGCTGGAAATCGGCCCGGGCCAGGGCGCGCTGACCGCCG
Source organism: Pseudomonas putida (assembly GCF_003228315.1). NCBI lineage: Bacteria > Pseudomonadati > Pseudomonadota > Gammaproteobacteria > Pseudomonadales > Pseudomonadaceae > Pseudomonas > Pseudomonas putida. Next base: position 3,685,031 of record NZ_CP029693.1, read on the forward strand.
GCCTGCTCGGCAGTGGCGCCCAGCTTGACGTGGTGGAGCTGGACAAGGACCTGATTCCGATCCTCAACCAGCAGTTCGCCGGCAAGAGCAACTTCAACCTGCATCAAGGCGATGCGCTGAAGTTCGACTTCAACAGCCTGAACGCGGCTCCGAACAGCCTGCGCGTGGTGGGCAACCTGCCCTACAACATTTCCACCCCACTGATCTTCCACCTCCTGCACAACTCGCACCTGATTCGCGATATGCATTTCATGCTGCAAAAGGAAGTGGTTGAGCGTCTGGCGGCAGGCCCGGGCGGTGGTGACTGGGGCCGTTTGTCGATCATGGTCCAGTACCACTGCCGGGTTGAGCACCTGTTCAACGTAGGCCCGGGCGCATTCAACCCGCCACCGAAAGTCGACTCGGCCATTGTGCGCCTGGTGCCCCACGCCGTACTGCCACACCCGGCCAAGGACCATCGGCTGCTGGAGCGCGTGGTGCGCGAAGCGTTCAACCAGCGCCGCAAAACCCTGCGCAATACCCTCAAGTTGCTGCTGAGCAACGCCGAAATCGAAGCTGCCGGCGTCGATGGCAGCTTGCGTCCGGAGCAACTGGATCTGGCAGCCTTCGTGCGCCTGGCCGACAAACTCAGCGAACAGTCTCAGCAGAAGACTACCGACGCCTGACAGCTCCCAAGCGCCATCGGGTAGGACACCAGCACTCATGTCTGGTTTACTACCCGATACTTGGCCTAGACTGATCTGAATCAGCTACGCCCCGCGTCCCGCTTAGTTTTTAAGGCCCCTTGCATGTCCGATCCTCGTTATCAGGTCGACGTCAGCGTCGTCACCCGCTATCTGGCAGAACAATCGCAACCCGAACAAGACCGCTTTGCCTTCGCCTACACCATCACCGTGCAAAACAATGGCCTGATTCCGGCCAAACTGCTGTCACGGCACTGGGTCATCACCGATGGCGACGGGCATGTCGAAGAGGTTCGCGGTGCGGGTGTGGTCGGCCAGCAACCGCTGATCGAAGCCGGCAAGAGCCACACCTACAGCAGCGGCACCGTCATGACCACCAAGGTGGGTACCATGCAGGGCAGCTATCAAATGATTGCCGACGACGGTAAGCATTTCGACGCCATCATCGCCCCGTTCCGCCTGGCGGTGCCCGGAGCCTTGCACTGATGGCGACGTACGCGGTTGGCGACCTGCAAGGCTGCCTTGAAGCGTTGCAATGCCTGCTCAAGCAAGTCGCGTTCGACCCGGCAAAAGATCGTCTATGGCTGGTGGGCGACCTGGTCAACCGCGGCCCTCAATCGCTGGATACCTTGCGTTTCCTCTATAGCATCCGTGAATCACTGGTTTGCGTGCTGGGCAACCACGATCTGCACCTTCTGGCCGCCGGACAAAACATCGAGCGCCTGAAGAAAGCCGATACCCTGCGTGAAATCATCGACGCACCGGATCGCGCCGAGCTGCTGGACTGGCTACGTCAGCAAAAACTCATGCATTACGACGAACAACGCAACATCGCCCTGGTCCATGCCGGCATTCCACCGCAGTGGTCGCTGCGCAAAGCCTTGAAGCACGCTGCCGAGGTCGAGACAGCCTTGCGCGATGACAACCTGTTTCCGCCCTATCTGGATGGCATGTACGGCAACGATCCGGCGAAATGGGACAATGACCTCAAAGGCGTGACCCGCCTGCGGGTGATCACCAACTATTTCACCCGGATGCGCTTCTGCACCGCCGAAGGCAAGCTTGATCTCAAGAGCAAGGAAGGCCTCGACAGCGCACCGCCGGGTTACAAGCCCTGGTTCCAGCACAAGGACCGCAAGACCAAGGATGTGAACATCATTTTTGGTCACTGGGCCGCGCTGGAAGGCAAAGTCCTTGAACCGGGCGTCTCGGCCCTCGACACCGGCTGCGTATGGGGCGGCGCCCTGACCCTGATGAATGTCGACAGCGCCGAACGCCTGTCCTGCAAATGCGACGAGCACGGCCATGTCGCCAAGCCAGCAGTCGCCCCACTTGTTTCCGAACCATCGCCAGCCAGCGCCCCGCGCTAGACTGCGCGTTCAGCCGAGCCACAGGAGCCCGCCATGAGCGAATTCAAACGCATCCCCCCGGAACAGGCCCATGCCCTGCGCGAACAAGGCGCAGTGGTGGTCGACATCCGTGACCCCGCCACTTATGCCGCCCTGCACATCAGCGGCTCAAAGCATCTGGACAACCACTCGGTTGCCGACTTCATTCGCGGCGCCGACCTTGATGCGCCAACCGTGGTGGTCTGCTATCACGGCAACTCCAGCCAGAGCGCAGCCGCCTACCTGATCAGCCAGGGCTTCTCCGACGTTTACAGCATGGATGGCGGTTTTGAGCTGTGGCGTACGACTTTTCCTTCGGAAACGGCGCAAGGCACTTCCGAATAATTTTTTTGTAACGCGCAAGCCCACGGCTTGCGCGGGCTGGCGAGGTGGCAGACGAACGGTCAGCTCCAACTAATTGCGTATCTCGCCTTTACCTCCTGAATTCCCAACTATCCTTAAGCGCAGGCCATCCAAAACAGGGGAGAGCCGGTACACCGGCGCGCGGATCATCGGGAGTAGCTTTCGGAGTAGTCAACTTCGGAAGGTTTCTGGGGGGTAAACAGCAACCGCCTGTTCGGTTGCTGCCAGCATCGACTGAGTGATCCGGCGTCGGCTCCACGTATCGAGCGAGGTGACGTCATGAGTATCTTTAGCCACTTCCAACAACGTTTCGAGTCCACACGCCAGGAAGAATTCTCGCTGCAAGAATATCTGGAACTGTGCAAAAAGGACCGTAGCGCCTACGCTTCCGCCGCCGAGCGCCTGCTCCTGGCCATCGGTGAACCCGAGTTGCTCGACACCTCGACCAACTCGAGACTGTCGCGGATCTTCTCCAACAAGGTCATCCGCCGTTATCCGGCCTTTGAAGACTTCCACGGGATGGAAGAATGCATCGACCAGATCGTGTCGTATTTCCGCCACGCCGCTCAGGGCCTGGAAGAGAAGAAACAGATTCTCTATCTGCTCGGCCCTGTCGGTGGCGGTAAATCGTCCCTGGCCGAGAAGCTCAAACAACTGATGGAAAGAGTGCCCTTCTACGCGATCAAGGGCTCGCCGGTTTTCGAATCACCTCTGGGTCTGTTCAACGCCACTGAAGATGGCGCCATCCTCGAGGAAGACTTCGGTATTCCACGTCGTTACCTGAACACCATCATGTCGCCGTGGGCCACCAAGCGTCTCGCCGAATTCGGCGGTGACATCAGCCAGTTCCGCGTGGTGAAACTCTACCCGTCGATCCTCAACCAGATCGCAGTGGCCAAAACCGAGCCGGGAGATGAAAACAACCAGGACATCTCGGCACTGGTGGGCAAGGTCGATATCCGCAAACTGGAAGAATTCCCACAGAACGATGCCGACGCCTACAGCTACTCGGGCGCCCTGTGCCGGGCCAACCAGGGCCTGATGGAATTCGTCGAAATGTTCAAGGCCCCCATCAAGGTGCTGCACCCACTGCTGACCGCTACCCAGGAAGGCAACTACAACAGCACGGAAGGTCTGGGGGCGATTCCGTTTACCGGGATCCTGCTGGCCCACTCCAACGAATCGGAATGGCATACCTTCCGCAACAACAAGAACAACGAAGCGTTCATCGACCGGATCTACATCGTCAAAGTGCCGTACTGCCTGCGGGTCAGCGACGAAGTGAAGATCTACGACAAACTGCTGTTCAACAGCTCCCTGGCCAAGGCTCATTGCGCTCCTGACACCCTGAAGATGCTCGCCCAGTTCACCGTGCTCTCTCGTCTGAAGGAGCCGGAAAACTCCAACATCTATTCCAAGATGCGCGTGTATGACGGCGAAAACCTCAAGGACACCGATCCGAAGGCCAAGTCGATCCAGGAATATCGTGACAACGCCGGTGTCGACGAAGGCATGAACGGTCTGTCGACCCGCTTTGCGTTCAAGATCCTGTCGAAGGTCTTCAACTTCGATCCGCACGAGATCGCCGCCAACCCAGTGCACTTGCTCTACGTGCTGGAGCAACAGATCGAACAGGAACAGTTCCAGGCGGAAACCCGCGAACGCTACCTGCGCTACCTCAAGGAGTATCTGGCTCCACGCTATATCGAATTCATCGGCAAGGAGATCCAGACCGCCTATCTCGAGTCTTACAGCGAATACGGGCAAAACATCTTCGATCGTTACGTGCTGTACGCCGACTTCTGGATCCAGGACCAGGAATACCGCGACCCGGAAACCGGCGAAATCCTCAACCGCGTGGCACTCAACGAGGAACTGGAAAAAATCGAGAAACCGGCCGGCATCAGCAATCCGAAGGATTTCCGCAACGAAATCGTCAACTTCGTATTGCGCGCCCGGGCCAACAACAACGGCAAGAACCCGACCTGGCTCAGCTACGAAAAACTGCGGGTGGTCATCGAGAAAAAAATGTTCTCCAACACCGAGGACCTGCTGCCGGTCATCAGCTTCAATGCCAAGGCCAGCAAAGAAGACCAGCAGAAGCACAACGACTTTGTCACTCGGATGGTCGAACGGGGCTACACCGACAAACAGGTACGACTGCTGTCCGAGTGGTATCTGCGGGTCAGAAAGTCCCAGTAACCCGCCGCCGGCAAGACCGGTTGTCGTCAGCCGGAGGCCTGTCTACGCATTTTCTGCTACACAGGCCTCTGGAAGGTGTTCGAAAGTCGGTAGCGAGGTTCATGCAGTATCCACGGCGCTTGGGGGAGCGTGCATATCCCTTGGCACTTGGCGTGCTGCCTGATCGCTCGCCCCTTTCGGGACAGCTTCTAAGGAGCAGTCATGAGCTATGTGATCGACCGACGTCTCAATGGCAAGAACAAGAGCACGGTAAACCGTCAGCGGTTTCTGCGGCGTTATCGTGACCACATCAAAAAGGCCGTCGAAGAGGCAGTCAGCCGGCGCTCCATCACGGATATGGAACACGGCGAGCAAATCAGCATTCCCGGTCGCGACATCGATGAGCCGGTACTTCACCATGGTCGCGGTGGCAAACAGACCGTCGTGCATCCCGGCAACAAGGAATTCACCAGCGGCGAGCACATCGCGCGTCCGCCGGGAGGTGGCGGAGGCCGGGGGCCGGGCAAGGCCGGTAATTCGGGTGAAGGGATGGACGAGTTCGTCTTCCAGATCACCCAGGAGGAGTTCCTCGAGTTCATGTTCGAGGATCTTGAATTGCCCAACCTGGTCAAACGCAACCTGACCGGTACCGACACGTTCAAGACTGTGCGCGCCGGGATCAGCAACGAAGGCAATCCGTCGCGGATCAATATTATCCGTACGCTGCGTTCGGCCCATGCGCGGCGTATTGCCCTGTCCGGCAGCAGCCGCGCGAAACTGCGCGAAGCCAAGGAAGAACTTCTGCGAATCAAGCAGGAAGAACCAGACAATTTCGGCGATATCCAGAAACTCGAAGCCGAAATCGAAAAACTCAGCGCGCGAATTCATCGCGTGCCATTCCTCGATACGTTCGACCTCAAATACAACCTGCTCATCAAACAACCCAACCCCAGCTCGAAGGCGGTGATGTTCTGCCTGATGGACGTGTCTGGCTCCATGACCCAGGCAACCAAGGACATCGCCAAGCGCTTCTTCATCCTGCTGTATCTGTTCCTGAAGCGTAACTACGACAAGATCGACGTAGTCTTCATCCGTCACCACACCAGCGCCCGCGAAGTGGACGAAGAGGAGTTTTTCTATTCCCGCGAAACCGGCGGGACCATCGTATCCAGCGCCCTGAAACTGATGCAGGAGATCATGGCCGAGCGCTATCCCGCCAATGAATGGAACATCTACGCCGCCCAGGCCTCCGATGGTGACAACTGGAACGATGACTCGCCGATCTGCCGCGACATCCTGATCAACCAGATCATGCCATTCGTGCAGTACTACACTTACGTAGAGATCACCCCGCGCGAACATCAGGCCCTGTGGTTCGAATACGAGCGCATTGCCGAAGCCTTTTCCGACACTTTTGCCCAGCAACAACTGGTCTCGGCCGGAGATATCTACCCGGTCTTCCGTGAACTCTTCCAGCGCAGGTTAGTGACATGACCGCCAAAGAGCAGAAGCGCCAACCCATTTCCACCGGCTCCGAATGGACGTTCGAGCTGATCCAGGCCTACGACCGTGAAATCAGTCGTATCGCGGCTCGCTATGCCCTCGACACCTACCCTAACCAGATCGAAGTGATCACCGCCGAACAGATGATGGACGCCTACGCCTCTGTCGGCATGCCGCTGGGATATCACCACTGGTCCTACGGCAAACATTTCCTCAGCACCGAAAAATCCTACAGCCGCGGCCAGATGGGGCTGGCCTACGAAATTGTCATCAACTCCGATCCGTGCATTGCCTACCTGATGGAGGAAAACACCATCTGCATGCAGGCACTCGTCGTGGCGCACGCCTGCTACGGGCACAACAGCTTCTTCAAGGGCAACTACCTGTTCCGCACCTGGACCGACGCCAGCTCGATCATCGATTACCTGGTGTTCGCCAAGCAGTACATCATGCAATGCGAGGAACGCCACGGTATCGACGCGGTCGAGGACCTTCTCGATTCCTGCCATGCTCTGATGAACTACGGCGTCGACCGTTACAAACGCCCTTACCCGATTTCCGCCGAAGAAGAACGTCGTCGGCAAAAAGACCGGGAAGAACACCTGCAGAAACAAATCAATGACCTGTGGCGCACCATTCCAAAAGGCGCGGACAAGTACAGCGAGAAAGACAACGCACGCTTCCCTGCCGAACCCCAGGAAAACATCCTCTATTTCATTGAAAAACATGCGCCGCTACTGGAGCCGTGGCAGCGGGAAATCGTGCGTATCGTACGCAAGATCGCCCAGTATTTTTATCCACAACGCCAGACTCAGGTCATGAACGAAGGTTGGGCCACATTCTGGCACTACACCCTGATGAACGACCTGTACGACGAAGGCCTGGTCACCGACGGCTTCATGATGGAGTTCCTGACGTCCCATACCAGCGTGGTGTTCCAGCCCGGCTTTGACAGTCCCTACTACAGCGGTATCAACCCGTATGCCCTGGGCTTTGCCATGTATCGCGACATCCGGCGCATGTGCGAAGAACCAACGGAAGAAGATCGTCGCTGGTTCCCGGAAATTGCCGGCAGCGACTGGCTGTCGACCATCAAGTTCGCCATGAGCAGCTTCAAGGATGAGAGTTTCATCCTGCAGTACCTGTCTCCCAAGGTGATCCGCGACCTGAAACTGTTCAGCATCCTCGATGACGACCAGAAGGACGACCTACTGGTCCCGGCAATTCACGACGAAGGTGGCTACCGGATCATTCGTGAAACCCTCGCCGCCCAGTACAACCTGGGCAATCGCGAACCCAACGTGCAGATCTACAGCATCGACCGCCGCGGTGATCGCTCTCTGACCCTGCGCCACCAGCAACACGACCGTAAACCGCTTGGCGAGTCCACTGAAGAAGTGCTCAAGCATCTGCACCGCCTCTGGGGCTTCGATATCCATCTGGAGACCCTGCAAGGGGAGCAGGTGATGAAGACCCATCATGTACCACCAAAAAGTGAACATGCCGAAGGTGATTACGGCCGCCTGGACCTGGCCGTCATCCATCTTTGATCCTGTATAAGCCTCCGAAAGTTCGACGCAACGGTTATCCTGTCGAGCTAACGGAGGTTTTTTATGCGGATCTATAAAGTTGGCGGCGCTGTACGTGATCGCCTGCTGGGACTACCGGTTACCGACATTGATCGGGTCGTGGTCGGTGCCACGACCGAAGAGATGCTCGCCCTGGGCTATCGCCCGGTCGGCGCGGATTTTCCGGTGTTTCTTCACCCCAAGACCGGTGAGGAGTACGCCCTCGCCCGAACCGAACGCAAAAGCGGGCGCGGTTACGGTGGATTCACTTTTCACGCCAGTCCCGAAGTCACCCTCGAAGAAGACCTGATCCGCCGCGACCTGACGATCAACGCCATGGCCGAGGACGACGATCAGAATCTGACCGACCCCTATCACGGCCAGCGCGACCTCGAAGCGCGCATTCTGCGTCACGTTTCCCCTGCGTTTGCCGAAGATCCACTCAGAGTCCTGCGCGTTGCCCGTTTTGCCGCACGTTATGCCGAACTGGGCTTCACGGTCGCACCGGAAACACTGGAACTGATGCGCCAACTCAGCGAATCCGGTGAGCTGGAAGCCCTGACGGCGGAACGGAGCTGGAAAGAAATTTGCCGCGCCCTGATGGAAAACCAGCCACAGGTATTCGTCGAAGTGCTGCGCGCCTGCGGTGCACTCAAGGTGCTGATGCCGGAAGTCGACGCGCTGTTTGGGGTGCCGCAACCGGAGGCTCACCACCCGGAAATCGACACCGGCGTGCATACCCTCAGCGTTTTGCAGCAAGCAGCCCGGCATAAACAGCCACTGACCGTACGCTGGGCCTGCCTGCTGCATGATCTGGGCAAGGGGCTGACGCCGGAAGAGGAATGGCCACGGCATATTGCCCACGAATTCAAGGGGCTCAAGCTGATCAAGGCCGTCAATGAGCGCTTCAAGGCGCCAAGGGATTGCCAGGAACTGGCGCTGCTGGTGGGTGAATATCACACCCATGGCCACCGCGCGCTGGAGCTGAAACCAACGACCTTGCTGGAGCTGCTGCAAAGCTTCGACGTCTATCGTCGGCCACAGCGTTTCGAGGAGTTCATCGCGGCGTGCGAGATGGATGCCCGTGGGCGCAAAGGGCTGGAAGAGAGAAGTTATCCACAGGCGGATTATTTACGCGGAGCCGCGAATGTTGCCCGGAGCGTGGCGGTTCAGCCGTTGCTGGAGAAAGGATTCAAGGGGCCGGAGCTGGGTGAAGCGATCAAACGTGAGCGGCTCAAGGCGCTGAAGGCTTACAAAGAGACTGCGTCGGCTTGAAAAGCTTCGCGGGCAAGCCCGCTCCCTCAAGTACAGTGAAAATCCTGTGGGAGCGGGCTTGCCCGCGAGGGTGCCAGCAGCGTCACAACAAATTCGAAGGCGTCAGTTGCTTGCCACACCACTCGAACGCCACCGGCGCCAACACCTGATCAATCTGCGATTCGCGCCACAAAGTCGCAAAGCTTTTGCCTACACCAGGATGCACTCGATCCGGCGCAATCAGCGACAGCGGCCACAGCACAAAGGCATTTTTCAGAATTTCGGCCCGCGGCAAAATCAGCCCATCGAAGTTACCTGCCAGATCGCCAAACAACAGCACATCGATATCCAGCGGTAGACCCTTGCGGTCCGGCGCGTAGCGGCCGTTGTCGGCTTCGATGAACTTCAGCCGGCGATCCAGCTCCATCAGCGGCAGATCAGTAAAGGCCGAAACCACGAAATTAAAGAACGGCCCACTCTTGATCCCCACGGGCTGGCTTTCGAAGACCGGCGAGCAGTGAATATCCACCAAAAAGCCTGCCAGAGCGTCCAGGCCGGCCTGCAAATGGGCTTCGCGCTCGATATTGCTACCGAGCCCGAGGTACACCTGAGTCAGCGACATCCGCGCTCGATCTCCACGCCCACCCCACCGGTAGCGGCAGGAACAGCACCCGGCTTGGTCAGTTTGAGACGCATCCAGGTAATCTTGAACTCGCTCATCAACACTTCGGTCAGGCGTTCGGCGAAGGTCTCAACCAGCTGGAACTGCGCCTGCTCGGCAAAGGCCTGGATGCGCGACGAAACACTGGCGTAATCAAGCGCCAGGGTCAGGTCATCACCGGCGGCGGCCGGGCGGTTATCCCAGGCAAAACTCAGATCAAGACGCAAGCACTGTCGGATGCCTCGCTCCCAGTCGTAGGCACCAATCACGGTGTCGACTTCCAGGCCCTCGATAAACACTCTGTCCAAGCACTTTTCTCCGCTAGACGACAAGGGCGCATTGCGCCGTTAGAATCAGGGCGTCCTCGCCCGGAATAGTTAGCATGTTTTGGTTACTGGCGATCCTCGCCTACCTGCTCGGCTCTCTGTCCTTCGCCATTTTGCTCAGCCGCCTGACCGGTAACCCCGATCCGCGAATGAGTGGCTCAGGCAATGCCGGCGCCACCAACATGTTGCGCCTGGCTGGCAAGAAACTCGCCATCCTGACTTTACTGGGTGACCTCTGCAAAGGCTTGCTCCCCGTGCTGATCGCCGGCATTGCGGGACTTTCGCTGCAGGATCAGGCCTGGATCGGCGTTTGCGCCGTCATCGGCCACCTGTTCCCGCTTTACTTCCGCTTTCGCGGCGGCAAAGGTGTCGCCACCGCTGCCGGCATGTTACTCGGGCTTTATCCACCCGCTGCCCTGCTGGCCATCTGCACCTGGATGCTGACGTTTTACCTGACCCGCACCAGCTCGCTGGCGGCCCTGATCGCCACGCCGCTGACCCTGCCGTTGCTGGCTTGGCAAGAACCGGCGGCACTGCTGCCGATGACGACGCTCACGGGATTGATCGTCTGGCGCCATCGCGGCAATTTACGCGACCTGTTCGCCGGGCGCGAACGGCATTTTTAGATGCCGGGCGTGAGCACCACTCATGACAACGCCGACAACTGCTCCATCGGCCAGCGGGCCTGCACGCTGATCGCCAGGCTTTCCTGCTGGCCGGCCTGCAAGCGCTGACAGCCGGCGAACGCGATCATCGCGCCGTTATCGGTGCAAAACTGTGGGCGGGCATAGAAAACATTGCCTTTCATGTCGCCAAGCATCTTCTCCAGGGAGGTGCGCAACGCCTTGTTGGCACTCACACCCCCGGCGATCACCAGACTTTTCATGCCGGCCGCCTTGAGGGCGCGCTTGCACTTGATGGTCAAAGTCTCCACCACGGCCTGCTGGAACGCCAGCGCGATGTCGCAACGGGCTTGCTCACTGTCGTCCCCGGCACTCACACACTGTTGCCAGGTGTTCAAGGCAAAGGTTTTCAGGCCGCTGAAACTGAAGTCCAGGCCAGGGCGATCACACATCGGACGCGGGAAGGTGAAACGCCCCGAAATCCCTTGCTCGGCCAGGCGAGCGATTTCCGGGCCACCCGGATAGTTGAGGCCCATCATCTTGGCCGTCTTGTCGAAAGCTTCACCCGCGGCGTCGTCCAACGTCTCGCCCAACAGTGTGTATTGACCGATGCCGTCGACCTGAACCAGTTGCGTATGGCCGCCGGATACCAACAAAGCGACGAACGGGAATTGTGGCGGTTGCGACTCCAGCATCGGCGCCAGCAAATGACCTTCCATATGGTGCACGCCCAGCGCCGGAATGCCCCAGGCAAAGGCCAGCGCCTGGGCACAGGAAGCACCCACCAGCAAGGCGCCTACCAACCCGGGACCCGCGGTGTAGGCGATGGCGTCGATCTCGGTCGGAACACAGTCGGCTTCGGCCAACACCTGACGGATCAAGGGCAGCATGCGCTTGACGTGATCGCGCGAGGCCAGTTCCGGGACCACACCGCCATAGGCGCGGTGCAGGTCGATCTGACTGAACAGCGCGTCGGCCAGCAGGCCGCGCTCACTGTCGTAAAGTGCGACGCCGGTTTCGTCGCAAGATGTCTCTAATCCCAGTACTAGCATGGGTCTGCGCCTTGTTTAGGCTGAATTCGAAGGCGCGCATAATAGTCGCCGCGTGATGCCCCGACCAGCGGTTTTCGATCAGAGGCTTTGCATTCCGAGCCACGAGGGGTTAACATCCGCAACCCTTAAAAACCGACGTCTTCAAGTGCTCTTTTGCCGCGAGGATGTTGACCCCGGTAATGAATGAAGGTAGCTCTGGATGCCAGCCGTCAAAGTAAAAGAGAACGAACCCTTCGACGTAGCTCTGCGTCGTTTCAAGCGCTCCTGCGAAAAAGCCGGTGTACTGGCTGAAGTTCGTAGCCGCGAATTTTACGAGAAGCCAACTTCTGAGCGTAAGCGCAAGGCAGCTGCTGCTGTTAAGCGTCACGCCAAGAAAGTTCAGCGCGAACAGCGCCGCGCCGTTCGTCTGTACTAATACACAGACGATCGTAGCAAGCTTCTGCCAAGCCCGGCCCTCAGCCGGGCTTATGGCATTTGCGTAAAACGCTTGATGCTTCACCGTCAAAGCCGCAGACGCGACCGAGACAAATCCGCTTCACCGCGTCAGACCTGGCTCTTTTGCCAGCGGTGCACGTCTTTTCTGACGGGCCTTCCAAGGCTACTGACGAGCACACCCACTGATTCCTCTCACGACGATCAGCCCAAGGCACCGCTTGCGTGCCAAATGATGAGCTATCCGAGACCGACGACCGGTCGCAGCCGGATTCAGCGAAACACTTTCAAATAGTCGAATACTGATCGGTATTAATGTCAGTGGATTTTCGGCAGATACACTTCCCGACAGCGATTATGCAGACGACACCGGTCGAGCCGCCTATTTTGTGCGCCTCAAACAACGACCCGCGTTCGACCGCCCATCGTTAAGGGCACCCTTCAGAGCAGACGACGAGAACGCCATGGCCGGGCTGATTCCCCAGAGCTTCATTGACGACCTTCTGAACCGCACCGACATCGTCGATGTGGTCAGCTCGCGCCTGCAACTGAAGAAAGCCGGCAAGAACCACACGGCCTGCTGCCCGTTTCACAAAGAGAAAACACCGTCCTTCAGCGTGAGCCCCGACAAGCAGTTCTACTACTGCTTCGGCTGCGGCGCTGGCGGCAATGCCCTCGGCTTCATCATGGACCACGACAACCTGGACTTTCCCCAGGCTGTCGAAGAACTGGCCAAAGCCGCCGGCATGGAAATCCCCCGCGAAGAGAGCGGCCGTCGGCAAAAACCACGGCAGCCGACCGATTCGCCGCTGTATCCGCTGCTGACGGCCGCCGCTGACTTCTACCGCCAGGCCCTGAAAAGCCATCCGGCGCGCAAAGCCGCCGTGGATTACTTGAAGGGTCGTGGGTTGACGGGTGAAATCGCCCGGGATTTCGGCCTTGGCTTCGCCCCACCGGGCTGGGACAACCTGTTCAAACACTTGAGCAGCGACACCCTGCAGCAGAAAGCCATGATCGATGCCGGCCTGCTGATCGAGAACGCCGAAACCGGCAAACGCTATGACCGCTTCCGCGATCGCGTGATGTTTCCGATTCGTGACAGCCGCGGGCGCATCATCGCATTCGGTGGCAGGGTGCTGGGCGACGACAAGCCCAAGTACCTGAACTCGCCTGAAACCCCTGTATTTCATAAGGGCCAGGAACTCTACGGCCTGTATGAGGCGCGCAAGAACAACCGTAGCCTCGATGAAATCATCGTCGTCGAAGGCTACATGGACGTCATTGCCCTGGCCCAACAAGGTCTGCGTAATGCTGTCGCGACGCTAGGCACCGCCACCAGTGAAGAACACTTGAAGCGACTGTTCCGCGTGGTGCCCAACGTGTTGTTTTGCTTTGACGGCGACCAGGCTGGCCGCAATGCCGCCTGGCGTGCACTGGAGGCAACGCTGTCGAGCCTGCAGGATGGTCGTCGCGCGCGCTTCCTGTTCTTGCCCGAGGGCGAAGACCCGGACACCCTGGTCCGCTCCGAAGGCACCGATGCTTTTCGCGCTCGAATCAACCAACATGCGCAGCCGCTGGCCGATTACTTCTTCCAGCAACTGACCGAAGAAGCCGACCCTCGCTCCCTCGAAGGCAAGGCCCACATGGCCACTCTCGCCGCACCGTTGATCGAAAAAGTGCCGGGCGCCAACCTGCGCACCCTGATGCGCCAGCGCCTGATGGAAATCACGGGCTTGAGTGGCGAGGCTGTCAGTCAGTTGGTGCAAAGTGCACCCCAGGATGCGCCACCCGCCTATGATCCGGGCATGGATTACGACGCCATGCCGGACTATTCCGACTTCCATCAGCCTCAGGAGGCCTACGCGCCCCAGCAGGAATGGACGCCCAAGAAACAGGGTGCCGGCAGTGGCAAGAAATGGGAGAAGAAACCCTGGAGCAAAAACGGCAAGCGCGGTGATCGCGATGAGTCCTATGCTCCACGCACGCCTGTGGCGGTAGAAGCGCCGACACTGATCGCCCTGCGCACGCTGATCCACTACCCGCAACTGGCCGGCAAGGTCGAGAGTGCCGATCATTTTGCCAACGAGAGCAACACCTATGCTCAGGTACTGATCGCCTTGATCGAAGCGGTGCAGAAAAATCCTAAGCTAAACTCAATTCAGTTGATGGCCCGCTGGCACGGAACAGAGCAAGGGCGCCTGTTGAAAGCACTCGCGGAAAAGGAGTGGTTAATTGACGGCGACAACCTTGAACAGCAGTTTTTAGACACCATTACAAGGTTATCCGCGGGCCAGCACACGCAGACCCTCGACGAACTCATCAAGAAAGCAAGGCAGCCGGGATTATCGGCTGAAGAGCAATCCCAGATCGCAAAACAGATGCGAGACCTCTTAAAACAGAATGTTTCCGCATCCAACCCGACCTCAACTGGCGCGTGAGGTCATAGCTCAGGTATAATCCTCGGCTTGTTTTTTGCCCGCCAAGACCTTCAGTGGATAGGGTGTTATGTCCGGAAAAGCGCAACAGCAGTCTCGTATTATCGATTTGATCAAACTGGGTCGTGAGCAGGGTTACCTGACTTACGCCGAGGTCAATGACCACCTGCCCGAGGATATTTCAGATCCGGAGCAGGTGGAAGACATCATCCGCATGATTAACGACATGGGGATCCCCGTACACGAGGTTGCTCCGGATGCGGACGCCCTTATGCTGGCCGACGCCGATACCGACGAGGCCGCTGCGGAAGAAGCAGCCGCTGCGTTGGCAGCGGTCGAGACCGATATCGGCCGCACTACCGACCCGGTGCGCATGTACATGCGCGAAATGGGTACGGTGGAGCTTCTGACCCGTGAAGGCGAAATTGAAATCGCCAAGCGTATCGAAGAAGGCATCCGTGAAGTGATGAGCGCGATTGCGCACTTCCCTGGCACGGTTGAGCACATTCTCTCCGAGTACACTCGCGTCACCACCGAAGGCGGTCGCCTGTCCGACGTTCTGAGCGGTTATATCGACCCGGACGACGGCATTGCGCCACCTCCCGCCGAAGTACCTCCGCCGATCGACGAGAAGGCCGCAAAAGCGGATGACTCCGACGATGACGAGGAATCTGAAGGCTCGGATGACGAGGAAGAAGCCGAAAGCGGTCCGGATCCGGTCATCGCTGCACAGCGTTTTGGCGCTGTTGCCGATCAGATGGACATCACTCGCAAGGCCCTGAAAAAGCACGGTCGCCACAACAAGGCGGCAATTGCCGAATTGCTGGCCCTGGCCGAGCTGTTCATGCCGATCAAACTGGTGCCGAAGCAGTACGAAGGCCTGGTCGAGCGTGTACGCAGTGCCCTGGATCGTCTGCGCCAGCAAGAGCGTGCAATCATGCAGCTCTGCGTTCGTGATGCGCGCATGCCGCGTGCCGATTTCCTGCGCCAGTTCCCGGGCAATGAAATCGACGAAAGCTGGACCGACGCACTGGCCAAAGGCAAAGCCAAATACGCTGAAGCCATCGCCCGCCTGCAACCGGACATCGTTCGTTGCCAGCAGAAGCTGACCGCGCTGGAAGCCGAAACCGGCCTGACCATCGCCGAGATCAAGGACATCAACCGTCGCATGTCGATCGGTGAGGCCAAGGCCCGCCGCGCGAAGAAAGAGATGGTGGAAGCGAACTTGCGTCTGGTGATCTCCATCGCCAAGAAGTACACCAACCGTGGCCTGCAATTCCTCGACCTGATCCAGGAAGGCAACATCGGCTTGATGAAAGCGGTAGACAAGTTCGAATACCGTCGCGGCTACAAGTTCTCGACTTATGCCACCTGGTGGATCCGTCAGGCGATCACTCGCTCGATCGCCGACCAGGCCCGCACCATCCGTATTCCGGTGCACATGATCGAGACCATCAACAAGCTCAACCGTATTTCCCGGCAGATGCTGCAGGAAATGGGTCGTGAACCGACGCCGGAAGAGCTGGGCGAACGCATGGAAATGCCTGAGGACAAGATCCGCAAGGTATTGAAGATCGCCAAAGAGCCGATCTCCATGGAAACCCCGATCGGTGATGACGAAGACTCCCATCTGGGCGACTTCATCGAAGACTCGACCATGCAGTCGCCAATCGATGTAGCAACCGTTGAGAGCCTTAAAGAAGCGACTCGCGAAGTTCTCTCCGGCCTCACTGCCCGTGAAGCCAAGGTACTGCGCATGCGCTTCGGTATCGACATGAATACCGACCACACCCTCGAGGAAGTTGGTAAGCAGTTCGACGTGACCCGTGAGCGGATTCGTCAGATCGAAGCCAAGGCACTGCGCAAGCTGCGCCACCCGACGAGAAGCGAGCATCTGCGCTCCTTCCTCGACGAGTAATCACAAGACCCCCGGCCCAGGCCGGGGGTTTTGTTTTATGAAGATTAAATCCCCCCGCTCTACCCTCCCGCCGATTTGCCCGTCTACACTCGAAACATTCCCCGTGCCATAACGAGACCGTTATGCCCAGACTGTCGACTGTGCTTTTTTTACTGTCGCTGATGACCTGGACCGCAACGGCTGGCGCGTTGACTCTGACTGACGAAGAACGTAGCTGGCTGGCGGCCCACCCGGACTTGCGCCTGGGTGTCGATGCATCCTGGCCCCCCTTTGAGTTTCGCGACGATCAGGGGCGTTACCAGGGCCTTGCGGCAGACTATATCGACCTGATCCGCCAGCGATTGGCGGTGAAACTCACCCCCATAGAACCGGTCAGTTGGACGGTGGTGCTGGATCAGGCCAAACAAGGCAAGCTGGATCTCTTGCCTGGCATCATGTCGACTCCGGAACGCCAGGCATTCCTGTCGTTCACTCGCCCCTATCTGGATTTCCCGATTGTCATCCTGGCCCATGTCGGCGGCCCTCAACCGCGCAAAATCGAAGAGCTGTACGGCCTGAAGATCGCCGTGGTGGAAAACTACGCTCCCCATGAGCTGCTGCGTACCCACAATCCCGACCTGAACCTGGTGGCCATGCCCAATGTCAGCTCGGCCTTGCAGGCGCTGGCCACCGATGAAGTGGATGCCGTGGTGGGTGACCTGGCTTCCAGCGTCTGGAGCTTGCGTCAGCTCAAGCTGGAAGGGCTGTATGTCAGTGGCGAGACCCCTTATCGATATCAGTTGGCCATGGGCGTGCCACGGGACAACAAAATACTGGTCGGCATCCTGGATAAAGTCCTGGCGGACATGAGTCCGGCAGAAATCAGCGCCATACAAGAACACTGGGTGGGTAACGTCCTCGATCATCGGACATTCTGGTCGGACCTTGTGATCTATGGCCTTCCCGGCCTGCTGTTGCTGGTCGCCGTGCTGGCAGGCGTTATCCGGGTCAATCGCCGACTGAGTTCGGAAATCGCCCGCCGGGTGGATCTGGAGCAGGAGCTTCGCAGCAGCGAATATCACTACCGCGGGCTGGTGGAGAGCCTGTCGGCCATCGCTTGGGAAGCGCGGATGAGCGACTTCACCTACAGCTATGTGTCGCCGCACGCTGAGGATTTGCTCGGCTACCCCCTGTCTCACTGGCTGATCCCGGGCTTCTGGCGCAACATCATTCACCCTGCGGATCTAACCCGAGCACAGAGCTTTTGCGATCACGAGGTCCTCGCCGGACGCGATCACAGCCTTGATTACCGAGTGATCACCGCTGACGGTCGTACCCTGTGGGTTCGCGATATCGTCAGCCTGATCGAACACGGTCACGAGCCCGTAATGCGCGGGCTGATGATCGACATCAGCGAAGCCAAGCGCACCGAAGAAGCGCTGCGGCTGTCGGAACAGAAATTTGCCTCGGTGTTCCAGCAATGCCCGGACATACTGGTCATCGCCCGGCTTTCCGACGGCTGCCTGCTGGAGGTCAACGAAGCGTTCGAAGAACAGATCGGCCTCAAGGCCGAAGAGGTCATCGGCCTGACCGCCACCGACCTCAACATCTGGGGCATTCCCGGCGTCGGGCCGGGCCTTTTGCAGCGCTTGCAGGCCGGCAGCATCCGCAACCTGGAGATGCCCTTTCGCCGCAGCAATGGCCAGGTGTTTACCGGCCTGATCTCGGCCGAACCCTTCGACCTCGATACCACCCCGGCACTGGTCGTGGTGGTGCGCGACATCACCCAACTCAAGGAAACCCAGCAGCAACTGCAAACCTCCGAAGAAAAATTTGCCAAGGCCTTCCACGCCTCTCCCGATGGCTTGCTACTGTCACGGCAGAGCGATGGCCTGCTACTGGAAGTCAACGAAGGTTTCAGCCGCATCACCGGTTTCAACAGTGCCATGTCGGTGGATCGCTCGGCACTGGACCTGGGGATCTGGGTCAACCTCAACGAACGCAAGCAGATGCTCGATCTGCTGCACCGCGATGGTTTCGTCCGCGATTTCAGCTGCCACATCCGCCGCAGCGACGGGCAAATCCGCCTCTGCGAAGTCTCCAGTCGTCCGCTGCCGATTGGCGATGAAGACTGCATGCTGACCATCGCCCGGGACATCACCGAGCGCCACCTGATGCAGGAAAAACTGCAACAGGCCGCCACCGTATTCGAGAGCACCGCCGAAGGCGTGTTGATCACCGATACCCAGCAGCACATCAGTGCGGTCAACCGCGCCTTCACCGAGATCACCGGCTACAGCGAAAGCGAAGCATTGGGCCATACACCACGCCTGCTGGCCTCGGGCCTGCATGACAGTGCGTTCTACGCTGCGATGTGGCACCAACTGACTGCCGAAGGCCACTGGCAGGGCGAGATCTCAAACCGACGCAAGAATGGCGAGCTCTACCCGAGCTGGCTGACCATCAGCGCTGTGCGCAACCGGGACAGGTTCATCACCCACTTTGTCGCCGTGTTCGCCGATATTTCCAGCCTCAAGCACGCCCAGGCCAAGCTCGACTATCAAGCTCACCACGACCCGCTGACCGGGCTTCCCAACCGCACACTGTTCGAAAGCCGCCTACAGAATGCACTCAATGCCCAAAGAGAAAACGGCGGCCAGGGCGCGGTGCTGTTCCTGGATCTGGACCGTTTCAAACACATCAACGACAGCCTCGGCCACCCGGTTGGCGACCTGCTGCTCAAGGGCATCGCCGTGCGCCTCAAGGAACAATTGCGCGACATCGACACCGTGGCGCGGTTGGGCGGCGACGAATTCATCATCCTGCTGCCCGGTCTTCAACAGCCCAGCGATGCCGACAACATCGCCAACAAGCTGCTCAATTGCTTCACCGCACCGTTCCAGGCCGGCGAACACGAGTTCTTTATCAGCTCCAGTATCGGTACCAGCCTGTATCCACAAGACGGCAGCGATGTGGCCACACTGATCAAAAACGCCGATGCGGCGATGTACCGCTCCAAGGCCAAGGGCCGTAACCGGGTCGAAAGCTACACCTGCGACCTCACCGCACAGGCCAGCGAACGCGTGGCGCTGGAGCATGAATTGCGCCGCGCCATCGAGCGCAACGAACTGCACCTGTACTACCAACCGAAGATCAGCCTCGATGACTACCGCCTCGTCGGCGCAGAAGCACTGATTCGCTGGCGCCACCCGACTTTTGGCGACGTGCCGCCGGAACACTTCATTTCCCTGGCCGAAGAAAACGGCATGATCCTGCAGATTGGTGACTGGGTGCTGGAGACCGCCTGCCGGCAACTGCACGAATGGAACAAGAGCTACGTCGGCCTCGGCCCACTGTCGGTCAACCTGGCAGGCGCGCAATTGCGTCAACCGAACCTGCTCGGCCGAATCGAACAATTGCTCAAGGACTACCGCCTCAAACCCGGCCTGCTGCAACTGGAAATCACCGAAAACTTCATCATGAGCCAGGCCGAAGAAGCGCTGGCCGTGCTGCATCAGCTCAAACACCTGGGCGTGCAACTGGCGATCGACGATTTCGGCACCGGCTACTCGTCCCTGAGCTACCTCAAGCGCCTGCCGCTGGACATCCTCAAGATCGACCAATCGTTCGTTCGCAGCCTGCCGGATGACCCCCACGACGTCGCCATCGTGCGCGCCATCATCGCGCTTGGCCGAAGCATGCAATTCACCGTGATCGCCGAAGGTGTCGAAACCCAGGCGCAGCAGCAATTCCTCGCCTACGAGGGCTGCGAGCAGATCCAGGGCTACATCGTCAGCCTGCCTCTGCCTCCGGACGAGTTCGCCGCGACGTTTCTTCGTACAGCCGTATTGGATTTTTCGGATAGCACAGCCGCGAAACCGTCGTTATAATCCGCGACCTACTGGGGCCTATAGCTCAGTTGGTTAGAGCAGAGGACTCATAATCCTTTGGTCCACGGTTCAAGTCCGTGTGGGCCCACCAAACAAGAAAGCCGCGCAATGCGCGGCTTTTTCGTGTCTCCTTGACCACTGATAGTGGTTAACAATTAGTCGCTGATCCCTTGAGCCGCCACAGGCAATTGGCCATTATCTAAGCCTACGTCCGACATCCGGGATTCATGCACGCCTACCCGCTCAGTTAACGATCATTACTTAAGCGGCTTTGCTCAAGGAAGAATCCGTATAGAAATGCTCTTACGCGTAGCTCTTATTAGCAGTCACAGCATTGCGTATAAGCGCACACCAATTAGCGTGATGACTCAAGCCTACCACTGAACCTTACCTGCTCTTTTTCGAAGCCATATATTTTTATAAGGACGTACATGAGCGCATCAGCCGAAAATTCGACCACGACGATCATTGATCTCAATCACAGCGATACCAATGCAAAACTTGAAGTGAATCAGCTTGTTCAGCATCAGAGCTACAGCAAGCTAAAGCAGCTTATTAAGGCGGACCTAGAGAGTTCTAAAAAGATCCTGACGCCAAGACAGGCGTCCCGAGCAGAAGACGGCTACCCCTATGGCAGCGGGTTGGTTTACTTCATTGATGGTACACGCGGCGCGGGCAAATCCACCTTCTTGCAAAGCGCCTTTCATGCACTGGGCAATGAAAAGACCGAACTCAGCGTCGGCCCTCTGGCCTATGTCGATCCAAGTCGGATTGAGCGTAGTGAAATCATCCTGCTGAGCATCCTCAAAGCCCTTAAAAACCGCATTATGGGCGCTAAAGTCGGCTCTAGCTTGGATGGGGAAAACCTTATCAAGCGCTTCCGCGAGCAGTTTAAGAAACTAGCCGGTGGCTTGAGCCTGTTTAGCTCGAACCACAACCAGCTTCAGGATCTAGACCCAGAGCTCTTTTTTGAATGGGGCTTGGAGCGAGCTGGGCACAGCGCGGAGCTGCGCAAAAACTTCCACGCACTGCTCGATTTGGCCTGCCAGGTGCTAGGCGACGATGCGCTTATCATTGCCTTTGACGACGCCGATACCCATGCGAAACACGCTCGCAGCGTGCTCGAATGCATACGCAAATACCTTGATACTCCCCGCCTTGTGGTCCTGGTAACCGGCGACATTGAGCTGTACTCGCTGATGGTAAGAGATCACTTTTACGACAGCCTAGGCGACGCCGCACATGGCCAGGTGAAAGAGCGAGCGGACCAGCGCCATAAGATGGTCGATCACTTAGAAGACCAGTATCTGCTCAAGCTTTTCCCCATGCATCGTCGATTGCAATTGCGCCCGCTGTGGAATCTTCTTCAAAACGGAAAAGACCAGTTCCAATTGACCCATTCCAATTGGAGTAAGCAGTTAACCCCCAATGATTTAGTCAGCTCCTTGATTCGGCGCGGCCTGCGAATCAAGAATCCCCGTGATCTTGAGCTCTATAGAGAGTTCCTGCTGAAGCAACCCTTGCGCTCGGTACTGCAAGTATTGTCTCGGTGTGCCCCCGACTACGACCCAGACGGCTCTGACACATGGAAGCCTGCGCTCTCCGAAGCGCTGAGCGAGAGCTTACGGGCGTTGGCGTTGGGCAGCTTGTATAAGTTTGGTGTGGATGTAGACGCCATCGCAGCCCAAGAGTTACCAGCATTGACCAAGGCGGTGTTTGACCTAGCTATTCGTGACGGCGACTTCGATACCGCGGCCTACCTGCGCCCCCAACCGATTGATGCTGATCTAAAGAACAGCTTTGCAGCGCTATCGGCCGACGTAACCCGCCTTTGCGCAGAGAATCCGGCAACACTGATTGACTACATGCTGGCGGCCCCCGGCAGTGTGGCGTTGTTTGGACAAGTACTGAGGCGCAAAGCTAAAGACCTTCGAACCGGGGAAGATCGTCAGAATCTTCGGAAGCAGTTTGAGCAATATATGGGGATCGGTCGAAAAGAGGACGCCCTTAATTGGGCTCGTCATGCGGTGACCATTCTTACCGCGCCATATGGGGCAAACCCGACGACTCCCGTGGTTTACTCCGGCGTTATCGGTTTAAACAAGAGGAAACCAGGAGGTGGAAGCCCGGATTACATAACCGCTGATAGCATACTCAAAAGCTGCGATGAGCTGCCTGCGATTGCATTGGGTCTAGTGGAGGTCTCCGGCTCATCCTCT
Source organism: Pseudomonas putida (assembly GCF_003228315.1). NCBI lineage: Bacteria > Pseudomonadati > Pseudomonadota > Gammaproteobacteria > Pseudomonadales > Pseudomonadaceae > Pseudomonas > Pseudomonas putida. The sequence continues at coordinate 3,707,506 of NZ_CP029693.1, forward strand.
AGGACCTATGCCTCGATTTACAACATCCTTGGCCTGATAGCTCGGTTGCTTTCACTTGAACCGAAGGAAGGTAAGTATGATGTTATGAGTGTCTTACCTAAGCCCTACCCACCGCTCACCGTGTCTCTACCGCAATGGGAAGCCGACAACGCAGATGAGGAAAAGGAGGAAGAAGCATCGGATCCTGTCGAGGACGCAAACAAGCTTACTCGGCTTGTAGGCGTTGTCGAACAGTGGCTCAACTCTACCAACCTTCTCCGCAAGCGGCTCAATCCATCGGCTGTTTTGATTGGCAAGATCTGGACTCGTCTGTATTTCAGTCTGGAAAAAGTTTGTGACGACAATCGGCCCGACATCGCTAAGAAGTCGATCGGCGCAGGCAACCTTATGGAGTTGTTTGCCCTCTGCGTTATCAATGCCTTCTATGTCGAGGAGCGTGATTACCACTTAAGTAGTAGCGCCAGCATCGCTTCAAATGGTGCGGACACCGACCGCACCAACCCACTAAAGTCAGCCAAATTTTTTATTAAAAAGGTTAAGTGGACTCAGAACGCCTACCAAGAGCTACCCCTAACGTACCTAGTAGCAACCTGTCCGTTGATATTGGGGCTCTTGGAGCCAAGCGTTGAAGCGACAAAACTGGTTTCCGCACTCATATCCGCTCACCCCGAAGCAGAGGCTGCGAAAGGCACTTCACAAGCCGAGAACGAGAGCTACACCCAAGCGGCGGAGAAATTACTTTGCGATCAGAAAATTTGGGACAAGCTCAACCGTACGTACATTCTGGGGATGAAATGGGGAGGCTCCCCTTCTGCGGGCGTCTCCAGAAAGAATGCTGGTGGGACGGCTAAATCTTGAAGAACACCAAGCGCGAACAGCCTGCCTCCGTTATCGCCCAAATAGGTACAACGCTACTCTCCAGTTACAAAGTGCTGGCGTTGGTACGGCAGACGCCATTTCGTCAGCCTCTGAACTCAAGCAACCTGCATGAGGCGGTCTATCTTGGATATTTGCCATGGTCGGCGCGCCTTCCGGATCACGTTTTTGAACATAGCTGGCAGCTGCTCGCACAGCAGTCTGCGAATAGAAACAGAGCGGGCCTGCTGATAGGTGCATTGCAGGAGATGGCTGATGAGTTTTTAGAGCACCGGCACGGTAACTTGCATGTTAAGCAACAGAAATTTGGTGCTTGGCAACAAAGCGTCGTAAGTCGTGTATCGGGCCTCCCCTTGCTGGCGGCTGCACAGGTCTCAGTGCAGCCACCAGCAAGGCTCGCAACCGAGATGCACACACAGTGGCCTTGGGAACCTCCGCAAACTTGGGCCAGCAAAAATTTGCCTGTCGTCAGCCCATACGACCCCTTGGTAGAAGATTACCTAAGGCGTGAAGGCCTGCACGAAACTCACCTGCACCTCAACGGTAGCACCCATGCGGAGAATTGCTGGCTGCGCGCCCTTCGCACGCCCAAGCAAGAAACAAAGGACTTCAGCCTAAAGTGGCATACCCCAAACGCGGCCGACGCCGCAGCAGTGCGCGAGTTGGCGCGATCAATCAATCCGGACCTCTCACCTGCTGAATTGCATCGTCAACTAGTGGCGGCAGGCCGCTTGAGAAAGTGGCTGGTTGCAGCAGCGACTGACACACTCAACCCAGATTCCCAACTTCCCCACGATCTCTCCGAACTGATGGACGATGAGAGCTTGCAGAAGGAGATCCCGCCCCCAGCGTCGGCGCACTTACAGCTCTCGGTGCAAAGTTCCACGGCGGACGAGTTGTATTGGATGCAACAGCTTTTACTCAAACTCAAGAGCCGTCCCAGCGTAGCTCTAGAACGCATGTTCCATACCTATCTAATGCTCCAGAACCAGCATTACCGCCTTTTGGTGCAAAGCGAGGAGCAATTTGGCTTCGACCAGTTTCAGAAATTTACATACAACAAGTTGCGGGACCCCGCCGAGGAAGACTACCTGCCTCGCTTTTGGGCGATGCACGGTAAAGCGGAAAATGTAAGCCGCACTACCTATCTGGAAGGACGACTCTCCCCTAAAGATACACTGCGCAGAAATTACCAATTGCTCAAAGCTGTTCTGGGCGGCTACTGGTGTTACCTACACAATCAAGACCCGCAGAGTCGTAGCTCAGATCCAGTGCCTCGCAAGCTTGGTGAGTTGTTGGAAAAGCTTGAAGAACATTTTCGTAGAATGTCGCCCCTTGATCGCACGCATCACCGCCTTGCTCTGGTTGTACATTTCATCAAGAAATCTTGGGCGCCCAGCCGAAAGGCTGGCCCGTACCGCTTTTATAAGCAACGTCAGGAACTGGAGCTTACAACTAATGTGTTGCTCGAATGCCTCACTCGCTGGCCTCGCCTAAGAACCTGGGTGCGCGGTATAGACGCTGCCGCAAACGAACTGCACGCGCCTCCTGAGATATTTGCCAGTAGCTATCGCGTGTGCCAGCGGGCTGGTCTAACTCACCGCACCTATCATGCTGGTGAGGACTTTGCACACCTTCTGAGTGGGCTGCGCACCATATATGACGCACTGGAGCTTCTCGATCTGCGCGACGGCGACCGCATAGGTCACGGCACTGCCATGGGCATCTCGCCCAGGCTGTGGCTGGAGCGTATGCCTGGTCAGTTAGTGGTCAAGAAAGGAGAATGGATGCTGGACTTGCTGGCCGCTTGGCGCCTGTTGCGAACCGTGCCAAGCGCAGCGGCCACAACCGCGCGCGTGGCAGATGATTTGGCTAAATGCGCAGGCGAAGTGTTCCGCCGAGAAATGAGCTGTACCTCACTAGAGGCCGCAATGGAACTCCGGCACCTTAACATCCGCTTTGTGCAGGCTGCCCTAGAAACAGACTGGTCAGTTGGCATAACTCCGCTAAGTGACCTCTGGCAGAGTGAAGCGCAAAGGGTTTTGGATGCGAAACGCAGCAGCCCTCAACACTTAAAACTGCTGTGGGAATGGCTCAGCGACCGAGATCTGTGGAGGCGCAGTGAGACACTGCAGAGCGTTGACGCTGCCTACTTCGATGAAGCCACTTACCTGTATCTCCAGCAGGCATTGATGCATGAAGTCGCTCACCGCAACGTGATCATCGAGACACTGCCATCAAGTAATGTGCGCATCAGTCAGTACAATAGCTTCAGCGAGCATCACTCCCTACGCTGGATGCGCGCGCCGGGATTTGTACAAGAAGGAGATCCAGAAATTATGGTTTCTCTCGGTTCGGACGATCCAGGCATTTTTGCGGGGGATTTAAACGGAGAGTTTTACCAGTTGTATGGAGTTCTTCGCAATCAAGGCATAAGCGACCACGCGGCGCTGGCGCTTCTAGCCCCAATCAACGAACGTGGCCGGGCGTATCGGTTCCATGACCCATTTCTAGGCTAAGGATTGGCCACAGGTATAAGGCTGCTTCTTCCTGTCAGTCAACAGTATGAGGCGGCTGGAACCTGGCCGCTTCGCGGTACAAAAAACAGTGCTCTGACGGTACAGTGTCCAGTTTTTACAAGTTTCGCTCAATTACACTTAAACCCACCGACGACAGTACTTTCAGCTAACTTTGCCTGCAGCTATACACGATTTCACTAGGCTTGCAGCGTTTCTAGGCAACTCATAATCCTTTGGTCCACGGTTCAAGTCCGTGTGGGCCCACCAAACAAGAAAGCCGCGCAATGCGCGGCTTTTTCGTGTCTGGTCGGGTAGGAGCGAGCTTGCTCGCGAAAAACCGGAGTGCACCGCCGGGTATCTGGTTTACGCGTTATCGTTCAAGACCTTCGCGAGCTCGCTCCTACAGGGCTCATCCGCTCCAGCACTTCCCGCGTTAACACCACTTCGTAGGTATCCGCCGATCTGCCCCACTGCTCCACAAGGGCCATGCGTTCTACCAATGCCTTCCCGAGGTCGGTAATGGTCTCGGCCAGCGCTTCGACGATCTCTTGGGTTCGCAACCATAGCCGATCATTGATCGCCTTAAGCTCGGCCGTGATGCTGTCGCACGCCGCCGGATCCGTATCGGGATAGGTCAAGTTGCGCAGCAGTTGCCGCAATTCCCGGATCTTTGCGTCATCCCGCTCCGCGCCAAACGCACCATTAAGGATGGCGACCGCTTTGGTTTTATCGACACGTTTTTCCCGTGTCTGCGCTGAAGGCAACGTCTGCGCCATGGCACCTGCGAAGAGGACCATCATCCTGGCTTCCAGGTATTGCTTCATGGCTTCCATCGAAGAGATTGGCCGCACCAGGCTGATAGTTGCGCCCCCCTTGTGCCTCAGATCCCTGGTCACTGTCAGGGTCACGCCCCCCGTTTCAAAACCCAGCGCCCGCGCCACAACGTAGTGCCCCATTTCGTGCTGGGCAATCTGCAAGGCATGGTCCCGTACAGCGGGAGGCATCTTCTTGGTTTCCATCGCGCCGGCTCTCCATTCGACTACGAGTGACTGTAGCTCTGCAGAATTCTCACACATAAAAAAGCCGCGCAATCGCGCGGCTTTTTCTTACCTGCATTTCAGCCCTTACTTGGGCAATGCGTAGGCAATCACATAATCCCCACGATCCGTCGACTGGCGCGCGCCGCCCACCGTCAGCAGGATGTACTGCTTGCCGGTTTTCGGCGAAACGTAGGTCATCGGCCCCGATTGGCTGCCTACCGGCAGACGCGACTTCCAGATCTCGTTGCCGTTGCCGGTATCGAAGGCGCGCAGGTAGAAGTCCTGGGTGCCGGCGAAGAACAGCAGGCCCGACTGGGTGGCCAGCGATGCGCCGAGGGTCGGCATGCCGATCGGGATCGGCAGGTGCATGCGGATGCCTAGCGGACCGGTGTCCTGCACGGTGCCGACCGGGACTTGCCACATCAGTTTGTGGGTCTTGAGGTCGATGGCGGACATGGTGCCGAACGGTGGTTTCTGGCACGGAATGCCAACCGCCGAAAGGAAGCGTTCGCGCATGGCGCCGAACGGCGTGCCTTCCTGCGGTACCACACCCATTTCGATACCACTGGCCCCGGCGCCGATCTTGTTGCGCGGAATCATGTAGTTGGCCAGGCCCAGGCGCATGTCGTTGACGAACATGTAGTTGCTGTTCGGATCAACCGAGACACTGCCCCAGTTCATGCCACCCAAAGATCCCGGAAATTGCAGCGCGCGATCCATGCCCGGCGGAGTGTAGACACCCTCGTGGCGCATGCCTTTGAACTGGATGCGGCACATCAACTGGTCGAACGGTGTGGCACCCCACATGTCGGATTCGGTCAGGGTTTTATTGCCGATGGACGGCATGTCTACCGAGAACGGCTGGGTCGGCGAGTAGCGCTCGCCAGGCACATGGCCTTGCGGCACCGGACGCTCTTCAACCCGCGCGATCGGCACGCCGGTTTCGCGGTTGAGCAGGAAGATCTCGCCCTGTTTGGTGACTTGCGCCAGCGCAGGTTGCATCCCGCCCTTGTCGTCCGGCACGTCGTACAGCAGCGGCTGCGCCGGCAAGTCGAAGTCCCACAGGTCGTGGTGCGTGGTCTGGAAATGCCAGCGCACTTGACCGGTCTTCACATCCAGGGCGACGACCGACGAGTTCCACTTGTCATCGAACTCCGTGCGCTGACCGCCGAAGAAATCCGGGGTGGCGTTGCCGGTCGGCAGATAGACCAGGCCGAGTTTGGCGTCGTAGGACATCGCCGACCACACGTTTGGCGTGCCCCGGGTGTAAGTCTCACCGGCTGGTGGGCGTTTGGTGGTGTTCGGATTACCCGGATCCCACGCCCAGACCAGTTCGCCGCTGCGCACGTCGTAGGCACGCACCACGCCTGGCGGTTCGCCGGTGGAGTAGTTATCGGCCACGCGCCCGCCAACGATCACCACGTCGCCAGCGACCAACGGGGTCGAGGTCTGCTGGTAGTAACCTGGCTTAACTTCGCCCATGTCCGTGGTCAGATCGACGGTGCCCTGGTTGCCGAAGTCTTCACACGGCTTGCCGGTTTCGGCATTGATGGCGATCAGGCGCGCATCGCCTGTCGGCAGAAACAGACGTTTCGCACAGGCTGTTGGCTGATTGTCCGAAGTCACCGGAGTCTCGGAGTAGCCCAGGCCACGGCAGCGCTGCCAGTTGGGCGCGGTGCCTTGGGGATCGAACTTCCATCGCTGGACGCCGGTGTCGGCATCGAGGGCGAAGACTTTGCCGTAGGCGGTGCAGGTGTAGACCGTATCGCCGATTTGCAGCGGGGTGTTCTGGTCTTCGGCACCAGCGCCGGTGCTTTGCGGGATATCGCCGGTGTGGAAGGTCCAGGCGACCTGCAATTTGTCGATGTTGCCTTTGTTGATCTGGTCCAGTGCGGCAAAGCGATTGCCGGCGGTGGTGTTGCCCCAATGCGCCCAGTCCTTCTGCTCGGTACCGGGAGTCACCGGTGTGACCGCGGGTTCGCTGGAGGCCTTGACCACGTGGGTCGGCACGAACATGTAGGCCATCGTGGCGACGACGCCGACGCCAAGAACGCCAGCCAGACCATAGGCGCCGCGCCCCGCCGTCGCGCCGGATGCGCGTACCAGCGTCGGGTAGACCAACGCGACCACCAGGCCGATGACGGCAAACGTCAGTACACGCGAAACCAGCGGCCAATATTCCAGGCCGGCATCCCACACGGCCCAGATCGCCGTCAGGACCAACGCCAGGCCGTACAGCCAAGCACCCAGCGGTTTACGGCGCGCGATCAGCGCTCCGGAGGCCAGCATCGCCAGGCCCATCAACAGGAAATACCAGCTGCCGCCCAGGGTGATCAGGTAACCACCACCGCCAGCAAGGCCCAGCCCGATCAACGCGATCAGGACACCCAGCCCCGCCAGCAACCATTTGCTGCCGGCGGCAGCCCCAGAATTGTTCATGTCGGAATTTATCCCCATTTGTGACAAGCAAGGAATAATGTACTACCTAGTTACTTATGGCAAATTGTCGCAGCCGAAAATGGCATGAACGGTCGTGAATTCAGATGAAGCATCCGTTGCGCGGGCTGTGCCTGTAACATGCTCCTCCACCGATCCGTGCCGCTGGAGACGCCCCTTTGCCTGACACTCGCTCGCCCGTTCTCGACGAAATCGACCGCCAGTTGATCGCCGCCCTGCAGATCAACGCCCGTGAAAGCGTGGCCATGCTCGCCCGGCAACTGGGCATTGCCCGTACCACCGTGACCTCGCGTCTGGCGCGGCTGGAGAAAGCCAAAGTGATCACCGGCTACGGCGTACGCCTGGGTCAGCGAGTGGTGGATGGCGGATTGCAGGCGTATGTGGGGATCACTGTGCAGCCACGCTCCGGCAAGGAGGTGTTGCGGCGGTTGAGCGCCATGGCCCAGGTGCAGCAGTTGTGTGCGGTCAGTGGCGAATTTGATTATGTGGCGTGGTTGCGCACGGACTCGCCGGAACAGCTGGACCAGTTGCTGGATCAGATTGGCAGTGTGGATGGGGTGGAGAAGACCACCACCTCAATCATCCTCAGCAGCAAGATCGATCGCGGGCAGCCGGTTTGAACACAGCCCCTGTGGGAGCGAGCCTGCTCGCGATTGCGGTACCCCAGTCATAACCATGCAAACTGACACTCCCTCTTCGCGAGCAGGCTCGCTCCCACAAAGAGCATCATTGCCATTTTGAATAGCTAACTCGTCACATTGATCGATATAACTGCAAAACGACGACACTTTGCGTCTTATTAACGTATTCCACGCTCTCTAGAATGGCTCGCATCTTTTCCTATACTCAGACGCGCCCCCCGCGTCTGGATGCCAGTAAGGTCAGCCATGAACAAGAACAATCGCCACCCTGCAGACGGTAAAAAACCAGTCACCATTTTCGGCCCGGACTTCCCTTTCGCTTTCGACGACTGGATCGAACACCCGGCCGGCCTGGGCAGCATTCCCGAGCACCATCACGGTGCCGAAGTGGCGATTGTCGGTGCCGGTATCGCGGGCCTCGTGGCTGCTTACGAACTGATGAAACTCGGCCTCAAGCCCGTCGTTTACGAAGCCTCGAAACTGGGCGGGCGCCTGCGCTCCCAAACATTCAATGGCACTGACGGCATCGTCGCCGAGCTGGGCGGCATGCGTTTTCCGGTGTCCTCCACCGCGTTCTATCACTATGTCGACAAGCTGGGCCTTGAGACCAAGCCCTTCCCCAACCCGCTGACGCCTGCCTCTGGAAGTACCGTCATCGACCTGGAAGGCCAGACCCACTACGCACAAAAACTGGCGGATCTTCCTGCACTGTTCCAGGAAGTGGCTGACGCCTGGACCGATGCGCTGGAAGACGGCTCGCGCTTCGGCGAGATCCAGCAAGCCATCCGTGATCGCGACGTACCGCGCCTCAAGGAGCTGTGGAACACCCTCGTGCCACTGTGGGACGACCGCACCTTCTATGACTTCGTCGCCACGTCCAAAGCCTTCGCCAAACTGTCGTTCCATCACCGCGAAGTGTTCGGTCAGGTCGGCTTCGGCACCGGTGGCTGGGACTCGGACTTCCCCAACTCGATGCTGGAAATCTTCCGTGTGGTGATGACCAACTGCGATGATCACCAACACCTGGTGGTCGGCGGTGTGGAACAGGTGCCACAAGGCATCTGGCGTCATGTGCCGGAGCGTTGCGTGCATTGGCCGCAGGGCACCAGCCTCAAGTCGCTGCACCGGGGCGCCCCACGCTCCGGCGTGAAAAAAATCGCCCACGCGCCGGGCGGGCGTTTTGCGGTCACCGACAACAACGGCGACACCCGCGAATACGCCGCCGTGCTGACCACCTGCCAGAGCTGGCTGCTGACCACCCAGATCGAGTGCGAAGAAACCCTGTTCTCGCAAAAGATGTGGATGGCCCTGGACCGCACTCGCTACATGCAGTCGTCGAAAACCTTTGTGATGGTCGACCGCCCGTTCTGGAAGGACAAGGACCCGGAAACCGGCCGCGACCTGATGAGCATGACCCTCACCGATCGCCTGACCCGCGGTACCTACCTGTTCGACAACGGCGACGACAAGCCCGGGGTGATCTGCCTGTCCTACTCGTGGATGAGTGACGCGCTGAAGATGTTGCCGCATCCTGTGGAGAAACGCGTGAAGCTGGCGCTGGACGCGTTGAAGAAGATCTACCCGAAAGTCGATATCGCCGCGCGAATCATCGGCGATCCGATCACCGTGTCCTGGGAAGCCGACCCGCACTTCCTCGGCGCCTTCAAGGGCGCGCTGCCTGGTCACTATCGCTACAACCAGCGCATGTACGCGCATTTCATGCAGGACGACATGCCGCCGGAACAGCGCGGGATTTTCATCGCCGGCGACGATGTCTCGTGGACGCCGGCCTGGGTCGAAGGCGCGGTGCAGACCTCGCTCAATGCGGTGTGGGGCATCATGAAACACTTCGGCGGCGCCACACATAAAGAGAACCCGGGCCCGGGTGATGTGTTCAAAGACATAGGCCCTATCGCCCTGCCCGAGTAAGAGGAATCCCCGATGCGCGTAGCCCTTTACCAATGTCCACCGCTGCCTCTGGACGTCGCCGGCAATCTGCAACGCCTGCAACAGTTGGCGCAGGAAGCCAAAGGCGCCGATTTGCTGGTGCTGCCGGAGATGTTCCTGACCGGCTACAACATCGGCCTGGACGCCGTCAGCGTACTGGCGGAAGTGCACAACGGTGAATCGGCGCAACAGGTGGCGCGCATTGCCCGGTCCGCCGGGATCGCCATCCTGTATGGCTATCCCGAACGCACCGAAGACGGTCAGATCTACAACGCCGTGCAGTTGATCGACGCCCAGGGTGAGCGCGTCTGCAATTACCGCAAGACGCACTTGTTCGGCGACCTCGACCGCTCGATGTTCAGCCCTGGTACCAACGAGTTTCCAGTGGTCGAACTCAACGGCTGGAAGCTCGGCTTCCTGATCTGCTACGACCTGGAATTCCCGGAAAACGCCCGGCGCCTGGCCATCGAAGGCGCCGAGCTGATCCTGGTGCCGACGGCGAACATGATTCCCTTTGATTTCATCGCCGACGTCACCGTGCGTTCCCGTGCCTTCGAAAACCAGTGTTACGTGGCCTATGCCAATTACTGCGGACAGGAAGGCGATATCCAGTATTGCGGCCAGAGCAGCATCGCCGCGCCGGACGGCAGCCGTATCGCCCAGGCCGGTCTCGATGAAGCCTTGATTGTCGGTGAGTTGGACCGTCAACTGATGGACAAATCCCGCAGCGCCAATCGTTACCTGATCGACCGCCGCCCCGAGCTTTACGCCGCGCTGAACAAGCGCTAATCCGCTAGCATTGGCACTTCACTGTTCTGGAAGTGCCCATGCCTGCGTCCAACCCTCCTCGTCCCCACACTGAAACCCTGGCCAACGGTCTGCGGGTAACACTGCGCCATGCGCCGGATTTGAAACGCGCCGCCGCAGCGTTGCGGGTCAACGCCGGCAGCCATGATGTTCCGTTGGCGTGGCCGGGGCTGGCGCACTTTCTCGAGCATCTGCTGTTCCTGGAGACCGAGCGTTTTCCCGCGAACCTGGGGCTGATGGCCTACGTTCAGGGACATGGCGGGCAATTGAATGCGCGGACCAGTGAGCGCACCACCGACTACTTTTTCGAATTGCCGACTCAGGCATTCAGCGCCGGGCTGGAGCGTCTGTCAGATATGCTCGCCCATCCACGTATGAATCCGGACGATCAGCAGCGGGAACGGGAAGTGCTGCACGCAGAATTTGTCGCCTGGTCCCAGGATGTAGCTGCCCAACAGAAACTGGCTTTGTTCAACGGGCTGTCCGACGCTCATCCACTGAGGGGTTTTCATGCGGGAAACCGCGACAGCCTGCCCCTGCAACAAGATGAATTTCAGCAGGCGCTGAAGGGTTTCCATCAGCGGTTCTATCAGTCTGGACAAATGACATTGAGCCTGGCTGGCCCGCAGCCGCTGGAAGAACTGAAGGTGCTGGCCCAGGCGTTTGCCGATGGCATTCCCCAAGGCAGCCTGGTCCCGCAACAAGCACCGGTGCCATTGATGGGCACCGTGCAAAAAAGTTATCAACAGCTGAACGAGCGTCGCCTGGACCTGCTGTTCGCGCTCGAAGCGCTGCCCGACTCAGCCTCTGAAGCGTTGGCGTTCCTCTGCCATTGGCTGAATGCCGCGAAACCTGGCGGACTGCTGGCCCGATTGCGCACCGAGGGTCTGGCCGACAACCTGAAAGCTGCGGTTTTGTACACGTTTGGCGGGCAGGCCCTGATGCACGTTGAGTTCACTCTCAATGCCAACGGGCAACCAGCCGCGGTTCGTGAGTTTCTGTCGGATTGGCTGGGATTCTTCGCCCGCCAGGACTGGAGCGATTTGCGCGATGAATATGCCGCCCTGCTCCAACGGCAGCAGCAAGTCAGCAGCGCGTTGCAACTGGCACGACTGGACTGCGAGCAACGGGAAACCGGGCTATCCGAACAGGGTGTGACCGCTCTCAAGGTGATCCTGCAACAACTCGGTGCTGTGGATAACGTTGCTGGCCAATGGCAGTTGCCGACGCCCAATCCGTTTTTACGAACCGCGACGCCAGCCTCCAATGCGGCCTTGATTCGCGGCCAGACCAGCGCCCACCGTGGTCTGCGTACTTTCGCCCAGGATCGTTCCCGCAGTCGTCGTGAACGTTCGCCCATGCAATTCACTCAGGCATTGCCGGATAACCGTCCCGAAGGCGCGTTGTATGTGCGCTGGCGCCTGGACTCGGCGCCGCAAGCCAGCCTCCGGACACGACTGGAAAGCAGCCTGCAACCGTTGTGCGAAGAAGCCCGGCAGGCGGGTGTGGAGGTTTCCTTCAATGCAACGGGCAACGAGTGGCTGCTGAAAATGACCGGGCTGCAGGAACCCATGCCGAGCGTGCTGGAGCATGCGCTGAAAACACTGACGACTCCTGATGCCCAATTCCCACAAGATACGCCGGCATTGATACCGATCCGACAGCTGCTCAAGACATTGCCCACCCACATGCTGCCGCGGACCACTGATTCGGATGACCTGCAACAACTCTGGTCGGGCGCTCGCTGGGACGGCCTGGGAATCGGCCTGTCGTCTCAGACCCAGGCAGCCATGGGCCTGGCGTTGAGCCGCATCCCCGGAACACCGGACAATCAATCGACACCACCGTCCATCCCTGGGCAACGACTCTGGAGCACCCTGGACACGGGTTCCAGCGAACACGCCCTGCTTCTTTTTTGTCCGACAGCTTCCAACGATATTGCCGACGAAGCCGCGTGGCGCTTGCTGGCACACCTTTGTCAGACGCCGTTCTACCAACGCCTGCGCGTGGAATTGCAATTGGGTTACGCAGTGTTCAGCGCCTTGCGCCAAATCCATGGACAGACCGGTCTACTGTTCGGCGTGCAATCGCCGAACGTCCCGGCATTGGATCTGTTGCAACACATCGAGCAGTTTCTGAACGGGTTGCCGCAGATGATTCACGGCTTCGATGACGCCGACTTCCTGGCCCAACGCCAGGTCCTGGCCGATCAATTCGCCAGCAACGCCTTGCCTTTCGCCCAGGCCGCCGAGCTCCTGTGGCAGGGCAAGCTGGCCGGCCACTCGTCGGATTATCTGGTGCAACTGCCCGAGGCAATTTTGGCTGTTGATCGCCCGATGCTCATCGACGCTGCAACGCGCCTTACACAAGCCGTTGGCGGGTGGCGCTGTTTGTCCACTGGGGCTTGCCCCGATTCACCCTGGCAAACGGCACCCTGAGCGTTACGGAATCTTCATTAACCAGTTAGAACATTTTTAGCCATTCGCTCGAAATGTTGAGTAACATAGCTGCCTAACTATCTGAACATCTCCCGTTGGAGGTGGACTATATGTATAGGTCTCAACCGTTTCATCACCTCAAGGAGCGCTCCCATGGCCTGGACCAAACCTGCTTACACCGATCTGCGTATCGGCTTTGAAGTCACCATGTACTTCGCCAGCCGCTAATCTCTGCTTTGGCAGACGAGCAGTTCAACGCCTCGGTGATCCCGAGGCGTTTTATTTTCAGCCTTACTTTTATTTTCCGCGTTGCAATCATGGAGCCCCCATGTTCGTCCAGATTCTAGGTTCCGCCGCCGGCGGCGGTTTCCCCCAGTGGAACTGCAACTGCGCGAACTGCGCCGGTTTTCGCAACGGCAGCCTGCGGGCCCAGGCGCGGACCCAATCGTCCATCGCGATTTCCGATGACGGTGTGAATTGGGTGCTGTGCAACACTTCGCCGGACATTCGCGCGCAACTCCAGAGCTTCGCCCCGATGCAACCGGGCCGCACGCTGCGCGATACCGGGATTGGCGCGATCATCCTGATGGACAGCCAGATCGACCACACCACCGGCCTGCTCATGCTGCGTGAAGGTTGCCCGCATCAGGTCTGGTGCACCGACATGGTCCATGAGGATTTGAGCAGCGGCTTCCCGCTGTTCAACATGCTGACCCATTGGAACGGTGGCCTGACCTGGAACCGCATCGAACTGGACCGCAGCTTCAGCATTCCGGCCTGCCCCAACCTGCGCTTTACCCCGCTGCCCTTGCGCAGCGCCGCGCCGCCCTATTCGCCGCACCGCTTCGACCCGCATCCGGGCGACAACATCGGCCTGATCGTCGAGGACCTGAATACCGGCGGCAAGCTGTTCTACGCACCGGGGCTGGGCAAGGTCGATGCGCCTTTGCTGGAGATCATGGCGGCCAGCGATTGCCTGCTGGTGGACGGCACGCTGTGGGACGACGACGAAATGCAGCGCCGTGGCGTCGGCACCCGCACCGGCCGGGAGATGGGCCACCTGGCCCAGAACGGCCCCGGCGGAATGCTCGAAGTGCTGGAAAAACTGCCGCGCCAGCGCAAGGTGCTTATCCACATCAACAATACCAACCCGATTCTCGACGAGGACTCGCCACAGCGAGCGGAGCTGGAACGGCGCAATGTTGAAGTGGCGTATGACGGCATGAGTATTGTGCTGTAGCGGATGGCCCCATCGCTGGCAAGCCAGCTCCCACAAGGATCTGTGGCGTACACAAAACCTGTGGGAGCTGGCTTGCCAGCGATGAGGCCCGTGCAGGCACCAAAGAATCCACCGGTTGTCCCCGGAGAAAAGCAATGACCGACACCCCCATGTCCCCCGCCGAATTCGAGGCCGCCCTGCGCGCCAAGGGCGCCTACTACCACATCCACCACCCGTACCACGTGGCGATGTACGAAGGCCGCGCCACCCGCGAGCAGATCCAGGGCTGGGTCGCCAACCGCTTCTACTATCAGGTGAACATCCCGCTCAAGGACGCCGCGATCCTCGCCAACTGCCCCGACCGCGAAATCCGCCGCGAGTGGATTCAACGCCTGCTGGACCATGACGGCGCCCCAGGCGAGGACGGCGGCATCGAAGCCTGGTTGCGTCTGGGACAGGCAGTCGGCCTCGACCCGGATCAGCTGCGTTCCCAGGAACTGGTCCTGCCCGGCGTGCGCTTCGCCGTGGACGCCTACGTCAACTTCGCCCGCCGCGCCAACTGGCAGGAGGCCGCCAGCAGTTCGCTGACCGAACTGTTCGCACCGCAAATCCATCAGTCGCGCCTGGATAGCTGGCCACAGCACTACCCATGGATCGACCCCGCCGGCTACGAATACTTCCGCACCCGCCTGGGCCAGGCCCGACGGGACGTCGAGCACGGTCTGGCCATCACCTTGCAGCACTACAGGACACGGGCCGGCCAGGAGCGCATGCTGGAGATTCTCCAGTTCAAGCTGGATATCCTCTGGAGCATGCTTGATGCCATGACCATGGCCTACGAACTCAATCGCCCGCCCTATCACAGCGTGACCGGGCAACGGGTCTGGCACAAAGGAATCACCCTATGAGTTTCGACCGCAGCAAGACCCCGAGCTGGCGTCCCGGCTACCGCTTCCAATACGAACCGGCGCAGAAAGGCCACGTGCTGCTGTACCCGGAAGGCATGATCAAACTCAATGAAAGCGCCGCATTGATCGGCGGCCTGATCGATGGCCGGCGCGATGTCGCGGCGATCATCGCGGAACTCGACCAACAGTTCCCCGGTGTGCCGGAACTGGGTGACGACATCGAGCAATTCATGGAGGTCGCCCGTGCGCAGCACTGGATCGAACTTGCCTGAAATCGTGTCAGACAAGTTACCGCCCAAACCGGAAATCGGCCTGCCGCTGTGGCTGCTGGCCGAGCTGACCTATCGCTGCCCGCTGCAATGCCCGTACTGCTCCAACCCGCTGGATTTCGCCACGCAAGGCCAGGAGTTGAGCACCGAGCAGTGGATCAAGGTGTTTCGCGAAGCGCGGGAAATGGGCGCCGCACAATTGGGCTTTTCCGGCGGCGAACCCCTGGTGCGCCAGGACCTCGCAGAGCTGATTGCCGAGGCGCGCCGGCTGGGGTTCTACACCAACCTGATCACCTCCGGCATTGGTCTGACCGAGCAGAAAATCAGCGACTTCAAGAAGGCCGGTCTCGATCACATCCAGATCAGTTTCCAGGCCAGCGACGAACAGGTGAACAACCTGCTCGCCGGCTCGAAAAAGGCCTTCGCACAGAAGCTGGAAATGGCTCGCGCGGTGAAGGCCCACGGTTACCCGATGGTGCTGAACTTCGTCACCCATCGGCACAACATCGACCAGATCGACCGGATCATCGAGCTGTGCATCGCTCTTGAAGCGGACTTCGTCGAGCTCGCTACCTGCCAGTTCTATGGTTGGGCGCAGCTCAATCGGGTCGGGCTGTTGCCGACCCGTGAACAGCTGGTTCGAGCAGAGCGCATCACCAATGAATACCGCGCCAAACTCGAAGCCCAGGGGCATCCGTGCAAACTGATTTTCGTCACGCCGGACTATTATGAAGAACGACCCAAAGCCTGCATGAACGGCTGGGGCAGCATTTTTCTGACAGTGACACCGGACGGAACCGCACTGCCCTGCCACGGCGCCCGACAGATGCCGGTGCAATTTCCCAACGTGCGTGACCACAGCATGCAGCACATCTGGTACGACTCGTTCGGCTTCAACCGTTTTCGCGGTTACGACTGGATGCCCGAACCTTGCCGCTCCTGCGACGAGAAGGAAAAAGACTTCGGCGGCTGCCGCTGCCAGGCCTTCATGCTCACCGGCGACGCCAGCAACGCCGACCCGGTGTGCAGCAAATCGCACCATCACGACGTGATCCTCAAGGCTCGCGAAGAAGCCGAACACGCCATCCAGTCCATCGAACAACTGGCCTTTCGCAATGAACGAAACTCACGCCTCATCGCCAAAAGCTGAACCCTTCAGTGCCGCCCGGGCTGTTGCTGCCGGCATCGATTTTGCCGAGCTGCAGGCCGGTCCCGAGGGCCTGTTCTGGAACGAGTACCGACCGGAGGATGCGGCCTGCCGCATCTGGCATTGGCGTGAGGGCGTAGCGAATTGTCTGACGCCGCTGGGATACAGCGTGCGCAGTCGGGTGTACGAATACGGCGGTGGCGCGTTTTGCCTGACGGGCGCCGGGGTGGTGTTCGTCAACGAAGCGGATCAGCAGCTCTATAGGCAATCGCTCAAAGGCGAAACACCCGAAGTGCTGACATCCGGCATATGCCGTTACGGCGATTTGCAGTTCGCCAATGACCAGGTGCTGGCGGTCGAAGAAAACCGCGACCGGCATCGCCTGGTGGCGATCGGCCTGGCTGACGGCAAGCGCCAGCTGCTGGTCGAAGGTGCCGACTTCTACGCGGCGCCGACCCTCAGCCCGGACTCGCAACGCCTGGCCTGGATCGAGTGGAACCACCCGGATCAGCCCTGGACCGCGACCCGCTTGATGGTTGCCGAACGTCAGGGCGATGGCGGCTTCGGTGCGGTTCGCTGCGTCGCCGGCGATCAAACGCAAGAGTCCCTGCAACAACCACGCTTTGATGACAGCGGCCGGTTGTGTTGCCTGACAGACCGTGGCGGTTACTGGCAACCCTGGATGGAGTCGGCAAACGGCCTGACCCCTTTTCCGAGCAAGGCGGCCGATCATGGCCCTGCTCCTTGGCAGCTCGGTGGGTGCACTTGGCTGCCGCTGAGCGAAAACCGCTATCTGGCGAGTTGGACCGAAGAGGGTTTTGGTCGATTGGGTATCTGTGGCACCACCTGTGATGAATTCACCGGCGACTACAGCCGCTTCCGCAGCCTCGCCCTGGATGAGCGGTTCATTTACTGCGTTGCAGCATCACCGATCAGTTCCCCGACGGTGATCGCCATCGACCGCCAGACCGCAGAGGCCAAGGTACTGGCCGGTGGCAACGCACCGCTCCTCGCAGAGCAAATCAGCCGCCCGCAAACCCTGCGGTATCCAAGTGGTTCGGGCGAGGCCCACGGCTTCTTCTACCCGGCGATGACCGGCGAAGCGAAACCGCCACTGGTGGTGTTCATCCACGGCGGCCCGACCTCGGCGTGCTACCCGGTGCTCGATCCACGCATCCAGTACTGGGCGCAACGGGGGTTTGCCGTCGCCGATCTCAACTACCGCGGCAGCAGCGGCTATGGTCGCGACTACCGCCAGGCGTTGCATTTGAGTTGGGGAGAGGTCGATGTCGAAGACGCTTGCGCGGTGGTCAGGCATCTCGCCGACCGCGGCCTGATCGACGGAGACAAAGCCTTCATTCGCGGCGGCAGCGCCGGTGGCTACACCACGCTATGCGCGCTGGCTTTCCACAATGTCTTCCGTGCCGGCGCCAGTCTTTATGGCGTCAGCGATCCCATTGCTCTGGGCCACGCCACCCACAAGTTCGAAAGCGATTACCTCGACTGGCTGATCGGCGATCCCGAGCAGGACGCCGAGCGCTACGCTGCCCGCACGCCGTTACTGCACGCGGCAAACATCCGTGTGCCGGTGATTTTCTTTCAAGGGGAGCTGGACGCCGTAGTCGTGCCGCAACAGACCCGCGACATGGTCGAGGCACTGCAGAACAGGAGCATTCTGGTCGAGGCGCATTACTACGAGCAGGAGCGCCACGGCTTTCGCCAGGCTGGTAATCAGGCCCATGCGCTGGAGCAGGAATGGCTGTTTTATCGGCGGGTGATGGATCAGGTGGATTGATCCGAAATGGCGGCGCGCCAATCGCGAGCAAGCTCGCTCCCACAGGTCCGCGTAGTTCCTGTAGGAGCGAGCCTGCTCGCGAAAGCGATCTATCCGACGCAGCCGAACTCAACGCTTGGCGATGATGTACACCGCATGCACGATCCCCGGGATGTAACCGCACAACGTCAAAAGAATATTCAGCCAGAACGCCCCGCCAAACCCCACTTGCAGGAACACACCCAACGGCGGCAACAGAATGGCGATGATGATGCGAATGAAATCCATGGGCGGTGCTCCTGATTGAAGTCGGCTCGGGCGAGCCATACATGCAATCGACCTGTGCGGCCGGTCAGGGTTCACCTCATTGCCTCCGAGCATCATCAGAGCAAGGGATATCTCGCCGACAAAAAAACGCCCCACGCCAAAAGAATCAGGCATGGGGCGTGCGTTATACCGCGAGACGGTTCGGGAATTTGTGTGGAGCGCGTTCGATCAGACGGCGATGCCCTTGCGGCACTGCACTTGGGCAGTACGTACACGGGAGAAGGCGCGGGCCAGGCGCAGGAGCATTTCGTCGATGTTGGCCTTGCTGACGGTCAACGCCGGGGTGAAGCGCAGGCAATCGGGTTGCGGGGCATTGAGCAGCAGGCCTTCTTGCAACGCCGCCTTGACCACGGCGTCGGCGCAATCGTCGGACAGGGTCAGGCCCCAGAGCAGGCCTTGCCCGCGCAGTTCGCCGTGACCGTAACGATGGGACAAGCGCTGCAACCCCTCGCGCAGGTGTTGGCCGACTTCCTCGACATGCTTCAGGAATGTCCTGTCCTGCACGCTGTCGAGCACGGCCATTCCGGCAGCGGTCATCAGCGCATTGCCATGATGGGTGCCGCTCATTTCTCCAATGTCGAAACAGCAGGCCTTGCCCCGCGCCAGCAAAGCCGCGAGCGGCACGCCACCGCCCAGCCCTTTTCCGAGCACTAAGATATCCGCCCGAATGCCGTAGGACTGTTCGGCGAGCAAGGTGCCGCAGCGACCGATACCGGTTTGTACTTCGTCGAGGATCAGCAGAATGCCCAGTTCACGACACAGGCGTTCGACACCCTTGAGGTAGTGCGCCGTGGCCGGAATCACCCCGGCTTCACTCTGGACAGGTTCAAGCATGATCGCCACGGTTCGCTCATCCACGGCAGCGTGCAGCGCCGGAAGATCGTTGAACGGCACATGGCTGAAACCGGGAAGCTGCGGTTCGAAGCGGTTGATCAACGCCGAACTGTCCGACGCCGAAATCGTCGCCAGACTACGGCCATGACAACCGTTGCTGGCAACGATGATCCGCGACGCGCCACCGCGATGCTGCTGGCCCCATTTACGCGCCAGCTTGATCGCCGCTTCACAGGCCTCGCTGCCGGTGTTGAGCAAATACGCCTGGTCGCTGCCGGTGCTCGAACACAAGCGTTCGGCGAGGCTGAGCATGCCGCGACTGTGCAGGTTAAAGCCGGGATTGATCAGCGACTGGGCCTGCGCGGTGATCGCGCTGACCAAAGCCTTGGGACTGTGGCCGAGACTATTGGCCCCGCCACCTTGAGAGAAGTCCAGGTACGCACGGTCTTCGCTGTCCCAAAGCCATGAACCCAGGCCGCGGACGAACACCTGCTGCGGCCGTTCGACGCCGGGCATGAGGTACTCGCTGGAAAGCGTGTCGTGCCCCGAAGGAAAGGCAGCGTCCGCCACCAAATCATCCAGGCTCGGTGAGTGACGACGCAGGCTGAACAGGTTCATGGGTTCAGCCTCCGTTGGAGATTTTCTGTCTTGCCTATGTAAACACCATCGAAACAAACGGTATTCATCGTGTTCTGTGGCCCTGTAAGCCTTGTGAATACGGTTAGACTAGGCTCAGACAGGGCGTTGAGCCATTTCGATTTACCAGCACTTTCGATAAGCATTACTTATGGATTTCAAGCAACTTCGCTATTTCGTCGCAGTGTACGAAGAGGGCCACGTCGGACGAGCCGCCGAACGCCTGTCGATCTCTCAGCCGGCGTTGTCCCAACAGATTCGTCATCTCGAACAGACGCTTGATGTCAGCCTGTTCGAACGCAGCAGCAAACGCCTGTTACCGACGCTGGCGGCCCACACCCTCTACAACCACGCCCTGCCCTTGCTCGACGGCCTGCAACGGGCCCGCGAGGCACTGGGCAATTTCAAGGGTCAGGCACTGCGCACGCTGGCAATCGGAGTCCTGCAGACCGTGCATACCAGCCTGGTGCCGCAAATGCTCGAGCGACTGCGCAAGGAGCAGCCACATCTGGTGGTGCAGATCTATGAACTGTCCGGGCTGGATATCGAGCGCCGACTGCTCAATGGGTCGCTGGATATCGGCATCAGCTACTTGCCACCCCGGCAACCGGGTCTGCACGGTGTGATGCTGTACGAAGATGAACTGACCCTTGTCATACCGGCGGACCACCCGTTGCGGGAATTCAAGAAGGTGTCCATGAGCCAAGCGGCCGAGTTGCCGATGTTGCTGTTGGGCGAGGAGTTTCAGGTGCGACAGATCTGGCAGGCGCAACTGACGAACCTGGGCAGGCGCCCGCAAGTGCAGGCCGAACTGAACAATATGGCCGGGATTCTCGGCAGCCTGCCGCACACGCGCCTGGCAACGGTACTGCCCGGGCGCTCACAAAAGGCTCACGGCAATAAGGAGTTGTTGTGGAAACCGCTGACGGAGCCACGGGTGCCGCTGAAGGTCGGATTGGTGTGTCGGGATGTGCAACGGCAACAGGCCTCGCTGGCGTTGTTGCGGACCTTGCTTGAGGAAGTGATGAATGGGCCGGATGACCGCTTTGAAGAGCGCGCCTGAACGCTGAAGACTTTTTCGCAGGCATAAGAAAACCCCGCCGAAGCGGGGTTTTGCAGACTGTTTCCCTGACATCCATTTCACTCCGCCGTCCTGGCAGAATCCTACGTGTCCGTGTTGTTGCTTTGCGCTTCCTGCGCTACGTCCATGTGAAGTAGATTAGCGGTGGATCCAATTCGCTACTATGGGAGATAAGCAGCACGTCATGTAAGAGAATGCTTACATGACGTCACATCCTCAGAACTGCGCGGCATCCAGCAAAAACAGCGACTCGCTGCCCGCCTTGACCGACGCGCTCAGCGAGTGAATCCGCGGCAACAGGCGGGCGAAGTAGAACCGCGCCGTCCCCAGTTTGCTCGCATAGAAATCATCCTGGGTTTCCTTGCCCAAAGCCGCCTTGGCCATCAATGCCCACATGTAGGCGTATGCGGTGTAGCCGAACACTTGCAGGTACTCGACCGACGCCGCGCCGATTTCGTTCGGGTTGGCTTTCGCCCGATCCAGCAACCAGGCCGTCAATTCGTCGAGGGTGGTCACCGCATCGTTCAACGGCTTGGTGAATTCCGCCAGGTCAGCGCTGGCCGTCGCGGTGAAGTGACGGATCTCGTCGGCAAACAGCTTGTAGAACGCCCCGCCGCTACCAACCACCTTGCGACCGACCAGGTCCAGCGCCTGAATGCCGTTGGTGCCTTCGTAGATCTGGGTGATCCGCACGTCACGCACCAGTTGCTCCTGGCCCCACTCACGGATGTAGCCGTGGCCGCCGAACACCTGCTGGCCGTGAACCGTGGTTTCCAGGCCTAGGTCAGTCAGGAACGCCTTGGCTACCGGGGTCAACAGGGCCACCAGGTCTTCCGCACGCTTGCGGGTCGCGGCGTCTTCGCTGAACTTGGCGGTGTCCAGTTGCATGGCCACGTAGGTGGAGAATGCACGGCCGCCTTCGTTCGAGGCTTTCATGGTCAGCAGCATGCGACGCACGTCAGGGTGGACGATGATCGGGTCGGCGACCTTGTCCTTGTTCTGCGCACCGGTCGGGGAACGGCTTTGCAGACGGTCACGGGCATACTCGACGGCGTTCTGATAGGAGCGCTCGCCACTGGCCAGGCCCTGGATGCCGACACCCAGACGCTCGTAGTTCATCATGGTGAACATCGCCGCCAGGCCCTTGTTCGGCTCGCCCACCAGATAACCCACGGCTTCGTCGAAGTTCATCACACAGGTCGCGGATGCCTGGATGCCCATCTTGTGCTCGATCGAACCGCAGTTGGCCGGGTTGCGCGCACCCAGGCTGCCATCGGCATTGACCAGGAACTTCGGCACCAGGAACAACGAAATGCCCTTCGGCCCCGCCGGGGCGTCCGGCAGTTTGGCCAGCACCAGGTGAATGATGTTTTCGGTCAGGTCGTGCTCACCACCGGTGATGAAGATCTTGGTGCCGCTGACCTTGTAGGAGCCGTCGGCCTGAGGTTCGGCCTTGGTGCGGATGATCCCCAGGTCGGTGCCGGCATGCGGCTCGGTCAGGCACATGGAACCGGCCCAGATGCCGGCGTACATGTTCGGCAGGTACGCCGCTTTCAGCTCTTCGCTGGCGTGGGCGTTGATCGACAGGCAGGCACCGGCGGTCAGCATCGGGTACAGGCCGAACGACAGGCTCGCGGAGTTGACCATCTCCTCAACCTGGGCCGACACCGCCTTGGGCATGCCCATGCCACCGTAGGCCGGATCACCACCGACGCCGACCCAACCGCCTTCGGCGTAAGTCTGATAGGCCTGCGGGAAACCGGCCGGCGTGGTGACGGCGCCTTCCGCCCAGTGGCAGCCCTCTTCGTCAGCCGCACGGCTCAAGGGCGCGATGGTTTTACCGGTGACTTTGCCGGCTTCTTCGAGAATGGCTTCGACAGTTTCAACATCGACGGTATCGGCCAGCGCCGGCAACTCGGCCCAGAGTTTGGCGACCTCGAAAACTTCATTGAGGACGAAGCGCATATCGCGCAGGGGCGCTTTGTAGTCAGCCATGGCAAACCTCGCAAGATCTAATACAGGTGATTCACAGGAATGTGTTTTGGATGTGTCCGAGTGTAACCCAACAACTTTTGAGACACATAGGGTCGACACATGACTGTTTTGTTATTTTTAGTCATCGCATTTTTTGGTGTAGGAGCGAGCTTGCTCGCGAAAAACCCGAGGCCGCCACGGGCATCTGGTTTTACGCGTTATCGTTCACGACCATCGCGAGCAGGCTCGCTCCTACAGGGGGGAGGGTGTTAAAGCGCAAACAACTCCGCCGGTAACTGCATCAAACACTCACTCCCCGCCTCGATGGCGGCGCGGTGAGACGCGGTGCGCGGCAGCAAACGCTTGAAGTAGAACTCGCTGGTCGCCAGTTTGCCCCGGCAGAAATCGGCGTCACCGCTGCCATCTTCCAGCTGCGCCTGCGCCACCAGCGCCATGCGCAACCACAGGTAGCCGAGAATGATGTAGCCGCTGAACATCAGGTAATCCACCGATGCAGCACCCACTTCGTCCGGATTTTTCATCGCCGCCATGCCGATGCCGGTGGTCAACTCGCCCCACTGCCGATTCAGCTCGTTGAGCTGCGCCACGTAAGGCGCCAGTTGCGGATGACCGGCGTTCGCCAGGCAGAACTTGTGGACGATTTTGGTGAAGCCTCGCAACAGCTTGCCCTGACTACCCAGGACCTTGCGTCCGAGCAGGTCCAGCGCCTGAATGCCATTGGTGCCTTCGTAGATCGGCGCGATACGGCAATCGCGAACCAGTTGCTCCATGCCCCACTCGCGAATGAAGCCGTGGCCGCCAAACACCTGCATGCCATGGTTGGTCACTTCCAGGCCGGTTTCGGTCATGAAGGCCTTGCAGATCGGCGTGAGGAACGCCAGCAGGTCTTCCGCTTCCTGACGTGCCGTTTCGTCCGTACTCAGATGCGCGACGTCCAGCAGTTGGGCGGTGAAATAGGTCAGTGCGCGGTTGCCTTCGTTGAAGGCTTTCATGGTCAGCAACATCCGCCGCACATCGGGATGCACGATGATCGGGTCGGCAGCCTTTTCCGGGGCTTTCGGGCCGGTCAGCGCACGCATTTGCAAGCGCTCGTTGGCGTATTTGATCGCACCCTGGAAGCTCGCCTCGCCCAGACACAGCCCCTGCATGCCGGTGCCCAGCCGCGCGTGGTTCATCATGGTAAACATGCAGTTCAGGCCTTTGTTCGCCTCACCGATCAGGAAGCCCTTGGCCCCGTCGAAGTTCAGCACGCAGGTGGCCGAGGCCTTGATGCCCATCTTGTGCTCGATGGATCCGCAGGACACGCCATTGCGCTGCCCGGCTTCGCCCGTGGCATCGGGCAGGAATTTCGGCACGATGAACAGCGAAATCCCCTTGGTGCCGGCCGGTGCGTCCGGCAGTTTGGCCAGCACCAGGTGAATGATGTTATCGCTCATGTCGTGCTCGCCGGCGGAGATGAAAATCTTGCTGCCGGAGATCGCGTAGCTGCCATCGGCCTGGGGCACGGCGCGGGTCTTGATGATGCCCAGATCGGTGCCGCAATGGGCTTCGGTCAGGCACATGGTGCCGGTCCACTGGCCGGCGGTGAGTTTGCTCAGATAGGTCTGTTTCTGTTCGTCGGTGCCGTGGGCGTGAATCGCCGACATGGCACCGTGGGTCAGGCCGGGGTACATGCCCCAGGAGGTGTTGCTGGAAGCGATCATTTCGCTGATCACCAGCCCCAGGGAGCTCGGCAAGCCCTGGCCACCGTACGCCGGATCGGCCGCCAGCCCGTGCCAGCCACCCTCCACGTACTGTGCGAATGCCTGCTTGAAGCCAGCCGGCGTGGTCACCACGCCGTTGTCGAAGTGGCAGCCTTCCTCGTCGCCGCTGCGGTTGAGGGGTGACAGCACGTTCTCGCAGAACTTCGCCCCCTCTTCGAGGATCGCACTGATCATGTCGGGGCTGGCATCAGAAGCCCCCAGCGCCGCGTAGTTACCGTGAAAGTCGAAGACGTGGTCGATCAGAAAGCGCATGTCGCGCAGGGGAGCTTTGTACTCAGGCATGGTCGTTTCTCCGTCAGCAGATATTTCCAACCTACTGCCGCCCGCCACGCCTTCACAATCACAGTCCAGTCGCTGAATGCGCCATCATCACTCAACCGTAGCGGCTTCCGTACGCACGGCGCCGCGCCGGGTCTGACCAAAGGCCATCACGCAGTTACGCCCCGCGCCCTTGGCACTGTAGAGCGCCTGGTCGGCCGACTTGAGCACCTCTTCAGGGGTGCGCTGTTCCACCCGTTCGGCGACGCCGATGCTGACCGTAACCGACACGCTCGAAGCGCCGGACCCGCTACGACGCTGACGCCCCTGACTGTCATCCTGCGGCCGGTTTTCCTGATTGCGCAGGTGTATGAGGTAGTTGGCGATGGACTCGCGAATCACCTCCAGATGGGGCATGCACTCTTCCAGGGTCTTGCCGGCAAACACCATGGCGAACTCCTCACCGCCATAGCGGTACGCCTTGCCGCCGCCACCGATTTTCGACAGCTTGCTGGCAACCAGGCGCAGCACCTGGTCGCCGACATCGTGCCCATGGGTATCGTTGAATTTCTTGAAGTGGTCGACATCGCTCATGGCCAGCACATAAGTGCGCCCGAGACGTTGCATGCGTTCGTTCAATGCACGACGACCCGGTATACCCGTGAGTTCGTCGCGGAAGGCCATCTGATAGGCCTCATGGGCGACAGCGGCGGCAATCATCAGCATCACCTGGCTGCACATGATGTTCAGGGTAAACGGCAGGATGAAGGTTTTCGGCAGCATCCAGAACAGCCCGAGCAAGCCCACCAGTTGCGCGGCGTGAAGCGGCCGGGGATTGCGCCAGTACTGCCAGGCCAGCAGCAGGAAAGAAGCAATGAACACCGGATACGACAGCTGAATCAGGCTCATCCAGGCGCCATGCAGGGCCGGCCAGCGGATCTCCGACAGCCACATCAGCAAGGCCTGTGGGTAACTCTGCTCCAGCCCCAGCGCGACACTGCCCACCGCCAGCAGCACCGCGAAACGCGCCACCATGTCCTGGAACAGGTGCGTTCGCTCCTGCCAGGCGGCGAACACGCCGAACAGCAGTGGCAAAAGAAGACAGCACAAATGAAAGACCACCGCCGCGTCTTCGCGCACTTTGCCGTTGTCGCGGTAATAGTCGGTCTGGGTGTCGAGCAGGAAGTAGGCGGTGTACACCGTGACCATCAGAAACAGTTCGCGCTGACGCCGGTAAACCGCGCAATAAGCACCGCCGAGCAGCAGGACCAGGGTGGGCAGTACGTTGAACAGCGAGGTGAAGAAAACGTTCAGGTCCTTGACGTACGCGGCGGCAAGCCCCGCCAGCAACAACAGCAATGACGGTAGGAAATGACTGAAACGTACAGCGGAAGAACGCGGCAAGGGTAAAGCTCCGGCCCGTCAGATCAGTAGATGGCAATGTGCCAACTACTGTAACGGCAGAAACCCGAAATTGCTGAGTGAATTACTGAGGCTTTTACAAAAAAAAGCGTCACTGGGGTCTCTCGACCGCCAGTGACGCAAGGGGAATTACTGTGGCAGGTCGTTATTGAACGGTTGCAGTGGCCCCTCCAGCGCCGGACGACCTTCGGCACCGATAGGTTTGAGCTGGAACTCGGCGTCCTGCGCTTGCCGGGTAGTGATCTTCGGACTGGCCGGTTTTTGCCCGACCGAGTTCTCATCACCCTTGGCGCCCTGGGCGAGCACCAGCGACGGATGATCGAACGGCGCCCTTTCCCACGCCACTCGCGGATCGGTCAGGCCGACTTCCATGAATTTGACCAGGGCAGTGATTTCATCCTGGGTCAGGTTCAGTGGCGACATGTCCGGATCAAGGTTGGAGCCGTTGTGTTGATTGACCGCCGGATGCTCGAAGCCGCTGGTGTTGCTGGCGTCTTCGCCACGCCGGTCGCCGCCACGGTTGTAGAACTCCATGACTTGTTGCAGCGTGGCGCGGCTGCCGTTGTGGAAGTACGGGCCGGTCAGCGCGATGTTGCGCAGGGTCGGTGTCTTGAACGCACCATCGACCGAATCACGGAAGTTGACGTTGGGCTTGAGCGTCGCATCGCAGGGAATTGCCGGACTCAACGGCGCTTCGAAGGTGCAGACATCGACTTCCAGCGGGTCGGGAATGTTTCCGCCTTGCAGTTGGGTGTTGTACTCACGAGTGAAGGACAGCGGGTTGCCCCAGGCATCCGAACCACCCACCGCCAGGTCTTCCGAGGTCGGACGCACGCCAGTGTTGTAGAAGCCGTTGTCGTAGAGAGTGGTCAGGCCGTCCGCCATCACCATGCGCTCGATGCGCTCACGAGGATGGAAAAGCAAGCGACTGGCGGCGTTGGTCAGCTCAGGACCGCCGTGGCAACTGACGCACTTGCCCTTGCCCAGGAACAGATTCAGGCCCTGCACCTGTTGTGCGTTCATGGCCGTCTGATCGCCGTTCAGATAGGCATCGAGAGGCGCCTGATCGGATACCAGCGTGGATTCATACATCTGGATCGCAAGGCCGAAGAACAGCGGGAAGTTGGCCTCCATCTGCGTGTAAGGCGCGTCACCCACCAGTACCTGCTGCGTGGCATTCCATAGCCGTGGCTGGAACGCGTTCTTGATCAGTTCGCGGTAGGTCGGCCGACGGGCACCGGACACCGGGCCCAATACCGAGTCGGTGGACGAAATCCGCTGCTGCTTGAGCATCAGCGAGTCGAGCATGCGCCGGCCGATGTCGGCGAAAGTGCGCCCGCCACAAGACATTTCCACCGGGCTGCCGGGAGGCCCGACCGCTTGCGAGGCGGCGGAGGCATCCTTGAGCGCCAGCCGCACCTTGGTGGCCACGCCGCTGTTGTCCTTGGTCACGTAGATCCCGGCATCCGGGTCGCGATTACCGAAGGGTGAGAAGCCGTTGAATATGTTGTTGGCCCGGCCATCCCAGAAGTTGCGCACGTTGAACGCGGCGTTGATCACCGTTGGCGCGTTGCGCCCGGTACTGCGCCGCACATTGATGCCGCCCACCTGGAAGATCCCGTCCGGTTGCTGGATGCACTTGTCGAAGCGCGCCTGGTGGGGCTTGACGAAGTTGGCGTCGAACACGCCCTGGGAGCCGATCACGTCGTCGGTCGAATAGACGATGGGCGAGTTGCGGTCCAGCGGGTTGGACAGCACATGAGTCGGGAAGTCGGCTTTTTTCAGCAGATAGTTCGGGCCGCCCTTGCCACCGGATTTGGTGGTGTAGGACGGCACATCGCCGGGAATGTCGGACGCGGTGAAGGGCTTGTTGAAGATCGATGCGACGTTCGCGTTTGTATTGGCCTGGCCTGGGTTGATCTGGTTGGTGTTTCGGTGATCAACCCCGGCGTGATAGTGGCAGGACGCACACGCGGTGGAGCCGTCACTGCCGACCTCCATGTCCCAGAACAGCGCCTTGCCCAGGAGGATCGCCGCCGAACGGTTAAGGACATAGTCGGTCATCAGGTCGACCTTGCGTCCGCCTTCAGTGCCAGAAGGATCGGGAGGTGACATGCCGCGCAGCGATTGCAACATCGGCACATCCAGTGCCGGTGGAACCGTCCCGGGTGGATCAGCCGCCCAGGCACTCATGACCGGCAGGCCGAGAGCGGACAGCGTCATCGCCATCGCACAGGCCAGGCGGGTAGTTCTGAAGATGCTCATGTACTTGACCATGATGGCATTCCCGATTCAGTACGGAGTAGCCAGGCTCCGTGATTGCCCTGTTGCGAGATGAACTCATCGCCATGAATCTTGCTGCTTGCACGAACAGTCACACCAACTCGACATCAATCGGCAAGGCGAGGTTTAACTGGCAAAGCACACTCTTGGCTCAGGTTTTTTATTAATTGCTCGGTCGCACCAGACGAAGGTGCTTAAGGCCACTTTAGCTGTAACAAAAGATTTCGAAAGTAAAAAAACAATTTTTTTCGCAGCAATAAAAACAGTTGAAAGTTATTCGCATCGCACTTCACTCAACTTTGGTGAAGTTGCCCCGCTTTTGGGGAATACTCCCCAAGACAAGGGACTCCTTCAACAACGCGAATAATCAAGTCATTGTATTTAAAAGCAAATATTTCTTCAGATTGTTATTCAACGACTTGGCCACGGGATTGCAAACACCCATTTCAGCAGGAGTCATTATTTAAAAACTCCATTGCCGCCAAGTAACAGAAAATATTACAAACTTATAAACAAGCCATTTCACACGTGCACAAGTTGCATTGCGTGAGCTATGGCTTTTTTTATTTTCGCTGCCGAAAAACACTTTACGACTATCACTAAAGAAATTTTTACTTGCAATTCTCATTTGTGCGGAGTACATGTAAGCAACCGTTCTCATTCACTACCCAGGACACACACCACCCAGCAAGTACATCAACTTCCCTTCACACTTCCCAAACTTGGGTATATATCCCCCCCGCTATTGGTGAATAACCATATTGTGGAGTTGCGCACACTTCTCTCCATTTAACGTGCAACCCGCGTATTGCGTGCGCTGGCGGCTATTTGTGTCCGAATGTTTCAAAACAGGCACGACACCTGCTTTGCACGCTTCAGGCTCACGGAAAGGTCTCTCGCGATTGCGTCTGTAACCGGCCGATGCATCGCAGGTTGGATGAATCAAAACGGCAAGTACCGACAGCACAGGCGCTTTGGCCGTTGGATCGAGCCCCATCCGACACTCACAGTTTTGCGCCTTTTTTGCGCAGGATCAGCGCATCAACAGATCTGTGAAGCGATTGGCCGGCATCTGGTCATGCATTGCTCTGGAGAGAACCATGAACTTATTTGCAAAAATAAAACCGCTCGCCACGCGCCCCGCACTGATCGCCAGTGCGGTCGCCTTGGCAATGCTTCTAGGAGGAGGGGCCGCCTATGCCGCGAAAGGTGCGCCTGGTGGCGGGGGGGGCGGTGGCGGCGGTGGTGGCGGGACCGCCAAGCCCCCTACAAAAGGGGCGGTGGCGCCATTCGCCACACCCACGCTGCCTGATCCCGTCTTCACTGATGCCACGGCGATTCACGGCTTCGACGTCACGGGCTTCATCCAGGACATGACGGTCGACTCCCCCGCCGAAACCTGCCCCGGGGCTACCGTTCCGGTGGAACGCAGTGGCGGCAAGATTGTGGTCAATGGCACCACCATTACCGTGCCTTGCAACATGATCATCCAGATGCCGGCCAATACCCTGAGCTGGCGCGATTTCGTCAACGGTGGACCCTTGGGGCTCAATAGCACCCGGCCTGCCTACCCATCGTTCGAGATCCATGTGATAGGCAATACCGTCAATGGCAAACAGATCGCCGGCTTGATCGATGTCTCCCAACAGACCACCCAGACCGGCAGCGGTTACATCAGCCGGATCGACCTGGACACTGGCAATATCGAGGTGACCAGCACCAACTCGCCGCAACCCACGATCCTGCAAATCAACGACCCGAATGGACGCTTCGGCCGAGTCCGCACCGCAGACCCGCGCTTCTCCGTGGATGATGCCAACCCGACCATTCACGCCGCCACCGGCTTCCCCATGTGTGTGCCACGTGGCGCCGATGACGCCTTGTGCCCACAGAAAAACCGGCCACTGGCCAAGACACCGACAACGACCAACAACTGCCGAAATTTCAGCCAGGCCAGTGTCAGTCCGCTGCCGGCCAGCGGCGAATTGAGCCCACCTGCGCTGGGCCAGACGTTTTGCAGCCAGTTCGTCATGAAGGCGGTAGCCGACGCGACCAGGCTCCCGACGGATCCTGATCCACGCCAGCAAGCACCTTTCGAAGTCGGCGACTTCATCAGTTACTCCGGCACCCTGTTCAAGTCGACAACCTCCGGACAGCCGGACTTCATCTCCGCCCACACCATCGAAGCCAACGTCGGTATCTACACGCAGCCCGGTACGCAGCCCAGCTACCTGTCGATCGGCGAATTCGGCATCGGTAGCGCCGATCCGAACCCGATCGCCGTCAGCGGCGTGGCGCAGGAAACCCAGGACCGGTTGTTCCTTGAGACATCGACAACCGACATCCTGACCCCGGTGGATATCTACCTCATCGATGTGGACAACAACGGCACGGAACACAACCGTTGGGTGACCCCCTATGAGATGACCGGTGAATGCAACCCTGCACTGACCCTGGCAGCGACTTGCCGTGGTGTTTCGGGCGGCATTACCACCCAGAACACTGGTGCTCAACCACAGCGTGCCAGGCTGCGGGCCAGCAAGGCGCCAACCGGACTGCTCAGCCAGCCGACCCGGACTCTGCGGGTGATGGCGCGGTCAATGTGCGTTCCGGACCCGAACAATCTGTCTCAGGCCCTGGTGGACAACTGCCTCGCCAGTCAAGCGCCAGTGGCCAATGGGCTGATCGCGGGGCAATACGTGGCGCCGGTGTTCGAGTTCATCTTTCCGGAGAACGTCAAGCCGGGTGACCCTGTCGTTCCCAACGACTTCTGGCACCTTCCGTTCATTCGCAATGGCGAAGGCTCCGCTGTCCCAACAGGTGCCGGACCACTGGCCCCTACCCCGTGGTAAGCAATGCCTGACAATGGCGCAAAAAAAAACCGCCGCTCCCGAAGGAGCGGCGGTTTTTTATTGAAGAACTGCGTCAGGCCTTAGTAGCCCAGCGCGAAGTCTTCTTCCTTCATGTCCATCAGGTTGTTGGCGCCCGACAGCATGGTTGCAACGTGTGTGCGGGTACGCGGCAGGATGCGCTGGAAGTAGAACCGCGCGGTCTGCAGCTTGGCGTTGTAGAACGCCTCTTCGGTGGTGCCGGCGGCCAGTTTCTCGGCAGCCAGGCGCGCCATGTCAGCCCAGAAGTAGGCCAGGCAGGCGTAACCGGAGTACATCAGGTAGTCCACGGAAGCCGCGCCGACTTCTTCGCGATCCTTCATGGCGGCCATGCCGACCTTCATGGTCAGTTCGCCCCACTCCTTGTTCAGTGCAGCCAGTGGTGCGACGAATTCCTTCACGGCTTCGTTGCCTTCGTTGTTCTGGCAGAACTTGTGCACGATCTTGGTGAAGCCTTTGAGGGCCTCGCCTTGAGTCATCAGCACTTTACGGCCCAGCAGGTCGAGGGCCTGGATGCCGGTGGTGCCTTCGTACAGCATGGAGATTCGGCTGTCGCGAACGTTCTGCTCCATGCCCCACTCGGCGATGAAGCCGTGGCCGCCGTAGATCTGCACGCCGTGGTTGGCCGATTCGAAACCGACTTCGGTCATGAAGGCCTTGGCGATCGGGGTCATGAAAGCCAGCAGTGCGTCGGCTTTCTTCTTCTCTTCTTCATCCACGCCGTATTTGACGATATCGACCTGTTTGGCGGTGAAGTAAACCATCGCGCGGTTGCCTTCGGCGAACGCCTTCATGGTCAACAGCATGCGACGAACGTCCGGGTGCACGATGATCGGGTCAGCGGCCTTGTCCGGTGCTTTCGGGCCGGTCAGCGAACGCATTTGCAGGCGATCGCGAGCGTATTTCAGGCCGCCCTGAAAGCCGATTTCGGCGTGGGCCAGACCTTGCAGCGCGGTGCCCAGGCGTGCGGTGTTCATGAAGGTGAACATGCAGTTCAGGCCTTTGTTCGCCGGGCCGATCAGGAAACCGGTGGCCTCGTCGAAGTTCATCACGCAGGTGGCGTTGCCGTGGATGCCCATCTTGTGTTCGATCGAACCGCAGGTCACGGCGTTGCGTGCACCGACGGTGCCGTCGGCGTTCGGCAGGAACTTCGGCACGATGAACAGGGAGATGCCTTTGGTACCGGCCGGAGCGTCCGGCAGGCGGGCCAGCACGATATGGACGATGTTGTCGGCCATGTCGTGTTCACCGGCCGAGATGAAGATCTTGGTGCCGGAGACTTTGTAGGTACCGTCGGCCTGAGGTTCGGCCTTGGTGCGCAGCATGCCCAGGTCGGTGCCGCAGTGCGGCTCGGTCAGGCACATGGTGCCGGTCCACTCGCCGGATACCAGCTTGGTCAGGTAAGCCTCTTGCTGCTCGGGGGTGCCGTGCTCGGAGATGGTGTTCATCGCGCCGTGGGACAGGCCAGGGTACATGCCCCAGGACCAGTTGGACTCACCCACCATTTCGCTGATGGCCAGGCCCAACGATTCCGGCAGGCCTTGGCCGCCGTGCTCGACGTCGTGGGCCAGGCTTGGCCAGCCGCCTTCGACGAACTGCTTGTAGGCTTCCTTGAAACCGGCCGGGGTCTTAACGCCGGACTCGCTCCAGGTGCAGCCTTCAAGGTCGCCCACGCGGTTCAGCGGAGCCAGTACCTGCTCACAAAACTTGGCGCCTTCTTCGAGAATGGCGTCAACCATGTCCGGCGTTGCGTCCGCGCAAGCCGGAAGGCTCTGATAGTGCGCTTCGTAGCCAAGCAGTTCGTCACGTACGAAGCGAATATCACGCAAGGGGGCCTTGTAGTCAGGCATAGCGATAAACCTCTGCTGATGTAACCGGGGAGGAGCGACCGTGTTCGATTGTTATGACGGTCAAACAGTTGTTTGAAACATACGTTTACGCTAAAAACTTGTCAAGCATCGATCTTTCTCCGTTCGTCATCGCTTGCGTGCCATGCCGCGCACGCAGCAACGCAACGTCGATGCCCGAGCAACACGTCATAGAAGAAAGAATAGTTTGCGAATAAGGACTTACGATGAAAAACGCCGCGAAGGTTCGCGGCGTCAGCGGTGCAGATTCAGCGGGGAATCAGGCAAAGGTATCGATCAGCGTACCGAGCACTTCATCGGAAGCCTTGGCAACTTTCGCCCCCAGCTCCACCTGAAATTTGCCCTGGGCCATCTCCAGCATGTTGCCGGTCACGTCCGATTGCTGGCTGCGATCGACCGAACGCAGTCGCTCGGCCTGGACCTCGGAGGACTGACTGGTGACGGAACGTTCGATGGTGTTGTTGGCGATCTGCCCGGCGGCCTGATCGACGCGGTTCTGCCCTGTCTGAATGGTGCTCAGACCGGCATAAAAAGCGGTGCTTCCTGAGATTTCCATGGGAGAACTCGTCCTTGTGAGGATCAACAGCGGCTATTGAAGCAGACCTGCGGCCCAAAGGCCCGTCAAAAACACTAATGGCACAGTGCCTTGTCATAGGCAAAACTTAATCCAGCAGGTCCAGTTGCAGATGCTCGGCCACCGCTTCGGCCGTCGCGCCCTTGAGTTTCGGCACCCGTCCAAGGCATGGCGCCGGAAGACGTTCGGCCAAGGTGGCGAGGTTTTCTTCGAGGCGCGACGTCTTCGGATCGATGATGTTGGCCACCCAGCCGGCCAGTTGCAAACCATCCCGGGCAATCGCCTCGGCGGTCAGCAACGCATGGCTGATGCACCCCAGTCGAACGCCCACCACCAGGATCACCGGCAGCCCCAATGCCATGGCCAGGTCCGACAGATTGTCCTGATCGGCCAGAGGTACGCGCCAGCCACCGGCGCCTTCGATCAGGGTGAAATCGGCCTGCATGTCGAGAATCTGCCGCATGGGAGTCAACAACGACTGCACCGTCAATGCCACGCCAGCCTCTCGCGCAGCCAGATGCGGGGCGATGGCGGGCTCGAACGCCACCGGATTGACCTGTGCATAAGTCAACGGCAGCGAGCACTCCGCCAACAACGCCAGGGCATCGGCATTGCGCAGGCCCTTGGGCGTCACGTCACAACCGGAAGCCACCGGTTTACCCGCTGCCGTGCTCAGGCCAGCTGACCGCGCGGCATGCAGCAATCCGGCGGCTACCGTGGTCTTGCCCACATCGGTATCGGTGCCGGTGATGAAATAGGCTGCGCTCATAAGGGTTTCTCCATAACGGCGTACACCACTTGATAAGTCGCCGGCAGGCCCCGGGCCTGACGAAATTGCTCGTAAGCCTCGATCAAACCCAGAATCCGCGCCCGGCCAGTCAGTCCGCCGGGCCGGCCAGGGTTAATGTTGTGCGCGCCCAGTGCCTTGAGCTCATGGGTCAGGCTGCGCACATCCGGGTAATGCAGCACGTGGGGCACGGTTTGCAGACTGATCGCCTGCAGGCCGCTGGCCGCGCAGAGCTGTTGATAAACCTCGAACTCACGGAAGCGGTTGACATGCACCATGCCGTCGACCTGCCGCCAACTGTCTCTCAGTTCAAACAACGTGCCCACGCACAGACTAGCAAACGCGAAGATTCCGCCCGGCTTGAGCACGCGACGGGCTTCGCTGAGCACCGAGGCGAAGTCCGCGCACCACTGCACCGCCAGGCTGGAGAAGATCAGATCACAGCTCGAATCACGCAGCGGCAGACGCTCGGCATCGCCGGCGATGAAGTGCGTGGCTCCGCCCAATGGCCGGGCGTGATTGAGCATGCCCTCGGCGATGTCCAGCGCCACCCCTTGTCCCTCGGGGAACCGCTGCGCCAGTGCACGACTGAAATGCCCGGTGCCGCAGCCAAGGTCCAGCCAGCGTCCCGGTGCAAAATCGGCGGGCAGCCGGCTCAGCAACTGGCTGCCGACATCGCGCTGCAACTCGGCCACGCTGTCGTAGGTCGCCGCGGCACGGGAAAAGGAGGCGGCTACCTGGCGTTTGTCGGGTAAAGCGCCGGGTTGCCTTGGAAAGGGAAGGGATAAATCATTCATCGCCGGACTCATGCAAAAAAGCGTGGATCGCCCCCGCCACACCGTGGGGGTCTTCCAGCAGGAACGCGTGGCTGGCCTGTTCAATCAGACCGATCTCTACATCCGGCAGCAGCGACAGCAAGTCGCCAGCCGCTTCGGCGGGTACCAGGCCATCGAGGCCGGCGAACAGGTGCAGTTGCGGGCCGCGAAAGGCCTGCAAGGCTAGCCGGGTATCCAGTTGCGCCAGCACTTGCAGGCCGCTCATCAACACCGCAGCTGAACTGTTGGGCGCACCGCCGAGCAACAACCGCGACAACCCGCGCGGGTCTTCGGCGCCCTGTGCGCAGAGCAGCGTAAAACGTTTCAAGGTCATGCGCTGGTCAGCCGCGCAACCGGCCAGAAATGCATCGAAGGTGTCGCCGGGCATCGCGCCCGGCCACTGTTCATGGCTGACGAAAGACGCATTGCTCGCCAGGGTCAGAAGACCGCAGCAACGATCACCGCGACGGGCCGCCAACCGCGACGCCAGCATGCCGCCCAAAGACCAGCCGCCGAGCCAGGCGTCCTGGGGAATCGTCGAGTCGAGTTCATCGAGCCATTCTTCAGGATCGCTCGACTCCAGCTCCGGCAGTGGCTCGATTTCCACCCGCAGGTGCTCGTCCAGCCCCCGCAAGGCCGCCGCCAGCGGCTCCATCGGGGAGATTCCGAGGCCCCATCCGGGTAGCAGAATCAGTCGATCACGCATCGCCTGGCTCCGATCCAAGTTGTTTAAAACAATCGGCCAACCCCTCTAACAATAGCTGCACCTGCTTTTCGCTGTGGGCGGCGGTCAGGGTCACGCGCAAACGGGCACTGCCGGCCGGCACCGTGGGCGGGCGGATCGCGGTCACCATCAAGCCGCGCTCGCGCAGCGTCTGCGACAGGCGCACCGCACGTGCTGCGTCGCCAATCATGATCGGCTGGATCGGCGTGAAGCTATCCATCAGCTCCAGGCCAATCTGTTCGGCTCCATGACGGAACTGGCGGATCAGTGCCTGCAAATGTTCGCGACGCCAGTGTTCGCTGCGCAGCAGCTCCAGGCTTTTCAGCGTGGCGCAGGCCAGGGCAGGCGGTTGGCTGGTGGTGTAGATGTAAGGGCGGGCGAACTGGATCAGGCTCTCGATCAACTCTTCGCTGCCGGCGACGAAGGCACCCGCCGTGCCAAACGCCTTGCCGAGGGTGCCGACCAGGACCGGCACATCGTCCATGCCCAGGCCGAAGTGCTCGACACTGCCACCGCCATTGGCACCCAAGGGGCCAAAGCCGTGAGCATCGTCGACCATCAGCCATGCCCCCTTGGCCTTGGCTTGCCGGGCCAACGCCGGCAGATCGGCGATATCGCCGTCCATGCTGAACACGCCGTCGGTGACCACCAGGGTATTGCCGGTGGCTTTTTCCAGGCGTGAGGCGAGGCTCGTTGCGTCGTTGTGCAGGTAGCGGCTGAAGCGCGCACCGGACAACAGACCGGCATCGAGCAGCGAGGCGTGATTGAGGCGATCTTCGAGCACGGTATCGCCCTGCCCCACCAACGCGGTGACCGCACCGAGGTTGGCCATGTAACCGGTGGTGAACAGCAGAACCCGCGGGCGACCGGTGAGGTCCGCCAGAGCTTCTTCCAGAGCGTGATGCGGAGCACTGTGGCCGATCACCAGATGCGACGCCCCACCACCGACGCCCCATTTCTCGGCACCCGCGCGCCAGGCTTCGATCACTTGCGGATGATTGGCCAGGCCCAGGTAGTCGTTGTTGCAGAACGCCAGCAACGGCTGACCATCGACCACCACTTCGGGGCCTTGCGGGCTTTCGAGCAGCGGACGTTGGCGGTAGAGGTTTTCGGCACGACGGGCAGCCAGGCGTGCGGCGAGATCGAAAGACATGCAGGCCTCGTCTATCCGGTGAAACAGATCCCCTGTAGGAGCGAGCCTGCTCGCGAAAGCGGTGTGTCAGTCGACATCGTTATTGGATGTCATACCGCAATCGCGAGCAGGCTCGCTCCTACAGGGGTTTTGCATTTCAATCAGAACATCAAACCGGCGATCAAACAGCCGCGTTATAGAACTGCTCGCTGCTCTTCTGCTCCACCAGCGCCTGTTCAATCGCGGCCTGATGCACCTCATCGGCATGCTCTTCACGCGCTTCCGGCTGGATGCCCAGACGCGAGAACAGTTGCATGTCCTTGTCGGCCTGCGGGTTGGCGGTGGTCAGCAGTTTTTCGCCGTAGAAAATCGAGTTGGCGCCGGCGAAGAAGGCCAGGGCCTGCATTTGCTCGTTCATGGCTTCGCGGCCAGCGGACAGGCGTACGTGGGACTTTGGCATCAGGATCCGGGCGACGGCGAGCATGCGGATGAAGTCGAACGGGTCGACGTCTTCGGCGTTTTCCAGCGGTGTGCCGGCCACTTTCACCAGCATGTTGATCGGCACCGACTCCGGATGCTCCGGCAGGTTGGCCAGCTGGATCAGCAGGTTGGCGCGGTCGTCGAGGGACTCGCCCATGCCGAGGATGCCGCCGGAGCAGATCTTCATACCCGAATCACGTACGTAGGCCAGGGTCTGAAGACGCTCGCTGTAGGTGCGGGTGGTGATGATGCTGCCGTAGAACTCCGGCGAGGTATCGAGGTTGTGGTTGTAGTAGTCCAGGCCGGCCTTGGCCAGCGCTTCGGTCTGTTCCTGATCGAGGCGACCGAGGGTCATGCAGGTTTCCAGGCCCAGGGCCTTCACGCCTTCGACCATCTTCAGCACGTATGGCATGTCCTTGGCCGACGGGTGCTTCCACGCCGCGCCCATGCAGAAACGGGTCGAACCGATGGCCTTGGCGCGAGCGGCCTCTTCGAGGACCTTCTGCACTTCCATCAGCTTTTCTTTTTCCAGACCGGTGTTGTAGTGACCGGACTGCGGGCAGTATTTGCAATCTTCCGGGCAGGCGCCGGTCTTGATCGAAAGCAGCGTGGAAACCTGGACGCGGTTGGCGTCGAAATGCGCGCGGTGCACGGTCTGTGCCTGGAACAACAGGTCATTGAATGGCTGAACGAAGAGTGCTTTGACTTCAGCCAAAGACCAGTCATGACGCAGGGTTGCAGAGGTGCTGGCGCTCATGGGCATTACCTTTCTTTTATGCAGGGCACGGTTTTATGCTGGGCAAGCACCTGAGGCATGGAATAACCCCAGGCG
Source organism: Pseudomonas putida (assembly GCF_003228315.1). Classification (NCBI taxonomy): domain Bacteria; kingdom Pseudomonadati; phylum Pseudomonadota; class Gammaproteobacteria; order Pseudomonadales; family Pseudomonadaceae; genus Pseudomonas; species Pseudomonas putida. The sequence continues at coordinate 3,746,247 of NZ_CP029693.1, forward strand.
CGACACGGATGTTCGGCATATTTAAGGAAGAGTGATGCGCTGTCAACCACACTACAAAGGGCCGGTTTACATCTGGTCAAAAAACATACAAATCTGTTTGCTCTGCGATGAAGCTGCCGATGGCGCCATTCCCCTGTGCATGGCGTGCGAAACCGAGCTGCCATGGCTCGGCGATCATTGCCAGACCTGCGCCCTGCCGTTGCCAGGCTCGGGCCTGACCTGCGGCCAATGCCTGACACAACCGCCGGCCTTCGAGCGGGTGATTGCACCCTGGACCTACAGCTTTCCGATCGACAGCCTGATTACCCGCTTCAAACACAGCGCGAAGTGGCCGTTTGGTCATCTGCTGGCCGAATTGCTCGCCCAGGCGTTGCGACATCGTTTCGCTGACGACCTGCCGCAACCCGACCTGCTGATTGCCGTTCCACTGGCCACCCGGCGACTGCGCCAACGGGGGTTCAATCAAGCCGCCATGCTCGCGCGTTGGCTCGGCGACCAACTCGACTTGCCTCTGCTGCTAAGAACCCAGGACACCGGAGCGCAGCAAACGCTGAATGCCAGCGAACGACGGCAAAACCTGCGTAACGCTTTCGCCCTGGCGCCCGACGCTTCGATCAAGGGACGCCACCTGGCACTGGTGGACGACGTGCTGACCACCGGTGCCACTGCACAGGCGCTGGCTCGTCTGCTGATGGAAGCTGGTGCGGCACGGGTCGATGTTTACTGCCTGGCCCGCACTCCCAAGCCAGGCGACACCCTTTGACCTGAAAACACAAAACCCTGTGGGACAACACAAACCCTGTGGGAGCCGAGCTTGCTCGCGATAGCGGATTAACATTTACCATCGATGGTGGCTGTCACACCGCTATCGCGAGCAAGCTCGGCTCCTACAGGTGGCGTATGACTTGACTCATGCTCTGCAAGCCGCCAACGTCCTCACCATCGCCACAACCAAAGCCTGCCCACATGTCCCTGCCTACACTGCTGTCCCAACACATCGCCCGCCGCCCGCAACGCATCGCTTTGCTGCAGCACATCGCCGAACAGGGCTCGATCACCCGTGCGGCGAAAAGTGCGGGGCTGAGCTACAAGGCCGCCTGGGATGCCATTGATGAGCTGAACAACCTCGCGCAAAAACCGCTGGTGGAACGTAGCGTCGGTGGCAAGGGCGGAGGCGGCGCCAGGCTGTCCACTGAAGGTGAACGGGTTTTGCGTCTGTATCAAAAGCTGCAGGCGTTGCAGGCCCAGGTGCTGGAAGCGGCCGAAGATGCCAGCGACCTCGACCTGCTCGGGCGACTGATGCTCAGGACCAGCGCGCGCAATCAGTTGCACGGCACGATTGCCGCCATCGACACCCAGGGACACAACGACAGGATTCACCTGGAGCTGGCCGAAGGCCTGAGCATCGATGCGCAAATCACCCACGAGAGTACCCTGCGCCTGGAGCTGCAACCGGGCGTGCAAGTGGTGGCCCTGATCAAGGCCGGGTGGCTTGAAGTGCTGGCCGTCGGCGACCAGGTAACACCGGGATACAGTTTTCTCGAAGGCACGATCGAGGAAATTCTCGACGCCGAAAACGGCCCCAGCGAAGTGCGCATCGCCCTGCCCAATGGGCAGACACTCTGCGCCCTGACTGACCCCGAGCACCTGCGATCCCGGGGCCTGGGCGTCGGCAAACCGGTGGGCGTCCAGTTCTCGCCATTCAACGTACTGCTCGGCACGCCGCTCTGACGAAAGGGCCTGCCCGTCAAACAACTGCAACAAAACCTTCATTGGGCATCTTTAAGGTGACTGCAAAAACCGCAGGGAGCCTGATATGAGCTTATTGGAAGAACACCAACCCACCGACCTCGAACAGATGGTCGGCCTCAGCCGTCGTGGATTCATCAGCGCGGGCGCCCTGTGCGGCGCCGCAATGTTTCTGGGCGGCAACCTGTTGAGCCGCAGCGTGCTCGCCGCCAATGCTGGCACCAGCACGTTACTGGGCTTCCCCGGCATTCCCGCCGCCACCACCGACAGCATCAGCCTGCCACCGGGCTACAAATCGTCGGTGCTGATCAGTTGGGGTCAGCCCCTGCACAAGAACGGCCCGGCCTTCGACCCGAGCGGCAATGGCAGCGCCGAGCATCAGGAAGTGCAGTTCGGCGACCACAACGACGGCATGAGCCTGTTCCCCTTCCCCGGTGATAAAAACCGGGCGCTGATGGCCATCAACAACGAATACACCAACTACCGCTACCTCTATCCCCACGGCGGCATGCCGCAATCGGCCGAAGAAGTGCGCAAGGCATTGGCGGCCGAAGGCGTGACGGTGCTCGAAGTCCAGCGCAAAAACGGTCACTGGCAGTTCGTGCAGGACTCGCGCTACAACCGCCGCATCCACGGCAACTCGCCGATCGCCTTCAGCGGTCCGGCCGCCGGCCACGAGTTGTTGAAGACCAGCGCCGATCCGCACGGCAAAAACGTGCTGGGCACCTTCCAGAATTGCGCCAACGGCAAGACCCCCTGGGGCACCTACCTGACCTGCGAAGAGAACTTCACTGACTGCTTCGGCAGCACCAACGCCGAGCAGAAGTTCGACGCCGCGCAAAAGCGCTACGGTGCCGTGGCCACCAGTAAAGAAATCAACTGGCACCAGCACGATGCGCGCTTCGATCTGGCAACCAACCCCAACGAATTCAATCGCCACGGCTGGGTGGTCGAGATCGATCCGTTCGATCCGCAATCGACTCCGGTCAAGCGTACGGCGCTGGGTCGCTTCAAACACGAAAACGCTGCCATCACGCAAACCAGCGACGGCCATGCCGTGGTGTACATGGGCGACGATGAGCGCGGCGAGTTCATCTACAAATTCGTCAGCCGCGACAAGATCAACCACCAGAACCCCAAGGCCAACCGCGACCTGCTGGACCACGGCACCCTGTACGTGGCGCGCTTCGACGCGGGCGACGGCAATGCCGATCATCCCAAGGGCCAGGGTGAATGGATCGAACTGACCCACGGCAAAAACGGCATCGACGCCAGCAGCGGTTTCGCTGACCAGGCCCAGGTGCTGATTCATGCGCGCCTGGCGGCCAGTGTGGTAAAGGCCACGCGCATGGACCGCCCGGAATGGATCGTGGTCAGCCCCAAGGATGGCCAGGTCTATTGCACCCTGACCAACAACGCCAAGCGTGGCGAAGAGGGGCAACCGGTGGGCGGGCCGAACCCGCGGGAAAAAAACGTCTACGGACAAATCCTGCGCTGGCGCACCGACCGCGACGACCACTCGTCCCACACCTTTGCCTGGGACCTATTCGTGGTCGCCGGCAACCCGAATGTGCATGCCGGCACGCCGAAGGGCGGCTCGTCGAACGTCACCGCGCAGAACATGTTCAACAGCCCCGATGGCCTGGCCTTCGATGAGGCCGGACGGCTGTGGATCCAGACTGACGGCGATGTCAGCAATGCCGGTGATTTCGCCGGCATGGGCAACAACCAGATGCTTTGCGCTGACCCGGTGAGCGGTGAAATTCGCCGATTTATGGTCGGGCCGATTGGTTGTGAAGTAACAGGGATCAGTTTTGCGCCGGACCACAAAACGATGTTCGTCGGGATTCAACATCCGGGCGAACTCGGCGGCTCGACCTTTCCCGAGCACCTGCCCAATGGCAAGCCGCGGTCTTCGGTGATCGTGATCACCCGTGAAGATGGCGGGATCATCGGCGCCTGATCGGCCCTCATCGCGGGCAAGCCTTGCTCCTACAGTTCGTGTGCGACGCCCTGTAGGAGCAAAGCTTGCTCGCGATGGCGCCATCCTGCACACCACACCTCTCAAGCCCAAACACTAAAGACAGCCCTTCTGCGCTACCATGCCTGGCCGGACGCAGCAGCCTGCTGCGCGCAGGAGTCAGCATGGCCCACCCGTTTGAAACCCTCACCCCAGACCTCGTGCTCGATGCCGTCGAAAGCATCGGCTTCTTGAGTGACGCGCGCATTCTGGCGCTCAACAGCTACGAAAACCGCGTTTATCAAGTCGGCATCGAAGACTCCGAGCCACTGATCGCCAAGTTCTACCGCCCACAGCGCTGGACCAACGAAGCGATCCTCGAAGAACACCAGTTCACCTTCGAACTCGCCGAGGTCGAGGTGCCGGTGGTGGCGCCGCTGATCCACAACGGTGAAACCCTGCACGAACACAACGGCTTCCGTTTCACCCTGTTCCCCCGTCGCGGCGGTCGCGCGCCGGAGCCGGGCAATCTCGATCAGTTGTACCGCCTGGGGCAACTGCTGGGTCGCCTGCATGCGGTCGGTGCAACCAAACCCTTCGAGCACCGCGAAGCGCTGGCGGTGAAAAACTTCGGCCATGATTCACTGGCGACCCTGCTCGAAGGCGATTTCATTCCCCGCAGCCTGCTGCCGGCCTACGAGTCCGTGGCCCGGGATCTGCTCAAGCGCGTGGAAGATGCCTACAACGACACGCCCCACCAGAACATCCGCATGCACGGCGATTGCCACCCCGGCAACATGATGTGCCGCGATGAAATGTTCCACATCGTCGACCTCGACGACTGCCGCATGGGCCCGGCGGTGCAGGACATCTGGATGATGCTGGCCGGCAATCGCCAGGACTGCCTGGGACAGTTGTCGGAACTGATGGATGGCTACAACGAGTTCCATGACTTCGACCCGCGGGAACTGGCCCTGATCGAACCCTTGCGCGCCTTGCGCCTGATGCACTACAGCGCCTGGCTCGCCCGCCGCTGGGACGATCCGGCGTTCCCGCGCAGTTTCCCGTGGTTCGGCACGGAGCGGTATTGGGGCGACCAGGTGCTGGCATTGCGCGAGCAATTGGCGGCGCTCAACGAAGAACCACTTAAACTCTTCTGAATACCGCAGTACCTGTAGGAGCAAGGCTTGCCCGCGATGGCGATCTTAAGGACGCCATCGCGGGCAAGCCTTGCTCCTACAGAAAAGCGACACAGCAGCACATCGTAGAAAATCTCCTTACAATCCCTTCTTTGTTAGCTGCCTAAGCAAGGACTCTGCATGCAAGCTGCCAACCCGCGTCTCGGGTACATACTGGGCCTGACCGCCTACATCATCTGGGGACTTTTCCCACTCTATTTCAAAGCCATCGCCAGCGTGCCCGCCGTGGAAATCATCATCCATCGCGTGCTGTGGTCGGCGCTGTTCGGTGCCTTGCTGTTGCTGGTCTGGAAGCACCCGGGCTGGTGGCGTGAGTTGCGCGAGAACCCGCGTCGCCTGGCGATCCTCGCGCTGAGCGGCACCCTGATCGCAGCCAACTGGCTGACCTATGTCTGGTCGGTGAACAACGGGCGCATGCTCGAAGCCAGCCTCGGCTACTACATCAACCCGCTGGTGAACGTGCTGCTGGGCATGTTGATTCTCGGCGAGCGGCTGCGGCGCATGCAGTGGATTGCAGTGGGGCTGGCGGCCGCAGGCGTGGCGCAGCAGGTCTGGCAGGTCGGCAGTCTGCCGTGGGTGTCGCTGATTCTGGCACTGAGCTTCGGTTTCTACGGACTGATCCGCAAGCAGGCACCGGTCAAGGCCTTGCCGGGTCTGGTGGTGGAAACCTGGATGCTGGTGCCCATCGCCCTGGCGTGGTTGCTGTTCAATCCGACGGCCCACAGCGCTCAGGCCGAGTTCTGGACCACCTCCGAAGCCTGGTGGCTGGTGGCTGCGGGGCCGGTCACGCTGGTGCCGCTGGTGTGTTTCAACGCTGCCGCGCGGCACCTGCCCTACACCACCCTGGGCTTCCTTCAGTACCTGGCGCCGACACTGGTGTTGCTGCAAGCCGTGCTGCTGTTTGGTGAACACTTGTCGTCCAGCACCCTGGTGGCGTTCATGTTCATCTGGGCGGGCCTGGCGGTTTACAGCATCGATGCGTGGATAAGTCTGCGCAGCCGCAACTGATCAAAAAACGCACAACCATCTACAGGCCACGGTCCACGTGGCCTGCAACGTTCCTTCCCAAGGTTATCCACAGCGTGATCCCCGGCGTTTGTGCGCAAGTCACTGAATGTTGGCGTTTTTTTGATCAACTTGCGCCAAGCCACGGTTGGCGTGGCCTGGCGGGCAGTCTCTACAGGTTATCCACAGGCGGGTGCACGTTAAAACTGGATAACCCGATCAGGGTTCACTGCGCAGTACCAGCTCCACCATCAGGTCGTCGGCCAGGGTTTCCAGGCGCGATTGCAGCACGTCCAGGGACAGCGTCAGCGGCACCGCGAGAATCGCTTCGGCGTGAAACAACGGCTCGCTGCTCATCGGCGCGGGCCGCACTTCGGTCACCAGCCGCTCCAGATTGACCCCCTGCTCACTCAACAGCCGAGTGATGTCGCGCACGATCCCCGGCCGGTCATTGCCCACCAGTTCCATGGCAATCGGTTTCCAGGTGCAGGACTGTTCGATACTGCTTTCAGCGATCAACACGCGAATGCCATGGGCCGACAGCCCCTGCAGGGCATCCACCAGCGAATCGTAGGCCTCGGCCGGAACCCCCACCCGAAGTATCCCGGCAAATTGCCCGGCCATGCGCGACATCCGGCTTTCCAGCCAGTTACCGCCCTGCTCGGCGATGCATTGGGCAATGCGCTCAACCTGCCCGGGCTTGTCCGGGGCGAAAACCGTGAGTACGAGGTGATCCATGGCGCAGCCCTCTGGTCGTGTCTTTTGTTATGGAAAACAAAGTATAGGCAAGGGCCGATTCTGTGTTAGCAGGTCCGACGTCTTCGCGGGCAAGCCTTGCTCCTACAGGACTCACGCAGGCCTGTAGGAGCAAGGCTTGCCCGCGATTGAAGCACCGCAGATCTCTCCGTCGATCACAAATCGTGTACAACTTTGAGAATTAACTGGAACAATCAACCAGTTTTTTGAGAACATCCAGCCCCGCGCCGTGACCGCAATGCGTCACAGGGTCGCAGAACGACGTAATTAGTCTAATTTTCACAACCGCAATTCATCATGTAGTATGCCCTGGCGCGCACTACATAACGTTGGATCGATGTCTGCCGCAGGCACGTTCGCAACCCTGAAAGCCCTGTCAGCAAGGCCCCAAGCCGTTGATTGGTCCCAACCCAGCCGCCAGAAAATGGCATGTACTGGTAGACGGGTTTGTGGTTTAAATGGCCGAAGGCTTCATTGTTAAATTGAAGAGCTGAAAAGCGAAATAGCTGAGCAGAGTGAGGCAAGCAATGACTGAACACGTTCAAGTCGGTGGCCTGCAGGTCGCCAAAGTCCTGTTCGACTTCGTGAACAACGAAGCCATTCCCGGAACCGGCCTCACCGCCGACCAGTTCTGGGCCGGTGCCGACAAGGTCATCCATGACCTGGCGCCGAAGAACAAAGCCCTACTCGCCAAACGCGATGATTTCCAGGCTCGTATCGACGGCTGGCACCAGTCCCGTGCCGGTCAACCACACGACGCCGTGGCTTATAAAGCCTTCCTGCAAGACATCGGTTATCTGCTGCCAGAAGCGGCGGATTTCCAGGCTACGACGCAAAACGTCGATGAAGAAATCGCCCGCATGGCCGGCCCACAACTGGTGGTCCCGGTGATGAACGCCCGCTTCGCGCTCAATGCTTCGAACGCCCGCTGGGGTTCGCTGTACGACGCGCTCTACGGCACCGACGCCATCAGCGAAGCTGACGGCGCGGAAAAAGGCAAAGGCTACAACAAGGTTCGCGGCGACAAGGTCATCGCCTTCGCCCGCGCCTTCCTCGACGAAGCCGCGCCACTGGCCGCCGGCTCCCACGTCGACTCCACCCGCTACTCCATCGTCGCCGGCAAACTGGTGGTCGCCCTTAAAGGTGGCAGCAACACCGGCCTGCGCAACGACGCGCAACTGATCGGCTTCCAGGGCGAGGCTTCAGCTCCGACCGCGATCCTGCTGAAAAACAACGGCCTGCATTTCGAAATCCAGATCGATGCCAGCACCCCGGTCGGCCAGACCGACGCCGCTGGCGTCAAAGACATCCTGATGGAAGCCGCGCTGACCACCATCATGGACTGCGAAGACTCCGTCGCCGCCGTCGATGCCGATGACAAGGTGGTGATCTACCGCAACTGGCTCGGCCTGATGAAGGGCGACCTGTCGGAAGAAGTCGCCAAGGGCGGCAAGACCTTCACCCGTACCATGAACGCCGACCGCTCCTACACCGCGGTCGATGGCAGTGAAGTGAAGCTGCACGGTCGCTCGCTGCTGTTCGTGCGCAACGTGGGTCACCTGATGACCATCGACGCGATCCTCGACAAGGACGGCAACGAAGTGCCGGAAGGCATCCTCGACGGCCTGGTGACTGTTCTGGCGGCGATGCACAACCTGAACGGCAACACCTCGCGCAAAAACACCCGCACCGGCTCGGTCTACATCGTTAAACCGAAAATGCACGGCCCTGAAGAAGCGGCGTTCACCAACGAGCTGTTCGGGCGCATCGAAGATGTGCTGGGCCTGGCGCGCAACACCCTCAAGGTCGGGATCATGGACGAGGAGCGCCGTACCACGGTCAACCTCAAGGCCTGCATCAAGGCGGCGAGCGAGCGCGTGGTGTTCATCAACACCGGTTTCCTCGACCGCACGGGCGACGAAATCCACACCTCCATGGAAGCCGGCCCGATGGTGCGCAAGGCCGACATGAAGGCGGAGAAATGGATCGGCGCCTACGAGAACTCCAACGTCGATATCGGTTTGAGCACCGGCCTGCAAGGTCGTGCGCAGATCGGTAAAGGCATGTGGGCGATGCCCGACCTGATGGCGGCGATGCTCGAACAGAAAATCGCTCACCCACTGGCCGGCGCCAACACCGCCTGGGTTCCTTCGCCAACCGCCGCCGCGCTGCACGCGTTGCACTACCACAAGGTCGACGTGTACGCCCGTCAGGCCGAACTGGCCAAGCGTGCTCACGCCTCGGTGGATGACATCCTGACCATCCCGCTGGCGGTCAACCCGCAGTGGACCGCCGAGCAGATCAAGAACGAACTGGACAACAACAGCCAGGGCATTCTCGGTTATGTCGTGCGCTGGATCGATCAGGGTGTCGGCTGCTCGAAAGTGCCGGACATCAACGACGTCGGCCTGATGGAAGACCGTGCCACGCTGCGTATCTCCAGCCAGCACATCGCCAACTGGTTGCGTCACGGCATCGTCACCGAAGCTCAGGTGATGGAAAGCCTCAAGCGCATGGCGCCGGTGGTTGACCGTCAGAACGCCAACGACCCGCTGTACCGCCCACTGGCACCGAACTTCGACAGCAACATCGCCTTCCAGGCGGCGGTTGAATTGGTAGTCGAAGGCACCAAGCAGCCGAACGGCTACACCGAGCCGGTCCTGCACCGTCGTCGTCGCGAGTTCAAGGCTGCCAACGGCCTGTAACCGAGCGTCGATGCCGGACATGAAAAAGCCCTGATCTTTCGATCAGGGCTTTTTTATAAGATCAAAAGATCGCAGCCTTCGGCAGCTCCTACAGGGTGATCGCATTCCCTTGTAGGAGCTGCCGAAGGCTGCGATCTTTTCGGCTATTCACAAATCCATCCCCAACTCATGCTTGACCAATCCCAGCAACTTGCCGGTATCGATCGGCTTGAGCAGAAAGTCCACCACGCTCAAATGCATCGCCGCGATGGCGTCTTTCACGTCGGCGTCACCCGAGACAATGATGAACGGCATCGCCGCCCGCACCGACTCGCGCACCTGGCGGATCAGGTCGAGGCCATCGACATTACCCATCCGCAGGTCGGTAATCACCAGCCCGATCGAAGGTTTCTCTTCCAACATCTTGAGTGCGGTCTCGCCGCTGGCCGCGGTCATGCAGCGTATGCCATCCAGGGCGAGGATCTCGGACAGTAACTCTCGGGCATCCTTGTCGTCGTCTACGATCAGCACCCGCTGCGGCGGCAGGTCGGGTTCCAGCATGACGGCACTCAGCGCTTCGCGCTCGGCGTCACTCAAAATATCGTGGTCGGACATGGCGTTCTCTACATGTTCAATTCGTTTCCTTAGCACAGTGGTGAGACATCACTAAGCAGACCTTCAATGTGCGCTTCGTCGGATAATTTTCCAATAGCCGGGCTGAGCGAAATTTCCTGCGTTTGAGTAGGGTTCTTCCGACATTCCACCACACACATTGCCTACCTAGACTTACGTCCAATGGGCACCCTGAGCGCAGGGGCCGACCATGGGTGAGTCATCCGACAACAACAACTCCAAAAAAGACTGCGGTAATGGTTATGAGTAAAGCGGACGCCTTCACCCAGGCAGGGAAAACCGCGGTGTTGCAGAACATCCAGGGCACGTTGCAATTCCTCCAGCGTTTCCCGCCTTTCAACCAGATGGAACACGCCCACCTGGCGTACCTGGTCGAGCAATGTCAGCTGCGTTTTTATGCCCCCGGCGAGAGCATCATCAAGCCCGCCGACGGCCCGGTTGAGCACTTCTACATCGTCAAACAGGGCCGGGTGGTGGGCGAGCGCCCGCATTCGGCCAAGGGCGGTACCGAAACCACCTTCGAGATCACCACCGGCGAATGCTTCCCTCTCGCCGCACTGCTGGGCGAACGCGCGACCCGCACCGAACACCTGTCTGCCGAAGACACCTTTTGCCTGCAACTGAACAAGCTGGCGTTCATCAAGCTCTTCGCCATTTCCCACACCTTCCGTGATTTCGCCCTACGCGGCGTGAGCAGCCTGCTGGATCAGGTCAACCAGCAAGTCCAGCAAAAGGCCGTGGAAACCCTGGGCACCCAGTATTCGCTCAATACCCGCCTGGGCGATTTGGCCATGCGCCATCCGGTGACCTGCAGCCCCGACACGCCCCTGCGAGAAGCCGTGACCCTGATGCATGAGCAACAGGTCGGCAGCATCGTGGTGGTCAACGAACAGAAGACACCGCTGGGGATTTTCACCCTGCGCGATCTGCGTCAGGTGGTGGCCAACGGCACCGGCGACTTCGCCGAAGCCATCGAGCGCCACATGACCCAGGCGCCGTTTTACCTGTCCCCGGATCACAGTGCGTTCGATGCGGCGATCGCCATGACCGAGCGCCATATCGCCCACGTCTGCCTGGTCAAGGACCAGCGCCTGTGCGGCGTCGTCTCTGAACGCGATCTGTTCTCCCTGCAACGGGTCGATCTGGTGCACCTGGCCCGCACCATCCGCAGCGCCCAGCGCGTGGAAAACCTGGTGGCGATCCGTGGCGAAATCGGTCAACTGGTGGAGCGCATGCTCGCCCACGGCGCCTCTTCGACGCAGATCACCCACATCATCACCCTGCTCAACGACCACACCGTAAGCCGGGTGATCGAACTGACCCTGGCGGAAAAAGGCGACCCCGGCGTGCCGTTCAGCTGGCTGTGCTTCGGCAGCGAAGGCCGCCGCGAGCAGACGCTGCACACCGACCAGGACAACGGCATTCTGTTCGAAGCCCGGGACGCCGCTCACGCGGCGGAAATTCGCGGCAAGCTGCTGCCCATCGCGCACCAGATCAATCAGAGCCTGGCGCTTTGCGGCTTCACGCTTTGCAAGGGCAACATCATGGCCGGCAACCCTGAGCTGTGCCTGTCCCGGGTTGAATGGGCGAGGCGCTTTGCCGCGTTCATCCGCGAAGCGACGCCAGAGAACCTGCTGGGCTCGAGCATCTATTTCGATTTGCGCGTGGTCTGGGGCAGTGAGCAAGGCTGCGAACAATTGCGTCGCGCGATTCTCGATCAGGTCGGCGACAACCGCCTGTTCCAGCGCATGATGGCCGAGAACGCGCTGCGCAATCGTCCGCCCGTAGGGCGCTTCCGCGAGTTCGTGCTGACCCGCAAAAACGGTGACAAGGCCACCCTCGACCTGAAGATCCAGGGTCTGGCGCCCTTCGTCGACGGCGCCCGCTTGCTGGCGCTGGCCCACGGCATCGAAGCCAACAACACCCTGGAGCGTTTCCGCCGGCTGGTGGACAAGGAAGTGATTGAACCGCTCGATGGCGCCGCGTACGAAGAGGCCTACCACTTCATCCAGCAGACCCGCATGCAACAACATCAATTACAGACCCGAGAGAATCTGCCCTACTCCAATCGTGTCGACCCGGACAGCCTCAATCATCTGGACCGGCGCATCCTGCGTGAATCCCTGCGCCAGGCCCAGCGCCTGCAAAGCAGTCTGGCTCTGCGGTATCAACTATGAGCTATCAGCTATGAGCCTGTTTTCATGGCTGCGACCAACCGGCCCGAGCCTGCCCGGCGAGCTGCAACAACGCCTGCAACGCTTGCCGGCGGCCCCACCGCTGAGCGAGTGCAGCCTGCGCGAGCAGCGCTGGGTCGTGCTCGATCTGGAAACCACCGGGCTGAACCTGAACAAGGACCGGGTGCTGTCCATCGGCGCAGTGGTGATCGAAGACGGCGCGATCGATTTCAGCCAGCAGTTCGAGCGCACCCTGCAATGTGCCGAACTCAAACTCGGCCCCAGCGTGCTGATTCACGGCCTGGGGCCCAGTGCGATTGCCAATGGCAGTGATCCGGCGCACGCCTTGCTCGAGTTCATGGAGTTCGTCGGCGACAGTCCGCTGCTGGCCTTCCATGCGCCCTTCGACCAGCACATGCTCGGCCGCGCCCTCAAAGAGCATCTGGGCTACAAGTTGCAGCACACCTTTCTGGATGTCGCGGAGATCGCACCGCTGCTGTGCCCGCAGGCCAACATCCGCGAAGCGGGGCTGGACGAGTGGATCGACTGGTTCAAGCTGCAGGTGTTCGAACGCCACAACGCCAGCGCCGACGCCCTGGCCACTGCCGAACTGGCGCTGATTCTGTTCAGCCGGGCGCGGCAGCAGCAGATTCACAGCCCGTTGAATTTGCAGCAGCGGTTGAGCCAGTGGCGGAGGCGGCAGCAAACGCCGTCCTTCTGATCTCCGTCGCCTGTTCCGGCCTCATCGCGGGCAAGCCTTGCTCCCACACGGATTGCGCAACCCCCTGTGGGAGCAAGGCTTGCCCGCGATGAACGATGACGCGGTCTTACAGGCCCCACTCCTGAATCCTACCCGACCAACGCCAATTGCTTACCTCCCGCGCCTCTGACACAATCGCGAACAATTCTCGTTAGTTAACCTTTCCCAATCGGTGATACGGCGTGTCGTCAATCCCAAGCCCCCAAAGTGAGCTCGTCGGTGCGTTATATCGCGACCATCGCACTTGGCTATTGGCCTGGCTTCGGCGCAATGTCGCCTGCCCGCAACGCGCCGAGGACCTGAGCCAGGACACCTTCGTGCGCCTGCTGGGCCGGGACGACCTCAAGGAGCCGCGCGAACCCCGGGCGTTCCTGGTGGCGATCGCCAAGGGCCTGCTGTTCGACTATTTCCGCCGCGCTGCGCTGGAACAGGCTTACTTGGCCGAACTGATGCTGATTCCCGAAGCCGAGCAACCGTCGGTGGAAGAGCAGCAAATGATCCTCGAGGACCTGAAAAACATCGATCGCCTGCTCGGCCAGCTGTCGAGCAAGGCCCGGGCGGCCTTTCTCTACAACCGTCTGGACGGCCTCAGCCACGGGGAAATCGCCGAACGCCTGGGCGTCTCGGTACCCCGTGTGCGTCAGTACCTGGCCCAGGGCATCCGGCAGTGCTACGTCGCGTTGTACGGAGAGCCGACATGACCCCGGTCAGCTCCCAACCGGTGTCGGCGCGGGTACTCGATGCCGCCATCGCCTGGCAATTGTCCCTGGATTCGGCCAATCCGGTGGAACGCGAAGAGTTCGCCAAATGGCACGCCGCCCACGAAGAACACGCGCGCGCCTGGCGCCAGCTGGGCATGCTCGACCAGCGTTTCAGCGTCGCCAGCGGCCCGGCCCGCACCGCCCTGTTGCAATCGCGTGAAGGCATCCGCCGCCGGGTGCGCAAGCTGGGCAGCGGTGTCGCCAGCGTGGTCGCGGTGATTGGCTTGGCGTTGTTTGCCGGCGAGCACTATCTGCCGGTGAACTACTGGCTCGCGGACCAACGCACCGCCACCGGCGAGCAACGCATCATTCGCCTGACCGACGGCACCCTGATCAACCTCAATACCCACAGTGCCCTGGACGTGCGCTTCGACGAGAAGCAACGGCTGATCGTGCTGCAGGAAGGGGAAATCCTCGTCGAAACCGGTCACGGCGATGCCCGGCCGTTCATCGTCGAAACCCGCGAAGGCAGCATGCGGGCACTGGGCACAAGGTTTCTGGTCAAGCGCGAGGAACAGGGCACACGCCTGAGCGTGCTGCAATCGGCCGTGGCCGCCCACCCGGAATCAAACCAGCAAGAGCAGATTCTGCGCGAAGGCCAGCAGGTGCTGATCCGCAACGACGGCCTCGGCCCGATCCTGGCGGTGAACGCCGGCGCAGACGCCTGGACCCGGGGAATGCTGGTGGTGGACAACACGCGACTGGAGGATCTGGTTCACGAACTCGGTCGCTATCGCCCGGGACACCTGGGCGTAACACCGGACGTCGCCGATTTGCGCATCACCGGCAGCTTCCCTCTCAAGGACACCAACCTGGCCCTCAACGCCCTGCTGCCCACCCTGCCGGTGCAGATCGAACAGCACACGAAATGGTGGGTGACGGTGGCGGCGAAGACTGAGGCCAAACCCTGATTTGATGGCGTTTGGACTGACGCCATCGCGGGCAAGCCTTGCTCCTACAGGATTTGTGTCGTTCGCAGATTTTGTGAACGACACAAATCCTGTAGGAGCAAGGCTTGCCCGCGATGAGGCCATCAGCCCCACTAAAATTGCTGAATCGAAATTATTTTCATCCAGCCCTATCACTTTTCGAATCTCGTCCGGCACCTAGGCAATTGAGAAGTATTCACTTTCAGGAGCCGCTGTATGTCCCGTTCGCTAGACACCTTGTTGCGCCCCAGTTTGCTGGCGGTCGCCATTGCCCTTTGCACCCCTGTGGTCAGCAGCCAACTGATCGCCGCCGAGCAGGCGTCAAGCGTTCGCGCCTACAACCTGCCGGCCGCGCCGTTGGCCAGTACCCTGAACCAGATCGCCAGCCAGGCCGGTCTCGCGCTATCGCTGAACCCGTCGCTGGCAGCGGGCAAGACTTCCGCACCGGTCAATGGCCAGTTCGACGCCGCCGGCGCCCTGCGTGAAGCACTGCGCGGCACCGGCCTGCAACTGGAGCAAAGCGGAGGCACCTACACCCTGGTGGCCGTGCCCGAAGGCACACTGGCCCTGCCGGCGACCAGCGTGATCGGCGCCGACAACACCGAAAGCGCCTGGGGCCCGACAACCGGTTATCTCGCCAAGCGCACCGCTGCCGGCACCAAGACCGACACCGCACTGGTCGAAGCTCCTCGCTCGATTTCGGTCGTGACCCGTGAGCAGATGGACGATCGCAACGTCCACACCCTCGACGCCGCCGTGCGCTACCTGCCGGGCACCACCGGCGCCAGCTTCGGCAGCGACACCCGTGCCGACTGGTTGCGTGTACGGGGTTTCGAACCGACCCAATTCCTCGATGGCCTGCCGCTGCCAAAAGGCGTCTATGCCAACCCGAAGCAGGAAACCTGGAACCTCGATCGCCTGGCCGTGCTGCGTGGCCCGGCCTCGTCCGTCTATGGCCAGACCCCGCCGGGTGGCTTGCTGGACATGGTCAGCCGCCGACCAAGCGCCGAAGCCAGCAATGAGGTCCAGCTGCAATACGGCAGCGACAACCATCGCCAGATCAACTTCGCCAGCACCGGCAAGATCGACGATGAAGGCCAGTTCCTCTACGGCCTCAGCGGTGTGGTGCGCGATGGCGGCACGCCCATCGACCATATCGACGACAAGCGCTACAACATCGCGCCGAGCCTGACCTGGAACATCGACGACGACACCAGGCTGACCCTGCTCACCCAATTCACCCGCGACGATACCGGCATCACCAGCCAGTTCCGTCCGATCCAGGGCACCAAGATCCATTCGCCACTGGGCGATATCTCCCACCACAAGAACCTGGGCGACCCGGACTGGGAATTCTACGACCGCACTTACTACGCACTGGGCTACGCCTTTGAGCATCGCTTGAACGATACCTGGCAGTTCCGTCAGAACCTGCGCTACACCAAGTCGGACCTGTCCTTCCAGGCCCTGACCCCTGGCGCCTACCCGTTCACCCAGGTCGATGCCAACGGCAACGTGGGTCGCACCAGCACCACCACCGACGAAGACATCAGTCAGTTCGCCGTGGACAACAACATGCAGGGTGACTTCGCCACCGGCGACATCCAGCACACCCTGTTGATCGGTCTCGATCACCAGCGCACCAACACCAATTACACCTCGATCTTCGGTGACGGCCTGACCACCAACGTCAACAACCCGATCTATGGCCTGCCAATCGTGCGTCCGCCGCGTTCGTCGGCCTTCTACGACTACGACCAGAAAACCTACCAGACCGGCCTGTACGTTCAGGACCAGATGGCGCTGGATCAATGGCGCCTGACCCTGGGTGGTCGTGAAGACTGGGTTCACACCAGCACCAAGTTCTTCAACAAGGGCGATGCCACCAACACCGACCGCAACAAGAACTTCAGCGGCAACGCGGCGATCAGCTACGTGTTCGACAACGGTTTCGTGCCGTACCTGTCCTACGCCGAGTCGTTCCAGCCGGCGAGCAATGCCGATACCTCCACCACCGAATCGTTCAAGCCGACCGAAGGCAATCAGTGGGAACTGGGTATCAAGTACCAGCCACCGGGCAGCAACACCTTGCTGACCGCCGCGGTGTATGACCTGACCCAGAAAAATGTCTCGGTCACCAACAACATCGGTGGCATTCCGGTCACCAGCCAGACCGGTGAAGTGAAGGTCAAGGGCCTGGAGCTGGAAGCCGTCTCCGACGTGACTGAAAACCTAAAGCTGACCGCCGCCTACACCCTGGCCAAATCCGAAGTGCAAGACGGCGCGTTCAAGGGCAATCGCCTGCAACTGATGCCGAACCAGACCGCCTCGGCGTGGGCTGATTACACCTGGCACAACGGCGTGCTGGACGGTTTCGGCATCGGCGGCGGCGTTCGCTACACCGGCAACACCTATGGCGACCAGGCCAACACCGAACTGGGCAAGGCCGATGCCTATACCGTGTTCGACGCGGCGGTCCACTACGACCTCGGTCGCCTGGACAACAGCCTCAAAGGTGCGTCGCTGGCCGTCAACGCGACCAACCTGTTCGACAAGGACTACCTGTCCACCTGCGACGGTTTCTACTGCTACTACGGCGACGAACGCAGCGTTGTCGCCAGTGCCACCTACAAGTGGTAACGGCTTGATCTGACACGCCCGGTACCCAGGCCGTCCTTCGTGGACGGCTTTGGTATTTCTGGAGGCTATGAAATGAAAAGTAAAACAATTCGCCGCTGGTCCTTCGTCCACACCTGGACCAGCCTCATCTGCACGGTGTTTTTGCTGCTGCTGGCACTGACCGGCCTGCCGTTGATCTTCCACCATGAGATCGACCACCTGCTGGGCGATGCACCTGAAGTGAAGGAAATGCCGGCGGACACCCCGCGCCTGAATTTGCAGCAACTGGTGGCGGCAGCCGAGAAACATCGCCCTGGCGAGGTCATGCAGTACTTCGGCTTCGAGGACGACGAGCCCAATGCCGTGCTGACCATCATGGCGGCGACCGCCGGCACCGAGCCGAACTCGTCCCACACCTTCATGCTCGACGCCCGCACCGGCGAAGCGCTGGAAACCCCGTCGGCCAACGGCGGTTTCATGATGACCATGCTGCGCCTGCACGTGGACATGTTCGCCGGGCTGCCGGGCAAGCTGTTGCTGGCGTTCATGGGCCTGCTGTTCGTCGTCGCGATTATCTCCGGCACGGTGCTGTACCTGCCGTTCATGCGCCGCCTGAAATTTGCCACCGTACGCCAGGACAAATCCACCCGCCTGCGCTGGCTCGACCTGCATAACCTGATTGGCGTGGTGACCCTGACCTGGGCGCTGGTGGTCGGAGTGACCGGTGTGATCAGTGCCTGTGCCGACCTGATAATCGCGGCCTGGCGCAACGACAGCCTCAGCGCCATGGTCGCGCCTTACCGCGACGCTCCACCGCTGACACAACTGGCGCCGGCGACTCGCCTGCTGGACATCGCCGGGGAAGTTGCACCGGGCATGCAGCCCGACTTCATCGCCTTCCCCGGCACACGTTTTTCCAGCGAGCACCATTACGCGGTGTTCATGAAAGGCAGCACCCACCTGACCTCGCACCTGCTGACACCGGTATTGATCGATGCCAGCACGCTGCAAGTCACCGCGGTGGCCGAGCGCCCCTGGTACATGGACGCCATGGGCATGTCCCAACCGCTGCATTTTGGTGACTACGGCGGCATGCCGATGAAAATCCTCTGGGCGACCCTGGATGGGCTGACCATCATCGTCCTCGGCAGCGGCGTTTACCTGTGGGTGGTTCGGCGCAAGGCGACGAAACCCGTGCTGGAAAAAGCGGAGAGCCTGGCATGAAACCGAGGCAGTCGAACTTCTGGAAGGTCTTCGGCACCCCCACCGTCATCGCCCTGTTCACCGCGGCAGGGCTGTTCGCCGCGCTGCTGGGCGATGGCGTCTGGGATGCGCTGAGCTGGCTGGGCCTGGGCATCCCCGCCGTCCTCGCCCTGCGCGGCCTGCTGCAGAGCCGCTGAACCATACACAAAACCCGCAACGCCATCGCCCCCCCTGTAGGAGCGAGCATGCTCGCGATGCACCTGAGAACGCCTCGGGGTGTCAGGCCGCCAACGTCATCGTTGGCGACCATCGCGAGCAGGCTCGCTCCTACAGGGGGTTCCGTGTTTTTTAGTGGTGTTGAGCAATCGCATTGACGCGCTATGCTGGCCCGACTCCGCCACCGACCGAGACCCCGCCATGTCCGCCCCGAGCATGACCCTGTACCACAACTCCCTCTCGCCCTTCGTCCGCAAAGTCATGGTGCTGCTGCACGAAACCGGTCAGCAGGACCGCGTGGCCCTGCAGAACTGCGTACTCACTCCCGTCGATCCGGACCAGGCCCTGATCGACGACAACCCCCTGAGCAAAATCCCGGCCCTGCGTCTGGCCGATGGCAACGTCATCCACGACAGCCGGGTGATCCTCGAATACCTCGACCACCAACACGTCGGCAACCCGCTGATCCCCCGCGAAGGCTCCGCCCGCTGGCGCCGCCTGACCCTGGCTTCGATGGCCGACGGCATCATGGACGCCGCCGTGCTGGTGCGCTACGAAGTCGCCCTGCGCGCCCCGGAAAAACACTGGGACAAGTGGCTGGACGGCCAACGCGACAAAATCCGCCGCACCCTGGCACTGCTGGAAAAAGGCGCGATTGCCGAACTGACCTGCCATTTCGACGTGGCGGCGATCAGCGTGGCCTGTGCGTTGGGTTATGTGGATCTGCGCCACCCGGACCTGGAATGGCGCGAGGCGAATCCGCAGTTGGCGGCGTGGTATTTCGAAGTGAGCCAGCGGCCTTCGATGATTGCTACGATGCCGAAGGTTTGAGGCCTGCGAGGTCAAAGGACTAGCAGTTCTGATAGTAGGCAGAAGCTCAAGTATCTCCGACACTGATACCGCCCTTTGGGATCCAGAGTCGGAGATCGGCCAATGTCTACGCAATCTCGCAAAACACTCCTGCTAGCAACCAGTCATTCAGGTTCGGTGCTCGGCGTTGTCGACGCGACCAACAATCATGCCATTGACTACACGCCCTACGGTGATAGCCCAACGGGCGATGACTCACAAAGTCAGCTTCGATTTAATGGCGTATTTCGGGAGGCGATGACAGGCTGGTATTCGCTGGGCAATGGGTATCGAATGTACAGCCCGGTATTGATGCGGTTTTTAAGTCCGGATAGTTTGAGCCCATTTGGAAAAGGCGGCTTAAACACATATGCCTATTGCGGGGGAGACCCGATTAACAGGCAAGACCCTAATGGCCGAGCCTGGTTTAACTCATTAACTGAAGGCTTAAAACAAAACCTTGCCATCACCAAAACAGAATTCCACCCGACCCAAAAACTTTCTAACACGACAATTAAGTCTTTACAGAAATCGCTCACTTCATTAGGTGGCGAGGACAAAATCTCCAAACTCGCGAAAAAATCAAACGTTAAACCTTATGAATACCTGATTAACAATATGCCAGAGTTCCAAGAATTTACGACTCCAATACCACCAGCAAATAAATCATCAATACCCATTCTAGAAAAAACAATGAAAAAACTAACAAAAAGATAAATAACACAAATCGACATCGGAGCAGCATTAACTCTCTCCAACCCGACAAAACAGCAATATTTCAGTGAATTTGTAAGCCAAACTCAAGACATAAATAGCCGAGTGGAAGACTATTTAAATTCGATACTCAAAAAAAAGCCACCAAGTTACCCAGAAGCACTTTCCAAAAAAATCTATCCTTCACCACCATCATATAGAGATGCAATAAGAAACACGAAAATCCATACCGGATGATTTTTTTCAAAAGCCTAGCTTTGCGTATCTATGGATCTCTTGTCTCGCTTATCTAGCGTGAATACCGGAGAACTATATTGCTGAAGCGCTTATAAATTCAGCAGCTTTATACGATAAAAACAAACTTTCTGTCATTTCTCGCCAATAGTTTCCCCACTTCCTAATCCTCCCGCTCCCCCTCCAACCTGCTCATTCCAACGCTCCAATAATTTCAAGGTGAGCCAGCGGCCCCGATGATTGCGACGATGCCGAAGGTTTGAAGCCGCCGAGGGCCATGGACTAGCAGTTCTGATAGTAGGCAATGGCTGAGAAAACTCCGATGCTAAGGCTCCAGATTCATAGACCTTGCTCGGAGCTCAGCCAATGCCTACGCGTTCAAGCAAAACCTTTCTGTTGGGGACCGATCAACAGAACTCGGTGCTGAACGTCCTTGATGCGAATCGCGCTCATCCCATCGCCTATACACCCTATGGCCATCGACCCCTCGGTGGTTTGCTCAGCCTGCTTGGGTTCAACGGGGAACTGATGGACCCACTGACCGGGCATTATCATTTGGGGAATGGGTATCGGCCGTTTAGTGCGGTTTTGATGCGGTTTATCTGTCCGGATAGTTTGAGTCCGTTTGGGGAGGGAGGAATCAACGCATATTCATATTGCACGGGTGATCCCATTAATCAAAACGATCCAACAGGACATATGACTTTAAAATTTCTTATGGCCCCTCCCGCCCCTCCACCGCGCCCCTCTAATCTCGGAATGAAAACAACAAGCAAAATTACCGCGCCGAAAGCTACACCGGCTACTCCAAGGAGAAAGCTATCCGACACGTACGACGCGTCACTATCAACCAAACGAAAAAACACTGACTCAACAAAATATGACTTAATTGGTTATCACGGTTCAACAAAAGAACACGCCAACAGTTTAAGCACAGGCTTGAAAGGCGAATTTATGGGGCAAAGAAATGGCGTTGACAGTGGCCGAGGATTCTATTTGACACCAGACTACAAATCGGCCGCAGGATGGGCCAGCACTTCAAAACGAGCAGAAACCAGCACACCTCAAGTGTATGGCGTTTATATAAAAAACTTTAACACCCTTAAGCTCGGCCGAGACTACATTATAAATACCGAACTTAACCCCTCACTAAATGATCATATACAAATAATCATTAAAGAATCTGCATACACTTCAATTTCCATAAAAGCCGTCCAAAGCAAACAAAAGTCAATCCGCCTTAATTCATTTGAAGCCCCGTTTTAGACTGCATCAGCAATCCGGCTTATCCGCCGTAAATCTTCTCGCCGGATTCACCGCCGCGCCAAACTCACGCAACGCCTTCGCCCCAATCAACAGCGGATAGTTAAAACTGCTGCGATCCGTCAAATTCACCTCAACCGTACGCTTGACGTTGCCCAAGCACAACTCCAGGTCAACCACCGGCCGCTTGGTTGGCGCAGCGACTTCTTCGTCATCCTCCTCAGAACGCGTCTTGATCTTGCTGATCCGCGCAATCTTGTGTTCGTAGACCTTGTTGCTCGCATCCTTGGTGGCCAGACGGAAACGCACCCAGTCTTCGCCATCGCGGGTGAAGGTTTCGATGTCCTTGGCGGAGAGCGAGGCGGTCAGGGCGCCGGTGTCCATCTTGGCCTTGAGCACTTCGCCGCCGATTTCCGGCAGGGCAATGTATTCGTAGCGGCCGTAGAGGGTGGGCTCGGCGGCCAGGACCGGCAGGGCAATGAGGGACAGCAGGGCGAGGAGGGATTTCACTTGATCGTTGTCCTTGAGAGAGGGGCAGCGGGATTTTAGACCGTTGTTCAATAGATCGTTCCCACGCTCTGCGTGGGAATGCAGCCCGGGACGCTCTGCGTCCCATCCCAAGCCGAACGCAGAGCGTCCGTTGAGGCATTCCCACGCAGAGCGTGGGAACGATCGATACCAGAAGAATAACGGTCAGAAAGTGAAACATTCGTCACCCCCGATTTGGCCTGCCGCCCGAAGCCACTTATCATGGCGCGCCCAAACGTTTTCAAGAGTTGCCTATGCGCCGCCTGCTCACCGGCAGTTTCGTCACCCTGCTGCTCCTGCTCAACACCCTGGTCCTGATCGGCCCGTTGATGATCTTCGCCCTGCTCAAACTGGTCCTGCCCGGCCGCTTTCGCGATTACGCCTCATGGGCAGTGATGTGGATCGCCGAAACCTGGTCGGAAATCGACAAACTGATCTTCCGCCTGTGCATCCCCACCCAATGGGACATTCGCGGCGGTGACGAACTGCGGCGTGACACTTCTTATCTGGTGATCAGCAACCACCAATCCTGGGTCGATATCCCGGCGTTGATCCAGACGCTGAACCGACGCACGCCGTTCTTCAAATTCTTCCTCAAGAAAGAGCTGATCTGGGTGCCGTTCCTGGGCCTGGCGTGGTGGGCGCTGGATTACCCGTTCATGAAGCGTTACTCCAAGGCGTTTCTGGCCAAGCACCCGGAATTGGCGGGCAAGGACCTGGAAATCACCAAGCAGGCTTGCGAGCTGTTCAAGCGCCAGCCGGTGACCGTGGTCAATTATCTGGAAGGCACGCGCTTCACTGAAGCCAAGCGCGCTCAACAACAGTCGCCGTTTACCCATCTGCTCAAGCCCAAGGCCGGCGGCGTGGCGTTTGTGCTGGCGGCGATGGGTGAACAGCTCGATGCCATCCTCGACGTGACGGTGGTGTATCCGCAGCAGAAGATTCCGGGGTTCTGGGATTTGCTCAGCGGCAACGTGCCGAGAATCATCATCGACATCAAGACCCGCGAACTCGACCCGGCGCTGTGGCAGGGCGACTACGAAAACGATCCGGCATTTCGTGAAACGGTCCAGAACTGGGTCAACCAACTCTGGACCGAAAAGGACTCGCGCATCGACGCGTTGCGCGCCGAGCGCCGTTGATCAACTGCCGGTGACTGCGCCCGCACCGGTGCCCCAGATCCCGCCCAGACTTTGCAGCAGCGAACCGGTCACACCCTGCTGACCGAGGTACTGCAGGATCACCGGGGCAAACAGGCCTACCATGCCGGTGTCCATGCCCAGGGTACTGAAGGCATTGTTCAGGTCATTGGTGTCCTTGATGTTACCCAGGGCATTGTTCAGTCCGGCTGCCTGGCCGGTGGAACCGAGCAACCCAGCAAGCGCGCCCAACTCCCCGCCGCCCGAGAGAATGTCGAGGCCCGGCACGCTCTTGGCCAGTTCCGAGTAGTCGGTCGAACTCAACTGATTCTTGGCCAACCCGAGCATCGCCCCGGCACCGCCGACGGCCTGTTGCGGGGTGATGTTCAACTCGGTCAGCGCGCCCAGCAAGTCGGCGGTCTCGGCGGTCGGCGCCGCCTCCGTGGCCGCGTTTTGGCCTTTCATACCGGAAATGGCATTGGCCGCATCGCTCAGGCTGAACTGGGCAAACACCGGGCTGGCCGCCAGGGTCATGAGCGATGCCAGTGCAAAACCGCGTGAAATCTTCATCCAGACACCCTCAATGAAAAACCGCCCGAGAATGGGCGGCGAAAAACTGTGTGTTGGACTGGCGTGCCCAGGGATTGTTCCCAACCACCCATCCCCTGTAGGAGCGAGCCTGCTCGCGATGCACTCAAGGGCAACGCGTTGATTCAGGTAATACGCGTTTTCGTTGACGACCATCGCGAGCAGGCTCGCTCCTACAGGAATCGGGCTCTACACAATATTTTCCGGTCGCTGCATCCAATCCCGCCCCACGCCCGTATATCAATCACGGACAGACATTCCTGGCCGATTCCCCACCCGAGGATCACCACCATGAAACGCACTTCGATCAAAACCCCGTTGATTGCCAGCCTGCTGACCCTGGCCCTTGGCGGCTTCGCCCTGAGCACCGTGCAAGCGGCAACCATGAGCCATGACAGCGTGACGGTGGGCGGTCAGGCCATGCTGCCGAGCAAGGACATCGTCGACAACGCCGTCAACTCCGCCGACCACACCACCCTGGTCGCCGCCGTTAAAGCCGCCGGACTGGTCGATACCCTCAAGGGCAAAGGTCCGTTCACCGTGTTCGCACCGGTCAACTCAGCCTTCGCAGCCCTCCCCGCCGGTACCGTCGATACCCTGCTCAAACCGGAAAACAAGGCCACCCTGACCAAGGTCCTCACCTACCACGTGGTCGCCGGCAAACTCGACATGGCCACCCTCGCCGAGAAGATCAAGGCCGGTGGCGGCAAGACCGAACTGACCACCGTCGCTGGCGGCAAGCTGTGGGCGATGATGAACGGCCCGCACAACATCACCATCAAGGATGAAAAAGGCGATGTGGCCGACATCACCACCTATGACGTGTACCAGTCCAATGGCGTGATACAGGTCATCGACAAAGTGCTGATGCCAAAGAGCTGAACCGCGCCGCCGACCCCGCGCATCGGGGTCGGCGGGTTTTTCCGGAGTGCCTGACCGTGAATGGAACAACCGCAGGCCGTGAACTAACCTCAGCCCTCACACCACCCACGGCGATTACCCGGAGAAGCGCTATCCCCATCACCGACGCCGATCAGCTCAGGCAACTCCTGGCCCAGTGTTCACTGGGAAACCGCCGCGCCTTCGAGACGCTTTACCGCAGCGTCGGCCCACGCCTGCATGGCGTGGCCCTGCGTTTCATGGGTCGCCCTGATCTGGCCGAAGAAGTGCTGCAGGAAAGCTTCGTGCGCATCTGGCACAACGCCTCGCGTTATGAAGCGCACCTGTCTGCGCCCTTGACCTGGATGATCAACATCACCCGCAACCAGGCCATCGACCAGTTGCGCAAACATCGCGACCGGCCACTGGGTGATCTGGAAGAACAGTCGCTCGTGGATGAAAGTCCCTCAGCGCACGACCAATTGAACAGCGCCCGCGAGGCCAGCGCCCTCAACCGTTGTCTCGACAGACTCGAAGGCATGCAACGCCAGTCAATCACCGTCGCCTATTTCCAGGGATTGTCATGCGCTGAACTGGCCGACCACCTGGCCGCGCCGTTGGGCTCGGTGAAGTCATGGATCCGCCGTGGCATGGAACGCCTGCGCAGGTGCCTTGAATCATGAACTATCAAACTCCAACCCTGCGCCGCGCCCTCGCCGCCGACTACGCCATCGGCCTGATGCCCCCTGCCGCCCGTCGGCGTTTCGAGCAGTTGCTGCTGGAAGATGCGGCGCTGCGTGTGGAGCTGGCGCAATGGCAAGAGAGTCTCGCGAGCCTGACCGATGCGCTACCGGAGCAGCCGGTGCCGGATCGGGTCTGGCAAGGCATCACGGCGCGCATCGAACCGCAGGAACTGCACGTACCGCACAAGCGCCCATTCTGGAACTGGCTGCGAGTAACCGTGGCGGTTTGCTCACTGGTGATCGCCGTGACCCTCGGCGTGATTTACAACCACGACGACGCCCGCTACAGCGCCACACTGGTCAGCGCCGACGCGCAGCCCGCTTTACGGGTTCAGGCTCATGAGAACTACCTGCAAGTCGAACCCCTGACATTGGCAGCCATCGATCCGGGACGCAGCCTGGAACTGTGGGCGATTCCGGCGGATGGCAAACCGATTTCACTTGGGGTGATTCCGGCGGGAGGCAAAGGCAAGGTTGAGTTGAACGACGCGCAGAAAGCGTTAATTGGAAAACCGATTGCGCTGGCGGTCAGCCTTGAACCCAAGGGCGGCTCGCCAACCGGGCAACCGACAGGGCCGGTTCTCTATCAAGGCGCGCTGGCGGCGCTGTGACCCTATCAGTTCTGCTAGTAGTCAGCACCTCAGCGATTGCGCCACAGTGAAATCCTGAGCCGACATGGAACTGAGCCATGCAACCCAATCTCACCCTGCTGGTTAAACATCAGTACGACGCACTCAATCGGCTGGTCGCCAGCACACTTTCGGCGCAAGCCACCTCCCAGTGCTTTTACCTGAAAGATCGCCTGGTCACTGAGATTCAAGGCACGGAGCAGCGTTCGATCATGCAGCACGACGATCAACTGCTGGCCCAACAACAACGCCAAAGCGGCAACGTCGAAACCCGACTGCTCGCCACTGATCCGCAGCGTTCGGTGTTGAACGTACTGGACGCGACTCGGCCTCATCCCCTCGCCTACACACCCTACGGACATCGCCCGCTCGGCAACGGCTTGCTCAGCCTGCTCGGTTTCAACGGCGAACGGCAGGATCCGGTGACGGGGTGGTATTTGTTGGGAAATGGGTATCGGGCATTTAATCCGGTGTTGATGCGGTTTAACGGCCCGGACAACTTGAGTCCGTTTGGCAAGGGTGGGTTGAATGCGTATGGGTATTGCGTGGGGGATCCGGTGAATCGGAGCGATCCAAATGGACATTGGTCCATTGGGGGAATGCTCAATGGCCTTTCGAATTTCAGAAATCGCGTTGCCAGACGATTCACCGCAAATGCTTCAGAAGCCGCGACTGGAACTGCAGGTGGCGCAAGTCAGAGGGTTAGCAGCACGCCTTTCGATAATGTCGCACCGCCTATCAGCCGCCCAGGAACTTCCTCCACTTCAGCGCCTATTAATATTCCGCAACCCTCACACCAGAGAGATACAGCTCATCTCGCGGACAGTTTTGAGTTTAAGGGCATGGAGATAATAGGACCTGAGAAGCCACCTGCTCCAACCCCACCAAACTTGGGACCGGAGGAATGGGCCGATATCGAACTTGTTTTCCAACATGCGCCTCACGATGCAACCACTAATGATTTGATGAGAACGATTTACGAAATGCGCAACATCAGGACCGGCCGCACCTCCTTTCAACATTCGACAGCATTCCTGGAACAATTCATCGGCGATTAGGCAGGGCTGCAAAGAGGAGACAGGTCTATTTTCCAACAATAAAAAAGGCGACCTCAGGTCGCCCTTTTTATCTGCAGCCCTTACGCCGCACTAAACAACTTATGCGGATCAATCACAAACTTCTTCGGCACACCCGCATCAAACTCGCCATACCCCTCAGGCGCCTGATCCAGGCTGATCACCTGCACACCCACCACTTCAGCGATGTTGATGCGATCCCACATGATCGCCTGCATCAGTTGGCGGTTGTACTTCATCACCGGGGTCTGGCCGGTGTGGAAGCTGTGGGATTTGGCCCAGCCCAGGCCGAAGCGGATGCTCAGGCTGCCCATTTTCGCGGCGGCGTCCACGGCACCCGGATCTTCGGTGACGTACAGGCCAGGGATGCCGATCTTGCCGGCGACGCGTACTACACCCATCAGCGAGTTGAGTACGGTGGCCGGGGCTTCGTGTTTCACGCCGTCGTGACCGTGGCCGCGGGCTTCGAAGCCTACGGCGTCGATGGCGCAGTCCACTTCCGGTTCGCCCAGCAGCGCGGCGATTTGCTCGTGTAGCGGGGTGTCGAGGGACAGGTCGGCGATTTCGAAACCCTGAGCCTTGGCGTGGGCCAGGCGCACGGTGTTGACGTCACCGACGATCACTACTGCCGCGCCCAGCAGGCGAGCGGAAGCGGCGGCTGCCAGACCGACAGGACCGGCGCCGGCGATGTACACGGTGCTGCCCGGGCCAACGCCGGCGGTCACGGCACCGTGGTAGCCGGTTGGCAGGATGTCGGAGAGACAGGTCAGGTCGCGGATTTTTTCCATCGCGCGATCACGATCAGGCAGTTTCAGCAGGTTGAAGTCAGCGTACGGCACCATGGCGTATTCAGCCTGGCCACCGGTCCAATCACCCATGTCGACATAGCCGTAGGCGCCGCCCGGACGTGCCGGGTTAACGCTCAGGCATACACCAGTGTGCATTTCCTTGCAGGAACGGCAGCGCCCGCAAGCCACGTTGAACGGTACGGAAACCAGGTCGCCGATCTGCAGGTTTTCGACGTCGCGGCCCTTTTCGATCACTTCACCGGTGATCTCGTGACCCAGGACCAGACCGGTCTGGGCAGTGGTACGGCCGCGCACCATGTGCTGGTCGGAACCACAGATGTTGGTGGAAACCACGCGCAGAATGACGGCGTGCTCAATCTTTCTGCCGCGCGGGTCCTGCATTTTCGGATAGTCGATTTTCTGTACTTCGACCTTGCCAGCGCCGAGATACACCACACCACGATTGCCAGACATGCTTTCACCTCGCTGTTGTTTTTATGGAACCGCGTTGCCCAGGCAGGCAGCGCGTAAAGTGCTCGGGTACAGATGCTGTTTCTTGTCTTGTGTTGCCTGTCAGGGCCTCATCGCGAGCAGGCTCGCTCCTACAGTGGATCTGTGGTGTGTATGAGATTCGTGCATCGACACAAATCCCTGTAGGAGCGAGCCTGCTCGCGATGGCGATCTAGAGAACGACGGTACGATTGGCGTTCAAAAACACCCTCCGCTCGATGTGATAACCAACGGCTCTAGCCAGGGTCAGGCCTTCAATATCCCGCCCCTTGGCAATCAAATCCTCGGGGTAATGACTGTGATCCACCACCTCGACGCCCTGGGCAATGATCGGCCCTTCGTCGAGGTCGTTGTTGATGTAATGCGCCGTCGCGCCGACCAGTTTCACGCCCTTGTTGTAGGCCTGGTGGTAAGGCTTGGCGCCCTTGAAACCCGGCAGCAGGGAGTGGTGGATGTTGATCGCCTTGCCGTCGAGTTTGCGACACAGCTCCGGCGACAACACCTGCATGTAGCGGGCAAGGATCACCAGTTCCGCGCCGGCCTCTTCGATCACCTGCAACACCTGGCGCTCCTGTGAAGGCTTGTCGTTCGGGTCCAGGGGGAAGTGGTAGTAGGGAATCTGGTGCCAGTCGGCCAGCGGCTTGAGGTCCGGGTGGTTGGACACCACTGCCGCCACGTCCATTGATAACTGGCCGATGCGCTGGCGGTAGAGCAAGTCGTTGAGGCAGTGATCGGCCTTGGAGACCATGATCACCACTTTTGGCCGATAGTGCGGCGGGGTCAGTTCGAAGATCATGCCGAAGCTTTCGCCACGCTCGGCAAGCCCTGCGCGAAATGACTGCTCGTCGAAGCCGTCAGGCTGGCGAAATTCCACGCGAATGAAGAAACGCCCCGAGAGGCGGTCATCGAAGGAGTGGTGTTCGGTGACGTAGCAGCCCTGCTCGAACAGAAAGCGGGTCACCGCGTCCACGGTGCCGAGTACGCTGGGGCAGTCGGCGGTCAGGATCCATGTGTCTGGGGCGCGGCTCATAGTGCGGTGACTCCTGCTGAATCGGTAATGAAAACACCTTCCTGTGGGAGCGAGCCTGCTCGCGATGGAGGTCAACGATAACGCGCGCTTTCTGATTTAACGCGTCGTCTTCAAGTCCATCGCGAGCATGCTCGCTCCTACAGGTGATCGGTGATCAGGCCTGCACGCTCAGGCCGTACTCAGCCGAAGCATCCTGCAACCACAACCACCAGTAATCCGAGAAGCTGCGACGGATAAGCAGTTCCCAGGTGTCTTCGGCGGTGTGGCGGATCATCAGTTGCGACTTGGCGAACACCGTGCCGACAGCCTTGCCCACCGGGAAGTTGTTGGGGTGCACGTCATAGCTGGTTGACTTCATCAGCACCTGGCGCACGTTCGGGCCGCTCAGCTCGAGGATCTGCTGGCCGCCGCTGACGTTGACGATCTGGATGTGCAGGTCGCCCAACGCTTCACGCAACTTCTTCTCGGCAGCGAACTCTTCGCCGCTCGGCACGATCAGCAGCCACTCGTCCGGGCCCATCCATTGCAGGCTGGTTTCACCCTTGACGATGACGGTCAGCGCGCCTGGCAATTCGATGCCCAGGGCCTTGTGCACACCGGCGGCGAACGCGGCGTCATGGCCATCGCCACGGATGGTGAGGTGGCCGAGGAGTTTTTTCTCGCGCACGGTCACGCCGGCGCTCTTGCGACCCTTGCCCACCAGGCTGGCGAGGTCGGCGTGATGCAGCGACGACTCGGCCTTGGCGCCGTTGGTTGGGCGTTGTTGGTAAACATTGGCTGCGGTCATAAAGCACCTTTCCTGAATTCTGTTGGTTCCTGTGGTGGCTGAACTACCGCCATCGCGAGCAGGCTCGCTCCTACAAGGGTTACGCGATCACCTGTAGGAGTGAGCCTGCTCGCGATAGCGTCGGCAGGCTCACCACAGGACCTGCGCAATTACACGTTCTGCCGTTCGCCCTTCGGATCGAAGAACACCGAAGACACGATTTCCGCCTCGATCACGCTGCCGTCCGCCAGGGGCGCGAACACACGCTCACCCATGCGGTTGAGGCCGCCCTTGACCACGCCCATGGCAAACGAATAGCCCAGGGAGTTGTGCGCGTAGCTGGAGGTCACGTGACCCACCATGGTCATCGGGATCGCCTGCTTGGTGTTGAACACCAGTTGCGCGCCTTCCGGCAGCCATACGTTCGGGTCGATCGGCTTCAGGCCAACCAGTTGTTTACGCTGGTCACGCACGCAGTCTTCACGGTTCATGCCGCGCTGGCCGATCCACGAGAACGGTTTGGTACGGCCTACGCACCAGCCCATGTTCAGGTCGTCCGGGGTCATCGAGGCGTCGGTGTCTTGCCCAACGATGATGAAGCCCTTCTCGGCCCGCAGCACGTGCATGGTTTCGGTGCCGTACGGGGTCAGGTTGTACTTCTTGCCGGCGTCGACGATTTTCTCCAGCACGCCCATTGCATAGTCGGCCTGCACGTTGACTTCGTACGACAGCTCACCGGTAAACGAGATCCGGAACACCCGCGCCGGCACACCGCCCACTTCACCCTCTTTCCAGGTCATGAACGGGAAGGCTTCGCTGCTCAGATCGATGTCAGTCACTTCGCTGAGCAGCTTGCGGCTGTTCGGCCCGGACAGGGTCATGGTCGCCCAGTGGTCGGTCACGGAGGTGAAGTACACCTTCAGGTCCGGCCATTCGGTCTGGTGGTACAGCTCCAGCCATTGCAGGACGCGAGCCGCGCCGCCAGTGGTGGTGGTCATGACGAAGTGGTTGTCGGCCAGGCATGCCGTCACGCCGTCGTCGAACACCATGCCGTCTTCTTTGCACATCAGGCCGTAACGGGCCTTGCCCACGTCGAGCTTGGTCCAGGCGTTGGTGTACACGCGGTTGAGGAACTCGCGTGCATCCGGGCCCTGGATGTCGATCTTGCCCAGGGTCGAGGCGTCCAGCAGGCCCACGCTGTCGCGCACGGCCTTGCATTCACGTTTCACGGCGGCGTGCATGTCTTCACCGGATTTCGGGAAGTACCACGGACGCTTCCACTGGCCGACGTCTTCGAACTCGGCGCCGTTCTTCAGGTGCCATTGATGCAGCGCGGTGTAGCGCACAGGTTCGAAGATGTGCCCACAGTGACGGCCGGCCACGGCGCCGAAGGTGATCGGCGTGTAGTTCGGGCGGAACATGGTGGTGCCCATCTGCGGGATGGTCACGTTCAGCGAACGGGCGGCGATGGCCAGACCGTTGACGTTACCCAACTTGCCCTGATCGGTGCCGAAGCCCAGCGCGGTGTAGCGTTTTACGTGCTCGACCGACTCGAAGCCCTCGCGGGTCGCCAGTTCGATGGCGGCGGCGGTCACGTCGTTCTGCAGGTCGACGAATTGCTTCGGCGCACGGGCAGTGTTCTTTTCATGGGGCACCTGGAACAGCGCCAGGGTTGGCTCTTCCAGGCGGGCCAGGGCTTTTGGCAAGGTCGCTTCGACCGCACCGAAACCGGCCTCGCTGGCCGCGCGCACGCCGCCTTCAAAACCATCGGCCAGGGAATCGCCCAGGCCGTAGACGCCGTTGATGCCGCCGACGCACACGCGTTTCTGCGGCGCTTCGCCCGGTACGAAACCGAGGATGTCTTCACGCCAGATCGGCTTGCCGCCCAGGTGCGAAGCCAGGTGAACCACTGGGCTATAGCCGCCGGAGCTGGCGACGATGTCGCACTCGAGCCACTCGCCAGGGCTGGTGACCTTGTGGCCTTTCACATCGATCGCGGCGACACGGGCAGCGGTGACGTGCTTGCTGCCACGGGCCTCGATCACGGCGCTGCCGGTGAGGATGCGGATGCCCTTGGCGCGTGCTTCTTCCACCAGCGCACCGCGAGGGTTGCTGCGGGCGTCGGCGATAGCGACCACTTGCAGGCTGGCGTCGAGCCAATCCAGAGCCACGCGGTAGGCGTGATCGTTGTTGGTCGACAGCACCAGTTTCTTGCCCGGTGCCACGCCGTAACGACGCACGTAGGTCGAGACTGCGCCAGCGAGCATGTTGCCCGGCACGTCGTTGTTGCCGTAGACCAGCGGACGCTCGTGGGCACCGGTCGCCAGCACCACGCGCTTGGCGCGGACACGGTGAATACGCTGACGCACCTGACCAATCGGCGCGCGATCGCCGAGGTGATCGGTCAGGCGCTCGTGAATGGTCAGGAAGTTGTGGTCGTGGTAGCCGTTGACCGTCGCACGTGGCAACAGCAGCACGTCCGGGGTGTTTTTCAGCTCGGCGATGACGCCGGCCACCCAGTCCATCGCCGGCTTGCCGTCGAGGCTTTCGCGGGAGTCGAGCAGGCTGCCGCCGAACTCTTCCTGCTCATCGGCCAGGATCACACGGGCACCGCTGCGCGCAGCCGCCAGTGCTGCAGCCAAGCCAGCAGGGCCAGCACCGACGATCAGCACGTCGCAGTGCTGGTTCATATAGTCGTAGGTGTCCGGATCGTTCTCGGTCGGCGAGCGGCCAAGACCTGCGGCCTTACGAATGTACTTCTCGTAGGTCATCCAGAACGATTGCGGATACATGAAGGTTTTGTAGTAGAAGCCCGGTGGCATCAGCTTGCCGCCGACCTTGCCGAGAATCCCCATCATGTCGTTGTTCACGCTCGGCCAGCCGTTGGTGCTGGTGGCGACCAAACCTTGGTACAGCGCCTGTTGCGTGGCGCGCACGTTCGGGATCTGCGTGGCTTCGGTGGCGCCGATCTGCAGCACCGCGTTCGGCTCTTCGGCACCGGCGGCGAAGATGCCGCGCGGACGGGAATACTTGAAGCTGCGCCCAATGATGTCGACGCCGTTGGCCAGCAGTGCAGCGGCCAGGGAGTCGCCTTCGAAGCCTTTGTAGCTCTGGCCGTTGAAGGTGAAGCTCAACACTTTGTTGCGGTCGATCCGTCCGCCGTTGGACAGGCGATTGATCTGGCTCATACCTTCTCTCCCAGAGCCGTGCTGGCCGCTTTCGGGCTATCGGTCTTGTCGGTGAATTGTGGCTTGGTGCCGATCTTGTAGGTTTCGAGAATCTCGTAGGTCACGGTGTCGCGGGTGACGTTGAAGTACTGACGGCAACCGGCAACGTGATCCCACAGCTCGTGGTGCAGGCCGCGAGGGTTATCGCGGAAGAACATGTAGTCGCCCCACTCCTCGTCGGTGCAGCTGTTGGGGTCCAGTGGGCGCGGGATGTGCGCCTGGCCGGATGCATGGAATTCCTCTTCGGAGCGCAGTTCGCCGCAGTGAGGACAGAAGATATGCAACATGGGGATTTCTCCTGTTAGTGGGCAACCGCAGCAGCGCCGTGTTCATCGATCAACGCACCGCTGTGGAAGCGGTCGATGGAGAAAGGTGCGGCCAATGGGTGCATTTCACCCTTGGCAAGGCTCGCGGCAAACACGTTGCCCGAGCCAGGTGTGGCCTTGAAGCCACCGGTGCCCCAACCGCAGTTGAAGAACATGTTCGGTACCGGGGTTTTCGAAATGATCGGGCACGCATCCGGGGTGGTATCGACGATGCCGCCCCACTGACGGTTCATGCGTACGCGCGACAGGACCGGGAACATCTCGACGATGGCCTGGATGGTGTGCTCGATCACCGGGTACGAACCACGCTGGCCGTAGCCGTTGTAGCCGTCGATACCGGCGCCGATCACCAGGTCGCCCTTGTCGGACTGGCTGATGTAGCCGTGCACGGCGTTGGACATGATCACGCTGTCGATGATCGGCTTGATCGGCTCGGACACCAGCGCTTGCAGCGGGTGGGATTCGAGCGGCAGACGGAAGCCGGCGAGCTTGGCCATGTGCCCGGAGTTACCGGCGGTGACCACACCGACGCGCTTGGCGCCGATGAAGCCCTTGTTGGTTTCCACGCCGATGCACACGCCGTTTTCCTTGCGAAAGCCGGTCACTTCGGTCTGCTGGATCAGGTCCACGCCCAAGGCATCGGCGGCACGGGCAAAGCCCCAGGCCACGGCATCGTGACGGGCCACGCCGCCGCGACGCTGGACGGTGGCGCCCATCACCGGGTAGCGGGTGTTCTTCGAGCAGTCCAGGTACGGAATCTCGTCCGCCACCTGCTTGGCGTTGAGCAGTTCGCCGTCGACGCCGTTGAGGCGGTTGGCGCTGACCCGACGCTCGGAATCACGGATGTCCTGCAGGGTGTGGCACAGGTTGTAGACGCCGCGCTGGGAGAACATCACGTTGTAGTTCAGGTCCTGGGACAGGCCTTCCCACAGCTTCATCGCGTGTTCGTACAGGTGCGCCGACTCGTCCCACAGGTAGTTGGAGCGAACGATGGTGGTGTTGCGCGCGGTGTTACCGCCGCCCAGCCAGCCCTTTTCGACCACGGCCACGTTGGTGATGCCGTGCTCCTTGGCCAGGTAGTAGGCGGTCGCCAGACCATGCCCGCCACCGCCGACGATGACCACGTCGTAGACCTTTTTCGGGGTCGGCGTGCGCCACATGCGCTGCCAGTTTTCATGGTGGCTGAGAGAGTGTTTGAAGAGGCCGAAGCCCGAGTAGCGTTGCATAGTCATTTACTCCAAAACCGACTCAGCGATAAACCGGGAAGTCTGCGCACAGGGCCGAGACTTGCTGGGCAACGTTGGCTTCGACATCGGCATCGCCGAGGTTG
This sequence comes from Pseudomonas putida, assembly GCF_003228315.1. Classification (NCBI taxonomy): domain Bacteria; kingdom Pseudomonadati; phylum Pseudomonadota; class Gammaproteobacteria; order Pseudomonadales; family Pseudomonadaceae; genus Pseudomonas; species Pseudomonas putida. The sequence continues at coordinate 3,781,514 of NZ_CP029693.1, forward strand.
TCGAGGATGTCGCAGATCCAGCCGGCCAGGGTGATGCACTGCGCAACCTTGAAGCCGCGGGTGGTCACCGCCGGGGTGCCGATGCGCAGGCCGGAGGTGACGAACGGCGACTGTGGATCGTTCGGCACGGCGTTCTTGTTCACGGTGATGTGGGCGCGACCGAGGGCTGCGTCTGCGTCTTTGCCGGTGAGGCCCTGACGGATCAGGCTGACGAGGAACAGGTGGTTATCGGTACCGCCGGACACTACATCGTAGCCACGTTTGATAAATACGCTCGCCATGGCCTGGGCGTTGTCGATCACTTGCTGCTGGTAGGCCTTGAAGCCTGGCTCCAGCGCTTCCTTGAAGCACACGGCCTTGCCGGCGATCACGTGCATCAGCGGGCCGCCCTGGGCGCCGGGGAATACGGCAGCGTTGAGCTTCTTCTCGATTTCTTCGTTGGACTTGGCCAGGATCAGGCCGCCACGCGGACCGCGCAGGGTCTTGTGGGTGGTGGTGGTGACCACGTCGGCGTACGGCAGCGGGTTCGGGTACAGGCCGGCAGCGACCAGACCGGCCACGTGGGCCATGTCGACGAACAGCAGCGCGCCCACCTTGTCGGCGATCTGACGGAAGCGCGGGAAGTCGAGGGTCTTGGAGTAGGCGGAGAAACCGGCCACGATCATTTTCGGCTTGTGCTCGACGGCCAGGCGCTCCACTTCGTCGTAATCGATCAGGCCGGTCTTGGTGTCGATACCGTATTGAACGGCGTTGTACAGCTTGCCCGAGGACGACACTTTGGCGCCGTGGGTCAGGTGACCGCCGTGGGCCAGGCTCATGCCCAGGATGGTGTCGCCGGCTTGCAGCAGGGCCAGGTACACGGCGCTGTTGGCGGAGGAGCCGGAGTGCGGTTGGACGTTGGCGTAATCGGCGCCGAACAGTTGCTTGGCGCGCTCGATGGCCAGGGCTTCAACCTTGTCCACGTGCTCGCAGCCGCCGTAGTAACGCTTGCCCGGATAGCCTTCGGCGTACTTGTTGGTCAGGCCGCTGCCTTGCGCTTCCATGACGCGCTTGCTGGTGTAGTTCTCTGACGCGATCAGTTCGATGTGATCTTCCTGACGTTGCTCCTCGGCATTCATCGCCGCCAGCAGTGCATCGTCATAACCCTGGATCTGGTCTTTCTTGCTGAACATCGCGTCTCTCCCAGCGGCATCTGTGCGCCATTCGTCTCGGTAAGGCACCGCGTTGCGGCAGTGCCCTTTGATAGCGATGGTATGACCGAGGCACGCAGGTCAAATGCCTATGGGCGCCACGCAAAGGTGCGTTTACGACATGGGTAGAAAACGCCGGATAGCCACTCTCCTCAATCTTGCGCAGAACCCTTGTAGGAGTGAGCCTGCTCGCGATTGCGGCGGGTCAGGCGGCATTGACGTTGGATGTGCCGCCGTCATCGCGAGCAGGCTCGCTCCTACAGGGTTATGCGAGAACCTGTCGTAATGCCAGCAACACAAGGAAATGCACGGGATACAGGGCATACGCCCAGCGTCGCATCGGTGGTGCTTTTACGCCCTGGGCATGTCGCAAAAGGAACAGCCCCAGCCATGGCGCAATCAGACAAGTGGCCACCGCCGCCATCGCCACGTGATTGCCCAGGCGAATGGAGTAATACAGCACCTGCCATTGGTTGGCGGCCAGGCACACCAGCCCCGGCAGCAGGGCGAAATACCCGGGGCGACGAATCACCAGCAGCGTCGCCAATGGCAACAGCACGCCGAAGAAACCGAACATCAGCCGTGATGTAAACAGCGCCGCCAGTACCAGCGCCGCGACCGCCAACAGTCGTGCCTGAAGATGGCGACATTGCCAGCCACGCACCACCAACAAGCCCAGCGCCAGCGTCGGCAGCACATTCAGGGTGTCGGGATTGGGCAGGAACAACCGATAGGGCATTTCGCTGACCGCGCTGAACAGCACCAGCCAGCCCAGGTAGCGCCATTGCCCGCTTGTCGCCGCAGGCACTCGCGCCAGATTCGCCGCCATCGCCAGGCAAAACCACGGGAACGCCAGACGCCCCGGCACATAGAGCCAATCGGCGGAATAACCGACATAGCGCAGGTGATCGAGGACCATGCACAACAGTGCCAGCCACTTGAGCAGATCCAGTGCACCGTCGCGCTGCTTTAAGTGCGTAGACATGTGCATAATTGCCCGGCGCCCAGCGTAATTTTCTGACAGTGACATCCCGCGTGCTCCCCGGATGATCTTCGGTAGAGTGCCCACCCTCATTGACCACGGGACGCCTCACCATAGGCGTCTCGACCACGGAAGCAGGCCATGACCGACAAGAGCCAACAATTCGCCAGCGACAACTATTCCGGCATTTGCCCTGAAGCCTGGGCCGCCATGGAACAGGCCAACCATGGCCACCAGCGCGCCTACGGCGACGACGAGTGGACCGCTCGCGCGTCCGACGATTTCCGCAAACTGTTCGAAACCGACTGCGAAGTGTTTTTCGCCTTCAACGGCACCGCCGCCAACTCCCTGGCCCTGTCGTCGCTGTGCCAGAGTTACCACAGCGTGATCTGCTCGGAAACCGCCCACGTCGAAACCGACGAATGCGGTGCCCCGGAATTCTTCTCCAACGGCTCCAAACTGCTGATCGCCGGCACCGAAAACGGCAAGTTGACCCCGGACTCGATCCGCGAAATCGCCCTCAAGCGCCAGGACATCCATTACCCCAAGCCCCGCGTCGTGACCCTGACCCAGGCCACCGAAGTCGGCAGCGTCTACACCCCGGACGAAGTGCGCGCCATCAGCGCGACCTGCAAGGAGCTGGGCCTGCACCTGCACATGGACGGCGCACGCTTCTCCAATGCCTGCGCGTTCCTCGGCTGCTCCCCGGCCGACCTGACCTGGAAAGCCGGCGTCGACGTACTGTGCTTCGGCGGCACGAAAAACGGCATGGCGGTGGGCGAGGCGATCCTGTTCTTCAACCACGACCTGGCGGAAGACTTCGACTATCGCTGCAAACAGGCCGGGCAACTGGCTTCAAAGATGCGTTTCCTGTCGGCACCCTGGGTCGGCATCCTGGAAAACGACGCCTGGCTCAAATACGCCCGCCACGCCAACCACTGCGCGCAGCTGCTGGCCGAACTGGTCAGTGACATCCCGGGCGTGGAACTGATGTTCCCGGTACAGGCCAACGGCGTGTTCCTGCAACTCTCGGAACCGGCCATCGCCGCCCTCACCGCCAGGGGCTGGCGCTTCTACACCTTCATCGGCAAGGGCGGCGCCCGCTTCATGTGCTCGTGGGATACCGAAGAAGAGCGTGTACGCGAGTTGGCCCGCGACATCCGTGAAGTGATGTCCCACTAACCCTCCACGCAGCCTGAGGTAAATCAATTCTGTAGGAGCAAGGCTTGCCCGCGATAGCGACCTCAAGATCGCCATCGCGGGCAAGCCTTGCTCCCACAAAAAGCGTCTTGGTCTACATTGTCTGGCGAGCCGTACAGACAACAATAACCAGGAGCGTACGCATGTCATTGCAAGGCAAAACCCTGTTCATCACCGGCGCCAGCCGTGGCATCGGGCGCGAGATCGCGCTGCGGGCCGCGCGGGATGGCGCCAATATCGTTATCGCTGCCAAAAGCGCCGAACCGCATCCCAAACTGCCGGGCACGATCCATAGCGTGGCCAAGGAAGTCGAGGCTGCGGGAGGCAAGGCACTGGCCCTGCAGGTGGATGTGCGAGATGAAGAGGCCGTGCATCAAGCCCTCGCCCAGGCCAATGAACATTTCGGCGGCATCGATGCCTTGGTCAACAACGCCGGGGCGATCAAGTTGACCGGGGTGCAGCACATCGAACTCAAGCGCTTCGACCTGATGCACCAGATCAACACCCGTGCGGTGCTGCTGTGCAGCCAGGCCGCTTTGCCTTACCTGAAACAGTCCAAAGGCCACATTCTCAACCTGTCGCCGCCACTGAACCTGGCGACCAAATGGTTCGCGCAATACAGCCCCTACACCGTCACCAAGTACGGCATGAGCATGCTGACGGTGGGCATGAGCGAGGAATTCAAAAATTACGGCATCAGCGTCAACTCACTGTGGCCGCAGACGATGATTGCCACGGCGGCGATCGAGTTTCAGTTGGGGTCGCGGGAGTCGTTCAAGCATGCGCGCACGCCGGCAATCATGGCCGATGCCGCCCATTTGATTTTGAGCAGCACAGAGCGCAGCCTGACCGGGCAATTGTTGATCGATGAGCAAGTGCTGCGGGAAAACGGCGCAACCGAGTTCGAGCACTACCGATTTGCGCCTGACAGCAGCGACAAGCTGATGCCGGACCTGTTTATCGACTAAAAAACACCACAACCCCCTGTAGGAGCGAGCCTGCTCGCGATGGACGACAGAACAACGCGGGGCATCAGGCTTCCCGCGTTATCGTTGACGTCCATCGCGAGCAGGCTCGCTCCTACAGGGTGGGTTATTCGGTACGGTTAATACTCGATCCGCACATCCCCCTTCGGAATGCTGCAGCACGACAGGATGAACCCTTCGGCCTCGTCGTCCTCGGTAATCCCGCCGTTGTGATCCATCTCCACTTCGCCACCCAGCTTGAGCACCTTGCAGGTGCCGCAGATGCCCATGCCGCAGGCTTTCGGGATCATCAGGCCGACCTTGGCGGCGGCGGCATGCACGGTCTCGCCCGGTGCCACGCGGATGCTCTTGCCCGAGGCGGTGAATTCCACCTGATGCAAATCCGCTGCATCGAGTTCCGGTGCCTCGGCGGCTTGTTCGGCATGCTCCACGGCGTCGGCGCGGGCCTCGGGCGGGGTCGCGCCGAAGGATTCCTCGTGGTAGTGCTTCATGTTGAAGCCGGCATTTTCCAGCAGGCGCTTGACCGCGTTCATGTAAGGCGTCGGGCCGCAGCAGAACACTTCGCGTTCGAGGAAGTCAGGAACCATCAGTTCCAGCATCTTGTGGTTCAGGTAGCCGCGATAACCGGCCCATGGCTCACCGAACCCGTGTTTTTCACAGATCAGGTGCAGGCTGAAGTTTTCGATCCGCGCCGCCATGTGTTCCAGCTCGCGGTGGTAAATGATGTCCTTCGGTGAGCGGGCGCTGTGGATAAACGCCATGTCGACATTGCCGTTGGTGTCGAAGAACCAGCGCGCCATGGACATGCACGGCGTGATGCCCACGCCGCCGCTGAGGTACAGCACTTTCGGGTTCGGGAAGTCCATGGCGTTGAACAGCCCGACCGGGCCGTGCACTGCCAGTTCGTAGCCTTCATGCAGGGTGTCGTGCAGCCAGTTCGAGACCTTGCCGCCCGGCACGCGCTTGATCGTCACGGAGAAGCTGTACGGTACCGACGGCGAGCTGGAAATGGTGTAGGAACGCATGACCTGCTGGCCGTCGATCTCCAGCTCCAGGGTGACGAACTGCCCCGGTTTAAAGAAGAACATGATCGGCTGGTCGGCCATGAAGCAGAAGGTGCGCACGTCCCAGGTTTCCTGGATGACTTTGACGCAACGGACGATGTGCCGGCCATTGGCCCAGGTCTGCGTGGTAACAGGGTTCAGGAAGTTGTTGGACATGCTCATCTCCACGGCCGACTGTCGGCCTTCATGTTGGCGATTCTGCGTATAGCGCGAACCACCCATTTACCTATCTGCGACATTGACATGCTTATCGCGACCAGCCGCCAACCACCGGGCCTTGCGCGTCGGGAACAGATTGCATCATGTCGCCCATGGATAAGGTTCTGGCCTGCGCCGGCCCCACACTCGCCCCATACCAAGACACGACCTTAAACACCTTGCGTAGCAACCCTGATTAGCCACTTTCGCCGGCCACGCAGATGGCCTTGAGGATTAAACGATGGACGTCACTACTACCCTGAGCCTGGGCGATCCGCTGGAACCCGCACGCAAGGCCACCGCGCAGATGCTGCAGGAGCGCGAGCGCACCTTCTCGCTGCCACAGCCGTTCTACACCGACGAGCGCCTGTTCGACATCGACATGCAGGAGATTTTCCAGAAAGAGTGGCTGATCGCCGGCATGACCTGCGAGATCCCGGCCAAGGGCAACTACATGACCCTGCAGGTTGGCAAGAACCCGATCATCGTGATCCGCGGTGCCGATGGCGTGGTGCATGCCTTCCATAACGTCTGCCGTCACCGTGGCTCGCGCCTGTGCACCAGCGACAAGGGCAAGGTCGCCAAACTGGTTTGCCACTACCACCAGTGGACCTACGAACTCGACGGGCGCCTGCTGTTCGCCGGCACCGAGATGGGCGCCGACTTCGACATGAAGCAGTACGGCCTGAAACCGGTGAACGTGAAGACCGCTGGCGGCTACATCTTCATCAGCCTGGCGGAAAACCCACCGGCCATCGATGAGTTCCTGGCGACGCTGACCCATTACATGGAACCGTACGACATGGAAAACACCAAGGTGGCGGTGCAAACCACCTTGATGGAAAAGGCCAACTGGAAACTGGTGCTGGAAAACAACCGCGAGTGCTACCACTGCGGCGGCTCGCACCCTGAGCTGTTGAAAACCCTGCTGGAATGGGACGACGTCACCGACCCGCGCGCCGACCAGGCGTTCAAGGATCACGTCGCCGCCTCCGCCGCTGCCTGGGAAGCCGAGAAGATCCCTTACGCCCACGCCAGCTTCGGCCTGCGCAACCGCATCGTGCGCATGCCGCTGCTCAAGGGCACCGTGTCGATGACCATGGACGGCAAACAGGGCTGCGCCAAGCTCATGGGCCGCATCAAGAACCCGGATCTGGGCTCGATGCGCATCCTGCACCTGCCGCACTCCTGGAACCACTGCATGGGCGATCACATCATCGTCTTCACCGTGTGGCCGATCAGCGCCCAGGAAACCATGGTCACCACCAAGTGGCTGGTGCACAAGGACGCCGTGGAAGGCGTGGACTACGACGTGGAACGCATGCGCCAGGTCTGGGACGCCACCAACGACCAGGACCGTCGCCTGGCCGAAGAGAACCAGCGCGGCATCAACTCCACCGCGTACCAGCCAGGTCCGTACTCCAAGACTTATGAGTTTGGCGTGGTGAACTTCATCGACTGGTACAGCGGTCGCATGCTGAACAACCTGGGCGCCGAGCCTGCGCCGTACCTCAAAGGCGTTGCGGTCAGCGGCTGACCCCTCCCCCTGTAGGAGCGAGCATGCTCGCGATGGATGCATGAACACCGCGGATAGCCAGACACCCCGCGTCATCGTTCACGTCCATCGCGAGCATGCTCGCTCCTACAAGTGGATTAGTGTTCGACACAGGTCCACTGTGGGAGCGAGCCTGCTCGCGAAGGCTCCTTCCCATGCAACGAATCCCCACCTGAAACCCCACCGCCTCAGAACTGTACGAAATATGATCTATTCCGTTCAGCGCTAAGCCCCACAAGGCCCCCAGCCTTCCGCAAACAAGTTATCCACACCTCCACCCACAGCAAATGGGGACAACTGTGGAAAGCTCGCCAACTTTCTCCACAGAAACCGAAGAAAATCCGTGACTTATTCAGAACGACGGTTTTCTCCGGCACCTGATCATTTATTGATCAAATCTCTGAAGCGCACGTAATACGTAGCCTGCAGCGTATGACGAACACCTTATCCACAGAAGCACCAACAGACTTTGGGGGCAACTTCACGGGCATTGTGGAAAACCGCTGAAGGCCGCGAATTCCCTGAGCTTTCAGGGTGCAAACCCGGCCAGAACCGGCCGATTGAACGTTTTTTGATCAAACCCTCGAAAGCCACGGTTTATATGGGCTACAGCGGTAAGCGAACATCTTATCCACAGAAGCGCCAACAGAGATTGGGGGCAAGTCCCACACTTATCCTCCGAAAAAACCTATGAAAAACCGCCACTTAGACTGGTTGTTTTTTGAACAAAGGCCTGCAGACCACGATTCACAAGGGGTTTAGCAAGGGGAGAACACGTTATCCACAGAACCGCCAACAGGGATTGTGGGTAAATTGTTTTATTGTCGTGTTCAAGATCATGACGTGCGGATGTTGTGAGAGTCGGTAGGAAGAGAACTGCTTTGGGGCATTTGAATTCTGATTTCTGAATTCTTAGGTGCGCTCACTATGACTTCACCCAGCTCTTGTGTTGCAGAACGGCCAATTGCATTGCGCTGGATAATGGTTCTACCCAAACGGGTATTTTTGAGCGTCTTTGCAACACCATGAACTGCTCTTATCCCATTACCCGCACTCACTAACGCGGCGCCCACATTAAAAACAGCCTCTCCAGCTGCGTGTCCCGCTACGCGCATTGCTGTTCCGGTTGTCATTCCAGCGTAACCAACATTGGATACCACGGTCGCGTATCCCAATACGCCGCGCGGCCGAGAACGAAAAAGAGCAGTTGCGATATTTTCCGTATGCCCGGCGACGGCTTCCAAAGCTCCAATCAAACTACCAATCGCCGAGAAGAACCGCCCTGACGGATCTTCGCGATTGACGGGATCGCCTCCACAATAGGCATAGGCGTTAACTCCACCCTTATCAAAAGGGCTTAGTCGATCCGGGCCGTGAAACCGCATCAACACCGGGTTATAGATTCGATGCCCATTGCCAAGGTAGTACCACCCGAAAGAGCGCTCCTGGAGCTGCCCGTTGAAGCCCAAATGTGTATCCATCTCAAGGGGCGCGCCACGCAAACCATGGACGGTATAGGCGAAGTGGTTCGGAGCATTGCGGTGCAATTGGGCGAGGATGTTTTGCTGCAGATCGGTGGCCAATAACAGCGTCTGTAATTCGCCGGGATCCGTCGATACAGAATATTTTGTTTGATGGGAAGCGGGCATTCGGGCGGCCTCATACAAATTCGTATGAATTGCTACGCAGTGAGTAAATGAACAATTCACTCAGTTCAAATTACATGCACCTCTTAATGAGCCTAACAAAGGCTTTGGGGAACCGACACTAACAGTTCTGATAGGGTCCCCTTACGGTCTGGGCCCAAACACCAGTCAGAAGTCAGACCTTGTTGAAACAAGACCGCCCCGCCTCGATATCCAGATTCAGTTCGAAGTCATCGAACGCTCGCCAGCCCAGCAGCACCGACGGCACATACCGCCCTCGCACCAAAGACGGCGGGATGGTGAAGCCCGGGTAGTACTTGTAGGTGATCGGCAGGCTGTGGCCGGGCAGGTTCAGTACGCCCTTGAAGGTTTGGTAGCGTTGTCTGTCGGCGGTATCGAGCGGGGAGTTGCCGGGGGTGAGTGTCTGCACCACGTTGACCTGTTCACCGGGCAAGGCGGAGGTCAGGTAGTCGACATTGCCGGTATCGACGATGGCCTGGGTCGTGTGGTTATCCAGGCTGGCGGCGATGGTCAGTCGCTGGTTGAGGTCCATGCGGGTGTAGGTAATCGGCGAGTCGCAGCGCGCGGAAGGCAGTGGATTGAGTTCCAGTGTCTTGCGGGTGATTTTCAGCCGCCCCAACTTGCTGATCAGGTCCAGCCCCAGCAGGTTATCCCGGTCGCTGACGAACACCAGCACGTTCCTGATTTCGCTTGAGCCGATCTTCAGCGACTCGATGACCCCAAGCCTGGCCGACAGATTGTCCTCGCCGTAGTACGTGCTGTAGGCGTAATGGGAGTCGGTCAGCAACTTGATCCCCATCGCCCTCGCGGTGTCGGCATTGACCCGGGTTTGCGGCGCCCCCGTATCGAGGACGAATCGCGCCGAATGCCCATTGGCGGCACTGACGTCGATGAACGGCAGTACCTCCTGCGCGATGAAATGCTCGCTGGCGTAGGGATGAAGCTTCAGTACCTCACGCTGCGCCGCTCGCTTGACCCTGAAATCTCCTGTGGTGCGCAGGATGGCGAGGGACTGCTCGCCGAACATCGAGAACAGCACGTTCAGCTCGGGATCGGCCTTGATGGCCCGGGCGTGTCGGCGGTTGATCGCCTGGTAGTAATCCGGCAGCTGGTTGGCGGCTTTGAGCTCGAACATGCGGGCGGTGACTGTCACGGAGCAGTCGAGGTTTTTCCCCGGCTCCGCCACCAGGTCGCAATGCTCGCGCAATTGCGCCAGGGAGGCTTTCTGCCCTTGCTCCGAGGCCAGCCATTGGTAAAAGTCAGGCGCGGCCGACGGGCTGGCGGCCAGCAATCCCGTGGACACCAGGGCAACCCAGGCAAGGAGCAATCGCTTCAGCGGCTTCATGGCCAACCCACTCATAAAAACCGGGTTTTATGAACAAGCGCTGAAACTCTGAAAGCTCCCGTAACTGCGTGCCGCACCCTGACCAGCGCACTATGAAAATGTAGCTCAGCCTGAGGGATGGAACGCTCTTTGTGGGAGCAAGGCTTGCCCGCGATGGCGATCTTGCTGGCGCCATCGCGGGCAAGCCTTGCTCCCACAGGTCCGAGTTGGGCGCCTAGGGCCGATACATCAGGTAGGCCTCGCCGGTGACCCGAATCATCGGGTGCGGCGTGATCTGGCAGGTGTCGACGATGCGAAACCCGTGGCGCTCGTAGAAGCGCCGGGCGCCGGTGTTGGCGGCGTAGTCAATCAGGCTCAGGCCATTGAGCCCGAGCTGGTTGGCGCGGTCGTAGGCGTAGGCGAGAAATTGCTTGCCCAGGCCCTGATTGCGCCAGCCTTCATGCAGGGCGAGGCTGGAGATGTACAGGGTGTCGGGGATTTCCATGGTCGCGTAGGGCGCCAGCACCGGGTCGGTGACCGGTTCGGCGAACGGGTCATGGCGCATCACGTAGCTGTGCATCATGCCGATGACTTCGCCGTTACTCTCGGCAATCAGGCAGTTCTGGTAAGAGAAATCCACGTTGTCACGAGCGTAGCGGATAGCTCCCACGTCGAGCAGATCCTGGCCCGGTTCTGCGATCTGGCTCCAGATGTAGTCTGAAGCACCTTCGGATGAAATCTGGAACAGGCGCGCAATCTCCCGCGCATCCGCGCGGACGGCGGAACGAAATTCAACTGACATTGTTTCCTCATTAATTCTGGAAATGCGCCCCCCTGTAGGAGCGAGCTTGCTCGCGATGGACGCAAGAACACCGCGGGGTATCAGTCACCCCGCGTAATCGTTGACCACCATCGCGAGCAGGCTCGCTCCTACAGGAGACTTGCGTTAGCGAACCACGCCTTCTTCGATCAGAAGTTTGAGGATCGCTTCAGCCCCAGCTTGCGCCGTAACGCCCTTGAGCACTTGTCCCCCTCCGCCACTGGCTTTCGCCGTTGCGGCTTTCATCCGGTCGGCGCCGCTCTTGGCCTTGATCACTTTCAGGCGCTTGGGTCGTGGCTTGGCCGTTTGCAAGGTGGCGACCGCCAGCAGTTCGTCGTCGACCACTTCCACTTCATCGGCCTGCAAAACCCCACGGCGAGCCGGGCCGTAGGCGCTTTGCCGTGGCTTGGGCGCAGCGTTATCCACAGTCGCCAGGAACGGCAGGCGCACTTTCAGGCGACGACGTTGGCCACGGGGCAACGCCTGCAGCACCAGCGCCGAACCACCGTCGATGGATTCGACCTGCGCCAGCCCCACCACCAACGGCCAGCCCAGGCCTTCGGCCAGCAGGAACGGCAGCATGCCCGAACCTTCGCCGGTTTCCGCCTGGCTGCCGGTCAAAACCACTTGCGCTCCGGCATCGCGAAGATACGAAGTCAACGCCGGCAGCGCATCCGCGCCCTCGGGCTGTTCCAGCACGTGAAGCTGTTCCAGGCCCATACCCAGATAAGCCCGCAGTGCAGGCTCGGCGACGTCGCCTGCATGCAGCACCTGCAAGTTATCCCCAGCCAGTTGCAAGCCCAGTTCCACCGCCCGCGCATCCTGTTCCGCGCGACGGGGCCGGCCGGAAGTCGGGTGGGCGCCGATGGACACCAGGCTGATGATTTTCGTGCTCATAACCCTTTCCTTCCCTTAAGCCGCATCGCGCTTGGCGTCGTTGCGGTAGGCCTCTACCGCCGCGATCAAGGCGCGAAGAATCTCGGCGCTCTCGCCGATCACCGACAGGTCGGCCCGTTTGATCATGTCGCAGCCAGGGTCGAGGTTGATCGCCACCACCTTGTCGCAGGCACCGATGCCTTGCAGGTGCTGGATCGCCCCGGAAATCCCCACCGCCACGTAGACCCGTGCGGTAACCCAGGTCCCGGACGCGCCGACCTGGCGGTCGCGGGCCATGAAACCATCGTCCACCGCCACCCGGGAGGCACCCTCGGTAGCGCCGAGGGCAGCAGCCGTCTGGTGGAACAGCTCCCAGTCCTTGACCCCGTTGCCGCCAGAGAAGATGAACTCCGCTTCGGCCATCGGAATCGCTGCCGGGTCCACCGCCACCGCGCCCAGATCCTCGATGCGCGACAAGCTGCGCGCGACGGCTGTGGATAACTCTACCGGCAAGGCTTCGTGGCGGGTTTCGCTGACCGGCTCGGCGCATTCGACGGCGCCCAGAATCAGGCGTGCCAATGGACGGGCGAGGTCTTGCAAACCGGCGCCAGCACGGCCGGTGCAGGTCTCGTCCTTGACCTGCCAGACCCGCGTGGCCGGGCGTTCGCCCAAGGCCGCGGCAAAGCGTCGACCCAGTTCACCACCGCCAGTGCGGCTGTCCGGCAACAACCAGTGACGCGGGCTGAACTGGTTATCCACAGCCCGCAGGCCCTGGACTCGTTGCTCCGGTGCATAACCGCTGAATTCTTCGCCTTCCAATACCAGCAGGCGGTCGACGCCGGCTGTGGAAAACGCGTTTTCCTTGTGCTCGCCGAAGACCACCGCCAGCACCGCGCCGTCCTTGCCGGCCAGTTGATGGGCCAGGCCCAGCAAATCCTTGTCGTGGCTGCTCAAGCGGCCACCGACCATGTCCGGCACCACGCTGATGTAGAACGCCGGTGCAGGCACCTGATGCAGCGGCAATTGCACTTCAACGGCAGCCGAGCGCTTGGCCGAGCCACCCTGTTGCGCGCCGCTGCGGTCGATACGCTTGATCCCGTTCGGCCCGATAAAGCCGATGCCATGCAGATTCTTGCGGATGATGCCGTTGGGGCCCATCCAGCTGTGTTGCGCCGGTTGCATGGCCGCATGCAGAGGGTGCAGGCGGTTACGGGCGATCCATTCGGCGCGGGGGTCGCGGCGGATAATGTCGCTCATCAGTGCACCTCCGCGGGTTCACGTTTGGCCGGCGTGGCCGACTTTGCGGCCTGGTCTTCCAGCAACGCGTCAGCCACCAGCTCGGCGATGTCCTTGATCAGTGGCCGTGGTTCGACCACGCCTTCGAGCATCGCGGTGCATTGTGGACAACCCACAGCCACCAGTTCGGCGCCGGTCTCGCGGATGTCTTCCATGCGCATGTCAGGAATCCGTTGCTTGCCCGGAATGTCGGTGATCGGCGCCCCACCGCCACCGCCGCAGCAGCGCGAACGGAAACCGGAGCGTTGCATTTCCTTGACCTCGATACCGAGGGCACGCAGGACCTGACGCGGCGCTTCGTACTCGCCGTTGTAGCGGCCCAGGTAGCACGGGTCGTGATAGGTCACGCTGTCGCCTTTGTGCTGGCCGAGGTTCAGGGCGCCGGCCTCGATGATTTCCGCCATGTAGGTGCTGTGGTGCTGCACCAGGTAGTTGCCGTCGAAGGCGCCGTACTCGTTTTTCAGCACATGGAAGCTGTGCGGATCGCAGGTAACGATGCGGTTGAAGCTGTACTTGGCCAGGGTCTGGATGTTGCGCTTGGCCAGCAACTGGAAGGTCGCTTCGTCGCCCAGACGGCGAGCCACGTCGCCGCTGTCGCGCTCTTCGAGGCCGAGCACCGCGAAATCGATCTTCGCCGCTTTCATCACTTTGACGAAGGCACGCAGGGTGCGCTGGTTGCGCATGTCGAAGGCGCCGTCGCCGACCCAGAACAGCACGTCGGTGGATTTCTTCTCGCTCATCAGATTGAGGTTCAGGTCCGCTGCCCAGTTCATCCGTCCGCCCGGTGCGAAGCCGCCCGGGTTGTCGGTGGCGATCAGGTTTTCCAGGACTTCGGCACCCTTGTTCGGGGTCGCGCCTTTTTCCAGGGTCAGATGACGGCGCATGTCGACGATGGCATCGACGTGCTCGATCATCATCGGGCATTCCTCGACGCAGGCGCGGCAGGTGGTGCACGACCACAGGGTCTCGGCATCCACCAGACCGTTGACGATCGGTTGATGCGGATTACCGCTGTGCTCACCAATCGCCTTGCCCGGATACGGACTGCCGGCGAACTTGGCATCGGTGCCGCCCGCCAGGCCGACGACCATGTCCTGAATCAGTTTTTTCGGGTTCAACGGTTGGCCGGCAGCGAACGCCGGGCACGCAGCCTCGCACTTACCGCACTGCACGCAGGCGTCGAAGCCGAGCAACTGGTTCCAGGTGAAATCCTTGGGTTTTTCCACGCCCAGCGGCGCGGCCGGGTCTTCCAGATCCAGCGGCTTCAAACCGGTGGAACGACCGCCGCCAAAGCGTTCAGCGCGACGGTGCCAGGCCAGGTGCAGGGCACCGCCGAAGGCGTGCTTCATCGGCCCGCCCCAGGTCATGCCAAAGAACAGTTCCGACACACCCCACAACACGCCGACACCGAGGATGACCGCCAGCAGCCAGCCGCCGAAGTTCTCCGGCAGGATGCCCGCCACCGGCAGGGTCACCAGGAAGAACGACGCCGAGAACGCCAGCAGGCTTTTCGGCAGGCGCATCCACGGGCCTTTCGACAGGCGCGAAGGCGGGTTGCATCGACGCAGGTACACGAAGATCGCACCGACGAACATCACCGCCGACATCAACAGCAGCGCGTAGCCGAGGATGCGGTTATGCAGGCCGAAACCGTGCACCAGAATCGCCAGCACGATGGACGCCACCGCGCCACCGGCCGTGGCCACGTGGGTGTTGGCGATGTATTTGTCCCGCGCCACCACGTGGTGCAGGTCGACCATGTAGCGCTTGGGCATGGCGAACAGGCCGCCGATCAGGTCGACCTTCGAGGCCCGGCCCCGGCGCCACATGTTCACCCGCCGCAACGCGCCCAGAACCGCGAGGCCCAGGGCAGCGAACAGCAGGATTGGAAGAAGGGTGTTCAACATGGTGAAGCTCCCAAAGACCTCGGGCTTAACTACCTGGATGCCTTACTCGATCCTCTATAGGAGCAAAGCTTGCTCGCGATGACGGTGTTTCTACCGACAAAGATGTGTCGGATGTTCCAACGCTATCGCGGGCAAGCCTTGCTCCTACAGGGTTATGTGCAAGCCCGTTAGAAATCCTTGCACAACCGCAGCGCGTCATAGATCGCTGCGTGCACGTTGCGCTGCGCCACGCAGTCGCCGATGCGGAACAGCAGGTAGCCGTCGCCGCTCTGCTCAAGACATGGCTGAGGCTTGATCGCGAACAGGGCTTCGACGTCGATCTGGCCCTTGTTGCGCGAACCGTCCTTCAGCGCGTAGTAGATTTCCTCGTCCGGACGCACGCCGTTTTCCACGACTACCTGGTCCACCACCCGCTCCTCTTTGGCGCCGGTGTATTCGTTTTCCAGCACCGCCACCAGCTTGTCGCCTTCGCGGTAGACCTTCTCCAACATCATGTCGCCGGTCATGATCACTTCTTTGGGGTACATGCTGCGGTAGTAGGTCGGGAACGACGTACCACCGATGGCCACGCCCGGCTTGATGTCGTCGGTGACGATCTCGACCTGGCTGCCTTTGTCGGCCAGGAAGTCGGCGGTGGACATGCCGGTGAATTCGCAGATGGTGTCGTAGACCAGCACGTTCTTGCCCGGCGCGACCTTGCCATCGAGCACGTCCCAGCTGCTGACCACCAGGCCTTCAGCCGCGCCCCAGTGTTCGTTCTGCTCCAGGAATGGATGACCGCCAACGGCCAGCACCACCACATCAGGACGCAGGTCCATGATGGTCGGCGCATCCGCCGCGGTGCCCAGGCGCAGGTCGACTTTCAGGCGTGCCAGTTCCAGCTGATACCAGCGGGTAATACCGGCGATCTGGTCGCGCTGCGGCGCTTTGGCCGCCGTGGTGATCTGCCCGCCGATGAATTCCTTCTTCTCGAACAGGGTCACGTCGTGGCCACGCTCGGCGGCGACACGGGCGGCTTCCATCCCGGCTGGGCCGGCGCCAACGACCACCACCTTGCGTTTCTTGCCGGTGGTTTTTTCGATGATGTGCGGCACGCCCATGTATTCACGGGAGGTCGCGGCGTTCTGGATGCACAGTACATCCAGGCCCTGATACTGACGGTCGATGCAGTAGTTGGCACCGACGCACTGCTTGATCTGGTCGACCTGGCCCATCTTGATCTTGGCGATCAGGTGCGGGTCGGCGATGTGCGCGCGAGTCATACCGACCATGTCGACGTAACCGCCCTCCAGGATACGGGTGGCCTGGTTCGGGTCCTTGATGTTTTGCGCGTGCAGCACCGGAACCTTGACCACTTCCTTGATCCCGGCGGCCAGGTGCAGAAACGGCTCCGGTGGATAACTCATGTTCGGGATCACGTTGGCCAGGGTGTTGTGGGTGTCGCAACCCGAACCCACGACGCCGATGAAGTCGAGCATGCCGGTGTCGTCGTAATACTTGGCAATCTGCTTCATGTCCTCATGGGACAGGCCGTCCGGGTGGAACTCGTCACCGCAGATACGCATGCCCACGCAGAAATCGTCACCGACTTCGGCGCGCACGGCCTTGAGCACTTCCAGGCCGAACTTCATGCGGCCTTCAAAGGTGCCGCCCCATTCGTCCGTACGCTTGTTGACCCGCGGGCTCCAGAACTGGTCGATCATGTGCTGGTGCACGGCCGACAGTTCCACGCCGTCCAGGCCACCGGCCTTGGCGCGACGCGCGGCTTGCGCGTAGTTGCCGATCACCCGCCAGATTTCTTCCGGCTCGATGGTTTTGCAGGTGGCGCGGTGCACCGGTTCACGGATGCCCGACGGCGACATCAGGGTCGGCCAGTTGAAACCGTCCCAACGTGAGCGACGGCCCATGTGGGTAATCTGGATCATGATCTTGGCGCCGTGCTTGTGCATGGCGTCGGCCAGATTCTGGAAGTGCGGGATGATGCGGTCGGTGGACAGGTTCACCGAGCTCCACCATTCCTGCGGGCTGTCGATGGCGACCACGGACGAGCCGCCGCAGATCGCCAGGCCGATCCCGCCCTTGGCCTTCTCTTCGTAGTATTTGACGTACCGGTCGGTGGTCATGCCGCCGTCGGTCGCATAGACCTCGGCGTGCGCGGTACTGAGCACGCGGTTGCGGATGGTCAGTTTGCCGATCTGGATCGGCTGGAACATTGCTTCGAAAGCCATGGCGGGTTCCTCGACTTACAACGGCTTGACGGTGAACAAGCCGTCTTCGTGGCCCTCTTCGGAGCCACCGTAGACTTGCTCGGCCACGGTGCGGATCTTGCTGCCACGAGCGGCGAGGATCTGGTCCATCGCGCCGGCAAACCAGCCGGTGAACATGTAGTCGACCTTGCGCCCGACCTTGCCGTAGACGTAGACGAACGCGGAGTGTTCGAGCTTGACGCTGCAGGTGCCCTTGTCGAGGTCGATGTCCTGGATCTTGAACAGGCCCCAGCCGCGCTGCGACAGGCGCTTCATGTAGTGCTCGAACACCGCTACGCCTTCCAGGCCGTGGCATTCGGCTTCTTTTTCACACCAGTGCCAGGCGGACTTGTAGCCGGCCTTGTAGAGGATTTCGGCATAGGCTTCGGCGCCCAGCACTTCCTCGATGCCCATGTGGTTGTTGACGAAGAAATGACGCGGCACGTACAGCATCGGCAGGGCGTCGGACGTCCAGACACCGGTCTCGCTGTCGACTTCGATAGGCAATTGCGGGGCGATCTTGGCCATGGAAACTTAACTCCAGAAAAATTTTGGTGTTGCCCCCGGCACGAACGGCCGGGGGAAAAGGATTCAGAGTGCTGCGGCTTACTCGCCCCAGACATCCTTGAGCACGTTGACCCAGTTCTCGCCCATGATCTTGCGCACCACGCGCTCGGAGTGGCCGCGCTTGAGCAAGGTCTCGGTGAGGTTCGGGAACTCGCCGACGGTACGGATGCCCAGCGGGTTGATGATCTTGCCGAAGCTGGTCAGGCGGCGGGCGTAGCCCTTGTCGTGGGTCAGGTATTCGAAGAAGTCCTGGCCATGGCCCTGGGTGAAGTCGGTGCCGATGCCGATGGAGTCTTCACCCACGATGTTCAGGGTGTATTCGATGGCTTCGGCGTAGTCGTCGATGGTCGAATCGATGCCCTTGGCCAGGAAGGGCGCAAACATGGTCACGCCGACGAAACCGCCGTGATCGGCGATGAACTTCAGTTCTTCATCAGACTTGTTGCGCGGGTGCTCTTTGAGACCCGACGGCAGGCAGTGGGAGTAGCAGACCGGCTTTTTCGATTCGAGGATGACTTCTTCGGAAGTCTTGGAGCCGACGTGGGACAGGTCGCACATCACGCCGACGCGGTTCATCTCGGCGACGATTTCACGACCGAAGCCCGACAGGCCGCCGTCGCGTTCGTAGCAGCCGGTGCCGACCAGGTTCTGGGTGTTGTAGCACATCTGCACAATGCCAACGCCCAGCTGCTTGAACACCTCGACATAGCCGATCTGGTCTTCATAGGCGTGGGCATTCTGGAAGCCGAAAAGGATGCCGGTCTTGCCTTGTTCCTTGGCCTTGCGGATGTCGGCGGTGGTGCGCACCGGCATCACCAGGTCGCTGTTCTCGCGGATCAGTTTCTGGCTGGCGGCGATGTTGTTGACGGTGGCCTGGAAGCCCTCCCACACCGACACGGTGCAGTTGGCCGCGGTCAAACCGCCCTTGCGCATGTCTTCGAACAGCTCACGGTTCCATTTGGCAATAATCAGACCGTCGATAACGATGCTGTCGGCGTGCAGTTCGGCTGGGCTCATCAGGCTGTCCCCTTATTGGCGATTCATGCGCCGAATCGTCTGCCGGCGCTTTGGAGCCAGCATATGCCTGAGGGCTTTAGGGACCGGGTGCAAAAACGACAGGGGAATTGCCGAAAGCGTCAATCCGCGACAAAGGGTCGTCGCCACGCACCATTCGCGACCTGTTCAAGGTCGCAGGCTTAGGCCAGAATTCGCTGCATCTCTTGATGTAGGGCGACTTGAATGAAATCGATCTTGCTGGCTTTGGCACTGATTGCGACGGGCGTACAGGCGGCGGAAGAGGCCGACGACAATCCGTGCGACAAAGTCGAAAACGACGTCCAGACCCTGGAATGCTCGGCTTTCAGCAAAAGCACTGCTGAAGACCTGCTGAACGAAAACACCAAAAGCCTGAACGAGCGCATGCAGTCGCTCTACGGCAAGAACCCGGCGCAATTGGCCGACATCACCGCCAAGATCAAGGCCGCGCAACTGCAATGGCAGAAAACCCGCGACGCCGACTGCGCCATCGAAGCCTTCCCCGCCACCGCCGGCAGCAAAGCCTTCACCATCGCGCAAAATGATTGCGTGGCGCGGATGAGCGACGATCGGTCGGAGTTTTTGGAGTCGATTGGGCAGGAGTAAACGCAAAGGATGGAAAACATGATGGTCCCTCATGAAGTTGTCAGCCGCATCGTCGACGGCGCAACGCCGATCCGTGCATGGCGCGAGCACTTGAACCTTACGCAGGATGAAGTGGCCAAACGCATGGGTATTTCTCAACCGGCGTTCGCCCAGCAGGAGACCGTTGCGAAGCCCCGGAAGGCCACTCGCGAGAAAATTGCCGCAGCGTTCGGCATCACCGCCAATCAACTTGAGCTTTAGGCCATGAAGGAATCGAAATGAAAATCTGCGGCATCGAAATCAAAGGCAGCGAAGCGATCATCGCCGTGGCCACCCTTGAGGGGCAGGCGATGAATCACGTCGCGCTCGCCACCAAGAAAATCGCCCTGGACGATGACGAAGAAGCTGCCAACGTGAAGGTCTTTGCCGCTCAGGTTGCGTCGTTTGTTCGTGAAAATTCGATAGATCAAATCGCGATCAAGAAGCGCAGCAAAAAAGGTGAATTCGCCGGTGGACCGACGACGTTCAAGATCGAAGGGGTTTTGCAGTTGCTGGAGAATTGCGAGGTGACGCTGCTGTCGCCGCAGACCATCAATGCGCAGGCCAAGAAGCACAACTTCGAGCTGCCGGGGACGCTGAACAAGTATCAGCATGAGGCGTATAAGGCGGCGTGTTCGGCATTGTTGAAGAAGTAACCAACCGTCCAGGCAGACCAGATCAACTGTAGGAGCGAGCCTGCTCGCGATGGGGCCCTATCAGTCAACATAGATGTTGAATGTTAGCCCGCCATCGCGAGCTGGCTCGCTCCTACAGGGTTCTGAGGTGTTCAGGCTTTCGCGGTCCGGCGATCCTCCCGCGGGCACCGCTCATACTTCGCCCGATAGCTGCGGGTGAAATACGACGGCGATTCGAACCCGCAGGCAATACTCACTTCCAGCACACTCATATCGGTCTGGCGCAGCAGCTGCCGCGCTTTCTCCAGCCGCAAGCGCAGGTAGAAATTGCTCGGCGTGTCGTTCAGGTGCAACCGGAACAGGCGCTCCAGCTGCCGTCTTGTCACCTTGATCGATTCCGCCAGTTCCAGGGTGCTCAACGGCGGCTCGCTGTGCTGTTCCATCTCGCCAATCACGTGAACCAGCTTCTTGTTGCTGATGCCATAGCGCGTGGCGACTTCCATGCGCTGGTGGTCTTTGCGCGGGCGAATGCGGCCGAGCACGAACTGCTCGCTGACCTGGATCGCCAGTTCCGGACCATGGGCCTGGGCGATCAGATCGAGCATCAGATCGATGGAAGCCGTGCCGCCGGCGGAGGTGATGCGTCGACGGTCGATCTCAAACAGCTCCTGAGTGACGCTGAGCTGCGGATAGGACTCCTTGAAGGCATCGATGGCTTCCCAGTGCAGGGTCAGGCGATGGCCGTCGAGCAGGCCGGCTTCGGCGAGGATGAAGCTGCCGGTGTCGATGGCGCCGAGGGTCACGCCCTCCTTGTCCAGGCGACGCAGCCAGTGCTCCAGGGCCGGGGTGGCGAATTTCAGCGGTTCGAAGCCGGCGACCACCAACAGCGTCGCACCCTTTTTCAGCGGCTCCAGCGCCGCATCGGCGTTGACCGACATGCCGTTGCTGGCCAGCACTGCCCCGCCATCGGCACTCAACACATGCCAGCGATAGAGCTCGCCGCGAAAACGATTGGCGACCCGTAGCGGCTCGATGGCCGAGATGAATCCAATGGCCGAGAAACCGGGCATCAACAAGAAGTAGAAATCCTGGGACATGGCGCACTCGATAGACGGGCGGGTAGCGTGCTGACGTTGATACGCCACTTGCAACCGGCATTCAAGGGGTCAGGTCGCTGCAGTGCAAATGCTGGTCGCCGCAGTGCGCTTTCGTGCCACATTAGCTGCGTAACGTGACATCCACCGGCGCACAAAGACGACCGGACCCACAATAATGAAACTGCCGAGGAACCCGAGAATGAAACGACTGATCAGCAGCTGTGTTCTTGCACTCAGTGGTACCGCTTTGCTGAGCGCCAGTGTCATGGCCGCCGAACCCGCCTCCTGCCAGAACGTGCGCATGGGTGTGGTGAACTGGACCGACGTGATCGCCACCAGCGCCATGACCCAGGTATTGCTCGACGGCCTCGGCTACAACACCAAACAAACCAGCGCCTCCCAGCAAATCATCTTCGCCGGCATCCGCGATCAGCGCCTTGACCTGTTCACCGGTTACTGGAACCCGCTGATGACCCAGACCATCACCCCGTTCGTCGACGCCAACCAGGTCAAGGTTCTCCAGGCGCCAAGCCTGAAAGACGCCCGCGCCACCCTCGCCGTGCCGACCTACCTCTACGACAAGGGCCTGAAAACCTTCGCCGACATCGCCAAATTCGAAAAAGAACTGGGCGGCAAGATCTACGGCATCGAGCCAGGCTCGGGCGCCAACACCCAGATCAAGGCGATGATCAGCAAGAACCAGTTTGGCCTGGGCAAGTTCCAGCTGGTTGAATCCAGCGAGGCCGGCATGCTCGCGGCGGTGGATCGCGCCGTGCGCCGCAACGAAGCCGTGGTGTTCTTCGGCTGGGCGCCGCACCCGATGAACGTCAACATCAAAATGAGCTACCTCACCGGCAGCGACGACGCCCTCGGCCCGAACGAAGGCATGGCCACCGTCTGGACCGTGACCGCGCCGACCTACGCCGAACAGTGCCCGAACATCGGCAAACTGCTGAGCAACCTGACCTTCACCGCCGAAGACGAGAGCCGGATGATGCAGCCGCTGCTGGATCACAAGGACGCCTTCGAATCGGCTCGTCAGTGGCTCAAGGATCACCCGCAAGACAAAGCGCGCTGGCTTGAAGGCGTGACCACCTTCGACGGCAAGCCGGCGGCTGAAAACCTCAAGCTGACCAGCAAATAACTCCCTGATTTGAATCACCGAATCGCAGCCCGTATGGGCTGCGAACGGGACAGCTAAGCCCTGCTTTTCACCGAAGAAGCATTTACCTAATAAGCACTCGCCTGTAAGGAACCGCCAAATGAACCACGACGTCATCATCACCTGCGCACTCACCGGTGCTGGCGACACGACCGCCAAGAGCCCACACGTGCCGGTCACCCCGAAACAAATCGCCGCAGCCGCCGTGGAAGCCGCCAAGGCCGGTGCCACCGTGGTTCACTGCCACGTTCGCGACCCGCAAACCGGCAAGTTCAGCCGTGACGTGGCGCTGTACCGCGAAGTGATGGAGCGCATCCGCGAAGCCGACGTCGACATCATCGTCAACCTCACCGCGGGCATGGGCGGCGATCTGGAAATCGGCGCCGGCGAGAACCCGATGGAATTCGGCCCGAACACTGACCTGGTCGGCCCGCTGACCCGCCTGGCCCACGTCGAAGAACTGCTGCCGGAAATCTGCACCCTCGACTGCGGCACCCTGAACTTCGGCGACGGCGACACCATTTACGTTTCCACCCCGGCCCAACTGCGCGCCGGCGCCAAGCGCATCCAGGAACTGGGTGTGAAGGCCGAACTGGAAATCTTCGACACCGGCCACCTGTGGTTCGCCAAGCAGATGATGAAGGAAGGCCTGCTCGACAACCCGCTGTTCCAACTGTGCCTGGGCATCCCGTGGGGCGCCCCGGCCGATACCACCACCATGAAAGCCATGGTCGACAACCTGCCGGCCGACGCGGTCTGGGCCGGTTTCGGCATCGGTCGCATGCAGATGCCGATGGCCGCACAGGCCGTGTTGCTCGGCGGTAACGTGCGGGTCGGCCTGGAAGACAACCTGTGGCTGGACAAGGGCGTATTGGCGACCAACGGCCAACTGGTCGAGCGCGTCGGCGAAATCCTCAGCCGCCTCGGTGCCCGGGTCCTGACCCCGGCGGAAGGCCGCAAGAAGATGGGCCTGAAACAGCGCGGTTAACCCCTTACGCAAAACCCTGTAGGAGCAAAGCTTGCTCGCGATGACGCCGGTACATCCGACGCATCTTTTGCGGCCGAAAAACCGCTATCGCGAGCAAGCTTTGCTCCTACAGGGGATCACCGAACTCATTAGGAAGTCGCCATGAGCTTTATCACCGAAATCAAAACCTTCGCCGCCCTGGGCAGCGGTGTCATCGGCAGCGGCTGGGTCGCGCGTGCCCTCGCCCACGGCCTCGACGTGGTGGTCTGGGACCCGGCGCCCGGCGCTGAAGCGGCGCTGCGCAAGCGCGTCGCCAATGCCTGGGGTGCACTGGAGAAAAAAGGCCTGGCGCCGGGCGCATCGCAGGATCGCCTGCGTTTCGTCGCCACCATCGAAGAATGCGTGCGCGATGCCGATTTCATTCAGGAAAGCGCCCCCGAGCGTCTTGAACTGAAGCTGGACCTGCACAGCAAAATCAGCGCCGCGGCCAAGCCCAACGCCCTGATCGGCTCCAGCACCTCCGGCCTGCTGCCGAGCGAGTTCTACGAGAGCGCCACCCACCCGGAACGCTGCGTGGTTGGCCACCCGTTCAACCCGGTTTACCTGTTGCCGCTGGTGGAAGTGGTCGGTGGCAAGAACACCGCGCCCGAAGCCGTGCAAGCAGCCATGAAGGTCTATGAATCCCTCGGCATGCGCCCGCTGCATGTGCGCAAGGAAGTGCCGGGGTTCATCGCCGACCGCCTGCTCGAAGCGCTGTGGCGCGAGGCCCTGCACCTGGTCAACGACGGTGTGGCGACCACCGGCGAAATCGACGACGCCATCCGTTTCGGCGCGGGTCTGCGCTGGTCTTTCATGGGCACCTTCCTGACCTACACCCTGGCCGGTGGCGATGCCGGCATGCGTCACTTCATGGCCCAGTTCGGCCCGGCCCTGCAGTTGCCGTGGACTTACCTGCCGGCGCCTGAGCTGACCGACAAACTGATCGACGATGTGGTGGATGGCACCAGCGATCAGTTGGGCAAACACAGCATCTCGGCGCTGGAGCGCTATCGTGATGACTGCCTGATGGCGGTGCTGGACGCGGTGAAGGCCACCAAAGAGAAGCATGGGATGGCGTTCAGCGAGTAAGACCCAGGCTTTGAGGCCAGCAGTACCGGCCTCATCGCGAGCAAGGCTTGCCCGCGATAGCGCCAGACCAGTCACCACATTTTTTGGAACCTGAAACATGCCCGCACTGACCACCTACCAAACCCGCATCATCCCCGACTGGGTCGATTACAACGGCCACCTGCGCGACGCCTTCTACCTGCTCATCTTCAGCTACGCCACCGACGCCCTGATGGATCGCCTCGGCATGGACAGCAACAACCGCGAAGCCAGCGGCAACTCGCTGTTCACCCTGGAACTGCACCTGAACTACCTGCACGAAGTGAAGCTCGACGCCGACGTCGAAGTGCGCACCCAGATCATCGGCCATGACAGCAAGCGCCTGCACCTCTACCACAGCCTGCATCTGGTAGGTGACGACAAGGAACTGGCGGGCAACGAGCAGATGCTGCTGCACGTCGATCTCGCCGGTCCACAGGCCACGCCGTTCAGCGAATTGACCCTGGGCAAGCTGCAAGGCATCGTCGCCGAACAGACTGACCTGCCTGCTCCAAAGTACATTGGCCGAGTGATCGCATTACCCCCAAAAAAATAACAAGGAGAGCCCATGAACACCGCCGCCGCTTTTGCCGACTTCCGTACTTATCCGTTGATCAGCGCGCTGACAGGCGTGCAGGCGATGGCGGATCGTGTGCTGGTGAAGTGGGCCGATGACCGAGTCAGCCCCTTCCACCATCAGTGGCTGCGGGACAACTGCCCGTGCCCGCAGTGCGTCTACACCGTGACCCGTGAGCAGGTGCTGGAAATCGTCGACGTTCCGGACAACCTGATGCCCAGCGAATGCAGCGTCGACAGTGAAGGCTGCCTGAACGTGCAGTGGCAGGATGGCCACCAAAGCCGCTTCGACCCGGGCTGGCTACGCGCCCACGCCTACGACGACGAATCCCGCGCCGAGCGTCTGGCCGGCAAGCCTAAAGCGAAGCTTTGGCACAGCGACCTGACGCTGCCGGTGTTCGAATACCAGGCGCTGATGAACGACAACGACGCCCTTCTGCAATGGCTGCTGGCGGTCCGCGATACCGGCCTGACCCAAGTGCGTGGCGTGCCCACCGAACCCGGCTCGCTCAAGCTGATCGCCCAGCGCATTTCGTTCATCCGCGAGAGCAATTTCGGCGTGCTGTTCAACGTGCAGTCCAAGGCCGATGCCGACAGCAACGCCTACACCGCTTTCAACCTGCCGCTGCACTCAGACCTGCCGACCCGGGAGCTGCAACCGGGGCTGCAATTCCTGCATTGCCTGGTCAACGACGCCGAGGGTGGCGAGAGTATTTTTGTCGACGGTTTTGCCATCGCCGACGCCCTGCGCCGGGAGGATCCCGAGTCGTTCAAAAGCCTGTGCGAGATCCCGGTGGAGTTTCGCAACAAGGACCGCCACAGCGACTATCGCTGCCTGGCGCCGATCATCGCCTTGAACACCTTGGGGCAGGTCTCGGAAATCCGCATGGCCAACTTCCTGCGCGGCCCTTTCGATGCGTCAGTGGACGATATGCCCAAGCTCTATCGCGCCTATCGCCGCTTCATCGCCATGACCCGCGAGGCGCGTTTTCGCGTGATGCAACGACTCAATCCGGGCGAACTCTGGTGCTTCGACAACCGCCGCACCCTGCATGCCCGCAATGCCTTCGACCCGGCCACCGGGGCGCGGCATTTCCAGGGCTGCTATATCGACCGGGATGAGCTGTTGTCGCGCATTCTGGTATTGCAAAGGTAAACCGCGTCATCGTTCATCGCGGGCAAGCCTTGCTCCTACAGGTGTTGTGTTGTTCACATAATTTCGATCGACACCAACCCTGTAGGAGCAAGGCTTGCCCGCGATGGCGTCTGCACAGACAACATAACCATCCAGGATTCACAGACAAAAAAAGCCCCGATCAAGCCGTGACAGGATCGAGGCAGAGGGTACTGTTGAGGAGCTGCAACGCTAGGGTGACCAAACCTTCGTGAAGCGAGCTGAGTCCAGTTTGCCCACTCCCCAAACCGCAAAGATGCTCGAAAACGACGTGCTCATAGTCAGTTATGACATTGCGACAAATCGCCCTTGATGCCACCGCAGGCCACTACCAGAATCGAGCCACGACTCCGTTCCCAGAAGAAGGATTAGCGCCATGATGCATGCCGATTTGATTGACCAGGAAGACCTGTTGGGCCATCTCATTGCATTGGGCTTTCAAGTGCCGAACGGCGCCACGGCCGAGCAGGCCTGCGAGTTTGCGGTACGCGGCCTGAACAACGAACGGGCCATCGTGCTGCGCACCATGGTCAAGCAGATGTACACCAGCAGCGCGACCATCCTGCCGGCGGTGCGCCAGGCGATCGACAAGCAACTGCTGCCTGCGTTGGCGGAGTACCAGCAGAGCCACACTCCCCGATAAAAAGCATTCGCGAGCAGGCTCGCTCCCACAGGTTCAGTGAATAACCTGTGGGAGCGAGCCTGCTCGCGAATGGGACGACTCGGTTTAGAGCCTTACACTGGCAAACGTCGACTCATTACGCGCCTGGCTCAGCGCCGACAACGGCCCCGACAGCGGCGACAGCACCAGGGCCTGCGGCAGCGGCATCATCGCCACTTGCTGGGTGGTGTTGGAGCCCACACGCTCGTCACGCGGCGGAATGCCGAAGTATTCGCGGTAGCACTTGGAGAAGTGCGGCGTGGACACGAAACCACACACCGACGCCACTTCGATGATCGACATCGGCGTTTGCTTGAGCAACTGCCGTGCGCGAATCAGGCGCAGCTTGAGGTAGTAGCGCGACGGCGAGCAGTGCAGGTACTTCTGGAACAGCCGCTCCAGCTGACGACGGGACACCGAGACGTACACCGCCAGTTCGTCGAGGTCGATCGGCTCTTCGAGGTTGGCCTCCATCAGCGCAACGATTTCCTGCAGTTTCGGCTGGTTGGTGCCGAGCATGTGCTTGAGCGGCACGCGCTGGTGATCCTGTTCGTTGCGGATGCGCTCGTAGACGAACATTTCCGAGATCGCGGCGGACAGCTCGCGACCGTGATCGCGGCTGATCAGGTGCAGCATCATGTCCAGCGGAGCGGTGCCGCCCGAACTGGTGAAACGGTTACGGTCGAGGGTGAACAGACGGGTGCTCATGGCCACGCGCGGGAAGGCTTCCTGCATCGCCGCCAGACATTCCCAGTGCACGCTGCAATCGAAACCGTCCAGCAGGCCGGCGCAGGCCAGGGCCCAGCTGCCGGTGCAGACCGCGCCGAGGCGACGGGACTGACGGGCCTGGCTTTGCAGCCATGACACGTGTTCGCGGGTAACAGTGCGCTGGATACCGATGCCGCCGCAGACGATCACGGTGTCCATGGGCGGAGCCTTGTGCATCGAGGCGTCGGGGGTGATTTGCAGGCCGTCACTGGCCCAGACCTGGCCGCCGTCGACTGTGAGGGTGGTCCAGCGATACAACTCGCGACCGGACAACTGGTTGGCCATGCGCAGCGGTTCGACTGCGGAAGCCAGGGAAATCAGCGTGAAATTGTCCAGCAGCAGAAAGCCGATGGATTGAGGCGCACGGTTCTGGGGTTGGGCCCCGGAGTTGAACGACGTCATCGCGGTGTCTCCTCACACAAGCAGGTGATGGCCTCAGGCGGAGGCTCTTGTTATTGCCATCGTTCTCGCGTGGGAGACGGGCTTTGTAATGACAGAGCAATTGCCATGCCTAAATTTGAATGTGCGTTCAATAACTCCTAAAAACGACGTCGGAATGTGTCTATATATGACGCGCAAGGTGTGGGGACTTAAATGGCCATCAGGGCTGGCAAGTGCCCGGTCCCACACGCTGTGAGCAATTCGGTAGCACTTGTGGGAACAGGGCTGCGGGCAACCCGGAAAGAGTGTCACCCAAGGCGCGGGGTGACGGGTGGTCGGGGCACCCGATGTGCCCGACCGGCGGTGGGGGAATTTATCTGTTAGCGACGCGCCAAAAGGTGGCGCGGTTTCGATTGGGTGTTCACTTTACGCGCAGTTTTGACTGGTCTGGCCCCTTCGCGAGCAGGCTCGCTCCTACAGTTGATCGCATTCCCCTGTAGGAGCGAGCCTGCTCGCGATGGGGGCGCCTCGGTCTCAGCACTCAACCGCACTGACAGCCAACCCACCCCGCGATGTCTCCTTATATTTGTCATGCATATCGGCACCGGTGTCACGCATCGTGCGAATCACCCGGTCCAGCGAGATGAAGTGCTGACCGTCGCCACGTAACGCCATCTGCGCCGCGTTGATCGCTTTCACCGCGGCAATCGCGTTGCGTTCGATGCACGGCACCTGCACCAGGCCGCCCACCGGATCGCAGGTCAGGCCGAGGTTGTGTTCAAGGCCGATTTCCGCCGCGTTGCACAACTGCTCCGGGGTGGCGCCGAGGATTTGCGCCAGGCCTGCCGCTGCCATGGCGCAGGCCGACCCCACTTCGCCCTGGCAGCCCACTTCGGCACCTGAGATCGAAGCGTTTTTCTTGCACAGGATCCCGACGGATGCTGCACCGAGGAAGTAATCGACCACATTAGCGTCAGTCACGTCTTCGCTGAACTTCATAAAGTAGTGCAACACCGCCGGAATGATCCCCGCCGCGCCGTTGGTCGGTGCCGTGACCATGCGCCCGCCGGCGGCGTTTTCTTCGTTGACCGCCAGTGCATAAAGGTTGACCCATTCCATTGCGCTCAAGGTCGAACCGATGACATTGGGCTTGTTCAGCTCCTGCAGGCTGCGATGCAACTTGGCCGCACGCCGTCGCACGTTCAGACCGCCGGGCAGGATGCCTTCGTGCTTGAGGCCGTGATCGACGCAATCCTGCATGGCGCGCCAGAGTTTCATCAGGCCGCTGCGGATTTCTTCTTCGCCGCGCCAGACCTTCTCGTTGGCCATCATCAGTTCGGCCACGCTGAGGTTGTGCTGCTTGCACAGCTCCAGCAATTCAGCGGCGCTGGAAAAGTCGTAAGGCAATACGGTGCTATCCAGATCGACCACACCGCTGGAGGCCTGGGCCTCATCGACGACAAAACCGCCGCCGACCGAATAATAAGTGTCGCGATGCAGCTCACCGTGATCGCCTTCGGCAACCAGGGTCATGGCATTGGGGTGGAATGGCAGGTTTTCGTCGATCAGGCGCATGTCCCGCGCCCAGATGAAAGGCACCGACAGGCGACCGTCGAGCAGCAGAGTGTCAGTTTCACGCAGGGTCGCGATACGGATGCCGATTTGCGACGGATCGATCGCGTCCGGCCACTCGCCCATCAGACCCATGATCACCGCGTTGTCGCTGCCGTGGCCGATACCGGTGGCGGACAGGGAGCCATAAAGCTGCACTTCGACGCGCTGCACTTGCTCAAGCAGCCCGCGTGCGCGCAGGTCCTGCACAAACAGCGCCGCCGCGCGCATCGGCCCCACGGTGTGCGAACTGGAGGGGCCGATGCCGATTTTGAACAGGTCGAAAACACTGATAGCCATGACTGCCGAAACTCCTGGATGAGCCTGTGCCAGGCGCCAGGGCGCCCGGTGGCGGAGCTGCTACGCTCAAGCTGCAATCCGCCGGGATGGCCGCATCATCCGGCTTTTGTCGTGTCGTTCGACGTCTCTAACCGACGCACTCTTGTCCACGAACGCCGTGGGCGTTTTACGCCATGTTTTCGCGGTTTTTGGCCGGTGCGGAAGGGGAAAAGGGCCTGAAAAAATCTGTAAACGACGTCACCGACACTGGAAGCGACCATCCCTGTACTGGTTACGACGCACCCTGTAGGCGTCAGATTTTCACTGGTACATGATCTTATTCGACTCGATTGCAAAGGCGCTGCGGTAGAGCCGTCACAAGAACGCCACCCAACCGCAACCTATAAGTGCGGTAGTCCAAGTCGGAACACTGCCAAAAAAAAACACCAAGGAGTCCATTCATGAAAGGTTCCCCGTCGTTGTTGTTGGCCGCCATGCTTAGCCTGCCTGTTCTGGCCCAAGCCGCCGAACCGGCACAATGCAGTACCGTGAACTTCTCCGATGTCGGCTGGACCGACATCACCGCGACAACCGCCACCACCAGCGTCGTGCTCAACGCGCTGGGCTACAAGACCAAGACCACCATGATTTCCGTTCCCGTGACCTACAAGTCCCTGGCCGACGGCAAGAACATGGACGTTTTCCTCGGCAACTGGATGCCGACCATGGAAAACGACATCAAGGCCTACCGCGACGCCGGCACCGTGGACACCGTGCGCACCAACCTCAAGGGCGCCAAGTACACCCTCGCCGTTCCTCAAGCGCTGTACGACAAGGGTCTGCATGACTTCGCCGACATCGCCAAATTCAAGAAAGAACTCGACGGCAAGATCTACGGGATCGAGCCGGGCAACGACGGCAACCGCCTGATCCAGACGATGATCGACAAGAACGCCTTCGGCCTGAAGGACGCCGGCTTCAAGGTCGTCGAGTCCAGCGAAGCGGGCATGTTGTCCCAGGTTGACCGCGCGCAGAAACGCGACACTGCCGTGGTCTTCCTCGGCTGGGCGCCGCATCCGATGAACAAGCGCTTCAAGATTCAATACCTCACCGGTGGCGACGATTTCTTTGGCCCGGATTTCGGCGCCGCCACCGTGGCGA
This sequence comes from Pseudomonas putida, assembly GCF_003228315.1. NCBI lineage: Bacteria > Pseudomonadati > Pseudomonadota > Gammaproteobacteria > Pseudomonadales > Pseudomonadaceae > Pseudomonas > Pseudomonas putida. The sequence goes on from NZ_CP029693.1 coordinate 3,812,669, forward strand.
CCAACACCCGCAAGGGCTACGCCGAGGAATGCAGCAACGTGGGCCAGTTGTTGAAAAACCTGGAGTTCAACGTCGACATGGAAAGCGAACTCATGGGCAACATCCTGGACGACAAGATGAAGCCTGACGCGGCCGCCAAGGCCTGGCTGAAAAAGAATCCACAAGTGCTCGATACCTGGCTCGCTGGCGTGACCACCATTGACGGTAAACCTGGCCTGGAGGCCGTGAAAGCCAAGATTGCTCAGTAATCGCTTATGCCGGACGGCTCCGGCCGTCCGGGCTGTTTATTTCCTTGCATGCGGACGTTCACTACCATGCTGATTGATCAGAAAATCCCTTTAGGCCAGCACATCGCGAGCTTTGTCGAATGGTTGACGCAACACGGCGCCAGCACCTTCGACGCCATTGCCGTGACACTGGAAACGATGATCCACGGCGTGACGTTTGCGCTGACCTGGTTCAACCCGCTGGTCCTGATCGGCCTCATCGCCCTTCTGGCCCATTTCATCCAGCGTAAATGGGGCCTGACCGCCTTCGTGATCGCCTCCTTCCTGCTGATCCTCAACCTGGGGTACTGGCAGGAAACCATGGAAACCCTCGCCCAGGTGATGTTCGCGACCCTGGTCTGCGTGGTCATCGGCGTGCCGCTGGGCATCGTCGCCGCGCACAAGCCGATGTTCTACACTTTAATGCGTCCGGTACTCGATCTGATGCAGACCGTACCGACCTTCGTTTACCTCATTCCTACCCTGACCCTCTTCGGGCTGGGCGTGGTCCCGGGCCTGATCTCCACGGTGGTGTTCGCCATTGCCGCGCCGATCCGCCTGACCTACCTGGGCATCCGCGATGTGCCCGCAGAACTGATGGACGCCGGTAAGGCCTTCGGCTGCTCGCGTCGCCAACTGCTCACAAGGATCGAATTGCCACACGCCATGCCGAGCATCGCGGCCGGCATCACCCAGTGCATCATGCTGTCGCTGTCGATGGTGGTGATCGCGGCACTGGTGGGCGCTGACGGACTCGGCAAACCGGTGGTCAACGCACTGAACACTGCTGATATCGCCCTGGGCTTCGAAGCGGGCCTGGCGATCGTACTGCTGGCGATCATGCTCGACCGTATCTGCAAACAACCCGAAGCCAAAGTAGGGGGTGACGCATGAGCATAATTCGCTTCGAAGACGTCGACGTAATCTTCACCAAGGATCCGCGCGAGGCGCTCAAACTGCTGGACCAGGGCCTGACCCGCAGCGAGATCCTGAAAAAGACCGGCCAGATCGTGGGCGTCGAAAAGGCCAGCCTGGATATCGAGAAAGGCGAAATCTGCGTGCTGATGGGCCTGTCCGGTTCCGGCAAGTCCAGCCTGCTGCGCTGCATCAACGGCCTCAACACCGTCAGCCGCGGCAAGCTGTTCGTCGAGCACGAAGGCAAGCAGATCAACATTGCCTCCTGCTCCGCCGCCGAGCTGAAAATGATGCGCACCAAGCGCATCGCGATGGTGTTCCAGAAGTTCGCCCTGATGCCCTGGCTGACGGTGCGCGAGAACATCAGTTTCGGTCTGGAAATGCAGGGCCGTCCCGAGAAGGATCGCAAGAAACTGGTCGACGACAAGCTCGAACTGGTGGGCCTGACCCAATGGCGCAACAAGAAGCCCGATGAGCTGTCCGGCGGCATGCAGCAGCGTGTGGGCCTGGCCCGTGCGCTGGCGATGGACGCCGACATCCTGCTGATGGACGAACCGTTCTCGGCACTCGACCCGCTGATCCGCCAGGGTCTGCAGGACGAACTGCTGGAGCTGCAACGCAAGCTGAGCAAGACCATCGTGTTCGTGAGCCACGACCTCGATGAAGCCCTCAAGCTCGGCAGCCGCATCGCGATCATGAAAGACGGCCGGATCATCCAGTACAGCAAGCCAGAGGAAATCGTCCTCAACCCGGCGGACGACTACGTGCGCACCTTCGTGGCCCACACCAACCCGCTGAACGTGTTGTGCGGTCGCAGCCTGATGCGCACCCTGGACAACTGCAAGCGCATCAACGGTTCAGTGTGCCTGGATCCGGGCGGCGATTCGTGGCTGGACCTGGCCGAAGGCAACACCATCAAGGGGGCCCGTCAGAACGGTTCGGTGCTGGACCTGCAGAACTGGGCGCCGGGGCAAGCCGTCGAAGGCCTGGCCCGTCGCCCGACCCTGGTGGACTCGAACATCGGCATGCGCGACGCGCTGCAGATTCGCTACCAGACCGGCAACAAACTGGTGCTGCACGACAACAACAAAGTCGTCGGCATCCTCGGCGACAGCGAGCTGTACCACGCACTGCTCGGCAAGAACCTGGGCTAAGGCAACAGACACAAAAACGCCGCGAGAGATCGCGGCGTTTTTGTTTGTGGGGATAGAGGGAAATTTGTATTGCCCCATCTGGCCCCATCGCGGGCAAGCCTTGCTCCCACAGGTATGGCGTCGAGCCCAGCATCTGCGGCAATCCGCAATCCTGTGGGAGCAAGGCTTGCCCGCGATGAATGCGACACGGTGTCACTGAAACACCGCATCACCTCACAACTGAGCTACACCCCCGGCCAAGGAGCTGCCGATGGCTTTCAAACTGATCGAGCACGACACGGGTGAAGCTTCATCAACCCGTAACCCGGTCCGCCATTGGACTGGCACGTTCTTGCAACTGGCCCGGTTGCAAATCCAGCTCGGTCAGCAGCTCAGTGAAACCACGACGACTACGCGCCGCCAACTCCGCCTGTTCCTGCTCGATCTGCACGTCCTGGCGCATGGCCTTGTGCAAGCCGAACATGAAGAACACCAGCACCACCGAGAACGGCAGGCCGGCCAGCACCACCATGGTTTGCATGGCTTCGAAGTTGCCGGCGAACAGCAGGCCGATGGTCACCAGGGTGATCACCACCGACCAGAAAATCCGCAACCAGTGTGGCGCGTCTTCGTCGACGTTGCCGCCCTTGCACGAGAGGTTGGCCATCATCACCGCGCCGGAATCCGCCGGTGTCAGGAACAGCACGAAACCAACGAAAATCGACACGCCGATCACCACCTTCGACGCCGGGTAATGCTCCAGCAACTGGTAGATCGCCATGGACGGCTGTTCCAGCGCCGTCTTGCCCAGCTCCACCGCCCCATGGTTCATCACCAGGTCCAGGGCCGAGTTACCGAAGATCGACAGCCACGCCAGGGTGAAACCCAGCGGAATCAGCAGCACGCCGGCGACCATTTCGCGCACCGTGCGACCACGGGAAATACGCGCGACGAACATGCCCACGAATGGCGCCCAGGAAATCCACCAGGCCCAGTAGAACAGGGTCCACAGGCCCAGCCAGCGGTCGGACTTCTCGCTGTCGCCTTCGTACACGTAGAGATCGAAGGTCTTCAGGACAACGCCGTTGAGGTAGTCACCGATGTTCTGCACGAAGCCGTTGAGCAGGTGCAGGGTCGGGCCGAACAGCAGCACGAAAATCAGCAGGCCGCTGAACAGCACGATGTTGAGGTTGGACAGGCGGCGAATGCCGTTTTCCACACCCGACACGGCAGCGATGGTCGCCACGGTGCTCATCACGATGATCACGATCAACAGGTTGGTGTTGCTGTGCTGCATGCCGAACAGGTTTTCCAGACCCGACGACACTTGCAGCGAACCAATCCCCAGGTTGGTCACCAGGCCCAGCAGGGTCACGAACATGCCGAAGCCGTCCACCGCGTGACCGGCCGCGCCCTTGACCCAACGCTCGCCCACCAGCGGATACAGCGCCGAACGCAACGCCAGCGGCTGGTTGTGACGGTAGGCAAAGTACGCCACCGCCAAACCCACCAGCGCGTAGATCGCCCAGCCATGCAGGCCCCAGTGCAGGAACGTCAGCTGCACCGCCTGACGCGCCGCCAGGTTGCTGCCGGCCACGCCTTCGGGCGGATTGAAAAAGTGATCCAGCGGCTCGGATGCACCGAAGTACAACAACGAAATGCCGATGCCCGAGGAGAACAGCATCCCCGCCCAGGCGCCGTAGCTGAAGTCCGGGGTGTCGTCCTTGCTGCCCAGTTTCAATTTGCCGTAGGACGAAAACGCCAGGCCGACGACAAAGATCAGGTAGGCGGCAATCACCACCATGTAGTACCAGCCGAAGCTGCGGGACAACCAGGCTTGCGCCGTACCCAGCATTCTGCCGGCCTCTTGCGGGGCAATGATCAGAATGGCGGTCAGCAATAGAATCAACGCGGTCGAGGTGTAGAACACCCAACCGTTGACCGTCACCTTTTGCGGTGGGGTCTTTATTAGCGAGGCAGAACTCATGGCACAGATGCTCCGGGCAGTGCGAGAGAAGAACGCAAGGCAATGGGTACCCGACCAATCGGTGAGTGGGCAGCCGACCGGTGGGTGATATAAAGACAACCGGAAAAAAGCCCGAACCCTGGGGGCGCCGTGGCGTACAGGTTTCGAGCTTTTTCGGATGTCGGTTTGCCGCCATTTACCTGTCGGGAAAACCGGTAACAGCGACGAATTGTCGCGGATCTTATTCTTTGTTGATTGAACGTTCAATCAAAACAAAATAGACTGGCCCACATGCCGGTAGCCGCTTGACGACTGCCGGAAGGGCTTAAGGAGATGTGCAAGATGCCCAAGGTCGGTATGCAACCCATCCGCCGCCAGCAATTGATCGAAGCCACTCTGCAGGCCGTCGATCAGGTCGGAATGGGGGACGCCAGCATTGCGCTGATCGCCCGTCTGGCCGGTGTCTCCAACGGCATCATCAGTCACTACTTTCAGGACAAGAATGGCCTGATCGCCGCCACCATGGGGTACCTGATGAGCGTCCTGAGCGAGAACGTCACCGCGCGCCGTCAGGCGCTCACAGATGACAGCCCCCGGGCGCATCTGCAGGTGATCATCGAAGGCAACTTCGACGCCAGCCAGGTCAATGGCCCGGCAATGAAAACCTGGCTGGCCTTCTGGGCCACCAGCATGCACCAGCCGTCTTTGCACAGGTTGCAGCGGATCAACGATCACCGTCTGTATTCCAACCTGTGCTGCCAGTTCCGCCGTGTACTGCCGCTCGAAGATGCGCGCAGTGCAGCCCGTGGCCTGGCAGCGTTGATTGACGGCTTGTGGTTGCGCGGCGCGCTGTCGGGAGACGCTTTCGACACCGAGCAGGCGCAACAGATCGCTTACGAATACATGGATTTCCAACTGGCCAAGCGGGTGAGTTAGAGCACACCAAGAACGCTCGACACCCGATACGTGCCACCACTCATGCACTTGCGAGGACTTTATGGCCCGTTTCGAACTGCAAAAACTCTACATCGATGGCGGCTACACCGACGCTGGCAGCGATGCCACCTTCGAAGCCATCAACCCGGCTAACGGTGAAGTCCTCGCAAAAGTACAACGCGCCACCAAGGAAGACGTCGAACGCGCCGTGGTCAGCGCCGAAAAGGGCCAGAAAATCTGGGCCTCCATGACCGCCATGGAGCGTTCGCGCATCCTGCGTCGCGCCGTGGAAATCCTGCGTGAGCGCAACGACGAACTGGCTGCCCTGGAAACCCTGGACACCGGCAAGGCATTCTCCGAAACCAAATACGTCGACATCGTCACCGGCGCCGACGTGCTGGAGTACTACGCAGGCCTGGTTCCAGCCATCGAAGGCGAGCAGATTCCACTGCGCACCACTTCGTTCGTCTACACCCGTCGCGAGCCGCTGGGCGTCGTGGCCGGTATCGGCGCGTGGAACTACCCGATCCAGATCGCCCTGTGGAAATCCGCGCCAGCCCTGGCGGCCGGTAACGCGATGATCTTCAAGCCAAGCGAAGTCACCTCGCTGACCACCCTGAAACTGGCCGAGATCTACACCGAAGCCGGCCTGCCGGCTGGCGTGTTCAACGTCCTGACCGGCAGCGGCCGCGAAGTCGGCACCTGGCTGACCGAACACCCGCGCATCGAGAAAGTCTCGTTCACCGGCGGCACCGACACCGGCAAGAAAGTCATGGCCAGCGCTTCCAGCTCTTCGCTCAAAGACGTGACCATGGAACTGGGCGGCAAGTCCCCGCTGATCATCTGCGACGACGCCGACCTGGATCGCGCCGCCGACACTGCGATGATGGCCAACTTCTACAGCTCCGGTCAGGTCTGCACCAACGGCACTCGCGTGTTCGTACCGGCTCACATGAAGGCTGCGTTCGAAGCGAAGATCGCCGAGCGCGTGGCGCGCATCCGCATCGGCAACCCGGAAGACGAAAACACCAACTTCGGCCCGCTGGTCAGCTTCGCTCACATGGAAAGCGTGTTGGGCTACATCGCCAAGGGTAAAGAAGAAGGTGCCCGCGTGCTGTGCGGCGGTGAGCGTCTGACTGACGGCGCATTCGCCAAGGGCGCGTACGTTGCCCCGACCGTGTTCACCGACTGCTCCGACGACATGACCATCGTGCGTGAAGAAATCTTCGGCCCGGTCATGGCGATCCTCAGCTACGAAACCGAAGAAGAAGTGATCCGCCGCGCCAACGACACCGACTTCGGCCTGGCCGCCGGTGTGGTCACCAAGGACCTGAACCGCGCCCACCGCATCATCCATCAACTGGAAGCCGGTATCTGCTGGATCAACGCCTGGGGCGAGTCCGACGCCAAGATGCCGGTCGGTGGCTACAAGCAGTCGGGTGTCGGCCGTGAGAACGGCATCAGCTCGCTGAACAACTTCACCCGCATCAAATCGGTACAGGTCGAGCTGGGCGATTACGTCTCGGTGTTCTAAGGCGACATTTTTTTCGCCTGCGAGGCCGCCTTCGCGAGCAGGCTCGCTCCTACAGAAGTACGCGTTCCACTGTAGGAGCGAGCCTGCTCGCGATCGAGTGCGAAGCACTCGCCAGGGCCTGACCTGAACCAACATTCAAAGAGGGTGCATTCAATGTCCCAAGAATTCGACTACATCATCATCGGTGCCGGCTCGGCCGGTAACACCCTGGCGACCCGTCTGACCGAAGACGCCGGCGTCACCGTCCTGCTGCTCGAAGCCGGTGGCCCGGACTACCGCATGGACTTCCGCACGCAGATGCCGGCCGCCCTGGCGTTCCCGCTGCAAGGCCGTCGCTACAACTGGGCCTACGAAACCGATCCGGAGCCGCACATGGACGGGCGCCGCATGGAATGCGGTCGCGGAAAGGGCCTGGGTGGTTCCTCGCTGATCAACGGCATGTGCTACATCCGTGGCAACGCGATGGACTACGACGGCTGGGCGAAACTGCCGGGCCTGGAAGACTGGACCTACCTCGACTGCCTGCCGTATTTCCGCAAGGCGGAAACCCGTGACATCGGCCCCAACGACTACCACGGCGGCGAAGGCCCGGTCAGCGTGACCACGCCCAAGGCCGGCAACAACCCGCTGTTTCACGCCATGGTCGAAGCCGGCGTGCAGGCCGGTTACCCGCGCACCGAAGACCTCAACGGTTACCAGCAGGAAGGCTTCGGCCCGATGGACCGCACCGTCACGCCGAAGGGCCGTCGTGCTTCCACTGCTCGCGGTTACCTGGACGTGGCGAAGAAGCGTTCGACCCTGACCATCGTCACCCACGCCCTGACCGACAAGATCCTGTTCGAAGGCAAGCGCGCGGTCGGTGTGCGTTACCTGGTTGGCGCCGCTGAAGAGCGCGTTGAAGTCAAAGCGCGCAAGGAAGTGCTGCTGTGCTCCGGCGCCATCGCTTCGCCGCAGATCCTGCAACGCTCCGGCGTAGGCCCGGCAAAACTGCTGGAAAGCCTCGACATCCCGGTGGTCCACGACCTGCCGGGCGTCGGCGAGAACCTGCAGGACCACCTGGAGCTGTACCTGCAATACGCCTGCACCCAGCCGGTGTCGCTGTACCCGTCGCTGCTGTGGCACAACCAGCCGGCCATCGGTGCCGAATGGCTGTTCAACGGCACCGGCATCGGCGCCAGCAACCAGTTCGAAGCCGGCGGTTTCATCCGCACCCGTCCGGAATTCGAATGGCCGAACATCCAGTACCACTTCCTGCCGGTGGCGATTAACTACAACGGCAGCAACGGCGTGCAGGAGCACGGCTTCCAGGCGCACATGGGTTCCATGCGTTCGCCGAGCCGTGGGCGCATCCAGGTCAAGTCCAAGGACCCGCGCCAGCACCCGAGCATTCTGTTCAACTACATGGCCACCGAGCAGGACTGGCAGGAATTCCGCGACGGCATCCGCCTGACCCGGGAAATCATGCAGCAGCCGGCACTGGACGCCTTCCGTGGTCGCGAAATCAGCCCGGGCATCGAAGTGCAATCCGATGAAGAGCTGGACAAGTTCATTCGCGAGCACGCCGAGACCGCGTTCCACCCGTCCTGCTCGTGCAAGATGGGCACCGACGAGATGGCGGTGGTCGACGGCCAGGGTCGCGTACATGGCATGCAAGGCCTGCGCGTGGTCGATGCCTCGATCATGCCGATCATCACCACCGGCAACCTGAATGCACCGACGATCATGATGGCCGAGAAAATCGCCGACAGGATCCGTGGTCGCCAGCCGCTGGCGCGCAGCAAGGCTGCCTACTATGTGGCCGGTGATGCGCCGGTGAAGGGCAAGGCGGTGCGGGAAGTGAGCCAGCCGGCTTAATATCGCGTCGACCGCCATCGCGAGCAGGCTCGCTCCTACAAGGGAATGCTTTCCAACTGTAGGAGCGAGCCTGCTCGCGATGAGGCCCCCTCAAACAACGCATCACTCTCTCCTTCCCTTGATCCATCCCCCTCGCAGGCCTACTCTAGCGCCACGCAATCGTTTCACCCCTCCCCCGCAGCACCGATGCTCCACACCAAGGAGGTCCCCCGAATGTTCGATTTCCACCCCCAGCTCAAGCAGCGCTTCGCTGCCTTGCGCACGGGCGCTGAATTCTTTTCCCTGCGTTATGTGCGCGAGTCCGGCCAATACCTGTCGGTGCGCAAGAACGTTGCCGAACCGCCGAGCCTGCGCCGTGACGAAGGCGCGATGCTGACCGTACGGGTCAACGGCGTCGAAGCCTATGCCGCCACCAACGACCTGTCGCAACAAGGCCTGCAAGCCGCCCTCGAACGCGCCGAACAGCAGGCGCGCCGGCTCAAGCCCCACGCCCTGCTGGATCTGCGCGAACAAGCGGTCTCCAGCGACCGCGCCGACTATTTTTCGCCGAACCTCGACCAGCCGTTCCCGTCCCTGAGCGACTGCTATGAATTGCTCGGCGCCGAGTCCGCCGCCGTGCCCCGTGACGAGCGCCTGGTGAACTGGCAGGTGAGCATCGGCATCACGAACGTTGAGCAGATCTACCTCAGCAGCGCCGGCGCCGAACTGCGCCAGGCCCAGCGTTTCGTCTATCCGGGCCTCGACGTCACCGCCTACGACGGCAACGACAGCCAGACCCGCAGCCTGGGCCGCGAGAACTTCGGCCAGCAGGGTGGCGCCGATGTCATCAGTCGTTGCGGCCTGATCGGTGCCGGGCCACAGGTCGCCGAGCAGGCGCTGCAACTTCTGCTCGCGCCGAACACCCCGCAAGGTCCGCGGGACCTGCTGCTGATGCCCGACCAGATGATGCTGCAGATCCACGAATCCATCGGCCACCCGTTGGAACTGGACCGCATCCTCGGCGATGAGCGCAATTACGCCGGCACCAGCTTCGTCAAGGCGCAAGACTTCGGGCACCTGCAATACGGCTCGCAGCTGCTCAACGTGACCTTCGACCCGGACATTCCCGAGCAGCTTGCCAGCTACGGTCATGACGACGACGGCAGTTCCGCGAGCAAGCAATTCCTGATCCGCGAAGGCTTGTTGTTGCGCCCTTTGGGCGGTGCGTTGTCGCAATTCCGTGCAGGTCTCGATGGCGTCGCCAACAGCCGCGCCTGCAGCTGGAACCGCCCACCGATCGATCGCATGGCCAACCTCAACATCGAGCCGGGCGATCAACCGCTGGAGCGCCTGATCGGCAACATCGAACACGGCATCCTGATGAGCACCAATCGCTCGTGGTCCATCGACGATGCGCGCAACAAGTTCCAGTTCGGCTGTGAATGGGGCCAGTTGATCGAGAACGGCGAGCTCAAGGGCGTGGTGAAGAACCCGAATTATCGGGGGGTCTCCGCGCAGTTCTGGAAAAGCCTCAGCGCGGTCGGCGATGCCAGCACCTTCAAGGTCCTGGGCACACCGAACTGCGGCAAGGGCGAACCGAACCAGGTGATCCGCGTCGGCCATGCGTCGCCGGCCTGCGTGTTCAGCAACGTTGATGTGTTTGGAGGAGACGCCTGATGACTACTCATGCGAGCACCTCGAAAAACCAGGCCGAGTCGTTCAAGGCCCTGGTCAACGGCCTGCGCGAGGCACTGCGCGAACCGGAACAGTTCACCCTCGGCTACGCCGCCGAATCCTCGGCCTTTGTGCGCTTCAACCACGCCAAGGTGCGCCAGGCCGGGCAGGTGCAACAAGCAAGCATCGTTCTGAAACTGATCAACGAAGGTCGCCACGCCGACCTCGACATCACCCTGTCCGGCGATCCGCAGGTGGATCAACAGCGCCTGGCCGAAGGCCTGCAACAGCTGCGCGACACCCTGCCACTGCTGCCACGGGACCCCTACCTGCTGCTCAATCACAACGGCTGGCAAAGCAGCATTGTGCAGGAGCATCCGCTACCGGATACCGAGCACGTGGTGGGCGAAATCAGCCGTGCCGCCGAGGGTCTGGATCTGGTCGGTTTCTACGCCGCCGGTCCCATCAGCCGTGGTTTCGCCAGTTCCTGCGGGGCGTTCGGCTGGCATCAGGCCAACAGCTTCAACTTCGACTTCAGCCTGTTCCACGACAATGGCCAGGCGGTGAAAGCCAGCTACGCCGGGCACGACTGGAACAGTGAGGCGTTCGCCAGGCGCTTCGAGCAGGCGCGCGAGCAGCTGGAGTTCCTCGGACGACCGCTGCGTACCCTGGCGCCGGGTCAGTACCGCGCTTACCTGGCGCCAGCGGCGCTGGAAGAAATCATGGGCATGCTGTGCTGGGGTGGTTTTTCGGCGCAGTCGATTGCCAGCAAAAGCAGCCCGTTGCAGAAGCTGTATGGCGGCGATCAACGCTTCAGTCCGCAGGTCTCGCTGGATGAAAAAGTCAGTGGTTCATTGAGCCCGGCGTTCTCCGACGAAGGCTATCCGCGCAGCGACCTCAAGCTGATTGTCGAAGGCCAGGCCGGTGCACAACTGGTCGGCTCGCGCAGCGCCGCCGAGTATGGCCTGACGGCCAACGGTGCCGGTGCCGGCGAGTCGCCCAGCGCCCTGAACATGCAGGGCGGAACCCTGGCCGAAGCCGACATCCTCAAGCAACTGGGCACGGGCCTGTACATCAGCAACCTGTGGTACCTGAACTTCTCGGACCAACCGGCGGCACGCCTGACCGGCATGACCCGCTTCGCGACCTTCTGGGTCGAGAACGGCGAGATCCAGGCCCCGGTCAACACCATGCGCTTCGATGACAGTGCCTTCAGCCTGCTCGGTTCGCAGCTCGAGGCGCTGACGCAGGAGCGGGAGATGTTGCTCTCGGCCAGTACCTATAGTCAGCGGGCGACGGCTTCGGCGTTGTTGCCGGGGGCGTTGGTCCGCCGACTCACGTTGACCCTTTAAAAGCATCGCGGGCAAGCCTTGCTCCCACAGGATTGGGAGTTGCCACAGATTTTCGCTCGACGCCAAACCTGTGGGAGCAAGGCTTGCCCGCGATGAAATCACCACGGACGCCCTGATTAACACTGACAAGAGGTCCCATGCCCAACCGCCCGCCTCTCGACGCTGTCACCGCCCGCTGGGTGCCGTGGGTCGTCGCCATCGCGTTCTTCATGCAGTCCCTCGACGGGACCATCCTCAACACCGCCCTGCCGGCCATGGCCGCGGACCTGGCGGAAGACCCGCTGCGCATGCAGGGCGTGATCATCGCCTACATGCTCACCGTCGCCTTGCTGATCCCGGCCTCGGGCTGGATCGCCGATCGATTCGGCACCAAGAAAATCTTTTTCAGCGCCATCCTGCTGTTCAGCATTGGCTCATTGCTTTGCGCGATGTCGGGCAGTTTGACCCAACTGATTGGCGCTCGAATCATTCAGGGCCTGGGCGGTGCGCTGATGCTGCCGGTCGGGCGGCTGGTGGTGCTGCGGGCCTACCCCCGCTCGGAGCTGGTGCGGATCATGGGCTTCATCACCATCCCCGGCCTGCTCGGCCCGCTGATCGGCCCGACCATGGGCGGCTGGATGGTGCAGTACCTGACCTGGCACTGGATCTTCCTGATCAACCTGCCGGTGGGCGTGGTCGGTTGCTACGCCGTGTGGAAATTCATTCCCGACCTGCGCGGTTCGGAACGCACGAAATTCGACAGTCTCGGCTTTGTGCTGTTCGGCGCGGCGATGATCCTGATCACCATCGCCATGGAAGGCCTGGGCGAACTGCACCTGCCGCATCTGCGGGTGATGCTGTTGCTGTTCGGCGGCATGGCCTGTCTGGCGGCTTATTGGCTGCGCGCCGGGCACATCGAGAACCCCTTGTTCGCACCGTCGCTGTTCAGGACCCGGACCTTCGCCGTGGGTATTCTCGGCAACCTGTTCGCCCGGCTCGGCAGCGGCGCCCTGCCGTTCCTCGTGCCATTGCTGCTGCAAGTGGCGCTGGGTTATTCGCCGTCACAGGCGGGGATGAGCATGCTGCCGCTGGCGGCGGCGGCGATGATCGCCAAGTGGGTGGCGCGCCCGCTGATTGAACGTCTGGGCTACCGCATCGTGCTGACCGGCAACACCCTGGCGCTGGGCATCATGCTGGCGGCCATGGGCCTGGTCAGCGAGCAGACGCCGTACTGGTTGCTGCTGTGCCTGCTGGCGATTCTCGGGGCGATCAACTCCCTGCAGTTCACCGCGATGAATACCGTGACCCTGATCGACCTCGACGACGCCAGCGCCAGCAGCGGCAACAGCCTGCTGTCGGTGGTGGCGCAGTTGTCGTTGAGCCTGGGGGTGGCGTGCGCCGGTGCATTGCTTGGGGGCTTTACCGCCGAAATTGGCAATGACGGCGTGGACACGGTTTTGGGGGCGTTCCAGCTGACCTTTGTGACCGTCGGGATCATGGCGATGCTGGCGGCGACGATCTTTTCCCAGCTGTCGAAGAATGACGGACGGCGAGTCGAACGTCCGGAAGAACACATCGAACCTTAGTTTCCGAACGAGAAGTGCCTGCGCTCGACCATGCTGCGTTGAAAACAGCCTCGAAATGCTCATTGGCTAAAGCCAACTCCGCTTTCTCGCCTGTTTTCGCCTTGCCTGGTCGTCGCTCGGCGACTTCTCGTCCGGAAACTACGGGCGAATGGCCATCGGACTGGTACACTGCGCGACATTTTGTTTTGCAGGCCAGTCCCGTGACCACCATCGCCACCGAATTTAATACTCTGCCGCTGTCCGCCGCCATGCTGGCTAACCTCGATTCCCTCGGTTATACCCAGATGACGCCGATCCAGGCGCAGAGCTTGCCGGTGATCCTCAAGGGGATGGACCTGATCGCCCAGGCCAAGACCGGCAGCGGCAAGACCGCAGCGTTCGGCATCGGCCTGCTGAACCCGATCAACCCGCGCTACTTCGGCTGCCAGGCGCTGATCCTGTGCCCGACCCGCGAGCTGGCCGACCAGGTGGCCAAGGAAATCCGCCGCCTGGCCCGCGCCGAAGACAACATCAAGGTCCTGACCCTGTGTGGCGGCGTGTCTCTCGGCCCGCAGATCGCTTCGCTGGAGCACGGCGCGCACATCATCGTCGGCACCCCGGGCCGTATCCAGCAGCACCTGCGCAAGGGTTCGCTGGTCCTGCATGGCCTGAACACGCTGATCCTCGACGAAGCCGACCGCATGCTGGACATGGGTTTCTACGACTCCATCGAAGAGATCATCATGCAGGCCCCGGAGCGTCGCCAGACCCTGCTGTTCTCCGCCACTTACCCGGTGGGCATCAAGCAGCTGGCGTCGAAGTTCATGCGCAACCCGCAGCAAGTGAAGGCCGAGGCGTTCCACGACGACACGCAGATCGAGCAGCGCTTCTACGAGATCTCCCCGGAAGAACGCATGAGCGCCGTGACCAAGGTCCTCGGCCACTTCCGTCCGGCGTCCTGCGTGGCGTTCTGCTTCACCAAGCAGCAGGTTCAGGAAACCGTCGATCACCTGACCGCCAAGGGCATTTCCGCCGTCGGCCTGCACGGTGACCTGGAACAGCGTGACCGCGACCAGGTGCTGGCGATGTTCGCCAACCGCAGCACCTCCGTGCTGGTGGCTACAGACGTGGCTGCTCGCGGCCTGGACATCGATTCCCTGGACATGGTGATCAACGTCGAACTGGCCCGGGATTCGGAAATCCACATTCACCGCGTCGGCCGTACCGGTCGTGCTGGCGAGAAAGGCCTGGCGATCAGCCTGGTTGCCCCGTCCGAAGCGCAGCGCGCGCAGGCCATCGAAGAGCTGCAAAAGACTCCGTTGACCTGGGATCAAGTGGACAACCTCAAGTCCCAGGGCGGTGGTCCGCTGCTGCCACAGATGAGCACCCTGTGCATTGCCGCTGGCCGCAAGGACAAGGTACGTCCGGGCGACATCCTTGGTGCATTGACCGGTGATGCCGGCATCCCCGGCGCCCAGGTTGGCAAGATCGCGATTTTCGACTTCCAGGCCTACGTGGCCGTGGAACGCGGCATCGCCAAACAGGCCTTGCAGCGCCTGAACGACGGCAAGATCAAGGGCCGTTCGTTGCGCGTGCGCATTTTGTAAGCGATCTTCTACACAACGAAGATCCCCTGTGGGAGCGAGCCTGCTCGCGAATGCAATCTGCCAGTTAGCCCATGGTTGACTGACACACCGCTTTCGCGAGCAGGCTCGCTCCCACAGTTTGTTTTGTGGTGAACACTGAGAGGACATCGTTTTGCGCTCTACCGAAGTCGTGATCATTGGCGCTGGCGCCGCAGGGTTGATGTGTGCACTGACCGCCGCCGGCCGTGGGCGCAAGGTGCTGTTGCTCGACCATGCCAACAAGGCCGGCAAGAAAATCCTGATGTCGGGCGGTGGCCGCTGCAATTTCACCAACATGTACACCGAGCCGGGCAATTTCCTCTCGCAGAACGCGCATTTCTGCAAATCTGCCTTGGCGCGCTACACCCAGTGGGACTTCATCGGCATGGTGGCCAAGCACGGCGTGCCGTATCACGAGAAAAAACTCGGCCAGCTGTTCTGCGATAACAAATCCAGCGACATCCTCGAAATGCTCCTGAACGAGTGCGATCAGGTCGGCGTCAGCCTGCACCTGGACACCTCGATCCAGACCATCGAGAAGCTCGAAAAAGGTTATCTGCTGGACACCACCCTCGGTCAGGTCACCTGCGAATCCCTGGTGATCGCCACCGGTGGCTTGTCGATTCCGACCCTGGGCGCCACCGGCTTCGGCTATCAGGTTGCCAAGCAATTCGGCCATGAATTGCTGCCGACCCGCGCCGGCCTTGTGCCATTCACCATCACCGATCAGCTCAAGGCGCTGTGCAGCGAACTGTCCGGCACTTCGGTGGATTGCCTGGTGAGCTGCAACGACCAGAGCTTCCGCGAGAACATCCTGTTCACCCATCGTGGCCTCAGCGGCCCGGCGATTTTGCAGATTTCCTCGTTCTGGGAATCCGGCGACACCGTCGAGATCAACCTGATGCCCGACCACGACGTGCCGACCTGGCTGCAACAGCAGCAGGCCGAACGCCCCAACAGCGAACTGAAAACCCTGCTCGGTGAGATCTTCACCAAGAAGATGGCCAACCTGCTGGCGGACAACTGGTTCGTGTCCAAACCGATGAAGCAGTACACCCACGGGGAAATCGCCGAGATCGCCGAAAAACTGGCGAGCTGGAAAGTCGTGCCGGCGGGTACCGAAGGCTATCGCACCGCCGAGGTGACGCTGGGTGGCGTGAACACCAACGAAGTCTCGTCCAAGACCATGGAATCGCTGAAAAGCCCAGGGTTGTACTTCATCGGTGAAGTGCTGGACGTCACCGGGCATCTGGGCGGGTTCAACTTCCAGTGGGCGTGGGCTTCGGGTTACGCGGCGGCGCAGTACGTCTGAACCCCGCCATACCTGTAGGAGCGAGCCTGCTCGCGATGGGGCCATAACATTCAACAAAGATGTTGACTGACAGGCCGCCATCGCGAGCAGGCTCACTCCTACAGTTGTTATGCGTTGCTCGATAAAGGAACAGATTTTGCTGCCTGATGTGATCGCCGCCATTGCGTCGGCGTCATTACTGGCTCAATTTAGCGGCATCGCCTCGGAAGGCCCTCGCACTTCATGTCATCGACCACGTTCAGTCAGTCTCTGCGTCGCCTTTGGGCACTGGATAAATTCAGCTACAGCGTGCGGGTGTTCATCGCCCTGACCGGCACCATGGCGTTGTGTTGGTATCAGGATGAAATGGGGCTGCTGATCCCGCTGTTCCTGGGGATTATCGCCAGCGCCCTGGCCGAGACCGACGACAGCTGGCAAGGCCGCCTCAATGCGCTGGCCGTGACCCTTGTGTGTTTTGCTGTCGCCGCGCTGTCGGTGGAGCTGCTGTTCCCCTACCCGATCATTTTCATCTTCGCCTTCGCCCTCGCCAGCTTCTGCCTGACGATGCTCGGCGCCCTGGGCGAACGCTATGGTGCGATTGCCTCGGCCACGCTGATTCTGTCGGTGTACACCATGATCGGCGTGGACCAGCGCGGTGGCGCGGTCATCGACGTGTGGCACGAGCCGCTGCTGCTGGTGGCCGGCGCCGCCTGGTACGGGGTGCTTTCGGTGCTGTGGCAGGCGCTGTTTTCCAATCAACCGGTGCAGCAGAGCCTGGCGCGGTTGTTTCGGGAACTGGGTTTCTACTTGAAGTTGAAGTCGTCGCTGTTCGAGCCGATCCGGCAGATGGACGTTGAAGCGCGACGGCTGGAACTGGCCCGACAGAACGGCCGCGTGGTCGCCGCGCTGAACGCCGCCAAGGAAATCATCCTGCACCGGGTCGGCAATGGTCGCCCCGGCTCGAAAGTCAGCCGCTACCTGAAACTGTACTTCCTCGCCCAGGACATCCACGAGCGCGCCAGCTCCTCGCACTACCCTTACAACGCGCTCGCCGAGGCGTTCTTCCACAGCGACGTGCTGTTCCGCTGCCAGCGCCTGTTGCGCCAGCAGGGCAAGGCTTGCCGGGCGCTGGCCGAATCGATCCAGATGCGTCAGCCCTTCACCTATGACGCCAACTTCGCCGAAGCCCTGGGCGATCTGAACGCCTCCCTCGAACACCTGCGCATCCAGAGCAATCCGGCCTGGCGTGGCCTGCTGCGTTCGTTGCGGGCGCTGGCGGCCAACCTGTCCACCCTCGACCGCTTGCTCAGTGATGCGAGCAACCCCGACGCCCTGGCCGACGCCACCGACAGCAGCCTGCTCGACCGTTCGCCGCGCAACCTCAAGGATGTTTGGGCGCGTCTGCGCACGCAGCTGACGCCCACCTCGCTGCTGTTCCGTCATGCCCTGCGATTGCCCCTGGCCCTGAGCATCGGCTACGCCATGGTGCATTTGATCCACCCGTCCCAGGGTTACTGGATCATCCTCACCACGCTGTTTGTCTGCCAGCCGAATTACGGCGCCACCCGGCGCAAGCTTGGCCAGCGGATCATCGGCACCGCCATCGGCCTGACGCTTGCTTGGGCGTTGTTCGACCTGTTCCCCAACCCGCTGATCCAGTCGTGTTTCGCGATTGCCGCCGGGGTGGTGTTCTTCACCAACCGCACCACTCGCTACACCCTGGCGACCGCGGCGATCACTCTGATGGTGCTGTTCTGCTTCAATCAGGTTGGCGACGGCTACGGGCTGTTCCTGCCACGCTTGCTCGATACCTTGCTTGGCAGCCTGATCGCCGGGCTGATGGTGTTCCTGTTCCTGCCGGACTGGCAGGGGCGAAGCCTGAACAAGGTGCTGTCCAACACCCTGACCTGCAACAGCATCTACCTGCGCCAGATCATGCAGCAGTACGCCGCCGGCAAGAGCGACGACCTGGCTTATCGCCTGGCCCGACGCAACGCCCACAACGCCGACGCGGCACTGTCGACCACTCTGGCCAACATGCTCATGGAACCGGGGCATTTCCGTAAGGAAGCGGATGTGGGTTTCCGTTTTCTGGTGCTGTCGCACACCCTGCTCAGTTATTTGTCAGGCCTGGGCGCGCATCGGGAAACCCCGTTGCCGGCGGACGTGCACGAGCAGTTGATCGAAGGCGCCGGGATGAAACTGGCGGCCAGCATCGACGAAATCGCCCAGGGGCTGGCCAGCAAGTCCGCCATTGCGATTCAGAGTGACGAGGAAGAAGCGCTGGCCAATGAGCTTGAGCAGATGCCCGATGAGATCGATGAGGGTCAGCGGTTGGTGCAGACGCAATTGGCGCTGATCTGCCGGCAGTTGGGGCCGTTGCGGACGCTGGCGGCGCATTTGATCAAGGATACGAGCGAAGAGGTGTAGCGCCTGTCAGGGCCTCATCGCGAGCAGGCTCGCTCCCACAGGGGATGGCGGTAGACACAAAACCTGCATTCACCACCGGACACTGTAGGAGCGAGCCTGCTCGCGATAGGGCCAGCAGCCACACCTCACATCCCATGCTGTTTCAACAACCGCTGATAACTCCCATCCGCCTTCATCCTGGCAATCTCCCGGTCAAACCCGGCGACGATCTGTTCATGTTTCGGATTCTTCAGGCTGACCAGGATATGCAGGCTGTTCTCGCTCAGCGGCTTGGGCAGAAACTCCACGGCATTGCGCACCTTGGGTGATTCACGGGCCAGGTAATAACGGGCCACGTATTCGTCTTCCAGCGTCAGCTTGACCCTGTCGGCGGCGACCATGCGCACGGCCAGCGCGAAGTTGTGGACCGGCACTTTCTGCAATGACTCATCGGCGTCGAACGCCGGCGAATAGGCGTAACCGCGCACGATTGCCACCGGATAGGTGTGCAGTTGCTGCAGGTTGTTGTATTCGATTGGCGCGTCCTTGCGCTTGATGAAGCGAATGCGGTTGAGCAGGTATTCGCGGGAGAACTGGCCGAGCCGGGTGCGATCGTCGGTGTACCAGGCGTTGACCAGCACGTCATAGCGACCTTCACCCAGGCCCAGCAGGGCGCGGGCCCAGGGCACCTGTTCAAAATCACTGGCATAACCGGCTCGTGCCAGCGCCGTACTGACGATGTCCGTGGCCAACCCACCGTTGACCAGCGTGGCGTCGGTAAAGGGCGGCCAGGCGTCCGCCACCAGGCGCAGTTTTTCCGCTGACGCGTGCGGAATCAGCGACAGCCATCCAATCAGAGCCAAGACTCGATGCAAACGCGGCATGCTCGAAAATCCTTAGCGGGCGGGCTGCCCGACGTGTTTTCAGCTAAAACGCCAAGCCCCTTACCGGCACGCCCAGGCACTAAACATTGGTTCATTGAAGCCACTGCACATCGCCACAATCCAGATTACACAAAGAAGGCAGCGTCGCGCTAAATGAATGATGGCATTTTGGTCTTTATCACAGATTTCTCCGCCATAAAGACATCCCTCGTTCGGGCGCTTAGTATCAGCGGGACGTTTTCCGGGAATCAGAACATGACAATTGAATGGGTCTGCAAGCATCACAGTGATCTGGGCGTACAGCAGCTGTATGCGATTTTGCAGTTGCGTGCCGAGGTGTTCGTCGTCGAGCAGCAATGCGTCTATCAGGACATCGATGGCCAGGACCTGGAAGGTGACACCTGTCACTTGATGGCCTGGGACGAGGATCGGCTGGTGGCCTACCTGCGCCTGCTCGATCCCGAGCTACAGGGCGGCGACGTGGTGATCGGACGGGTCGTGACCTCGCCCGCCAGTCGAGGCCAGGGCCTGGGGCATGAAATGATGGAGCAGGCGCTGAAACAGGCGCAGAAGCGCTGGCCGGACATGCCGGTCTATCTTTCGGCCCAGTCGCATTTGCAGGGGTACTACGGGCGGTATGGGTTTGTGGTGGCGGGTGAGGAATTTGTCGAGGATGGGATTCCGCATATAGGCATGCGTCGTTCCTGAGGCCCTCTTCGCGAGCAGGCTCGCTCCCACATTGGAATGCATTTCAACTGTGGGAGCGAGCCTGCTCGCGAAGGCGCCGGATCAAACAACACAAAATTTCAGGGGTACTCAAGCACCGCCTTGATCTGCCGCAAATGCCGCTCGATCCACCCGCGATCGATCGCCCCCCAGTCGCGAATCCGATAGCGCCCGGCATGGTTGCGGGCACCCTCTTCCTGCTCGAACTCGCAGACGATATCCAGATCCGCCAGCGCGGCGATGGTGTCCTGGGCCGTGCGCCGGGGCATGCCGGTGATTTCGGTCAAGGCCGGGACACTGCTGGCCAGCCCGCTGTCGATCAGGTACGCCACGTACAGGCGACGGTAGAAGCTGCTTTTGGTCTTGCTGACTTCCATTTAACGCTCCGTTTCATTGCATATCCCGCCAGGTCAGGTACACCCGCACATCGAACTCGATCTGGTGATAGCCCGGCAGCATGTGTTCGCACAGCTTGTAGAACGCCTTGTTGTGATCGGATTCCTTGAAATGCGCCAACTCGTGAACCACGATCATTTTCAGGAATTCGGCGGGCGCTTCCTTGAACAGCGATGCGATGCGAATTTCCTTCTTGGCCTTGAGCTTGCCGCCCTGCACCCGCGAGATCGTGGTGTGCAGGCCAAGGGCGCGATGGGTCAGGTCCAGGCGGTTGTCGAACAGTACCTTGTCGATGGCCGGGGCGTTGCGCAGGTATTCCTGCTTGAGGTCCAGTGCATAGGTGTACAGCGCCTTGTCGCTCTGCACCCCATGCTGCTCCGGATAGCGCTTGCTCAGGTAGTCGCCCAGCCGACCTTCGGCGATCAGCTGACGCACCTGATCCTGCAGCGAGGCAGGATAAGCCTGGAGGTATTTCAACGCGGTCATCGCAAGCAACACATAGGACGAAAAGGTCGCCAGTGTAGCGAATTCAAGGACTCAGCGCGCTCCAGTCGAATGGCTGGGCAAAGCGATCGGCCTCTTCGGCCATCATCGGCCGCGCGACCAGAAAACCCTGCACATACTCGCAGCCATTGGCTTGCAGCCACTCGTATTGCGCCATGGTTTCCACGCCTTCGGCGATCACCAGCATGCCGTAGCGCCGGCACAACTCGATGACATTGCACACCAGTGCCGCGTCCCGCGAGGACTCCGGCAACCGGGCGATCAGATGACGGTCGAGCTTGAGTGTGTCCAGTTCCAGGTCACGCAAATGTGCCAGCGAGCACGGCCCCGACCCGAAATCATCCAGCGCCACCCTGACCCCCAGATTGCGCAGCAGTCGCAGTTGTTTGCGGGTCTCCTCCGGGTGACGCATCAGGGCCTCTTCGGTCACCTCGACTTCCAGGTGACGAGGTTGCAGGCCGTGGCGTTCCAGGACCTGACGCAACTCGGTGACCAGATTGGGCATGGAGAACTGGGTGCTGCTCAAGCTGACGCCCAGCACCAGGTCCTCGGCGAACAGGGTTTCCCAGGCCTTGCGCTGACCGGCGCCACGCTGATAAATCCAGCTGCCCAGGCGGCTGATCAACCGCGCTTCCTCCAGCAAGGGCAGAAACAGCCCCGGCGGCACATCGCCGACACTCGGATGCTGCCAGCGCAACAAGGCTTCAAAGCCACGAATCCGCCCGTCGGCAATGGCCACCTGTGGCTGATAGACCAGGTTGAAGTCACGGTTCTCGATGGCGCTGCGCACGCTTTCCTCGAGCATCAGCCGGGAGCGGGCTCGGCCGTTCATTTCGTGATCGTAGAAGCGATATTGCTGCCGACCGGCGCGCTTGGCTTCGTACATCGCGATGTCCGATGCCCGCAGCAATCCGTCCAGATTGGCGCCGCAATCGGGGTAAGTGGCAATGCCGATGCTCACCCCCAGGGCGATATCCAGGCCGTCGATCTGCTGACAGATCGACACCCGTTCGATGAGCTTCTCGGCAATCCTCGAAGCTTGCTCGGGGAACTCCAGGTCAAGCAGCGCGGTGAATTCGTCACCGCCCATGCGCGCCAGAATGTCGAACGGGCGCAGACAGGCCTTCAATTGTTCGGAAACCCAGCGCAGCACGCGATCGCCGGCGTCGTGACCGAGGGAATCATTGACCCGCTTGAAGCCGTCCAGGTCCAGGTACATCAGCACCCAGGCACTGTCGTTGTGCTCACTGCGCAGCAGCAGATTCTCCACGGTCTGGTAGAAACCGCGTCGATTGAGCAGGCCGGTCAGCGGGTCGGTGACGGCCTGGAATTCGAGCTGCTGATGCAGGTGACGCACCACCGACATGTCGAGCACCGTCACCACCATCGCCCGCTGTTCCGCAGGCAGTGGCGCGCAGGACAGGGCTACCGGAACCTGCTGTCCCCGCGCGGTGCGCAACAGGGCGTCGTGCAGGCGGTAGGTCTCGCCGCGCTTATAACCGTTCAAAAGCTCCGATTCGGCCCACACCGGGATGTGCGGCTTTTGCATGAAATCGAGGAATTCCTTGCCCTCCAGCTCCTGCACCGTGGCATTGAGCAGGCGCGACATCGCCGGGTTGGCGAAGCGGATCAGGCCATCCTCATTCACCACCAGGATGCCTTCGGCGGCGTTGTCGAGCACCGAGGCGTTGAAGGCGCGAGCGACTTCCAGATCATGACTCAGGCGCTGCAAGGCCCGGCGATTGCGCTGGTGCTCCAGCAATGCCTGGACCTTGGGCTTGAGGATCTGTGGGTCGAACGGTTTGAACAGATAATCCACCGCACCGCTGGCGTAACCCTTGATGACGGCGTCCTGGGACTGCTCGTTGGCGGTGAGGAAAATGATCGGTGTCAGACGGGTTCGCTGGCTGCCACGCATCAGGCGCGCCACTTCAAAACCGTCCATGCCCGGCATCTGCACATCCAGCAGCACCAGGTCGACATCGTGTTCGAGCAATAGACTGAGCGCCTCGAAACCCGAGGCAGCGGTGATGACCTGCCAGTCCTGGCGCTGTAACAACGCGCGCATGCTGAGCAGGTTTTCAGGGTAATCGTCGACGATCAGTAACGTCGAGTTGCCATCAATTGGCGGGGGTTGCGCGCATTCCATGCTGCTTCTCTTTGTTCGGGACGACAGGCCGGTTTCTCGTGAAAACCGGACAGATTCTAAGCCTTCACTCTAGACGTGGATCCAAAAAACCTGAAGCTATCAGTGCGCCATCATTTACCTAGGTATTAATTTACCGACTAACGGTCACCCCTGAAAGCCACTGAAACCGTGCAGGATGGCCATTTAACAGTTGTTTGACGCCACAAATCCGTCAATGCCAGCATTAACAAAAAAGCCTTCTACGCTTATAAAGGCCGCCCTCAAAGGCGCGTGTTAGAGCTTCTGGTACGCCCGTGCCGCAAAAATTCGTGGAAGCTTCTCACAATGATCGACCTTGCATCCTGGAATCTCAGCGTTCCGGTCGGCAGCCCGCCGTACACCGTAGAAACCTCCAAGCTGGTCAATGGCTACAAGAACCAATATTTCCATTCCGACACCGGCACCCTGTTTTTCTGGGCCCCGGTGACCGGCTCCAAAACCGAAAACGCCATTTATCCGCGCACCGAACTCCGTGAGACCTACAGCAACGGCACCTTGAAAAACTGGTATTACCCGGACGCCGACAACACCTTGCGGGCCACCCTCACGGTGAATCAGGTGCCCAGCTCGGGCAAGATCGTCATAGGCCAGATTCATGCCTATGAAAGCCAAAAGCCACTGGTGAAAGTCGAGTACCAGTACAAAACCAAGACCGAGACCGGCAACATCGTCGCCAAGGTGCGCATGCATCCCGACGACAAGGAAGGCCGCGTGATCACCATTGCCACGGGTGTGAAGCTGGACCGGGAGTTCTCCTATCTCATTCACCTGAGCCCGGGGGGCGCCCTGGGCATCAGCGCGGCAGGCTATCAATGGGACACCAACATCAGCGCGACCTGGCGCGACAAGCCGCTGTATTTCAAGGCCGGGGTGTATGTGCAGGACAACACCGGGTATACCAGCGAGGGTGGGAAAGTGACGTTCAGCAAGCTGGATATCGATCACAACAAGTAGCGATCAAACCTGTAGGGGCGAGCCTGCTCGCGATGCGGTGTGCCATTCAATATTGATGTTGGCTGACCTGACGCAATCGCGAGCAGGCTCGCTCCTACAATGAATTCATCGCCCATAAAAAACCCGCATTTCTGCGGGTTTTTTGTGAAGCTCAAACGCTCAGGCTTAGTTGACCTTGGCGTTCAACTCACCTTTCAGGTAACGCTGATACATGCCTTCCAGGGAGATCGGCTTGATCTTCGAAGCGTTGCCGGCGGTGCCGAAAGCTTCATAACGCGCGATGCACACGTCACGCATGGCGGTCACGGTGGCGCCGAAGAATTTACGCGGATCGAACTCGCTCGGGTTGGTGGCCATCAGGCGACGCATCGCACCGGTGGATGCCAGGCGCAGGTCGGTGTCGATGTTGACCTTGCGCACGCCGTGCTTGATGCCTTCGACGATTTCTTCAACCGGTACGCCGTAGGTCTCTTTGATGTCGCCGCCGTACTGGTTGATGATCGCCAGCCACTCTTGCGGAACCGAAGACGAACCGTGCATCACCAGGTGGGTGTTCGGAATGCGCTTGTGGATTTCCTTGATGCGGTCGATCGCCAGCACGTCGCCGGTAGGTGGCTTGGTGAACTTGTAGGCGCCGTGGCTGGTGCCGATGGCGATGGCCAGGGCGTCGACCTGGGTGCGTTTTACGAAGTCAGCGGCTTCTTCAGGGTCGGTCAGCATCTGGCTGTGGTCCAGAACGCCTTCGGCGCCGATACCGTCTTCTTCACCGGCCATGCCGGTTTCCAGCGAACCCAGGCAGCCCAGCTCGCCTTCTACCGAAACGCCGCAGGCGTGAGCCATGGCCACGGTCTGTTGGGTCACACGGACGTTGTAGTCGTAGTCGGTCGGGGTCTTGCCGTCTTCGCCCAGGGAGCCGTCCATCATTACCGAGCTGAAGCCCAGTTGGATGGAGCGCTGGCAGACGTCAGGGCTGGTGCCGTGGTCCTGGTGCATGCACACCGGGATATGCGGGAATTCTTCGATCGCCGCCAGGATCAGGTGACGCAGGAACGGGGCGCCGGCGTATTTGCGGGCACCGGCCGAAGCCTGGACGATCACCGGGGAGTCAGTCTTGTCAGCGGCTTCCATGATGGCGCGCATCTGCTCAAGGTTGTTGACGTTGAAGGCTGGGACGCCGTAGCCGAACTCGGCTGCGTGGTCCAGCATCTGGCGCATGCTGATAAGTGCCATTGTTAGGGTCTCTCCCGGTTGAAGTCGTTAATCGTGCCAGCCTGCCGGAGCGGCGGCGGCTATTCAAGTTATTGCAGATCGGGGGTTGAGCCCGGGCTGCGAATTCTGTTCAGTTATTGCGCCTTGCAGCCACGGCCAATCAAATCATTGGTGGCGACCCAGTAAACCAGGCCTTCCTCACCTTTTATGTGAAACGCCAGCATGTTGTCGCTGTACAGCGAACCCGACGCACCTGGCTCCTGCTTCAGGCGGTAGACCTGATCGCCACCGCCCAGTCGCACGTCGACTTCGCTGCGACTGTCATTGGCATAGCGCCACAGCACCTTGGCCTGGCTGTCGCAAGTCCAGGTGGTCCAGTTGTCTGCCGGGGCGGACGACTGGAACGGGTCCAAGTTGGCGCACCCGGCCAGCAGTGCCAGCGCCGTAACGGCGATCAATCCTTTCATCCGTGTTCCTCGACCGGCAGCGCACGCCGCCGGCTCTGAGTAAAGAGTCAGACCCGTCAAGGACAGCCATGTTCCTTGGCGGGAGTCTGTGTCTCGTATTTGTCCAGGCCTTCAGGCCCGGAACGCTTGTTGAGCACCGGATTGGTTTCCGCCTGCCAGTCGGCCTGGTAGCAGCCCTTGTCCTGTGCTGGCGTCTCGGGTACCTCGGGAGCTTTCGGGTTACTCCCGCAAGCCACCAATGAACCCGCGACGATCAACAGCGCAAACGTCTTGACCATGTAACCACTCCCTTGCCTGGTCAAACGGGAGACCCTCAGGCCTTGGCCCGGCTTTCCAGGACTTCAACGGCCGGCAGCACCTTGCCTTCGACGAATTCGAGGAACGCGCCGCCACCGGTAGAAATGTAGGAGATTTGCTCGGCAACGCCATACTTGTCGATGGCGGCCAGAGTGTCGCCGCCGCCAGCGATGGAGAACGCCGCACTGTCCGCGATGGCCTGGGCCAGCACTTTGGTGCCGTTACCGAACTGGTCGAATTCGAACACGCCCACCGGACCGTTCCACAGGATGGTTTTCGACGATTTCAGCAGTTCGGCGAAGTTCGCCGCAGTCTGCGGGCCGATGTCCAGGATCATGTCGTCGGCGGCAACGTCGGCGATCAACTTGACGGTGGCTTCGGCGCTTTCGGCGAATTCCTTGGCAACCACCACGTCCACCGGCAGCGGCACGCTGACCTTGGCGGCGATGGCGCGTGCGGTGTCCAGCAGATCCGGCTCGTACAGGGATTTGCCAACCGGGTGACCGGCAGCGGCCAGGAAGGTGTTGGCGATGCCGCCGCCGACGATCAGCTGGTCGCAGATCTGGCTCAGGCTGTTCAGTACGTCGAGCTTGGTCGACACCTTGGAGCCGGCAACGATGGCAGCCATTGGCTTGGCCGGTGCGCCCAGGGCCTTGCCCAATGCGTCCAGCTCGGCGGCCAGCAGAGGGCCTGCAGCGGCGATTTTGGCGAACTTGGCTACACCGTGCGTCGAACCCTCGGCGCGGTGTGCAGTTCCGAAGGCGTCCATCACGAATACGTCGCACAGCGCAGCGTATTGCTGGGCCAGTTCATCGGCGTTCTTTTTCTCGCCCTTGTTGAAACGCACGTTTTCGAACAGCACGATGTCGCCGGCCTTGACGTCAACGCCGCCCAGGTAATCGGCCACCAGCGGCACTTCACGGCCCAGAGCACGGCTCAGGTAGTCGGCGACCGGCTTGAGGCTGTTCTCGGCGGAGAACTCGCCTTCGGTCGGACGGCCAAGGTGCGAGCACACCATCACCGCCGCGCCTTTTTCCAGGGCCAGCTTGATGGTCGGCAGCGAAGCCAGGATTCGCGCATCGCTGGTGACTACACCGTCCTTTACCGGGACGTTGAGGTCTTCGCGGATCAGTACGCGCTTACCTTGCAGATCGAGGTCGGACATCTTCAACACGGTCATGGGTCGCATTTCCTGGATTACTGATTTAGAGAGCAGATGTTGGGATAGCTGTTTGCAGATAGTGCTCTGCAACATCCAGCATTCGGTTGGCAAAACCCCATTCGTTGTCGAACCAGGCCAGGATGTTCACCAGCCGTGGGCCGGAAACGCGGGTCTGACTGGCATCGACGATCGCCGAATGTGGGTCGTGGTTAAAATCGCAGCTTGCGTGGGGCAACTCGGTGTAGGCCAGCAGGCCCTTGAGCGGACCGCTGGTGGCAGCCTCGCGCAGGATCCGGTTGACCTCGGCGGCGTCAGTATCACTGACGGTCTGCATCGTGATATCGAGGCAAGACACGTTCACCGTCGGCACGCGTACGGCTTTGGCCTGAATTCGTCCGGCAAGTTCCGGCAACAGCCGTTCGATGCCTCGCGCCAGACCGGTGGACACCGGAATCACCGACTGGAACGCCGAGCGGGTGCGGCGCAGGTCTTCGTGGTGATAGGCATCGATCACCGGCTGATCGTTCATCGCCGAGTGAATGGTGGTGATCGATACGTACTCAAGGCCAATGGCCTGATCCAGCAGGCGCAACAGCGGCACGCCGCAGTTGGTGGTGCAGGAGGCGTTGGACACCAGCAGTTCGTCGCCGGTCAGGCATTCCTGGTTCACGCCATAGACGATGGTGGCGTCGACATCCGACTCGCTGGCCATCGGCTGGGAAAACAGCACCCGTGGCGCGCCGGCGTCGAGGAAACGCTGGCCGTCTTCGCGGGTGTGGTAAGCACCGGAGCATTCCAGCACCAGATCGACGCCCAGGGACGCCCAATCGATGCCTTCGGGGGTGGCACTGCGCAGGACCTTCACGCAGTCGCCATTGATATGCAGACAGTCGCCATCGACCTTCACTTCACCGGGAAAACGCCCGTGGGTGGAGTCGAAGCGTGTCAGGTATTCGATGCTGGCCATGTCGGCCAGATCATTGATCGCGACAATCTCGAACCCGGCCTTGTCGCCTCGCTCGAACAACGCACGCAAGACGCAACGACCAATGCGGCCGTAGCCGTTGAGTGCAACTTTGTAGGGACGCGGTTGAGGCATGGGGGTTCTCGATAGACGCAGGCAAACGAATTCTCGTTAACAACACAACCCTTGTAGGAGCGAGCCTGCTCGCGATGGTGGCCCAGACAACGCGGGCATTCAGGCACCCAGCGTTATCGTTAACGACCATCGCGAGCAGGCTCGCTCCTACAGGGGTTCGCGGCGGTCCTGAAACCGCCGCGCCGTGCTTTTAGTCTTCCAGCAGCTCTTCAGCCTGACCCAGGATGTTTTCCAGGGTGAAGCCGAACTCTTCGAACAAGGCCGACGCAGGCGCCGACTCACCGTAGGTGGTCATGCCGATCACACGACCTTCCAGGCCGACGTACTTGTACCAGTAGTCGGCGTGGGCCGCTTCGATGGCGATACGGGCGCTGACCTGCAACGGCAGGACCGATTGCTTGTAGCCGGCGTCCTGGGCGTCGAACACGCTGGTGCAAGGCATGGAAACCACACGCACCTTGCGGCCCTGTTCGGTCAGCTTGTCGAAGGCCTGAACGGCCAGGCCGACTTCCGAACCGGTCGCGATCAGGATCAGCTCAGGCTCGCCCGCGCAGTCTTTCAGCACATAACCACCACGGTTGATATCGGCGATCTGGCCGGCATCACGGGTTTGGTGCTGCAGGTTCTGACGGGAGAAGATCAGGGCGGATGGACCGTCCTTGCGCTCCAGGGCGTGCTTCCAGCTCACGGCCGATTCAACGGCATCGGCAGGGCGCCAAGTGTCGAGGTTCGGCGTGCTGCGCAGGGCAGTCAGTTGCTCGATCGGCTGGTGAGTCGGGCCGTCTTCGCCCAGACCGATGGAGTCGTGGGTGTAGACGTGGATCACGCGCTGCTTCATCAGTGCGGACATGCGCACGGCGTTGCGGGCGTATTCCATGAACATCAGGAAAGTCGCGCCGTAAGGCACCAGTCCGCCGTGCAGGGCAACGCCGTTCATGATGGCGGTCATGCCGAACTCGCGCACGCCGTAGTACATGTAGTTGCCGCTGGCGTCTTCAGCGCTGACGCCTTTGCAGCCTTTCCACAGGGTCAGGTTGGAACCGGCCAGGTCGGCCGAACCGCCGAGGAACTCAGGCAGCAGCGGGCCAAACGCATTCAGGGCGTTCTGGCTGGCTTTACGGCTGGCGATGGTTTCGCCCTTGGCCGCCACTTCGGCGATGTAGGCGTCGGCCTTTTCGCTGAAGTCAGCCGGCAGTTCACCGCTCAGGCGACGGATCAGTTCGTTGGCTTCGGTCGGGAAGGCTGCGGAGTAGGCCGCGAAACGCTGGTCCCACTCGGCTTCAACAGCGCGACCGGCTTCCTTGGCATCCCACTCGGCATAGATGTCGGCCGGGATTTCGAATGGACCGTGATTCCAGTTCAGTGCCTTGCGGGTCAGGGCGATTTCCGCGTCACCCAGTGGGGCGCCGTGGCAGTCTTCCTTGCCTTGCTTGTTCGGCGAACCGAAACCGATGGTGGTCTTGCAGCAGATCAGGGTCGGCTGCTCGCTTTTGCGGGCCGTCTCGATCGCGGTCTTGATTTCTTCCGGGTCGTGACCGTCGACATTGCGGATCACTTGCCAGTTGTAGGACTCGAAACGCTTCGGCGTGTCGTCGGTGAACCAGCCTTCGACTTCGCCATCGATGGAGATGCCGTTGTCATCGTAGAAGGCGATCAGCTTGCCCAGGCCCAGGGTACCGGCCAGGGAAGCGACTTCGTGGGAAATGCCTTCCATCATGCAGCCATCACCCAGGAATACGTAGGTGTGGTGATCGACGATGTTGTGGCCAGGACGGTTGAATTGCGCCGCCAGGACTTTTTCCGCCAGGGCGAAACCCACGGCGTTGGCCAGACCCTGACCCAGCGGGCCGGTGGTGGTTTCAACACCCGGGGTGTAGCCGAATTCCGGGTGGCCCGGGGTGCGGCTGTGCAGCTGGCGGAATTGCTTGAGGTCATCAATGGTGACGTCATAGCCGGTCAGGTGTAGCAGCGAGTAGATCAGCATCGAACCGTGGCCGTTGGACAGCACGAAACGGTCACGGTCGGCGAACGATGGATTGCTCGGGTTGTGCTTGAGGTAGTCGCGCCACAGCACTTCGGCGATATCCGCCATACCCATGGGGGCACCGGGATGGCCGCTGTTGGCTTTTTGCACGGCATCCATGCTGAGGGCACGAATGGCGTTGGCACGCTCACGACGGCTAGGCATCGCTGATCTCCTGGGAATTCTGAAACGAGAGTGAATACGGAAAAAAGGCGAGCATTTTCCCTCACCGAGCCGCCTCGGGGCAATGACAGATAGTCATCTGGAGGCGTTTTTCCAATCGATAACGGCGGATTCGGCAGGTGAAACCTTTCCGCCTCCCGTTTGTTGACTGAAGCTAACGCCGGAAAGTGCCATCTATCGAGCAATATCAAAACTTTTTGATATTGCACTTGCGATGCCTCCGGTGCGTGACTAGACTGCCGGCCTTATGAACCTACGCGTGCCTTCCATTCGCCATGACGATTGCGATGAGCTGGCGGCCCTGTGCAAGGCCGGCGGCGATCCACTGCGCCTGAATGTCTTGCGCGCGCTGGCCAACGATTCGTTTGGCGTGCTGGAACTGGCGCAGATCTTCGGCATCGGCCAGTCGGGCATGAGCCATCACCTCAAGGTATTGGCCCAGGCCGACCTGGTCGCGACCCGCCGTGAAGGCAACGCGATTTTTTACCGTCGCGCCCTGCCGCACACCGATCTGCTGGGTGGCAAGTTGCACGCGGCCTTGCTCGAAGAAGTGGATGAGCTGATGTTGCCTGCCGATGTGCAGTCGCGAATCGCTCAAGTCCATGGGCAACGGGCAGCGGCCAGCCAGGACTTTTTCGCACGGGTCGCCGAGAAGTTTCGCGCCCAGCAGAACCTGATCGCCGGTCTGCCGCAATACGGCGACAGCGTGGTGGCCCTGCTTGAAAAGCTGAGCTTCGGCGAAGGCGCGACCGCCATCGAAGTCGGCCCCGGGGACGGTGCCTTCCTACCGGAACTGGCGCGCCGCTTTACCCGGGTGACGGCGCTGGACAACAGCCAGGCGATGCTCGAACTGGCGCGCCAGGTGTGCGAACGCCAGGCGCTGGGCAACGTCAGCCTGCAGTTGGCCGACGCCTTGAACGGCGTGAGCCTCAAGGCCGATTGCGTGGTACTGAACATGGTCTTGCACCATTTCGCCGCGCCGGCCGATGCACTCAAGCACATGGCCAACCTGCTGCAACCAGGCGGTAGCCTGTTGGTGACAGAGTTATGCAGCCACAATCAGAGTTGGGCCAAGGAGGCCTGCGGTGATCTCTGGCTGGGGTTTGAACAGGACGATCTGGCCCGTTGGGCCACCGCTGCGGGACTCGTTCCCGGGGAAAGCCTCTATGTAGGCTTACGTAATGGTTTCCAGATTCAGGTCCGCCATTTTCAGCGACCGGCTGGCGACACTCACCATCGGTAATTTCAGGAAAACATCGAGATGAGCGAATACTCCCTTTTCACCTCCGAGTCCGTGTCCGAAGGGCATCCGGACAAAATCGCCGACCAGATTTCCGATGCGGTGCTGGACGCCATCATCGCTGAAGACAAGTTCGCCCGTGTGGCGTGCGAGACGCTGGTGAAAACGGGCGTGGCGATCATCGCCGGCGAAGTCACCACTTCGGCCTGGGTTGACCTGGAGCAGATCGTTCGTGACGTGATCACCGACATCGGCTACACCAGCTCCGACGTGGGTTTCGACGGTGCGACCTGCGGCGTGATGAACATCATCGGCAAGCAGTCGCCTGACATCAACCAGGGTGTCGACCGCGCCAAGCCAGAAGATCAGGGCGCCGGCGACCAGGGCCTGATGTTCGGCTACGCCAGCAACGAAACCGACGTGCTGATGCCAGCACCGATCACCTTCTCGCACCAGCTGGTGCAGCGCCAGGCTGAAGCCCGCAAATCCGGCCTGCTGCCTTGGCTGCGCCCGGACGCCAAGTCGCAAGTGACTTGCCGTTACGAAGGCGGCAAGGTGGTCGGTATCGACGCCGTGGTCCTGTCGACCCAGCACAACCCGGACGTCTCCTACAACGACCTGCGCGAAGGCGTGATGGAGCTGATCGTCAAGCACGTGCTGCCTGCCGAGCTGCTGTCCAAGGACACCCAGTTCCACATCAACCCGACCGGCCAGTTCATCATCGGCGGCCCGGTGGGCGACTGCGGCCTGACCGGTCGCAAGATCATCGTCGACAGCTACGGCGGCATGGCCCGTCACGGCGGTGGCGCGTTCTCCGGCAAGGATCCATCGAAGGTTGACCGTTCGGCGGCTTACGCCGGTCGTTACGTGGCCAAGAACATCGTCGCTGCCGGCCTGGCCGAGCGCTGCGAGATTCAGGTGTCCTACGCCATCGGCGTCGCCCAGCCGACTTCGATCTCGCTGAACACCTTCGGCACCGGCAAGATCAGCGATGACAAGATCATCAAACTGGTCCGCGAAGTGTTCGACCTGCGTCCATACGCGATCACCAAGATGCTCGACCTGCTGCACCCGATGTACCAGGAAACCGCGGCATACGGCCACTTCGGCCGCATCCCGGGCACCAAGACTGTCGGTGATGACACCTTCACCACCTTCACTTGGGAAAAAACCGACCGCGCCGACGCCCTGCGTACTGCTGCCGGTCTGTAAGACTTTCCCCGCTGCACCAAAAGCCCCGCACGGTTTTGCCGTGTGGGGCTTTTTTGTTTTCGGCTTTGCACCGTGTCGCTGCCATCGCGAGCAGGCTCGCTCCCACAGTTGACCGCATTCC
This sequence comes from Pseudomonas putida, assembly GCF_003228315.1. NCBI lineage: Bacteria > Pseudomonadati > Pseudomonadota > Gammaproteobacteria > Pseudomonadales > Pseudomonadaceae > Pseudomonas > Pseudomonas putida. Next base: position 3,845,812 of record NZ_CP029693.1, read on the forward strand.
ATTGTGGGAGCGAGCCTGCTCGCGATGAGGCACTCCCAGCCAACAAAAATATTCCGCAAAACACCCTTTCTTCGCGTCCTCAAAACTGACCTAGCCTTCAAGCTCCCCAAAGAGCAAGGACGCTCGCGATGCCCATCCCACGCCTGTTTCTCACCTGCCTGCTGACCCTTTCCTGCCTCACCGCCAACGCCACCGAATGCCCCGACTGGCCACCCGAACGCGCCGCGACCGAACTCACCGCCCTGCAAAAACAAATCGATCGCTGGGACGACAGCTATCACCGCGAAGGCAAATCCCTGGTCGCCGACGAGCTCTACGACCAGTCCCGCGCACGCCTGACCCAATGGCGACAATGCTTCAACTCCGCAGCAGTCACGGACCCATTGCGTACCGCACGCGGCACGATTGCCCATCCCGTCGCCCACACCGGTCTGGACAAACTGCACGATGAAAAAGCCGTGGAGCAGTGGCTGCGCGATCGCGAGGATGTCTGGGCGCAGCCCAAGGTCGATGGTGTTGCCGTGACCTTGATCTACCACAAGGGCCTGCTGGCCCAAGCGATAAGTCGCGGCGACGGTTCACAGGGCCAGGACTGGACGGCTTCGGCACACCGGATTGCCGCCATCCCCCAGCAACTGACACAGGCTCGGGATCTGCTGGTGCAAGGCGAACTCTACTGGCACCTGAGCGGGCACGCTCAGGCCCAGGCGGGCAGTCTCAACGCCCGCTCCACCGTCGCCGGCCTGATGGCCAGAAAGACATTGAGTGCAGAGCAGGCAAACGGGATAGGCCTGTTTGTCTGGGATTGGCCACAAGGCCCTGCGAGCCTGCCGGAGCGCGCCGCAGCACTGCACGCACTGGGCTTTCCCGAGACCCGTGCCTTCAGCCAGCCGATCAGCACACTGGCCGATGCACAGCGCTGGCGCGATCACTGGTATCGCTCGTCCCTGCCCTTCGCCAGCGACGGTATTGTTCTGCGCCAGACACAACGTCCGCCCGCCGAGCGCTGGCAAGCCAAACCTCCTTATTGGAGCGTTGCCTGGAAATATCCCTACGCCCAGGCACTGGCCGAAGTGCGCAAAGTTCACTTCAAGATCGGCCGAACCGGGCGGATTACACCCGTGCTGGAACTGATCCCGGTGACGCTGGATGACCGGCAAATCAAACGCGTCAGCGTAAGTTCCCTGCAGCGTTGGCAGATGCTGGACATACGACCGGGTGATCAGGTCGCCATCAGCCTGGCCGGCCTGACCATCCCCAGGCTCGACAGCGTGGTATTGCGCAGCACCGAGCGCCTGGAAATGAACGCGCCACGGGCAACGGATTTTCACCCCTTGAGCTGTTGGCAACCGACCCCGGGATGCGAAAGCCAGTTTCTTGCACGCATGACCTGGCTCAGTGGCAAACAGGGGCTGGCATTGCCCCATGTCGGTCCGGGCACCTGGGAAAAACTGCTGCAGGCGGGCCGCCTGAACAGTCTGCTGGATTGGTTGACCCTCGATGCCCAAGAGCTTGCTAACATTGACGGCTTGGGCGAGCGCAGTGCAGCGCGTCTTTCGACCAGTTTCGACCATGCCCGCCAGCGCCCTTTTGCCCGGTGGCTCAAGGCATTGGGCATGCCCCCGACGGGCCAGGCACGCCTCGCCGATTCATGGCAGGCCCTGGCGCAACGTGACATCGGGCAATGGCAGGCCGAAGCCGGGATCGGCCCGGGGCGCGCCGCGCAATTGAGCGCGTTTTTCCGCGACCCGCAGGTTCTGGCCTTGAGTGAAACATTAAGGGAAGTCGGGATTGACGGCTTCTAGCAACCCAGCATGCTTTCAGGCTTGGGAACCCAACCAGTGCCGATGGGTTCAAACAAGCCATCGCCGCAGCGAACCGATTGCCTTATTCACATGGAGCTTTTATGAAATTACTTTCACCGCTCGCCCTGCTGACCCTTTGCAGTGTGTTGGCCACCCCGTTGATGGCCGACGAAGAAGCACCGGGCCTGACGGGTTGTGCCGCCAAGAAGCAAGGCATCATCAATCAGATCGAACTGGCCAAATCCCACGGCAATGCCGATCAACAGGCCGGCCTGGAGAAAGCCCTGAGCGAAGTCACCGCCAACTGCACCGACGCTTCGCTGAAGAAGGAGCGGGAAAACAAGGTGCTCGAGGCCAAGCACGAAGTCAGCCGGCGCCAGGCCGACCTGGACAAGGCCATGAAAAAAGGCGATCCGGAGAAGATCAACAAGCGCAAGGACAAGCTAGCCGAGTCCCGCAAGGAGTTGCAGGAAGCGGTGGACGAGCTGGATAAATAAGGACAGGTAAAGAACACGGATCTTTGGTGCTGCCAAACCCTTCGCGAGCAGGCTCGCTCCCACAGTTGACCGCATTCCACTGTGGGAGCGAGCCTGCTCGCGAAAGCGTCAGAGCGGACATCACCCATTAATGATCCCGAAACCGTTTATGACACGCACTGCAAGCATCCTCGACCTTCTGCACCGCCGGCCCCAGTTTACTGGCCTTGTAGGGCTGTACCTGGCTGGCGATCACCAATTCACCGGTGGCGCTTTCAAGGTCGCGGGCCATGGCCTGAAAACGTGCCTGCTGCTCCCATACATCGCTTTTCGCACTGGTATGGTCTTCCTCACGCACTTGCGGGAAATGTTTCCAGGGTTCGTGGGACAACGCGTCGAGCTTCACCGCACCTTCGGCGAATTTCGGGCCATCGAACGGAATACGGCCACGCAACATGCCACCCAGGTCTTCGCCGGTCTTGAGCATTTGCTTGAAAATGGCCTTGCGCTGACCCAGCGGCGAGTTGGGGTCGATCCCGCCACAGGCGGACAACGTCAGGCAGGCCAGCAATACAACGGAAAGTCTTTTAAGAGTCATGGTGGCTTCAGGTCACGGGAAACGGCGGCCAGTATCCTCGCGTCCTCGGCAAACACCAATAGCCCTATCATCAATAAGGGTTGCCTGAGCGCACGGAGCACTCAGGCAGCCGGCAAAGGAATTACTCCATGAACAGCCGTTACAAGGCCTGGCGTCGCAGCCTGTGCTGGACCCTGCCGATGGTGGCCCTGCTCGCAGGCTGCACCGGTGGCGAAAAACAACAGCCGAAAACCCACGCACTGGCCACCTACTCCGCCGCCACATGGGAAGCCTTGCCGACGGTGTCCGACAACGACCTCGTCGCCGGCTTCGGATCGTGGCGCAGCGCCTGTACGCGCCTGAAGGCCGACCCGGTCTGGGGCGGCACCTGCGCTGCGGCGGCGAACGTGCCACAAACCGCCGGCGACATTCGTGGCTTCCTCAAGCAGAACCTCGATGTCTATGGCCTGCGCGCCGCCAACGACAACCCCAACGGCCTGATCACCGGCTACTACGAACCGGTCTACCCCGGCAGCCTGACCCAGACCGCCAGCGCCAACATCCCGGTGTACGGCGTGCCCGAGGACATGATCATCGTCTCCCTCGACAGCATCTACCCGGAACTCAAGGGCAAACGCCTGCGCGGCCGGCTGGAAGGCCGGGTGCTCAAGCCTTATGACGACGCGGCAACGATCGAAACCAAGGGCGTGAAGGCACCGGTGGTGGCCTGGCTGACTGACCCGATGAATCTGCAATTCCTGCAAATCCAGGGCTCGGGACGTATTCAGCTCGACAATGGCCGCCAGTTGCGCATCGCCTACGCCGACCAGAACGGCCACCCGTATCGACCGATCGGACGCTGGCTGGTGGAACAAGGCGAACTGAAGAAAGAAGACGTGACCATGGGCGCCATCGCCGCCTGGGCCAAGGCCAATCCGTCGCGCATTCCGCAGCTGCTGGGCAGCAACCCGAGCTATGTGTTCTTCACCCGCAACCCCGACAGCAACGAAGGCCCTCGCGGCTCGCTGAACGTGCCGCTGACGGCGGGTTACAGCGCGGCGGTGGATCGCAAGGTGATTCCGTTGGGCAGCCTGTTGTGGCTGTCCACAACCAAACCCGACGGCACGGCCCTTGTGCGGCCGGTGGCTGCTCAGGACACCGGCGGCGCCATTGCCGGTGAGGTCCGCGCGGACCTGTTCTGGGGTACAGGCGAAGCGGCCGGGCAGTTGGCCGGGGACATGAAGCAGCAGGGACAGATCTGGATGTTGTGGCCCAAAGGTACGGCGTTGCCGCAGGTGCCTCAGGTGGCTGATGCGGAGAAGACCAAGCCCTGAGTCATGTGTTGTCAGATAGATAGCTTTCGCGAGCAGGCTCGCTCCCACAGGGATCTTCAGTGAACATGATCTAACTATGGGAGCGAGCCTGCTCGCGAAGGGGTCCTTACAGGCAGCGAAGATTCAGACCGACACCACAAAAAACGCCGCAATCAGCCCCATCCCCACAAACCACACCAGCGAGCGCATGATCGCCCAGTCCGCCAGATAGCAAATGATGTACAGCAGCCGGCTGGTAATGAACAAAACCGCCAGCACATTGATCGTCACCAACTCGGCATTGCCCACCAGGTGCGCGACGATCACCGCGGCGGCAAAGGCCGGGGTCACTTCAAAGCTGTTCAACTGCGCCGCATGGGCACGCCTGGCAACACCATTGAGTGATTCGAGAAAGTCCCGGGGGTCATGGTTGTCTTGCAGACGATAACCGCCACTGGCCTTGGCGATGCCCGTACAGACATAGGGCAGGAAAATCGCGATCAAAATGCACCACAGAGCAACCGTCATAGAGCAGTCCTTTCTTCAGGTTTTCAGAGCAGTCAGAATTTCATCACCAGCATGCCGACCAGTACCAATCCACAGGCTAAGAGCCTTGGCCCGCCGAAAGGTTCTTTCAAATAGCGCATGCCGAACAGCACCACCAGAATCACGCTGATCTCGCGCAAGGCCGCCGCCTCGGCAATCGAACCCAACTGCATGGCCCACAGCACCAGAGAGTAGCTGAACAACACGCAGAACCCGACTGCCAGCCCCAGTCGCCATTGCTCGCGCCAGAACAACCTGAATGCCGGTCGCTTGCGTGCCCAGGCCAGCAACGGGAACGGCCAGGCGCTGATCAGCGTCACCCAGACCAGGTAGTCCAGTGGGTGCGACCAGCGCCGCAGTGCCTGACCGTCGATGAAGGTGTAGCAGCCGATGCACAGGCCGATCAGCGCCACCACCGGCAACATCGACCACGGCAGGCGTGCACCGCCTCCGCCCTGCCACAGCAGACACAACATGCCCAGCGGGATCAGCAGGATCCCGAAGATCTGCTGATGGGTCAGCACTTCCCCGGCAAAGATCAGGGTCAGCGCCAGCACCACCAGCGGCGACAACCCGCGCATGAGCGGATAGACCAGGCCGAGATCGCCGACCCGATAGGCCTGGATCAACAGGTAGCGATAGAGCAACTCGAAGGCTGCCGAGGCCAGGATCCACGGCCAGATTTCAATGGGCGGAAGCTCCACGAAAGGCAGCATCACGACGACAAACAACATCGCCACGCTGTCCATGCAGGCCACCACCAGCAACCGTTCGGCGCTGAATTTGATCAGGGTATTCCACGCCGCATGCAACAGCGCCGCCACCAACACCAGAGCCGTCGCAAGCACGGCACACTCCTTTTTGTAGTCCGACAATCCCATCTGTAGGAGCGAGCCTGCTCGCGATGAACTTCAAGACAACGCGTTTATCCAGACAGCCAGCGTCATCGTTGACGACCATCGCGAGCAGGCTCGCTCCTACAAGGACCGGGTAGAGAATTGATTCGCGATATGTCAGCAGCTGTTTATACTGCAACCGACCACGCCGCACTCAGTTGCGCACAGACTAATTCCAATAAAATCTGCCTCTGGCCGCTCTCCTCGAGAATGGCCGTCGGCATGCGTATGCCTGATCACAGCGTCAAGACTACCGACAGAGACCTTGCGCATGCCACTCGCCTTGCTTGCCCTCGCTGTTGCCGCGTTCGGCATCGGCACCACTGAATTCGTCATCATGGGCCTGCTGCCCGATGTCGCCCGCGACCTTGCGGTGAGCATTCCCCACGCCGGCCTGTTGATCACCGGCTATGCATTAGGCGTGGTGTTCGGCGCTCCGATCCTGGCGGTGGGCACCGCCAACATGCCGCGCAAAGCCACGCTGCTGGGCATGACCCTGATGTTCATCCTCGGCAACGTGCTCTGCGCCCTGGCCCCGAACTACGCCACGCTGATGGCCGCCCGGGTGGTAACCGCCCTGTGCCATGGCGCGTTTTTCGGGATCGGCTCGGTGGTGGCCGCCGGGCTGGTGGCCCCGAATAAACGGGCCCAGGCGATTGCCATGATGTTCACCGGCCTGACCCTGGCCAATGTACTGGGCGTGCCGCTGGGCACGGCACTCGGACAATACGCCGGCTGGCGTGCGACCTTCTGGGCCGTGGCGGTGATCGGCGTGATCGCGGCGATTGCCCAGTGGTTTTGGCTGCCAAAACACATTGCCATGGACAAGGCCAACCTCGCCAGCGAGTTCAAGGTACTGGGCAAGGTCAATGTGCTGCTGGCGCTGGGCATGAGCGTGCTGGCGTCCACCAGCCTGTTCAGCGTCTTCACCTACATCGCGCCGATCCTGCAAGACATCACCGGCGTCAGCCCCCATGGTGTGACCGTCATGCTGCTGTTGTTCGGCGTGGGTTTGACGGCGGGAAGCATGCTCGGCGGGCGCCTGGCGGACAGTCGCCTGCTGCCTTCGCTGGTGGGCATGGCGCTGGCTGTGGTGCTGGTATTGGCCGCTTTCACCCAGACCAGTCACTCGGTGATCCCGGCCGCGATTACCCTGGTGTTGTGGGGGATTTTTGCCTTCGCGCTGTGCCCGATCCTGCAACTGCTGATCATCGATCAGGCCCATGAAGCGCCGAACCTTGGCTCGACCCTGAACCAGAGCGCCTTCAACCTGGGCAATGCGACCGGTGCCTGGGTCGGCGGCCTGGTAGTCGCCAGCGGCGCGGACCTGGCGGACCTGCCATGGACGGGCGCGCTGGTCAGTGGGCTGACGGTGCTGACCGCGCTGTTCTTCATCTACTTGCAGCGTCGCGCTACGACAGCAGTCAACGTACCGGGCTGACTACTTTTTGATCTTCTGCGGATCGGGCTCTTCGGCCTGGTCCGCCGATTTTTTCGGCGGCCCGCTTTCGCTGCGAATCTGCGCATGGCTGATCAGCGCGAAGATAAAGCTGCCACCGACGATATTTCCCACCAGCGTGGGCCCCGCGAACACCAGCCAGAAATCCCTCCACGGCAACTCGCCGGCAAACACCAGGTAGGAAACCTCCAGCGAGCCGACCACGATGTGGGTGAAATCGCCCAGCGCCATGAAGTAGGTGATGAGGATGATGATCCACATCTTGGCGCTCTCCATGGACGGGATCATCCAGACCATGGTGGCGATCATCCAGCCGGAAATGATGCCTTTGGAGAACATCTGGCTGCGGTCGCTCTCCATCACCTTGCGACCGATGTCGAGGAAGGCCACATCGGTCTTGCTGTCGAAAATCGGCAGCTCCAGCATCACATAGGCCACCAGCAAGGTGCCGCACAGGTTGCCGAACAACACCACCGACCACAGCCGCAGCAGTCGAGCGAAATTGCCAAGCGTCGGCTTGCTCATGATCGGCAGCACGGCGGTCAAGGTGTTTTCGGTGAACAGTTGCTGGCGGGCGAGGATCACCGCGAGAAACCCGGCGCAGTAGCCGAAACTGGCGATCACCTTGAAACCTTCGCCATCCGGCAGGCGCGAATTGAGCAAGCCCATGGCCATCAGCGACAACCCCATGGTCAGGCCGGCGGCGAGTGCCGACCACCACAGCGCGGCAATGCTTCGCTCAAGTTCCTGATCACCCTGGGTACGAATGATTTCGTGCAGCACCGCCGCGCGCGGTGGCTGGCTTTTCTCGACTTCGTGTTTCTCTTTGGGCGAGAGGTCGGGGGTCTTGCCTGTTGACGTAGTCATGGCCGTATAACCGGTGGCGAGTTATTTAGCTACGACCCTTGCCACGGGGATTCCGTTCTGTAGGAGCGAGCCTGCTCGCGATGGTCGTTATCGATAACGCTGGGCACCTGACACCCAGCGCTGTTCTCGAGTGCATCGCGAGCAGGCTCGCTCCTGCAGGGGATCGCGTTTTTAGACGGGTTCTTCGTCCTTGAACTGGTCCTTGACGTACTTGATCTCGGTTCGACCGTGGGGGGCGGGCAAGCCGTCTTCGCCGAGGTTGACGAAGACCATTTTCTCCACCGTCAGGATGCTTTTGCGGGTGATCTTGTTGCGCACTTCACAGGTCAGGGTGATCGAGGTGCGACCGAACTCGGTGGCGGTGATACCCAATTCGATGATGTCGCCCTGGCGCGAGGCGCTGACGAAGTTGATTTCGGAAATGTACTTGGTGACGACGCGCTGGTTGCCCAGCTGGACGATGGCATAGATCGCCGCTTCTTCATCGATCCAGCGCAGGAGGCTGCCGCCGAACAGCGTGCCGTTGGGGTTGAGGTCTTCGGGCTTGACCCATTTGCGGGTGTGAAAATTCATATGCACTCCTGAGCGTCTTTCCGATAGATGCCCGGGATCATGGCAGAGCTTTCGCCAGAGCTCTATTCGGCATCTTCTATAGCCACTATTACCGTTCGAACATTGACCGACAGAAACCCTTTGGAAGATCAGCTTAGACGGCTATAATCGCCCCCGTTTCAAAACGGTAACTTCCACTTGCTACCGTTTTCCCGCCACCTGTCCGAGGGGCGCTGCAGCAGGTAAAACCTGTCAGGCTCGGATGGGGCGTTGCCAGGCCTTGATTGGCCCGACACTAAACGCACAACGGCGCCCATTCGCATAACCACGAATGGAGGCTCTTCATGAGCGCTGTCAACACGCCTGCAGATTTTACCGATTACAAAGTCGCCGACATGTCCCTGGCTGCCTGGGGTCGTCGCGAAACCATCATCGCCGAATCCGAAATGCCGGCCCTGATGGGTCTGCGCCGCAAGTACTCCGAAGAGCAACCGCTCAAGGGCGCGAAGATCCTCGGCTGCATCCACATGACCATTCAGACCGCCGTGCTGATCGAAACCCTGGTTGCCCTGGGTGCCGAAGTACGCTGGTCGTCCTGCAACATTTTCTCGACTCAGGACCAGGCTGCCGCGTCCATCGCCGCTGCCGGCATCCCGGTTTTCGCCTGGAAAGGTGAAACCGAGCAAGAGTACGAGTGGTGCCTGGAGCAAACCATCCTGAAGGATGGCCAGCCTTGGGATGCCAACATGATCCTCGACGACGGCGGCGACCTGACCGAGTTGCTGCACAAGAAGTACCCACAGGTACTGGATCGTGTCCACGGCGTGACCGAAGAAACCACCACCGGCGTTCACCGCCTGCTGGACATGCTGGCCAAGGGCGAGCTGAAAATCCCGGCCATCAACGTCAACGACTCGGTGACCAAGAGCAAGAACGACAACAAGTACGGCTGCCGTCACAGCCTGAACGATGCGATCAAGCGCGGCACCGACCACCTGCTGTCCGGCAAGCAAGCGCTGGTCATCGGTTACGGTGACGTGGGCAAGGGCTCGGCCCAGTCCCTGCGTCAGGAAGGCATGATCGTCAAGGTTTCCGAAGTCGACCCGATCTGCGCCATGCAGGCTTGCATGGACGGTTTCGAAGTGGTTTCGCCGTTCATCGACGGTATCAACAACGGCACCGAAGCGAGCATCGACAAAGCACTGCTGGGCAAGATCGACCTGATCGTGACCACCACCGGTAACGTCAATGTCTGCGACTCGAACATGCTCAAGGCCCTGAAGAAGCGCGCTGTTGTCTGCAACATCGGCCACTTCGACAACGAAATCGACACCGCTTTCATGCGCAAGAACTGGGCATGGGAAGAAGTGAAGCCACAGGTCCACAAGATCCACCGTACCGGTGCTGGTGATTTCGATCCGCAGAACGACGACTACCTGATCCTGCTGGCCGAAGGCCGCCTGGTGAACCTGGGCAACGCCACCGGTCACCCAAGCCGCATCATGGACGGTTCGTTCGCCAACCAGGTGCTGGCGCAGATCTTCCTGTTCGGCCAGAAGTACGCCGACCTGTCGCCAGCCCAGAAAGCCGAGCGCCTGACCGTTGAAGTACTGCCGAAGAAACTCGACGAAGAAGTGGCCCTGGAAATGGTCCGCGGTTTCGGCGGCGTCGTGACTCAACTGACCAAGACCCAGGCCGACTACATCGGCGTGACCGTCGAAGGTCCGTTCAAGCCGCACGCTTACCGCTACTGATCGGTTCTGCTACCCGCTCCCTTCGGGGGGCGGATTTATGCAGGGCCCACGCAAATCTGTAGGAGCAAAGCTTGCTCGCGATAGCATGACCACGGTATCCATGAAGACCGAGGTGCCTCCATCGCGAGCAAGCTTTGCTCCTACGGGTAGCGAGATGCCAGCAAGGCTTATTCCAAGGATATGACCATGTCCCAAGATCGTCGCTACAGCTTCGAGTTCTTCCCTACCAAGACCGATGCTGGGCATGAAAAGCTGCTCGCCACTGCCCGTCAGCTGGCTACGTACAACCCTGACTTCTTCTCTTGCACCTACGGCGCAGGCGGTTCGACCCGTGATCGCACCCTCAACACCGTGTTGCAGCTCGAAAGCGAAGTCAAAGTCCCTGCTGCACCCCACCTGTCCTGCGTGGGCGACAGCAAGGACGACTTGCGCGGCCTGCTGAGCCAGTACAAGGCCGCCGGCATTACCCGTATCGTCGCTTTGCGCGGTGACCTGCCGTCGGGCATGGGCATGGCCAGCGGCGAATTGCGCCACGCCAATGACCTGGTCGAATTCATTCGTGAAGAGACCGGCGATCATTTCCACATCGAAGTCGCCGCTTACCCGGAAATGCACCCGCAGGCGCGCAACTTCGAAGACGATATCGCCAATTTCGTGCGCAAGGCCAAGGCCGGTGCCGACAGCGCGATCACCCAGTACTTCTTCAACGCCGACAGCTACTTTTACTTTGTCGATCGCGTGCGGGCACTGGGCGTCGACATTCCAGTGGTGCCGGGCATCATGCCGATCACCAACTACAGCAAGCTGGCGCGTTTCTCCGATGCCTGCGGCGCGGAAATCCCGCGCTGGATCCGCAAGCAACTGGAAGCGTATGGCGACGACACGCAAAACATTCAGCGTTTCGGTGAGCAGGTCATCACCGAAATGTGTGAACGTTTGTTGCAAGGTGGTGCACCAGGGCTGCATTTCTATACCCTGAACCAGGCCGATGCCAGCCTGGCTGTGTGGAACAACCTGAAGCTACCCCGCTGATCGTTATCCCGCAGGAACAAGGACCCTCTTCGGAGGGTCTTTTTTTTTCAGAAACAAGTTTGGAACGCTGTAGCAATGACGTACTCGACACCACGCCCGCAACTCGTCTATCTGGTTTTCGGCTCCGATACCTATCACCAGGAAGCCGTTTTCAGCATTGCCAGTGCCCTGGCCAGGTTGCGAGAAACGCCGGACGCCGCTCTGGACATTCAAGTCTTCACTGACAACCCCCTGCCCTACGAAAAACTGCCGGTTCGCGTTCGCCTGCTCGACGAAGCCACGCGCCGACGCTGGAACGAACCCCATGGCTATCATTTTCGCGCCAAGCACGTCGCCCTGCGCACGGTGCTGCAAGAGTCCGAAATCGCGTTACTGATCGACACCGACACCTTTTTCCATTGTTCACCGCTCAAGCTATTCGAGCGTATGGAGCCCGGCACCCTGCTGTGCAACGACATCTACACCCACTACGGCAACAACAAGGAAAACCTGCTTTACAGCACACTGGCGGCCATTCTCCGGGAAAAGGGCCTGGCGGACGATCAGATGCCGCTGATCAATTCGGGCGTCATCGGCCTGCACCAAAAGGATGCCCACATGCTGGATCACTCGATCGCCCTGATCGACGAGCTGTACCCGTCCGCGCGCGGCGCCTACACCCTTGAGGAGTTCTGCCTGTCGGTGGCGGCCTATCGCAAGTTGCAGGTCAGAAAGTGCCCGGACCTGATCCATCACTACTGGAGCCGCAAGCAGCTGTTCAGGGCCAAGGTCCAGGCCTGGGTCGCCAAACATGCCGCACAGCCGACCAGCGCGGCTGCCCTGGACGATACCCGCCGCGTAACGGACCGGCTGCCACGACCACCACGCTCCCAGCGCATGCTCTACAAACTCATCACTCTGGCGTTGCCCGTGCATTTGCGTCAGTTCATCCGCGAAATCCTTTATGGGTGCTATGACCATCCCAATGAATTCGACAGGGCCTGCGGTCCGGTCTGGTGGGAGAAGGCGCTGCAAAACCAGAAGGAACGCGTCGGTACGCCCGTGTGCCAGCATCTGCTGGAACAATGGTTCACCCACCGTCTGGTCAAATTGATCCTCGGTCGGCGACGCACCGCGATCCATGAACACTTGCTCAATTCTCCGATTAAATAGAGACGTCGCGCGCAATCTGCTCAAGTCGGCGTTAAACATGCGAGCCAGAGCTTCTCATTAGGCGTCCCGCGTACTAACCTCAGGCGATGTCTGTCATTTCCCGCCTTCTGACCGTTGTGCTTTTTACTTGCCTGAGCTTCACCGCTCGGGGCGAGAAATTGCGCATTGTCACTGAGCCCTGGGCGCCTTACGTCTACGAGGAAAACGGCAAATCCCTGGGGCTGGACTACGAAACCACGGCCATCGTCTTCAAGCGTCTGGGCATCGAAGTGGAGTGGCAGTTCCTGCCGTGGAAACGCTGCCTGTCGATGCTCGAGACCGGTCAGGCCGATGGCGCGCTGGACATATTCCACAGCGAGGAGCGCGACGCCACCCTGCTCTACCCCAGCGAACCGCTCTCGGAAGTGCAATTCGTGATGTTCTACGCCAACGATCGCCCTCACCCTTTTCGCACCCTCGACGAACTGCGCGGCCTGACCATCGGCACTTCGCCGGGTTACCTGTACAGCGAGGATTTCAGGGAATCGACGCTGTTCACCCGCGAACCGGCACCAAGCCATGAAGCCAACTTCGGCAAGCTGCTGCGCGGGCGCATCGACCTGCTGATCACCGACCGCCGGGTCGGGCAGCATCTGCTCGACGAACTGAAGATCCGCGACAGGATCACCGAAAACCCGACCATCATCAGCCAGCAGAGCCAGTATCTGGCGGTGCGCCGCAACGCCGGGATGGATTTGCTGGTTCAGCGCTTCGGCGCCGAACTCAAACGTTTCAAGCGTGAACCGGCCTATGCGGAACTGAGTGCCCGCTACGGTGCGGCTCCAGCCGATCCGGCGAACGCGTCGAGCGCCGCCAATGCCACCGCCATCCGCGCGCAAACCGTTGAGCAGCAGGAAAGCGGCGCGCAGTGATTGCTCTGTTATACTCCGGCCTTCCCGCCAGGCTCACGCCCGGACGCTCGGAATCGTTACAGGCATCTCGACCCGCTACAGCGCAGCTTTTCAGCCCGCGCGAGCGTTCCAGACGAGCTTTCGAAACCGAAGCAGGACCGGACGGGATTGCGTCCTTCTGAACGCCATTCGCGCCAGGCAAGACTCCCATTGGGCCAAGCCCTAACTAAAACAGGATTACTCATGTCCTTTGCTTCCCTCGGTCTCTCCGAGGCTTTGGTCCGTGCTATCGAAGACGCGGGCTATACCGAGCCTACTCCGGTGCAACAGCGGGCCATTCCCGCCGTGTTGCAAGGTCGCGACCTGATGGTCGCGGCACAGACAGGTACTGGTAAAACCGGCGGTTTCGCCCTCCCGATTCTGGAGCGGTTGTTCCCCAACGGTCACCCGGACAAATCCCAGCGCCACGGCCCGCGCCAACCGCGCGTACTGGTCCTGACCCCTACTCGCGAACTCGCCGCGCAAGTGCACGAAAGCTTCAAGGTCTATGCCCGTGACCTGAAATTCGTCAGTGCCTGCATCTTCGGCGGCGTCGGCATGAACCCGCAGGTTCAGGCCATGTCCCGTGGCGTGGACGTACTGGTGGCCTGCCCCGGTCGCCTGCTCGACCTCGCAGGTCAAGGCAGCGTCGACCTGTCCCACGTGGAAATCCTCGTGCTGGACGAAGCCGACCGCATGCTCGACATGGGCTTCGTCCATGACGTGAAGAAGGTCCTGGCGCGCCTGCCAGCCAAACGGCAGAACCTGCTGTTCTCGGCGACCTTCTCCAAGGACATCACTGACCTTGCCGGCAAACTGCTGCACAACCCGGAACGCATTGAAGTCACACCGCCGAACACCACGGTCGAGCGCATCGAACAGCGCGTGTTCCGTCTGCCCGCCAGCCACAAGCGTGCGCTGTTGGCCCACCTGATCACCGCCGGTGCCTGGGAACAGGTGCTGGTGTTCACCCGCACCAAGCACGGCGCGAACCGCCTGGCCGAGTACCTGGACAAACATGGCCTGCCCGCCGTCGCGATCCACGGCAACAAGAGCCAGAACGCGCGCACCAAGGCCCTGGCCGACTTCAAGGCCAACCAGGTACGCATCCTGGTCGCCACCGACATCGCCGCCCGCGGCCTCGATATCGACCAGTTGCCACACGTGGTCAACTTCGAACTGCCGAACGTCGATGAAGACTACGTGCACCGCATCGGCCGTACCGGTCGTGCCGGTCGCTCGGGCGAGGCCATCTCGCTGGTAGCGCCGGACGAAGAAAAGCTGCTGAAAAGCATCGAACGCATGACCAAGCAGAAAATCGCCGACGGCGACCTGATGGGCTTCGATGCCAGCGCCGTGGAAGCCGAAAAACCGGAAGCCCGCGAACGTCCGGACATGCGCAACCCGCGCAATGCCCGTGGCCCGCGTGGTGAAGGTGCGAACGGTGGCGGTGGTGGCGGCGGTCGCCGGGACAAGGGCAAGGACAAAGGCAAGGAAAAATCCGCTTCCGGTGAGAAAACCGAACGCGGTGAACGCCCGGCCCGCCAGCAGAAACCTCGCGAAGGCACCCCGGCTCGCGAACAGCGTCCAAGCCAGCCTCCGCGCGCTGCCGCTGATCGTGCCCCGGACGAGTTCCTGGATGACGATGTCGACAACTTCGGTAACCGCATCGACTACGTGCCACAACAGAAACCGGCCCAGGGCCGTGGCCGCCGCCCGGGTGCTCCGGCACAGGGCGCTGCCGCAGGTACCGGCGCACCACGTGGCGGCAAGCCACAGGGTCGCCAGAACGGTCCGCGCACAGCTGATGGCACCAGCAGCACGCCAGCAGGCAAGCGCAACAGTCCTCGCAACGGCGCACCACGTGACGGCCAGGGCCGTCGCGAAGAGTCGCGCAATCGCCGTCCGGCTCGCGACGACCAGTCCCGTTCGGAACCGGCTGTGCAGAACCCTCGGGGCAATGCGCCGAAGATCATGCACAAGGAGTCCAAGGCTGACCGCTTCCCGACGCCCGAGCAGCTGGATCAACTGCCCACCCGTCCGCGTGGTGAAAAGCCGGCGTTGCTGACTCGCAATCGCTGAGTACCGGGGGATTTTGCTTTCCTGTAGGAGCCGAGCTTGCTCGCGATGAATGGCGCAACACCGCGGGGTGTCAGGTTGCCAGCGTCATCGTTGACGACCATCGCGAGCAAGCTCGGCTCCTACAGGTAATTTTCCGCCGGACATAAAAAACGCCCCAAATTCGGGGCGTTTTTTATGTCCGGCGAAAAATTACTTCGCTTTGACACCTTCAAACGAAACGTACATCTCGACTGCGTCGGACTGTGGACCCAAGTCCATCATCTTGCCGAAATCAGAGCGCTTGAGGCTGAAGGTACCCTCGAAGCCGGCACGGTAGCCGCCCCATGGATCCTTGCCTTCACCCAGGAAAGTGGCCTTGACCACGATTGGCTTGGTCACGCCCAGGATGGTCAGGTCACCGGCCACGTCAGCAGTGTCCTTACCCGCGGCGTTTTTGCCGGTTGGCTTGACGCTGGTGGACACGAACGTTGCCTTGGTGCCGTTCAGGAAGTCTTTGCTGGAGATGTGCTTGTCACGTTCGGCGTTGTTGGTGAATACGCTGGCCGTGTTGACGTTGAACTCGATCTTGCTGTCTTCAGGCTTGGCAGCGTCGAAGCTGAACTTGCCGTCGATGTCCTTGAAAGAACCGGTGATGTAGCTGTAGCCCAGGTGGCTGATCTTGAAGTCAACGAAGGCGTGCTGGCCTTGCTTGTCGACCACGTAGTCGGCGGCCATTGCGTTACCGGCTGCGAACAGCGCCGAACCGATTGCCAGAGCGGCCAGAGTCTTTTTCAACATACTTTGTTTTCCTTTGGAGTCGAGGTTGAACTTCAGGCTTTGCGACCCAGCATGCGCTTGAGGGTCACATCGCGGTCGATAAAGTGGTGTTTCAGTGCTGCCAACGCATGGAGGCCGGAAAAAATCACCAGCGCCCACGCCAGATAGAGGTGAATCACGCCAGCGTTGTCCGCCTGGTCCGGTAGTCCGGAAATCAGCGCGGGCACTTCAAACCAGTCAAACACCGGTATCCCGACACCTTCTGCGGTGGAAATCAGGTAACCGGCAATCATCACAGCGAACAGACACAAGTACAGAAAGGCATGACCGAACTTGGCGCCCAGCCGTGTCATGGGGCTATAGCTGGCCAGGGTTGGCGGCGGTGGGCTGATGAAGCGCCACAACACCCGCAGCACCATGACGGCCAGCAGAATCAGACCGATGCTCTTGTGCAGGTCCGGACCCGCCTTGCGCCAGGGATCGTAGTAACCGAGACCGACCATCCACAGCCCCAGGCCGAACAGACCGAATACGGCCAAGGCCACGCCCCAGTGCATGAAGATGCTGACCCAGCCATAGCGGGAAGTAGAGTTACGTAGCTGCATTGCCGGGTTCCTGTAAGTGCTGGGCCAAGACTATCGATTTACCTATCGAATTAAAGCCGAAAATTTCGCTTTGAAATATCGAGAAATGCGATCAAGACTTTGAAATAGGTGAGTTAAGAAAAGATTAAAGGCGAAAGTTTGACGAGGTGTTAGCGCCGAGCCGGAATTTTGTCGTAACCGATCCTGCGCCTTGTGGACAATTCGAGCGTTCGATTGCTGAACTGCAAGCGTATGGGCAAAAAAAAGCGCGACCCTCGGGCCGCGCTTTTTTAACACCTGAACGTTACTGAGCCTTGGTCTCAGTAGTCGCCGCCGGCTTGGCGGCTGGCTTCTTCGCCGGTTCAGCCTTTTTCGCCGGAGCCTTTTTCGCTTCAGTCTTGGCCGCCGGTTTTTTCACCGGTGCCTTGGCCGGAGCCTTCTTGGCCGGCTCGGCTTTCACCGGTGCCGCAGGTTTTGGTGGCTCGACCGGTGCAGGTGCCGGGGCTGGAGCAGGAGCCGGTGCTGGAGCAACCGGAGCTGCCGGCTCTGGCGCCTTCACAGGTTCCGGTTTCTTCTCGTCATCCGAACCACCAAACAGGTTGGTAAAGAAGTTGCCCTTCTTCGCCGCCACGGCACCCGCGCCGGCACCAACCGCCGCAGCCGCTGCGGGACCCACTTTTGGCGGCTCGAACGACTTGCCCGCCGCCAGGTCTTCAACCTGACCGGCCGCACGCTGACCGGTGCGCAGCGCGCCTTCCAGGGTGCCCGGGTACAAGGTGTCAGTGTGCTCGCCGGCAAAGGCTACGCGCTGGATCGGACGTTCCCACAGACGCCAGAACTTGCTGATCTGGCCCGGACCGAAGGCCAGGTAAGCGCCACCGGTCGATGGATCGGTGCTGTAGCGGCGGATTTCATAGCCGGTGAACGCACCGCGCGCCTGTGGATAAAACGCGTGCAGACGGATCAGCACCTGATCGACCATCTGCTTGTCGCCGAACGCCTGCATCACCCGCGCGTTGTCGCCGGACAGGTTGATCACTACGTTGGCGCCGCCCTTCAGGGCCGGCTCGATCCACAACATGCCAAGGCCGGTGTTGCTGAAAATCTCACCGGACATGCGCGCCTTGGGCTCCCATACCGGCGTCTTGAACTTCAGCATGATCTGGTCGCGCCAGCCGTAGTTGGTGCCCTTGATCGCAGCCAGGTGCTGGGCGTCCAGCGCCGGGGTCATCTGGATCTTGTTCAGCGCGCGCAGCGGCACGGCCAGGACCACGTAGTCCGCCTGATAGCCAACGCTGCCGACCTTGACGGTCACACCGTCCTTGTCCTGGGTGACGGAAGACACCGGAGAATCGGTCTTGATGGTTTTCAGCTGCTTGACGAAGGCCTGGGCCAGCACCGCACTGCCACCGACCAGACGCGAAGCGCGCAGGTCGCGGTCAGAGACGCCACGGTAAACGCGGCTTTGCTGCGCAAAGTACAGCAGCGACAGGCGCGAAGGCTCGTCGTAGCGGGTACGGATCTGCTGGTTGATCAGCTGACGCGCGGTCGGCGGCAGGTTCTGCTTGTCGAGCCAGCCGGACACGTTGATCTGGTCCAGGGCGTGCAAAGTGTTGTTGGCCGCCGGGTTCTGCGGATCATCGATCGAACGGGCCAGGTCATCGAGGGTCTTCTCGTAGCGCTTGAGCGCGTCAGAGGTGACCGGATCCTTGGTGGCCAGGTCGGCAGCGCTGTAATACACGCCGTCTACCAGGTAACCCGGAGTCCGCACGAACTCCGGCGCCGGCGTGGTGCTCAACTTGAAGGTCGATACGTATTTGTTCAGCACCGGTTGGGTCTTGTCGTTGCCGATCCACTCGCTGGTGGCCATGCCGGAACGCCCGCCCAGGCTCGGCTTGGCTTCCAGCAGCGTGACCTGCCAGCCCTTGTTCTGCAGCTCGTAAGCCGCCGTGAGGCCCGCGACCCCGCCGCCGACCACGATCGCGGTTTTATCCTTGGCCAGCGCAGACACGCTGAACAGCCCCAACATCACCAGCGCACAGGCGCGCAGCCAACCGACAGACATTCAGCGAACTCCGGAAAAACACGTAGGAAAAAACTGTTTTGCGAGCCAGACGGCTCAAGGAAGCGCGAAGGATACGTCAGGCTTCAGACGCCCGCCAGCAACGTCTATCGCCCCATGCAAAGTAGCTCAATCGACACAATGGGTTGTCCACAGGGCACGCATTGCATAGGCTTGCGCGACTGTATGTCCGCCTGTGTCACGGACAGCCTCGAGGAGAGTGAAAATGGGCCTGAATAATCAGTGGATGCAACGCGATCTCGCGGTTTTGTGGCATCCCTGCACCCAGATGAAAGACCACGAACAGCTGCCGCTGATCCCGATCAAGCGCGGTGAAGGCGTGTGGCTTGAGGATTTCGAAGGCAAGCGCTACCTCGACGCCGTCAGTTCCTGGTGGGTCAACGTATTCGGCCACGCCAACCCGCGGATCAACCAGCGCATCAAGGATCAGGTCGATCAGCTGGAGCACGTGATCCTCGCCGGTTTCAGCCATCAACCGGTGATCGAGCTGTCCGAACGCCTAGTGAAGATGACGCCGCAGGGCCTGAACCGGGTGTTCTACGCCGATAACGGTTCGTCCTGCATCGAAGTCGCGCTGAAAATGAGCTTTCACTACTGGCTCAACCGCGGCCAGCCGAACAAGAAGCGCTTTGTCACCCTGACCAACAGCTACCACGGCGAAACCATGGCGGCGATGTCGGTGGGCGATGTGCCGCTGTTCACCGAAACCTACAAAGCCCTGCTGATGGACACCCTCAAGGTGCCGAGCCCGGATTGCTACCTGCGTCCCGAGGGCATGAGCTGGGAAGAACACTCGCGCAACATGTTCGCCGCCATGGAACAGACCCTGGCCGAGCACCACGACACGGTCGCGGCCGTTATCGTCGAGCCGCTGATCCAGGGCGCCGGCGGCATGCGCATGTACCACCCGGTCTACCTCAAGCTGCTGCGCGAAGCCTGCGACCGCTATGGCGTGCACCTGATCCACGACGAAATCGCCGTGGGCTTCGGTCGTACCGGGACCATGTTCGCCTGCGAACAGGCCGGCATCCGCCCGGATTTCCTGTGCCTGTCCAAGGCCCTGACCGGTGGCTACCTGCCGCTGGCGGCGTGCCTGACCACCGACGAGGTCTACAGCGCGTTCTACGACGACTACCCGACCCTGCGCGCCTTCCTGCATTCCCACAGCTACACCGGCAACCCGCTGGCCTGTGCGGCGGCGCTGGCGACCCTGGATATCTTCGAAGAAGACAAGGTCATCGAGAACAACAGGGCCCTGGCCGCGCGCATGGCCTCCTCCACGGCGCATCTGGCCGAGCATTCGAACGTTTCCGAGATTCGTCAGACCGGCATGGTGCTGGCGATCGAGATGGTCAAGGACAAGGCCACCAAAGAGGCTTACCCCTGGCAGGAGCGCCGAGGCCTGAAGGTGTTCCAGCACGCACTGGAACGCGGTGCCCTGCTTCGGCCGCTGGGTAGCGTGGTGTATTTCCTGCCGCCGTACGTGATCACCCCCGAGCAGATCGACTTCCTGGCCGAAGTGGCCAGCGAAGGCATCGATATCGCCACCCGCGACAGCGTCAGCGTGGCGGTGCCGAAGGACTTTCACCCAGGCTTCCGTGATCCGGGCTGAGTTTCTGTGGTGCCCGGGCCGGCCCCATCGCGAGCAGGCTCGCTCCCACAGGGACAGCGCAATACCTGTAGGAGCGAGCCTGCTCGCGATTGCAGCCAACACCGATTTCACTGATTCACATTTTTCAGAGATTCAACATGAGACTGTCCCGCTTCTTCATCGACGCCCCCCTGAGCACCGGCGAGCACGAACTGCCCGAAGCCCAGGCCCACTACATCGGCCGCGTGCTGCGCATGGCCGAAGGTGATGCGTTGCAGCTGTTCGACGGCTCCGGCCATGAGTTTCGCGGCACGCTGGTGGAAGTCGGCAAAAAGCGCGTGGTGGTGCAGATCAATGAGCAGTTCGCCGGTCAGGTTGAATCGCCGTTGCAGATCCATCTCGGCCAGGGCCTGTCGCGAGGCGAGCGCATGGACTGGGCGATCCAGAAAGCCACCGAATTGGGCGTCACTGAAATCACCCCGATTTTCAGCGAGCGCTGTGAAGTGCGGCTGAAAGACGAACGCGCCGACAAACGCCTGCTGCACTGGCGCCAGGTGGCGATCAGCGCCTGTGAACAGTGCGGGCGCTCGCGGGTGCCGGTCATTCATCCGCCGGTGTTGATGGCCGACTGGCTGAAACACACCCAGGCCGAGTTAAAACTGGTGCTGCATCCGGTGGCCGAGCCATTGGTCAGTCATGCCAAGCCTGCGACCCTGGCGTTCCTGATCGGGCCGGAGGGTGGGTTGTCGGATGCTGAGGTCGAGCAGGCCAAGGGTGCCGGTTTCCACGCTGCCCGTCTGGGTCCGCGAGTGTTGCGCACCGAGACCGCGCCGGTTGTGGCGCTGGCGGTGGCCCAGCAGCTTTGGGGCGACTTCTAGACCGCCTTCGCGAGCAGGCTCGCTCCCACAGTGGAATGCATTTCAAATGTGGGAGCGAGCCTGCTCGCGAATAGCCGCGACGCGATGATTGAAACCACGCAAGTCGATGGCAGGCTGGCGCTGGCCAATCAGTTCGCTGAGCAATTGCCCACTGCCGCACGCGAGGGTGAAGCCGAGCGCGCCGTGGCCGAGATTGAGCCACAGGTTGCGGTACGCCGTGGCCCCCAGCAGCGGCACGCCGCTGGGCGTTGCAGGGCGCATGCCGGCCCATTCCACCGCCGCGTCGTAGTTGCCGGCATTGGGGAAGGTGTCGCGGGCCTGGCGCTTGATCAGTGCCAGGCGTTGCGGATCGATCGCCGGGTCGAAGCCGACAATGTCGACCATCGCCGCCACCCGCAATTGCTCGCCGATACGGGCGTAGACGATCTTGCGGTCGTAGTCGGTGATGCTCACGTCCGGCGCACGATGATCGGTGCCGATCGGTACGGTCAGGCTGTAGCCCTTCAGCGGATACAGCGGCAGGTGCAAGCCGGGCAGCGCCAGCAGTGGGCTGCGGTGACCGGCGGCGATGACCAATTGATCGACGGCCAGCACTTCATCCCACAGCTCAATGGCACTGACAACGCCATCGCCATGACGGATTCCGGTCACCGCCTTTCCAAGGCGAAATTCACAATGACCGGATGCGCTCAAGCGCTCGGCCAGCAGTTGGCAGAAAGCATGGCAATCGCCGACCTCCTCGTCGGGGGTATAAATCGCGCCCACGAAGGGTGCATTGGCCAGCGCCGGCTCCAGATCCGCACACTCCGGCGCCGACAGCACCTGTTGCTGCTGCGGATCGGCCAGTTTTTTACGCGCTTTGTCGAAACTAGCAGGATCGCGGAACGTCACCAGTTTGCCGTTGCGCCGCCATTGGAAGCCGGCCAAACCATCGTCCTCGCGCCAGCACTTCAGCGTGCTTTGGCTCAACAGTGCCAAGCGCAACAGATGCGCCGCGTTTTCACGGTTGACCGAACTGCGACACGCCGCCAGGAATGACGCCATCCACCGCCACTGAGTCGGGTCCAGACGCGGACGCAGTTTCAACGGCGAATCGCCGCGCAGCATCCAGCCGATGGCTTGCAGCGGCACACCGGCGTCGGCGAGCGGTGCGACGTAGCGGTAGGAGAGCTGTCCACCGTTGGCAAAACTGGTCTGGCTGCCCAGCGCATCCCGGGCTTCGACCACCGTCACCTCGAAACCGTCGCGCACCAGCGCATAGGCCGTTGCCAGGCCAATCACGCCGCCGCCGATGATGCACACACGCTGAGCCATGTCCGTCCTTAAAGCCGTTGTGAAGACAGGGCCGAGGTTAGAGCCAGGTGACAGGCGACGAACAATGAATAAAGATGTTTAACCCATAAACAAAGGTTATGGACTCGCCATGCGCCTTCGTCACATCGAGATTTTCCAGGCCATCCGCCAGACCGGATCGATCAGCGCCGCCGCGCAATTGCTGCACGTCTCGCAGCCGGCAGTGACCAAGGTGTTGCAGCATGCCGAACAGCAGCTGGGCTTCGCGTTGTTCCTGCGGGTACGCGGCAAGTTGCAGGCCACGCCTGAAGCGCTGGAGCTGGAGCGCGAAGTGGACAAGGTCAGCGAAAGCCTGCAAGGCGTGCGGCGTCTGGCGCAGAGCCTGCGCCGCGAGCCGGGCCACAGCCTGCGCATCGGCGCCACCCCGGCGCTGGCCCTCTCCTTGCTGCCGCCGGCCATCCACGAATGGACCACACGTTACCCCGACATCGCCTGCGAACTATCCAGCGCCCACAGCCGCGAGCTGGTGCAGAACCTGTTGATGCGCGAAGTGGATGTCGCCCTGACCTTGCAGCGGCCGGATCATCCGGGGCTCAAGGCTCAGGCCTTGGCATCTGGCGTGTTGGTGGCGCTGGCGCCAAAGGACTATTGGCCGGACGAAGAGATCGGCCAACCGCTACCGCTGATGGCGTTGGCGGGGGCGCCGTTGATTGGCTTGTCCAGTGCAGACCCGTTGGCCGCCCGACTGGACAGCTACCTCGAAGCGGTCGAACCGCCACCCCGAGTACGCATCGCCGTGCAGACCTATTCACTGGCCCGGGCGATGGTGGAGTCCGGTGCCGGGTTGGCGGTGATCGACCCGTTCACCGCACTGGGCGCCGCCCCTGCCGCGACGACGATCCGCCCGCTGGCACCGCCGTTGCCCATCACGCTGTATGCGGTGACCCGTGCCACCGAACCACCGCCGCACACGTTGAGCGACCTGTTGCAGATCTTCAGCCGCAGGGCTCAGGAACAACTGGATCATCTGATCCCGTCACCCTCTTGAGCCCAGACACATAACCACTGTAGGAGCGAGCCTGCTCGCGATGGCGTCAGGTCAGCCAACATCATCATTGGCTGATCCACCGCAATCGCGAGCAGGCTCGCTCCTACAGGTTGAAAACCAAACTGTGCCTTAAAGGACGTAGAACCAGATCGCCACAAAGTGCAGCAGACTCCCGGCAATCACGAACAGGTGCCAGATCCCGTGGGCATGCCGCAGCCGGTCATCAAGGGCAAAGAAGATGATGCCCACGGTGTAGAACACTCCCCCCAACGCCAGCCAGGTAAAACCGGCGCTGCCCAATGCGGCGAGCAAGGGCTTGACCGCTACCAGCACGATCCAGCCCATCACTGCGTAAATCACGATCGACAGGACCCGCGCTTCCGAACGCGGCTTGATCTCTTGCAGGATGCCGATCAACGCCAGCCCCCAGACAATCCCGAACAGCGTCCAGCCCCACGGCCCGCGTAGCGTGACCAGGCAGAACGGCGTGTAGCTGCCGGCGATCAACAGGTAGATCGAAAAGTGATCGATCTTCTGCATGATCGCTTTCTTGCGCCCGCGCACGCTGTGGTACACGGTCGATGCGCTGTACAACGCCAGCAAGGTAAAGGCGTAGATCGCCATGCTGACGATCTTCCACGCACTGCCATCGAGGCTGGCGACCACAATCAGCCACACCCCGCCGACAAACGCCGCCACCGCCCCGACCAGATGCGTCCAGGCGTTGAGTTTTTCCCCGTGATACATCGGTTGCCTACCCCTCGAAATCGCAAGGCTCAGGCCTCAAGCCTAAAAGCGCAATGTTTCAGAAACAACGCCCTCCCCTGTGGGAGCCGAGCTTGCTCGCGATAGCGGTGTGTCAGACAACTCAACATTGACAGACACACCGCCATCGCGAGCAAGCTCGGCTCCTACAAAGGTCTGTGTTTAACGGGCACAATCGATCCATACGAATAAGAGTCCGCCCCATGCTGATCGATGAAGAGTTGACCCTGAAAAAACTCGAAGTGTTCCTGGCCTTCATGCGCACCGGCAATCTGGCCCGGGCTGCCGCCGAGTTGCAGACCAGCAATGTCAGCGTGCACCGCGCGATCCACTCCCTGGAAAGCGCCCTGCGCTGCCCGCTGTTCAAGCACGAAGGGCGCAACCTGACGCCGCTGGAAAGCGCCTACGTGTTGGAAGAACGGGCGCAGAAGCTGATTCAGGACGTGGTCGAAAGCGTGCGCCTGACCCGCGAGGCCGCCGGCTTTTCCGCCGAGCGCTTCAAATTGGGCTCGCTGTATTCGCTGACGGTCAAGACCGTGCCGCAACTGATCATGGGTCTGAAAATCCGCCGCAGCGAACTCAACATCGACCTGATCCTCGGCTCGAACTTCGACCTGCTGTACAAGCTCAAGAACATGGAAGTCGATGCGATCCTGGTGTCTCTGGACGACAGCATCAACGACCCGGACCTTGAGCACCTTCCGCTGTTCTCCGACGATATCTTCCTGGCCACCCCGGCCGATTCGAAGTTCGCTCATCGCAGTGAAGTCGACCTGGCGGAAGTGCGCGACGAAACCTTCATCACCCTGACCCAAGGCTTCGCCACCCATCAGGACGGCAATCGGGTGTTCAGCCAGGCGGGGTTCGAGCCGAAGGTGGCGATGCAGGTCAACGACATCTTCACCCTGCTGAGCATGGTCAGTTCGGGGGTGGGCTATGCGTTGCTGCCGGGGCGGATTGCAGCGGTGTACGAGAATCGGGTGAAGCTGATCCCATTGCAGGAACAGTATCGGTTGCAGCAGCACATTGGCGTGGTGTTTCTCAAGGCCAAGGAGCGGGATCCGAATCTGCTGGCGTTGCTGGCGGAGTGTCGGATGTATGCCAATCGCCAGGTTTGAAACCGAGTCGCTGCAATCGCGAGCAAGCTTTGCTCCCACAGGTTTTGCGCCGATCAACTGTGGGAGCAAGGCTTGCCCGCGATGAGGCCATCTCAGACGCTGAAATACCGGACTTAACCGACAATCCCACGAACAATGAAGTACAGCACCGACGGCCCCAGCAGACAGCCCAGCCCGGTATGGAAGGTCGCGGTCAACGCGCCGTAAGGCACCAGCCGGCGATCCGTCGCCGCCAACCCGGCGGTCACACCGCTGACGGTCCCGGCCAGGCCACCAAACACCATCGCCGAACGCGGATTGTCCAGCCCCATCCAGCGCGCCGCCACCGGCGTGCCGACCATTACCAGAATCGCCTTGATCAACCCGGTGGCAATCGACAGCGCCATCACATCCGAGCTCGCACCAATTGCAGCACCGGTCACCGGGCCGACGATGTAGGTCACCGCACCGGCACCGATGGTGGTCATGCTGATCGCGTCGCGATAACCGAACGCCCAGGCCATGCACGCCCCGACAATGAACGGCAGCACCGTGCCCAGCAGCAGCGCGATCACGCCGATCAACCCTGCTTTCTTCGCCTCGGTGGCCTGCACTTCGAACGCCGTGGCGACGATGGCGAAGTCACGCAGCATGGCGCCGCCCATCAAACCAATGCCGGAGAACAGCGTCAGGTCCGCCAACCCTTTCTGCCCGCCGGTCAGGGTGCCGCCGACCCAGGCCAGGACCAGGCCAATGACGATGGCAATCGCCGAGCCGTGAATCCGTCCGAACGTCAGGCGCTTCGACAACACCACCGACACCCACATGATCACGCCGACGAAAGCGAACGCCGTGACCAGACCGTTATGTTCCAGACCATTCTTGATGAGATCCCACATATCAGCGACCTCCTACCGGTGTGCCAACGGGAGAGATCTCCGCCGGTTCATCGGGCAAGGGTTCGCCCTTGTGGGTCCGGCTGATCAAGGCAATGGTGCAACCACAGACCACCACCGAACCGATCGCCGCCAGCACCGCCACCGGGCCGCCATGCAGGGCCGTGACCACGTTCTGTTGCGCCGCCATCGCCACCACCACCGGAATGTACATGGCGCCCCAGAAGCCGACGCCCATCTCGCAGTCCTTGGTCATGCCGCCGCGTTTTTGCATCCACAACCGCGCGCAGATCAGCAGGATCATCGCGATCCCGACCCCGCCGACGTTGGATTTGACGCCCAGCAACACGCCCAGCATGTCGCCCATGATCACTCCCGCCAACGTACAAATCGCCAGCAGCGCCACACCGTAAATAATCATTGTTGTCGTCCTCAAAGTGCATCGTCGAATGTTGTTTTTGTTGTTCGAAGCCTCAGGTCGCAGGTCTAGGAGTGACGGCTTCCCTCCTCACGCAACAGCGCCTGCAAGGTATCGAGCCGGGCACCGTCGAAAGCCATCACGGTACCCTGCTCGAACACCCGGCGCGCCAGCCCGGTCAACACCGCACCGGGCGGCAGTTCGATCTGTAGACGCACGCCGCGCTCATACGCGCTTTGTACGGTGCCGCGCCAATCCACCACGCGGCACATGTTGAAAGCCAGGTCGTCGCGCAAGGCTTCGGGGTTGATGATCGGCCGTGCGCGACTGCCGCTCAGGTAAGCGATTTTCGGGGTGTGCAGCTTGATGCTGGCGAAGGCTTCGGCCAGGGTTTTCGCCGGTGTTTCCAGCAGCGGACAGTGCGACGGCACACTCACCGCCAGGCGCTTGGCCAGACCCGCACCCCGGCTTCGCGCCAGCTCCTCTACCGCTTTCATCGCGCCGTCGCTGCCGGCAATCACCACCTGGTTATCGGCGTTGATGTTCGCCAGATAAACCGGTGCATCTTCGCTGTGAACCTGCGCCAGCAAACCTTCCACCGTCGCCAGCTCAAGCCCGGTGATCGCGGTCATGCCAAAGCCCTGTGGATAAGCCTGTTGCATCAGTTCACCGCGCAGGCTGACCAGATGCAGTGCATCGCCAAAACCCAGGGCGCCAGCCACCACCGCCGCCGGATAGGCACCGATGGACAACCCGGCGACGTAGTCCGAAGGCATCGCCAACTGTCGTGCAGCCGCCACACCGGCGATCAATAGACAAAGCTGCACCGCCCGGGTCGATTGCAATGCCTGGGCAGAATCGAGCCGCGAGACATCCTCACCGAGCACATCGCTGGCCTCGCTGAGGATTTCTCGGGATACGCGCTGGAGCATGCCCGGCTGCTGCGCGCCCTGGCCAGGGAACACCAACAAGCTGCTCACGCTGCCTGCTCCTGCGGGTTCCATGGATCGATGACCAGACAGGCTTCGCGAGCGTTTTTCAGCAATACACGATTCGAAGATCCAGCCCACTCGCGCAAGGCCACGGCGCCGAACGGAGTCTGCACTTGCATGTCCACCACGCACACCGCCCTATCGAGCAGAGTCACCAACACCTGTGCCTGAGCACAGCTGATGGGCTGCGGCGCACGCAGGATCAGATCCAGATCGCTGCCTTCGTGGAGTGCTTGAAAACCACTGGCCAATTCGAATCCGGCACTGCCGCTGACGCCCCATGCCCAACCGCAATCGTCGAGCATCGGACGCAATTGCTTAAGCGCCCGAACGGCGGGCAAATCCCGGTCAATGTCGACATGGCAAAGCTGCTCCGGCTGCACTCGGCGCGTCACCGAATCGATAGCCATCGACGCTGCAAAACGCTGCTCACGCAAACGCCCACGCACGCCGACCGCCACCTGCCCCGCCACCGATACCGCGCGACGCACCACCACCGGTTGCCCGGCGCGGACCGACTCGATCACCCACGCAGGCGCATCCGCTGGCAACTGCTCCGGGGTCATGCCCCAGAGCAGGTCGTGGGCCATGAGCTTGCTCACCACTGCTCTCTCAACAGTTGGCGAACCTGGCTCGACGCCGCGCGGTTGCTGGCGCCCAAGCGACTGCTCAGGTCTCGCCCGTTGCCAGCGACATCGCCTATTGCCTGAGTCAGGCACTCGGTCACGCGGCTCACATCGGCGGCGGTTGGCGTTTCGATCTGCTCCACCGACAGGGTTTCCCAGAGCAACCCGAGGCTGGCATAGCTGTCGATGTCATAGGCCATCGGCGGCACGCTGGCGGCCAGGGTTTCCAGCTCTTCGACGCTGCGCAGGGTCACCCGCGCTGCCGACGCCTTGCCCATGGCATGCACCATCACCCCCGGATCACGCAGGGCGATCAGTCGATTGGCCTGATAGCCATGGGCGAGAAACGCCCCGGACATGGCCTTGCCCACCAGCAGGCCGATCACGGCGTGCCCGGCCAGACGGGCGCGGGCATAGCTGTCCGCCGCTGCCGCCAGCGCCTGATGAATGCCGAGCGCTTCCTCGCGACGGCCATAGGCCTGGCTCGGTACGTCGACTATGGCAATCAGTGCGCGCTTTTGCGATTTACCTTGATCGGCCGCGATCACTTCATCCACCGCCTTGGCCAGGCCCCAGCCTTCCAGCAGGCCGACCTCGCCGTTACGAGCGCGGGCGAAGCGGTTATCCGGATCGGCCACCACCGCGATAAAACGCACGGCCTGATCGCCCAACAATCCATCGGCCACTTTCAACGAAGCCGGCAAACCAGCAACCGGTTTGGCATCGGCAGCCAGCGCGTTGAACCAGTGCAGGCCCCGCAGGGAATACGAACTCATGAGCGCGCTCCTTGATACAGGTTGCGAACCGTGGCCGGTTCGATTTGCGGTGCGGCGTCCAGCTGCGCCAACCGTTGCAGGTACAGATCGGCCTGAGCGCTGCGCTGCTGCGCCGGCAAACCTTGCTTGAACAATTCGCCGACCTGCTGGCGGATCTGCGCCGCGTCATCTTCGACGTAGCGATCCACCAGCCCCGTGGCGAAACGTTGCTCGCCACCGGTCAGGCTCCAGATGAAGGGCCGGTCGCGGGAGTCGTATTCCTCAAGGCCGGCTTCCTGCTCGATCACCTGCGGGCCGTTCAGGCCGAGGCGCGCTTCCTGGGTCACCACCAGGTAGCTGCACAACCCGGCGGCAATCGACATGCCGCCAAAGCAACCGACGCTGCCGGCGATCACACCCACCACCGGTTGGTACTGGCGCAGATCGACAATCGCCGCATGGATATCGGCAATCGCCGCCAGGCCAAGGTTGGCTTCCTGCAGGCGCACGCCACCGGTTTCCAGCAGCAACACGGCGCGAGTCGGGATGCCCTTGCGGTTGTCTTCAGCGGCGAGTTCCAAGGCGCCTGCAATCTTCGCCCCGCCGACTTCACCGAGGCTGCCGCCCTGGAACGCACCTTCGATGGCGGCGATCACCACCGGCAAACCGTCGAGGCTGCCCTTGGCGATCACCACGCCGTCATCGGCTTGCGGCACCACACCCTGACGGGCCAGCCACGGCGACATGACGCGCTGGAAGGGGTCGATCAGTTCGCGAAAGGTACCGGCATCGAGCAAGGCTTTCGCCCGCTGCCGCGCGCCGAGTTCGACGAAGCTGTGCTTGTTGAGGAGCGCTGCGCTGTCACTCATGGCCGATCTCCTCGAAGCCTTGTTCCAGACGCAGACGCACCACGCCGGGGGTGGCGCCGAAATCGTGGATATCGATGTCCATCGCCGACGGCGTCTGGCCGTCGAACATCCGCGCGAACAGGTGCTGCCAGCGTTGTTCGCTGCCGTTGACCGAGGTCTGTACGGTGATGGTCAGCTTGCCGGGTTGGCCCGGCTGGATCAGCACTTCCAGATCGCCCGAGCCGACACAGCCCACCAGCGTGCGGCCGCGTGGCGGCTGCCCGGCGGGGAATTCAAAGGATAAGGTTTCCATCAAAAAACTCCCTGAATGAGGTTGTCGCCCGACTCGATACGGTCGATGAACAAGCAGGCGGCGAGCAGGTCGGCAGCGCCGCCGGGCGAGGCATTCAATGCGATCAGTTGTTGGTCCAGCTCGTGCAGTCGACGACGGCCCGCGAGGCTGGCACTGCCGCCCGCGTCAAGCACCGCCTGGGCGCCGCGCTGCATGGTGTGCAGCCCTTCTTCTCCGGCGCGGTACAGCACGCAGGTGTCGGCCAGCTCCGTCATGATCGCCAGCAGCGCATCGAGCCTTGCGTTCTGTTCGCCATGGCCGGCAGAGCGGCTGCGTTTCAGTTGCGGCAGCGCGCGTTCGATCACGGCGGGAAAGCCCAGCTGCGCTTCTTCACGGGCGCCGCGTGCGCCGTAACGCTGGGCGACTTGTGCGCCGTGACTGAGCGGACGTGGCGCATGGCGATCTTCGAGCAAGGCCAGGCGTGCGGCGCGCAACGCGACAGAGCCGGCGGTGCTGGACTCGGGTTCAAGGGCCACCGCAGCGACCAGCAAACCCAAAGCCCAGATCGCGCCACGGTGGGTGTTCACACCGTCGGTGGTGGCGAGCATCGCTTGCTCACCCTCGCGGCCAATCAGGCCAATGGCTTCACGCAGCGGCAGGCCGATCTCGCCGATTTCGATGGCGGCTTCGGCCATTTCCTTGAACGCCGGCCACAGGGCCAGTGCCGAGGCGTGCATCAGCCCCAGGTGCAGATCGGTATGGGCGCCACTGCCACGACGGTCGACCAGCGCCGGCTTCGGCGACAGGTCCGCTTCGTCGATCAGCGCGTCCACCGCCAGGTCCGCCAGGCGCTCGGCCAGGGTCAGGGTTTTCGGTTGCAGGTTGAGTGCGTGCATTACCAGCTCCTGAACTTGGCGGGCGGGTTGTAGAGGCCACCGGACCACTCCACCAGATCAGCCACGCTTTTCGCGGCGAGCAGTTCGCGGGTGGCGTCGGTGCGGCGAATCCCTAAGTCTTCTGGCAAGGCGATCAGGCCTTCACGGCGCATGCGCGCGGTGTCTTTGGGGTTGTGGCGCAGGCCGATGGCGGTCACCCCGGCCACGGCGGCGATCATCGCCTGGCGCTCTTCCAGCGAGCGCGCCTTGTACAGGTAGGCGATGCCTTCTTCGGTCAGCAAGTGGGTGACGTCGTCGCCGTAGACCATGATCGGCGCCAGCGGCATGCCGCTTTTCTTCGCCACGTCGATGGCATCGAGGGTTTCGACGAAGGTCGGTTTGCCGCCTTCCTGGAAGGTCTCGACCATCTGCACCACCAGCTTCTTGCCGCGCTCGAGCATCGGCTCGGCGACGTCGGTGTGGCGCATGTCGAGCCAGGCCGGGGTGCCGTGGCGACGACCGCGCGGGTCGTGGCCCATGTTCGGCGCCCCACCGAAGCCGGCCAGGCGCCCGCGAGTCACAGTGGAGGAATGGCCGTCGCCATCGACCTGCAAGGTAGCGCCGATGAACAGGTCCACCGCGTATTGCCCGGCCAGTTGGCTGAACATCCGGTTGGAACGCAGGGAGCCATCGCGCCCGGTGAAGAACACATCGGGGCGTGCGGCGATGTAGTTTTCCATCCCCAGCTCGGTGCCGAAGCAGTGCACGCTTTCGACCCAGCCGCTTTCGATCGCCGGGATCAGGGTTGGATGCGGGTTGAGGGTCCAGTTGCGGCAGATCTTGCCCTTCAGGCCGAGGGATTCGCCGTAGGTGGGCAGGATCAGTTCGATGGCGGCGGTGTTGAAACCGATGCCGTGGTTCAGGGACTGGACGTTGTGTTTTTCGTAGATCCCGCGAATCGCCATCATCGCCATCAACACATGCACTGGCTTGATGTGCCGTGGGTCGCGGGTGAACAGTGGTTCGATGTAGAACGGCTTGTCGGCCACCACCACGAAATCGACCCACGACGCCGGGATGTCGACCCGAGGCAGGTCGCTGACGTCATCCACCAATTGGTTGACCTGAACGATGACGATGCCGTCGCTGAAGGCTGCCGGTTCGATCAGTGCAGGAGTGTCTTCGGTGCTGGGCCCGGTGTAGATGTTGCCCGCGCGGTCGGCCATGAAACCGGCCGAGAGCACGACGTTGGGGATCAGGTCCACCACCAGCCGCGCGTAGAGTTCGATGTAAGTGTGGATCGCGCCGATTTCCAGCAGGCCGTCTTCGAGTAGCTGGCTGATGCGCAGGCTCTGGGTGCCGGCGAAGGAGAAATCGAGCTTGCGCGCGATGCCCCGTTCGAACAGGTCCAGATGCTCGGCACGCCCGACGCTGGGCATGATCATGTGCAGATCGTGCAGCTTGGCCGGATCGGCCTTGACCAGGGAGCGGGACAGGAAATCCGCCTGCTTCTGGTTGTTGCCTTCGAGCACCACACGGTCGCCGGGCAGGATCAACGCCTCCAGTGCCGCCACGATCTTGTCGGTGGGCAACACCACACCATCGGCAAGGCCCTTGACCAACTCAAGACGCCGCTGCTTCTCGCTGCGCCGCCGCGTCCATCGCGAGTCGGGGGATATTGTTGTTGTCATGACCACTCCACGGGTTCGCTGTCGTGGGGGTCACAGTAGGAGGGTTGGGTGGGGGTATCAATCAAGCGCGGTGGTGGATTGTTACGCTCAGGTTAATGGTTGCCTGAACTGACGCTATCGCTGGCAAGCCAGCTCCCACAGGGTTAGCACCGTGCACAAAATTTGTGACCGACTCGGTCACTGTGGGAGCGGGCTTGCCCGCGATGAGGCCGGTGCGATCACCATAAAGTCAGGATCAGTTCGCTAAGCCGGCCGTTACCAACAACTCCTCCAGCGCCATCAAATCCGGCACCTTCGCCACCTGATCCGCCACCTGCACCGCCGCCTTTTCCAGCGAACACAACGGCACATCCACATAGCTCAACTGGCTGTCGAGCTTGTACGAACGCGGGATCCCCTGCACCAGCATCGCGATGAACTTAAGTTCAGGGCGGCCACCCAGGGCATTGAGGATGACGATCCGCGCACGCTCGCCGATGACGATTTTATTGCCGCACGCCGACTCGAAACTGAGCAACGGAATCTGCCGGTTGCGCCAGGTGACCCGGCCCAGGTACCACGGCGGTGTGTCGAGATCGAACGCAGCGGGTTGGTAGTCGATCAACTCGGCCACCGCGACGTTGGGCAGGATCAGGTTACGGTCGGCCAGGGGCAGCAGCAGGCCGGTGAGGTTGATGCTGCGCGGGTTGAGGCGCCGCTCATGCATGGGTTTTGCTCCACAGGGCAATGCTTTCGAGCAGTACCGATTCCTGGTACGGCTTGCCGAGGTAGTCGTTGACGCCGATGGCCATGGCCCGGTCGCGGTGTTTCTGGCCGGTGCGGGAGGTGATCATGATGATCGGCAGGTGCTGCAGGCGTTCATCGTTACGCACTTGGGTCGCCACTTCGAAGCCGTCCATGCGCGGCATTTCGATATCCAGCAGCATGATGTCGGGCATGTGTTCTTCGAGCAGCAGCATGGCATCGACACCGTCCTTGGCTGTCAGCACGTTCATGCCATGACGTTCGAGCAGGCGGCTGGTGACCTTGCGCACCGTGACCGAGTCGTCGACCACCATCACCAGCAACGGCTTTTGCGGTTCGAATTCGCTGTCCTGAACGTGGGTGCGTTGCGGCACATGGGCCTGCAACGCACGGATCGGCGCCAGCAGGTCGAGAATCAGCACCACCCGGCCATCGCCCAGGATCGTTGCCCCGGAGACACCCTGCACGGCCGCGAACTGCGGGCCGAGGCTCTTGACCACGATTTCCCGGGTACCGGCCATGGCGTCGACCTGCACCGCGATGTGCCGCTCGTTGCATTGCACCAGCAGCACCGGCAGCGGCAGGCTCTGGCCCAACAGTTTGGGACGATGGCCGGTTTTCAGCAGCTCACCCAGATAGCACAGCTCATAGCGTTGCCCGGCGTATTCATAGGACGGCGGATCGAGCCGGAAATGCCCTTCCAGCTCATTGGGCAGCACACGAACAATGCCATCGATGGTGTTCAGCGGAATCGCGTACTGATCCTCACCGCATTGCACCATCAGCGCCCGATTGACCGACACGGTGAACGGCAATCGGATACGGAAATGCACGCCCTGCCCCGGCACCGAGTCGATGCTCATGCTGCCGCCCAGTTGCCGAACCTCTTCGTGCACCACGTCCATGCCGACGCCGCGCCCGGAAATCTGGGTGATTTTTTCGGCGGTGGAAAACCCCGGTTGCAGGATGAACTGCAACACGTCGCGGTCACTGATTTCACTGTGCTGATCGAGCAGGCCGCGCTTGATCGCCTTGCGCCGCACGGCATCGAGCGGCACGCCGGCACCGTCGTCGCGGATGTCGAAAATCATGTCGCCGCCTTCGCGCAACAGGTCGAGGGTGATCCGCCCCTGCGCTGGTTTGCCCGCGGCGATCCGCACCTCGGCGGACTCAAGGCCATGGTCCACGGCGTTGCGCAGCATGTGTTCCAGCGGCGCCGCCATGCGTTCGAGCACGTTGCGATCCATCTCGCCTTCGGCGTTGCCGACGATGAACTCCACGTCCTTGCCCAGCTCGCCCGCCACCTGGCGGACGATACGCTTGAGGCGTGGCAGCATCCGTTCGAACGGCACCATGCGCGTGCGCATCAGGCCTTCCTGCAACTCGGTGTTGATGCGGCCCTGTTGCTGCAACAGGTTTTCCGCGTCCTGATTGCGCCGGTCGAGGGTTTCCTTGAGATCGAGCAGATCGGAGGCGGACTCGAACAAGGCCCGCGACAGTTGCTGCAATTGCGAGTGACGGTCCATCTCCAGCGGGTCGAATTCTTCATAGCCCAGGCGCTCGGCGTCTTGCTGCCGGCTGAGGATCCGGCCCTGGGTTTCAGTGTCTAGCCGGCGCAACTGATCGCGCATGCGCTCGATGGTGGTTTCCATCTCGTTCAGCGCCACCTGCGCATCGCTGACCTGCTGTTCGATCCGGCCGCGAAAGATTGAGGTCTCGCCTGCGAGGTTGACCAGATCGTCGAGCAGTTCCGCCGAGACCTTGACCATGTCCGCGCCGAGATCCGCCGGCAGCAGCGGCGTTTCGACCTTGACCACGACCGGCGGCACAACCGCTGTCTGCGCGTCAGGGACCGAGGGATGGCTGAAATTTCTGATCGCGTCGAGCAATCGGTCGGCCGGTGGCAACGGCTCCCCGGCGCGGGCGGCATCGAGCATTTGCGCCAGCCGGTCATGGCTGCGTTGCAGCAGCTCAAACAACGCACCCGTGGGTTTGAGCAGGCCGGTGGACAAGCCTTCGTAGAGATACTCCAGTTCGTGGGCCAGATCGCCGATGGGGGTGATTTCCACCATGCGCGCACCACCCTTGAGGGTGTGCAGGTCGCGCAACAGCGTTTCCACTTCCTGGCGATTGGATGGTTCGGCCTGCCAGCGCACCAGCGCCGCGCCGGAGCTTTCGATGATGTCGAAACCTTCCTCGAGGAAGATCTCCAGCAAATCGCTGTCGTGATGGGCCGCGTCATCGGCCACCGGCTCGATCACCTCGACGGGAGCGCCATGCCCTTGGCGGAAGGCGTGAATGGCCTCGATCAGTTCAGCGGGATCGTCCAGCAACTGGTGGTTCTGCAACTGCTCAAGCTGCTGTGCCAGGTAGTCATGGCTCTGTTGCAGCAACTGCGCCAGTGCTTCGCTGTAGTTGTAGCGGCGATCCACCAGGCCTTCATAGAGACCTTCCAGTTCATGGGCCAGATCACCGACCGGCTCGACTTCGGCCATCCGCGCGCCGCCCTTGAGGGTGTGCAAGTCCCGTTGCAGGGACGACAGGGGCGCGGCGTTTTGCGGCTCGCTCAGCCAGCGATGCAAGGCCTGGTCGGCGCTGTCGAGGATATCCACGGCTTCTTCGAGGAAGATCGAGACGATCTCGTCGTCCAGCTCACGGTCCCTTGTGGGAGCGAGCCTGCTCGCGATGGACTCACCGGCACCGCGCTCATCCAGAGACAGCGCGTCATCGTTGACGTCCATCGCGAGCAGGCTCGCTCCCACAGGGGGGAGAGAGTTTTCAGCTCCCACAGGGGGCAAGGTGTTTTTAAGCTCGGCGGTGGCATCGGTGAGTTCGCGGATGCTCAAGCTACGGCTGCCGTCACTGCGAATCAGGCCCATGGCCGACGGGTCGAGGCTTTCGTTGAGCAAGTCCTGCAAGGCCCGGACCCGGTCCGGACGCGGGCTGACGTCCTGGCCGGCGGCCAGTTCGTCGAGCATGTCGATCAGGGCTTCGTGAGCACTTTGCGCTTGCTGGAAGAACCCTTCGCTGACCGCCAGGCTGCTCTCTTCCACGGCACCGTAGAGGTCGAGCAAGGCTTCGCACAGTTGATCCACCGCATGCAGGTCGGCCAGATGCGCGCCTTCGCCCAGGGTGGTCAGTTCGTCCAGCAGTGCACTGAGTTCCTGGCGTTCGCCGGGGTGCTGCTGCCAGCGCTGCAACAGGCTTTCGGCATCGAGCAGGATGTCCATGCCCTGGGCCAGGAAGTTGTTGATCAACTGCGGATCACGCTTGACCCGCGGGGCACTGCTGGGCAGATCCAGCAGGCTTTGCAGCCGTTCGGCGAGCATCGCCCGGGCCCGCTCGATCAATTCGCGCGCATGGGGGATCTCGGCCAGCGGGTCCTTTTTAAGCTGGCGCAAGCCAAGACGGAACAGCCCCTCGGCTTCCAGCAGCACTTCGACTTCGTCCAGGTCCAGAGGGATCTGGTGCGCCTTGTACTCCCGGGCCAGTTGGTCCAGCGGCACCGCCAACTCGACGATCGGCAAGACCCCGGCCATCGAGGCACTGCCCTTGAGGGTGTGCAGGGCCCGCAGCAAGGCATCGCTGGCCTGCAACGGCAGGTGTTCGGCGGCCTCCTCGAGGAAGCGATTGAGGCTGCTCAAATGGGTTTCCGCTTCTTTGCGGAAGATCTCCAGCAACAACGGATCAAGCGCCGAGACGTCCTGGGTGTCCTCATCGGATAACGGCTCATCGCCATTGGCCAGGGCATGGGCGCGGGCGGCCAGCTGATCGACATCGCTGCGCTGACGCTGGGCATGGGCGGCGTATTCGGCCACCAGTTCCGGCAGCAGACGCAACACATCACCGATCAGTTGCTGCACCGTCGCACCGGGCTCGACGCTGCCTTCAAGCACGCGGTTGAGCAGGTTTTCCACGGTCCAGGCGAGTTCGCCGATCACCAGCGCACGCACCATCCGGCCACTGCCCTTGAGGGTGTGGAAGGCGCGGCGCAGCTCGCTCAGGGCCGAGCGATTGTCGGGGTTGATCGACCAGCGTGGCAGGTACTCGCGAAGAATCTCCAGCACCTCGTCGGTTTCTTCGAGGAACACTTCGCGCAATTCATCGTCCACCGGTTCTTCATCGACGGGCGGCGGCAAGAGGCTGCCCGGCGTGCTCTGCGCCGGAGGATTGAGGGCGGATACGGGGCTGGCCAGGACATCGGCCAGGGACCGGGCGACGGCCGAGGCATCCTGCTCCTGCTGTTGTTGCAGGGTCTGCGCTTCACTGGGGCTGAGCACATCTTCCAGCACCGGCACCTGTTGTTCGCCGGGCTGTTCGTCAGGGCGTTTGTTAGGGAAGAAGCCGAGTGTCGCCAGGCTTTGTTCGGCGATGTCGAGCAACTGATCGCCCGGCGCTTCCGGGTCATCGTTGAGGCGCTCGAGGTAATACTCGAGGCTGGCGATGACGTCGGCCAGGCTGTCCAGTTCCTGCCAGTCGGGCTGGCCAGGGTCGAGCAGCAGGTGCTCGCGGATGAAGTGATTGCAGGTTTCGACCAGGCTCGCCGCGCGGCTCAGCGGAATCATCGCCAACGCACCGCGTACCTGGGTCAGCAAGGCGGGCAGTGGCTGCAAATGCTGACGGTCCCAGTCGGCGTCGATGTAGTCGACGATCATGTCCTTGGCCTGTTGCAGACAGATGCGCGCTTCCTTGATCACGATCTGATGGATCTGCGTCAGGTCGGTGGTCGGCAGGCTGCCTTCTTCCTGGCTCTCGGGTTCGACGGTGCCCACCATCCCGGACAGGGTCGCCTCGACGTAGAGCAAGGCGCCGGCGACGTCCATGAGAATCGCATCATCGGGCGCGCGATGGCCCTGAGCGAGACTCAGCACCACCGCCAATTGATCAATGATGACTTTGCGTGGCTGGCCGAAACCCAGCACCGCGAGGGTGTCGGCAATTTGCCGCAGCGGCGCGAGCAGGCTGTCGAGGTCCGAGACATTTTGCCGGTCGCTGCGCACGAACAGATCCAGGCGCTCCTTGACCCGTACCAGCTCCTCGCACAAGGCCGCCAGCACCGAGCGCATGGCGTCGCGGTCGGGGCCGGCAAGGCGTGCGCGCTCTTCATCGACCATCGCGCTGTCGGGCAGCGCGTCATCCAGTGCGTAGCGATCTTTCATGGTCAGCATCTGCCCCGTGGGATGTTCGGCCTTGGCGATGTAGAACAGCAAACTCTTGAGCAGGTCCGGCGGCGCCGGCTGATTGATGGCGGCCATGCCCTGTTCGAGCAGGCGCTTGAGTTCCTTGTCGGCGTCCTTGAACAGGCTGCGCAGCGCCGGACTGTTGGCGATCGCACCGCCACGCATGCCTTCGACCAGCGCCGAAGCGACCTGCCACAGCGGGCTCAGGGGCGCGTTGGCACACAGACTTTCGAGACGGGAAAACACCTTGGCCAGGTAGCCGAGATTGGTGTCGTCGTCTTGCTCGCGGAGCAGGCCGACCAAGCCCATTTGCAGCATTTGCCGCAACTTGCGCAGCACATTGGGCAGATCCGCCGGCTCCAGCAGCGCCAGGGCCTCGGCGTCCAGTGGTGGCAAGTCCGGCAGTTGCGGGCTGAACAGGCTGGTTTCCGACAACAGGCTTTCGCCGCGGGCGCTGCGCAGGTCGTTGATCAACGGCAGCACCACCAGCGGCAGGTCACGGCGCGCGCCCTGTACCCGGTCGAGGTAGATCGGCAGTTGTCCAAGGGCTTGCAGCATCAGGTGCAACGCTTCGTCACGATGGCTGACGCGGTTGTTCTGCAAGGCGACGATCAGGTGCTCCATCTCTTCGGCGAGCAGGGCCGCGCCGTAGAACTCGACCATCTGCAAACTGCCGTGAACCTGATGGATGCACGCCAGGCAATCGTCCAGGGCGTGCGTCGCCTGCGGGTCATCAAGCTGGATTTCGATCGCGTGATGAGCCTGCTTCAGCGTTTCGGCAATCTCGCCCTTGACCCATTCGAGGGCCACATAGTCGTGCCGATCACCCATAACCACTCCACTTTTCGCTTCAGTCACGTTGCATCAGTCAAATTGCAGGCGCCCACGGGCGACTCAAGCATTGTCCGTCACCGGCGCCTTGGTCGCCGGCAAGGTGAAGCCGGACACCGAACGCCGCAGCTGGCTGGCCATTTTCGCCAGGTTGCCGATGCTCTCGGCGGTGGCGGTGGAACCGGACGAGGTTTGCGAGGTGATCTGCTGGATCACGTTCATCGTCAGGGAAATCTGGCCGGCAGACGACGTCTGTTGTTGTGCGGCGTTGGAAATGCTCTGGATCAGCGCCGCGAGGGTCTTGGATACGCCTTCGATTTCTTCCAGGGCCACACCGGCATCCTGCGCCAGGCGCGCGCCACGCACCACTTCGGTGGTGGTCTGCTCCATGGAGATTACCGCTTCGTTGGTGTCAGTCTGAATCGCCCGCACCAGGGTTTCGATCTGCCGCGTCGCTGCTGAAGAACGCTCCGCCAGCCTCTGCACTTCGTCGGCGACCACCGCAAAACCGCGCCCGGCATCACCGGCCATGGAGGCCTGGATCGCCGCGTTAAGGGCGAGGATGTTGGTCTGATCGGCAATGTCATCGATCAGGCTGACAATGTCGCCGATTTCCTGGGAGGACTCGCCCAGACGCTTGATCCGCTTGGCGGTGTCCTGGATCTGCTCGCGGATATTGTCCATGCCGTGAATGGTGTTGTGCACCACCTCGTTGCCCTTGTTGGCGATTTCCACCGAACGCTCGGCCACCGCCGAGGACTCGGCGGCGTTGGCCGAGACCTGATCGATGGATTCGGCCATGTCGTTGATCGCGGTGGAGGCTTCGGAAATCTGCTGCGCCTGATGCTCCGAGGCCTGTGCCAGGTGCATGGCGGTGGCCTGGGTTTCCTGCACGGCGGCGGCGACCTGGCCGGCGGTGAGGTTGATGGTCGCCACCAGGTCGCGCAGTTGGTCCACGGAATAGTTGATCGAGTCGGCGATGGTGCCGGTGAAGTCTTCGGTCACCGAGGCGGTCACGGTCAGGTCGCCGTCGGCCAGGTCCTCGATCTCGTCGAGCAGGCGCATGATCGCGTTCTGGTTGCGCTCGTTCTTCTCGGCGGTTTCACGCAGCTGGCGATTGGTTTCGCGGACCATGACCATGCCGATGAGGATGATCGACGCCAGCGCTGCCAGGCCCAGCACATAGCCGCCGATGGTGTCGGTATCGCGCCCGCCGGCGAGGTTTTCGAAACCGGTGGCCAGGTGCGAGGCTTCATCGAGCAGGGTTTGCGACAGGCTGAAGATGTTGGTGGCGGACTCGCGGACCTTGAACAGCTCGGGCGACGTTTCGAGAATTTCATCCACGGAGCCGGAGACGAACTCGAACAGTTCGGAAATCTCCATCAGCCGTGCGCGGGCATCGCGGTCTTCAACCTGGCTAACCCGCAGCGCCACATTGCCCGACAGCATGCCGTTGAGTACCTGGCCGAACCGCGCGGCATCGCGACCGAAGGCGTCGGCCGCCTGTTGCGAGTTTTCATCGCCGGACAACACCGTATTCACCGCCCCCAGGATGCGCTCGGCCAGCAATGATTGACGCTGGGCCATTGCCACCTGGGCCGCGGGCGCGCCGCGTTGCAGGAGGATTTCCACCACTTTTTCGTATTCGACCTGCAACTGCGGCACGGTTTCGGCCAGGGTCGCGGCGACCTGATGCAGCGACAGCACGGTCTGCTCGCTGGTCAGGATGGCGTCGGTATTTTTCAGCAGGCGCTCCCAGTCCAGTTGCACCGCACGCATTTCCGGGCGTACGGCGGCGGGGGCCGGAGGCAGGCCGGTGGAGGGGTCGCCTTTTTTCAGGTAGCTCCAGCGCTGGGCAAAATCGTTGCGCGCATCGCTGAGCAACTTGAACGCCGCGGCCTTGCCGGCGGCGGCTTCGGTGGCGTTCTTGGCAATGCGCTGGGACAAGACGCGCAGTTCGCCCGCGTGGCCGATGTACTGCTTGTCGTAGGTGGCCTGGGTGTTGAGGTACGCGAAGTTGGCGAACAGCAACATGATGAAGATGATCAGCGCAATAAACAGCGCGATGATCTGCGAACGACTGCGCGACCCTTCCATTGGCTTGCCTGTTTTAGCTTTTGTCATCGGTCTTCGCCTGTACTGCCCAATTTCTTCCGCTCTTGTAGGAGCAAGGCTTGCCCGCGATGAACGATGACGCGGCATGCCTGACAAACTTCGGCGCCTGCATCGCGAGCAAGCTCAGCTCCTACAAAAGCCTAAACCGCGATGTTCATGAAACCCTGCGACTGCGCCAACGCAAACGGACTGAACACCTGCCAACCCTGCTCGCGCTCGAACCGGCCCTGGATGAACGGCGCAATCGGGCCATCCAGCGCGTCGACCGGCTCCAGGCTGTCCCGGGCAAAATGCTGCAGGCCGAACACTTCATCGACCATCAACCCGGCAAACACGTCCTGATGCTCCACCACCAACACTCGCCGCTGCCGGCGCGCGGTCGACAGTTCATGCCCCAGGAAGCTTCCCAGATCCATGATCGGCAACAAACGCCCCCGCAGGTTGGCCACGCCCTTGACCCAGGATTTCACCCCCGGCACCTGGGTAAAGCGCGGCTCGTGCAGCACTTCACTGACTTCGCTCATGGGCGCGACGTAGCAGTGATCGCCCAGACGAAAACCGATGCCGCTCCAGTGGTCCTGCCGGGTCGCCTGGGACGGCAAGTCGGCCGCCAGCAGTCGACAGCGCTGGTCGATCTGCAGCAGCAACTCGAAAGCCGTCAGCGATTCGGTCATGACCGGGCGATCAACCGTTCAGTACGTTGTTCAGGGTTTTGAGCAGGGTTTCTTCGTCCACCGGCTTGGTCAGGTAATCCTTCGCGCCCTGGCGTGTGCCCCAGACCTTGTCGGTTTCCTGATCCTTGGTGGTGATGATGATGACCGGAATGTGCCCGGTTTCGGGGTCCTTGGTCAGCTGACGGGTCGCCTGGAACCCGTTGAGGCCGGGCATGACGATGTCCATCAGCACCGCGTCGGGTTTTTCCAGGCGGGCCAGGGCCACGCCATCCGCGCCGTTTTCGGCTTTCAATACTTCATGGCCGTGCTTTTCCAGCATGCCGGTCAGTTTGTACATTTCGGTCGGCGAGTCATCGACGATCAGAATACGTGCCATGGTCTTCCCCATTCTTGTCGACGCCGGCCCGTTGGCCGAGCGTCACTGTAGGT
Source organism: Pseudomonas putida (assembly GCF_003228315.1). Taxonomy (NCBI): domain Bacteria; kingdom Pseudomonadati; phylum Pseudomonadota; class Gammaproteobacteria; order Pseudomonadales; family Pseudomonadaceae; genus Pseudomonas; species Pseudomonas putida. Next base: position 3,888,713 of record NZ_CP029693.1, read on the forward strand.
GTCTTACTGCGGCAAAACGGCGGCGAAGCCCGGAACATGGGCCTGGATCGCGTTCAGCAGTTCTTCCTTGCTGAAAGGCTTGGTCAAAAACTGATCGGAACCGACGATGCGCCCCTTGGCCTTGTCGAACAGCCCGTCCTTGGACGACAGCATAATCACCGGCGTGGACTTGAATGCACTGTTGTTCTTGATCAGGGCGCAGGTCTGATAGCCATCCAGGCGCGGCATCATGATGTCGACGAAGATGATGCCGGGGTGGTTGTCGGCAATCTTGGCCAGGGCATCGAAACCGTCGATGGCCGTGATGACCTCACACCCCACGTTCTTGAGCAGCGTTTCGGCGGTGCGACGGATCGTCTTCGAATCGTCGATCACCATGACCTTCAAGGCGCTGGAATGCTGTTCCATAAATGCTCTGCCGTCGCCTTTGCGAATCTATTTGTCCATTTCCGGTAAACGGAAGGCTCGAAGCCCTTGATACTCAAGGGCCAGTACCGCTTGGCAGCCTTTTTAGCACAGTCTCCAATACCAATCTATCGGCCGGCCGGTGCAGTGGTTTTTCCTTGACCGCAAACACACTCGGCGCCACTCTGACGCCACTTTTACACGGCCCTTTGGCCTGCTCTTCTGTGGGAGCGAGCCTGCTCGCGATGGCGTGTCAGTCGACACCCATGCATCTGATCCACCATCGCGAGCAGGCTCGCTCCTACAGGGATCGAATTGCCCCCCAACTTTCGAGGAAAGACCCCATGAGCGTTCGCGTCGGGATTGTCATGGACCCTATCGCCAGCATCTCCTATAAAAAGGATAGCTCGCTGGCCATGCTGCTGGCCGCGCAGAAGCGCGGCTGGGAACTGTTCTACATGGAACAGCGCGACCTCTACCAGGCCGAAGGCCAGGCCCGGGCGCGCATGCGTCCGCTCAAGGTATTCGCCAACCCGGAAAAATGGTTCGAACTGGACGCTGAACAGGACAACCTGCTCAGCGACCTGAACGTGATCCTGATGCGCAAGGATCCACCGTTCGACATGGAATTCGTCTATTCCACCTACTTGCTCGAACAAGCCGAAAGCGCCGGCGTGCTGGTGGTCAACAAGCCGCAGAGCCTGCGTGACTGCAACGAAAAACTGTTCGCCACGCTGTTTCCGCAGTGCACCCCGCCGACCGTGGTCAGCCGCCGCGCCGACGTGCTGCGTGAATTTGCCGCCAAGCACGGCGATGTAATTCTCAAGCCGCTGGACGGCATGGGTGGCACCTCGATCTTCCGTCACCGCGCCGGCGATCCGAACCTGTCGGTGATCCTGGAGACCCTGACCGCCCTCGGCGCCCAGCAGATCATGGGCCAGGCCTACCTGCCGGCGATCAAGGATGGCGACAAGCGCATCCTGATGATCGACGGCGAGCCTGTGGATTACTGCCTGGCGCGCATTCCGGCCGCTGGCGAAACCCGAGGCAACCTCGCCGCCGGTGGCCGTGGCGAAGCCCGTCCGCTGAGCGAGAAGGATCGCTGGATCGCCGCACAAGTTGGCCCGACCCTGCGCGCAAAAGGCCTGCTGTTTGTGGGCCTGGACGTGATTGGCGAGCACCTGACCGAAATCAACGTCACCAGCCCGACCTGCATCCGCGAGATCGACAACGCCTTCGGTACCGACATCGGCGGCATGCTCATGGACGCCATCGAGAAGAAGCTGCAGGCCAAAAAAGCCTGACAAACAGTTTGTCGCTTACCCGTTGAAGCTTGAAGCTTAAAACCAACATTGCGTTATCATGCCCGGCCTGTGAAAAACGCGATGTTGGTTTTTTTGCCATGACCCTGCCTTCCGATCTGCCTGCCGAACTCGCCCATAAAGGCGTACGCCCGGCCGATCGTCTCGGTTTTACCCTGTTTCTGGCAGCCTTGGTGCACCTGGCACTGCTGCTGGGCGTCGGCTTCACGGTGGTCGAACCCAAGCAGATCAGCAGAACCCTGGAAATCACCCTCGCCACCTTCAAAAGCGAAAAGAAGCCGGAAAAGGCCGATTTCCTCGCCCAGGAGAATCAGCAAGGCAGCGGCACCCTGGATAAAAAGGCCATCCCCAAGACCACCGAGGTCGCGCCTTTCCAGGACAACAAGGTGCAGAAAGTCACGCCTCCGCCTGCGGCCAAGCCTGAAGTGCAGGAAACCGCGCCCAAGGCTGCCGTGACCACCGTCGCGCCGAAGCCGAAAAAGGCCGCCACCAAGACCGAAGAACCCAAGCCGGCCACCAAGCCTGAAGTGGCCGCGCCGACCTTCGACAGCGAGCAACTGTCCAGCGACATCGCCAGCCTGGAAGCGGAACTGGCCAACGAACAACAGCTGTACGCCAAGCGCCCGCGCATTCACCGCCTGAGCGCCGCCTCGACCATGCGCGACAAGGGCGCTTGGTATAAGGACGAATGGCGCAAGAAGGTCGAGCGCATCGGCAACCTCAATTACCCCGACGAAGCCCGGCGCAAGCAGATCTACGGCAACTTGCGCCTGATGGTCTCGATCAACCGCGACGGCTCGCTGTATGAAGTGCTGGTGCTTGAGTCCTCCGGGCAACCGCTGCTGGACCAGGCGGCCCAGCGCATCGTGCGCCTGGCGGCACCGTTCGCGCCGTTTACCGGGGATTTGTCGGATATCGACCGGCTGGAAATCATCCGCACCTGGAAGTTTGCGCGTGGGGATCGGTTGTCCAGTAATTGAAGCCTGGGAAATATCCCTTGTAGGAGCGAGCCTGCTCGCGATGGAGTGTCAGTCGACACAACTGCAGCTGATACACCATCGCGAGCAGGCTCGCTCCTACAGTGACCCGCGTCGTTATCAGGGAATTCCTGTGCATCCCCAGCTTGTCAGTTCGCCCCTCGAACGCCACACTAGCGGTCATGAAAAACGTCAGCCCCAGCTACCTCAAGCATCACTTCCTGATCGCCATGCCTCACATGGTCGACCCGAACTTTGCGCACACCTTGACCTACATCGTCGAGCACACGGCCAATGGCGCCATGGGGCTGGTGGTCAACCGTCCGCAAGACCTGAACCTGGCCGATATCCTTGAGCAACTGCGGCCCGATGTCGAACCGCCGGCGCTCTGCCAGCATGTGCCGATCTTCATTGGCGGCCCGGTCCAGACCGATCGCGGTTTTGTACTGCATCCTTCGGGGCAGAGCTTTCAGGCGACCGTCGATCTGGAAGACCAGCTTTCCCTGTCGACGTCTCAGGACGTGCTGTTCGCCATTGCCGATGGGGTCGGCCCGTCGAAAAGCGTGATCGCCCTCGGTTATGCCGGTTGGGAAGCCGGCCAGCTGGAAGCCGAACTGGCCCAGAACGCCTGGCTGACCTGCCCGTTCGACGCCGACATCCTGTTCAACACCAGCAGCGAGCTGCGCCTGGAAGCGGCGGCCAAACACCTTGGCGTCAACCTCAGCCTGCTCACCAGCCAGGCGGGGCACGCCTGATGGCCCTGCGGCTGATCCTGGGTTTTGACTACGGCACCAAATCCATCGGCGTTGCGGTCGGCCAGGTCGTGACCGGTCAGGCCCGCGAGCTGTGCACCCTGAAAGCGCAGAACGGCATTCCCGACTGGGACAAGGTCGATGCGCTGATCAAGGAGTGGAAGCCCGACGCCGTGGTGGTCGGCCTGCCATTGAACATGGACGGCACACCCAGCGACATGTGCGCCCGCGCGGAAAAATTCGCCCGCCGGCTCAACGGCCGCTTCAACCTGCCCTTCTATACCCACGATGAACGCCTGACCACCTTCGAAGCCAAGGGCGAGCGCATGGCCCGTGGCGGACAGAAAGGCAGCTATCGCGATAACCCGGTCGACGCCATCGCCGCCGCCCTGCTGCTGCAAGGCTGGCTCGACGAAAACGGCGCCTTGTTCGAAACCTGATGCACTTAACCCGGAAGAGCCGCCTAGCGGCTCTTTTAGTGATACCCCGAGCCATTTCAGCTTTACCGGCCTCGGGCCCAAGAAGGAGCAACCATGAGCCTGCCCAATCCCGCCGAACTGATCAGCCAGATGGCGATCCGGCTTGACGCCTACCTGGCCAAACGTGGCATCACCGAACCTCGCTACATCGGTATCCGTACCGGCGGCGTCTGGGTCGCCCAGGCCCTGCTCAAAGAAATGGGCAGCGATTCGCCCCTCGGCACGCTCGACGTTTCCTTCTACCGCGACGACTTCAGCCAGAACGGCCTGCACCCGCAAGTGCGCCCTTCGGCCCTGCCGTTCGAGATCGAAGGCCAGCACCTGGTGTTGATCGATGACGTGCTGATGAGCGGCCGGACCATCCGCGCCGCCATGAACGAGCTCTTCGACTACGGCCGCCCGGCCAGCGTGACGCTGGTGTGCCTGCTGGATCTGGACGCCGGCGAGCTGCCGATCCGCCCGAACGTGCTGGGTGCGACCCTGTCCCTGGCCGCCAACGAACGGGTCAAACTGTCCGGTCCGGAGCTTGAGCTCGAAGTGCAAGACCTCGCCCTTTAATTCGCCCTATTGAGAGTCCCATTGCGATGACGCCTCCAGAAACCAAGCGCCCGCTGCAGCTCAATGACCAGGGCCAGCTGCGCCACTTCCTCTCGCTCGACGGTTTGCGCCGCGAGTTGCTGACGGAAATCCTCGACACCGCCGACTCCTTCCTCGAAGTCGGTGCCCGGGCGGTCAAGAAAGTCCCGTTGCTGCGCGGCAAGACCGTGTGCAACGTGTTCTTCGAGAACTCCACCCGCACCCGCACCACCTTCGAACTGGCGGCCCAGCGCCTGTCGGCGGACGTGATCACCCTGAACGTCTCGACATCGTCGGCGAGCAAGGGGGAAACCCTGCTCGATACGCTGCGCAACCTGGAAGCCATGGCTGCCGACATGTTCGTCGTGCGCCACGGAGATTCCGGCGCCGCCCACTTCATCGCCGAGCACGTGTGCCCGCAGGTGGCGATCATCAACGGCGGCGATGGCCGTCACGCGCACCCGACCCAGGGCATGCTCGACATGCTGACCATCCGCCGGCACAAGGGCGGGTTCGAAAACCTCTCGGTGGCCATCGTCGGCGACATCCTGCACTCGCGGGTCGCACGCTCGAACATGCTCGCGCTGAAAACCCTCGGCTGCCCGGACATCCGTGTCATCGCCCCGAAAACCCTGCTGCCGATCGGCATCGAGCAGTACGGCGTGAAGGTCTACACCGACATGACCGAAGGCCTGAAAGACGTCGACGTGGTGATCATGCTGCGCCTGCAGCGTGAGCGCATGACCGGCGGCCTGCTGCCGAGCGAAGGCGAGTTCTACCGCCTGTTCGGCCTGACCACCGCGCGCCTGGCCGGCGCCAAGCCGGATGCCATCGTCATGCACCCGGGTCCGATCAACCGCGGCGTGGAGATCGAGTCGGCGGTGGCCGACGGCCCGCACTCGGTGATCCTCAACCAGGTGACCTACGGCATCGCGATTCGCATGGCGGTGCTTTCCATGGCCATGAGCGGGCAGACTGCGCAGCGCCAATTCGAGCAGGAGAACGTGCAGTGAAGCTCAGCATTCTTGGCGCCCGCGTCATCGATCCGGCCAGCGGCCTGGACCAAGTCACCGATATCCACATCGAAGCCTGCAAGATCGTCGCCCTGGGCGACGCGCCAGCCGGTTTCACCGCTGTCGACACCATCGACGCCAAAGGCCTAGTGGCCGCGCCCGGCCTGGTTGACCTGAATGTCGCCCTGCGCGAGCCGGGTTACAGCCGCAAGGGTTCGATCGTCAGCGAAACCCGCGCCGCCGCGGCCGGTGGCGTGACCAGCCTGTGCTGCCCGCCAAAGACCAAGCCGGTACTGGATACCTCGGCCGTGGCCGAACTGATCCTCGACCGCGCCCGCGAGGCCGGCAACACCAAGGTGTTCCCGATCGGCGCCCTGAGCAAAGGCCTGGACGGCGAACAGCTGGCCGAACTGGTCGCCCTGCGCGATGCCGGTTGCGTGGCCTTCGGCAACGGCCTGGAGAGCTTCCGCAACACCCGCACCCTGTGCCGGGCGCTGGAATATGCGGCGACCTTCGACCTGACGGTGATTTTCAACTCCCAGGATCACGACCTTGCCGATGGAGGCCTGGCCCACGAAGGCCCGACCGCGAGCTTCCTCGGCTTGCCAGGCATTCCGGAAACCGCCGAAACCGTGGCCCTGGCCCGGGATCTGCTGCTGGTCGAGCAGACCGGCGTGCGCGCGCACTTCAGCCAGCTCACCAGCGCTCGCGGCGTCGCCCTGATCGCCCAGGCCCAGGCCCGTGGCTTGAAGGTCACCGCCGATGTCGCGCTGTATCAACTGATCCTGACCGATGAAGCGCTGATCGACTTCAGCAGCCTGTATCACGTGCAGCCGCCGTTGCGCACCCGCGCCGACCGCGATGGCCTGCGTGCTGCGGTGAAATCCGGGGTGGTCTCGGCCATTTCCAGCCATCACCAACCCCACGAGCGGGACGCCAAACTGGCGCCGTTCGGCGCCACCGAACCGGGCATCAGCAGCGTTGAACTGCTGCTACCGCTGGCTATGACGCTGGTGGAGGATGGCTTGCTGGATCTGCCGACGCTGCTGGCACGCCTCAGCACCGGCCCTGCCGAGGCCTTGCGCCTGCCGGTAGGCAAGCTGGCAGTGGGTGGCGCGGCAGATATCGTGCTGCTCGACCCGGCGGCCTCGACCGTGGCCGGTGAGACCTGGCTGTCAAAGGGCGAGAACTGCCCGTTCATTGGCCACAGCCTGCCGGGTCTGGTGCGTTACACCCTGGTGGATGGGCGGATCAGCCACCAGGCGTAAGACCGCGTCGCCTGCTTTCGCGAGCAGGCTCGCTCCCACAGTGGATTTGTAGTGCCCTGTGGGAGCGAGCCTGCTCGCGAAGCTTACTGGTAGGTAACTTGCCGCTGGGCGTTACGCAGCGATACCTGGCCATTGAGCGTCCAGAAGTCATACAGCACCCCCACGACAAACAACCCGCCCGTCAACAGGTAGATCAAGCCGCTGATCCACTTGCCCTGATACATCCGGTGCACGCCGAACAATCCGAGAAACGTCAGCAGAATCCACGCCACGTTGTAATCGATGGGGCCGGCGGTGAACCGAAGGTCTGCTTCACCGTCCATTGCCGGGATCAGAAAGACGTCGATCAGCCAGCCAATCCCCAGCAAACCGAAGGTGAAGAACCAGAGCGTCCCGGTCACCGGCTTGCCGTAATAGAAGCGGTGAGCCCCGGTAAAACCGAAAATCCACAGCAGGTAGCCGATCACTTTGCTGTGGGTGTCTTGCTGCGCAGCGGACTGCTGATAGGGGTTCATGAATGACCTCAATTCAGGCGATAGATAAATATTCTTTAAATCTTTGTGACTTTTTTACGAGTAGCCGACAGATGGCAAGTGCTACCGTGTCTCCCGTCAAACCCTTGTACCACCTGACTTCTGTCCGACAATTGCGTCTTTTTGCCGCGTTTTGGGCTCCTTTAGACCCAAGTGGAATCGACCAACGGCCTCGGGAAGCCAAAAAAAGCTGTTATAAAGTTGCGCGCTAACCCATACGAGCCTTGCCTAATGCGTCCATTTTTCAAGACATGGCTAACCATTTGCCTATTATTGCCACTGGCCGCCCACGCCACCAATCGTGAGCAACGTCTTCCGAACGTTAATGGTTACACACCAAAATCCCATGCTTCTGCTCCATCGAGCAAAAGCAAGAAGTCGAGCAAACACGCTCCAGACTTGGTCAGCAACAAAAGCGGTCTGGTTCCGCCGATGGCGACCAAGGAAAGCAGCAACGTGCTGAGCCGCGCCGTGAACGTCCTCGGTACACCGTACCGTTGGGGCGGCAGCAGCCCGAGCAAGGGCTTCGACTGCAGCGGCCTGGTGAAATACGCGTTCAACGACGCCACCTTTGACCTGCCTCGCACCTCCAACGCCATGGCCAGCGGTCACGGCGAGAAAGTCGATCGTGCCGACCTGAAACCAGGCGACCTGATTTTCTTCAACATCAAGAGCCGTCGGGTCAATCACGTTGCCATCTACCTGGGCAACGACCGCTTCATCCACGCGCCTCGCCGTGGCAAGTCGGTGACCATCGACACCTTGAAGAAACCGTACTGGGAAAACCACTACGTGGTTGCCAAGCGGGTTCTGCCGAAAGAACCGAACCAGATGCGGGTTGTTCAGCGCTGATCGCAACACCCGTCACCTTCTTCGCACATGATGGCCTCATCGCGGGCAAGCCTTGCTCCCACAGGATTTACACGATCCCTGTAGGAGCAAGGCTTGCCCGCGATGGCGTTTCTGAATCCTTCAAAAATTATCCGGCGAACGCGCCTTCTCCCGCGCCTGCTCGCGACTGACTAATCCCCGGGTCACCAGATCCTTCAGCCCCATATCCAGCGTCTGCATCCCCAGCGACCCGCCCGACTGAATCGATGAATACATCTGCGCCACCTTGTCCTCGCGGATCAGGTTACGGATGGCCGATGTGCCGAGCATGATCTCGTGGGCGGCCACGCGCCCGCCGCCGATTTTCTTCACCAACGTCTGCGACACCACCGCCAGCAGCGATTCGGAGAGCATCGAGCGCACCATGGATTTTTCGTCCCCCGGGAACACGTCGACGATGCGGTCGATGGTTTTCGCCGCCGAGGTCGTGTGCAGCGTGCCGAATACCAGGTGACCGGTTTCGGCAGCGGTGAGTGCCAGGCGAATGGTTTCCAGGTCGCGCATCTCGCCCACCAGAATCACATCCGGGTCCTCCCGCAGCGCCGAGCGCAGGGCGGTGGCGAAGCTGCGGGTATCGCGGTGCACTTCACGCTGATTGATCAGGCATTTGCGCGATTCGTGGACGAACTCGATCGGGTCTTCGATGGTGAGGATATGGTGATGGCGATGGTTGTTCAGGTAGTCGATCATCGCCGCCAGGGTGGTGGACTTGCCGGATCCGGTCGGCCCGGTCACCAGCACCAGGCCACGGGGCGCGTCGGTCATCTTGCGGAACACGTCGCCCATGCCCAGCTCTTCCATGCTGAGGATTTTCGACGGGATCGTACGGAACACCGCCCCGGCGCCACGGCTCTGGTTGAACGCGTTGACTCGAAAACGCGCCACGCCGGGCACATCGAAGGAAAAGTCGGTTTCCAGGTGCTTTTCGAAATCCACCCGCTGGGTGTCATTCATGATGTCGTAGATCAGCGCCTGCACTTCCTTGTGGTCCAGCGCCGGCAGGTTGATACGCCGCACATCGCCATCGACGCGGATCATCGGCGGCAGGCCGGCAGACAGATGAAGATCGGATGCGCCTTGCTTGGCACTGAAAGCGAGCAGTTCGGTGATATCCATAGCGTTCCTCAATTCCAGTAGAATGCCGCGAACCTTCTGACCGCTGGCGCCTCTTGATGTCCACCATAGCAGACAACATTCAACTGGTTAGTTCGCGCATCCGGGCTGCCGCCCTCGCCGCTCATCGCGATGAAAACAGCGTCCAGCTGCTGGCCGTGAGCAAGACCAAACCCTCGCAGGACCTGCGCGAAGCCTATGCCGCGGGCTTGCGCGACTTTGGCGAAAACTATCTGCAGGAGGCCCTGGGCAAGCAACTCGAATTGGCCGACCTGCCCTTGATCTGGCACTTCATCGGCCCCATTCAGTCGAACAAGACTCGCGCTATCGCCGAGCATTTCGACTGGGTGCATTCCGTGGATCGCCTGAAAATCGCACAACGCCTGTCCGAGCAACGCCCTGCCGATCTGCCTCCCTTGAACATCTGCATCCAGGTCAACGTCAGTGGTGAAGCCAGCAAATCCGGCTGTACCCCGGCCGACCTGCCGGCCCTGGCCAGCGCCATCAGCGCCCTGCCGCGCCTGAAGCTGCGCGGGCTGATGGCGATTCCCGAGCCGACCGAAGACCGCGCCGCCCAGGATGCCGCATTTGCTGCCGTGCAAAGCCTGCAAGCCAGCCTGAATCTGCCACTCGACACACTTTCCATGGGCATGAGCCATGACCTTGAGTCGGCCATTGCCCAGGGCGCTACCTGGGTCCGTATCGGTACGGCCCTGTTTGGCGCCCGCGATTACAGCCAGCATGGCTAATACCCCTCTTTATAAGGACCTGACATGAGCAAGACGCGTATTGCCTTTATCGGTGCCGGCAACATGGCCGCCAGTCTGATCGGCGGCCTGCGGGCCAAGGGTCTGGACGCCGCGCAGATCCGCGCCAGCGATCCGGGCGACGAAACTCGCGCCCGTGTGAGCGCTGAACACGGTATCGAAGTATTCGCCGACAACGCCCAAGCCATTGAAGGCGCCGATGTCGTGGTGCTGGCAGTCAAGCCTCAGGCCATGAAAGCCGTCTGCGAAGCCATTCGCCCAAGCTTGAAGCCCGGGCAACTGGTGGTGTCGATTGCCGCCGGCATTACTTGCGCCAGCATGAACAACTGGCTCGGCAACCAGCCGATCGTGCGTTGCATGCCCAACACCCCAGCCTTGCTGCGCCAGGGCGTGAGCGGTCTGTTCGCCACCGCCCAGGTCAGCGCCGAGCAGCGCCAGCAGGCCCAGGAACTGCTGTCGGCCGTCGGCATCGCCCTGTGGCTGGACGAAGAGCAGCAACTGGATGCGGTCACCGCCGTCTCGGGTTCCGGCCCTGCCTACTTCTTCCTGCTGATCGAAGCCATGACCGCTGCCGGCGTGAAACTCGGCCTGCCAGCGGACATCGCCGCGCAGCTGACCCTGCAGACCGCACTGGGCGCCGCGCACATGGCCGTGTCCAGCGACGTCGATGCCGCCGAACTGCGCCGTCGCGTCACCTCGCCTGCCGGCACCACGGAAGCGGCCATCAAGTCGTTCCAGGCCGACGGTTTTGAAGCACTGGTGGAAAAAGCACTGGGCGCCGCCGCGCACCGCTCGGCCGAGATGGCTGAGCAACTTGGCCGCTAATCAGCACTTAAAAAGGAATCAATGATGCTCGGACTCAATGACGCTGCCATTTTTGTGATTCAAACCCTGGGCAGCCTGTACCTGCTGATCGTGCTGTTGCGCTTCATCCTGCAACTGGTGCGGGCGAACTTCTATAACCCGCTCTGCCAGTTCGTCGTGCGCGCCACGCAACCCCTGCTCAAACCACTGCGCCGGGTGATCCCGAGCATGTTCGGCCTGGACATGTCGTCGCTGGTGCTGGCCCTGCTGGTGCAAATGGTGCTGTTCGCGGTGATCCTGCTGCTCAACGGCTACTCGGTCGATGCACTGTTCCTGGTGCCTTGGTCACTGATCGGCATCTTCGCGTTGTTTTTGAAGATCCTGTTCTGGGCAATGATCATCAGCGTGATCCTGTCCTGGGTCGCTCCGGGCAGCCACAACCCGGGTGCGGAGCTGGTGCAACAGATCACCGAGCCGGTCCTGGCGCCGTTCCGCCGGATCATCCCGAGCATGGGTGGCCTCGACATCTCGCCGATCTTCGCCTTTATCGCGCTGCAACTGCTGCAGAGCTGGCTGATCCCGCGTCTGGCTTACTACGCGGTGATGCCGCGTGAGTTGTTTGGCCTGATCTGATCCGTTACACCGCGTCATCGTTCATCGCGGGCAAGCCGTGCTCCCACAGGTTTTACGCGAACCCTGTGGGAGCAAGGCTTGCCCGCGATGGGCACGCCTCGGTCTGACTGGATAAAAACAGGCCCGGCCTTTGCTTGCCGCTGACCCCAGCGGTCTTTAGACTTACGCCTCATTTCAACGAGAGCAGGGTCGATGCCAGCTGCCTTTCCCCCCGATTCTGTTGGTCTGGTGACGCCGCAAGTGGCGCACTTCAGCGAACCCCTGGCCTTGGCCTGCGGTCGCTCGCTCCCGGCCTATGACCTGATTTACGAAACCTACGGCACGCTGAACGCCACGGCGAGCAACGCCGTGCTGATTTGCCATGCCTTGTCCGGTCACCACCACGCCGCCGGCTACCACAGCCCCGACGACCGCAAGCCCGGCTGGTGGGACAGCTGCATCGGCCCCGGCAAGCCAATCGACACCAACAAGTTCTTCGTGGTCAGCCTGAACAACCTCGGCGGCTGCAACGGTTCCACCGGCCCGAGCAGCATCAACCCGGAGACCGGCAAGCCTTTCGGCGCTGACTTCCCGGTGCTGACCGTGGAAGACTGGGTGCACAGCCAGGCGCGTCTGGCCGATCGTCTCGGCATCGCCCAATTCGCCGCCGTGATCGGTGGCAGCCTCGGCGGCATGCAGGCGATGCAATGGAGCATCACTTACCCTGATCGTATCCGTCACTGCCTGGCCATCGCCTCGGCGCCCAAGCTGTCGGCGCAGAACATCGCCTTCAACGAAGTGGCGCGCCAGGCGATCCTCACCGACCCGGAATTCCACGGCGGCTCGTTCCAGGAACAGGGCGTGATCCCCAAGCGCGGCCTGATGCTGGCGCGCATGGTTGGGCACATCACCTACCTGTCCGACGACTCCATGGGCGAGAAATTCGGCCGTGGCCTCAAGAGCGAAAAGCTCAACTACGACTTCCACAGCGTCGAGTTCCAGGTCGAAAGCTACCTGCGTTATCAGGGCGAGGAGTTCTCCGGGCGTTTCGACGCCAACACCTACCTGCTGATGACCAAGGCCCTGGACTACTTCGATCCGGCCGCCAATTTCGACGATGACCTGGCCAAGACCTTCGCCAACGCCACCGCCAAGTTCTGCGTGATGTCGTTCACCACCGACTGGCGCTTCTCCCCGGCCCGCTCGCGGGAACTGGTGGACGCGCTGATGGCCGCGCGCAAGGACGTCTGCTACCTGGAGATCGACGCACCGCAAGGCCACGACGCCTTCCTGATTCCGATCCCGCGCTACTTGCAGGCGTTTGCCCACTACATGAACCGAATTACGTTGTGAGATAGCCATGAGAGCTGATCTGGAAATCATCCAGGAATGGATCCCCGCCGGCAGCCGTGTGCTCGACCTCGGTTGCGGCAACGGCGAACTGCTGACCTGGCTGCGCGACAACAAGCAGGTCACCGGTTATGGCCTGGAAAACGACGCGGACAACATCGCCGAATGCGTGGCCAAGGGCATCAACGTCATCGAGCAGGACCTGGACAAGGGCCTGGGCAACTTCGCCAGCAACAGCTTCGACATCGTGGTCATGACCCAGGCGCTGCAAGCGGTGCACTACCCGGACAAGATCCTCGATGAAATGCTGCGGGTCGGCCGCCAGTGCATCATCACGTTCCCGAATTTCGGCCATTGGCGCTGCCGCTGGTACCTGGCGAGCAAGGGCCGGATGCCGGTTTCCGAGTTCCTGCCGTACACCTGGTACAACACGCCGAACATCCACTTCTGCACCTTCGCCGACTTTGAGGCCTTGTGCCGCGAACGTGAAGCGAAGGTCATTGATCGGCTTGCCGTGGATCAACAGCATCGGCACGGGTGGGCCAGTAAGCTATGGCCTAATCTGTTAGGTGAGATCGGCATTTACCGCGTCAGCAGCCCGGGACTTGCGGACCACAAGGTCGCGGTCTGACCACCTTATTTCGAGGAGAACGATGATGGGTCGTCTAGCGCTGTTTCTACTTACCGCCTGCCTGAGCGTCACCGCCATGGCCGCCGATGCGATCAAGGGTGAACGCAAGGAAGTCTTTGGCGACACGACGGTGCACTACAACACCTTCAACTCCACCTTCCTGACACCGGACATCGCCAAGGCCGCGCAGCTCACGCGCAGCAAGAACCAGGGCGTGATCAACATTTCGGTGATCAAGGACGGCAAGCCACAGATGGCCCAGATCAGCGGCACGATCAAGGACCTGACCAGCCAGAGCGTGAACCTGAACTTCCGCCAGATCACCGAACAGGGCGCGATCTACTACATCGCCCAGTACCCGGTGGAGCAACAGGAAACCCGCACCTTCGACATCAAGGTGCAGACCGGTGACACCGTCAACAACCTCAATTTCAACCAAGAGCTCTTCCCCGGCGAATGATCAACTTCACGCAACTCGTACTGGCCAGCCACAACGCCGGCAAACTCAAGGAACTCCAGGCCATGCTCGGCCAGTCGGTGCAACTGCGCTCGATCGGCGAGTTCAGCAACATCGAGCCTGAAGAGACCGGCCTGTCGTTCGTCGAGAACGCCATCCTCAAGGCCCGCAATGCCGCGCGCATTTCCGGTTTGCCGGCACTGGCCGACGATTCGGGGCTGGCGGTGGACTTCCTCGGAGGCGCGCCGGGCATCTACTCGGCGCGTTATGCCGATGGCAAGGGTGATGCGGCGAACAACGCCAAGCTGCTCGATGCCTTGAAGGACGTACCTGAAGCCGAGCGCGGCGCGCAGTTCGTCTGCGTGCTGGCGCTGGTGCGCCACGCCGATGATCCGCTGCCGATCCTCTGCGAAGGCCTGTGGCACGGGCGCATCCTGACCCAGGCCAGCGGCGAACACGGCTTTGGCTACGACCCGTTGTTCTGGGTGCCTGAGCGCGACTGCTCCAGCGCCGAGCTGAGTCCGGCCGACAAGAACCAGATCAGTCACCGCGCCCGTGCAATGGATCTGCTGCGCCAGCGTCTGGGCTTGAAATGACCCGTGAATCATCCGCGTCGCCGCTGATCTTCGGCGGCGACGCCCAATCGCCTCGGGCGGCCCTGCCAGTGCTGCCGCCCCTGGCGCTGTACATCCACATCCCGTGGTGCGTACGCAAATGCCCTTATTGCGACTTCAACTCCCACACCGCCAGCCTCGTGCTGCCGGAAGAAGAGTACGTGGATGCGCTGCTGGCTGATCTCGATCAGGATCTGCATGCCGTCTATGGTCGCGAGCTGAGTTCGATTTTCTTCGGCGGCGGCACGCCGAGCCTGTTCAGCGCTCAAGCCTTGGGCCGTCTGCTCCAGGGCGTCGAACAGCGCATCCCGTTTGCCCACGACATCGAAATCACCCTGGAAGCCAATCCGGGGACGTTCGAGCAGGACAAGTTCGTGGCTTACCGGGCGTTGGGCATCAATCGCCTGTCGATCGGCATCCAGAGCTTCCAGCCGGAAAAACTCAAGGCACTGGGACGGATTCACAATGGCGACGAAGCGGTGCGAGCCGCTGGCATGGCGCGCCAGGCCGGGTTCGACAACTTCAATCTGGACCTGATGCACGGCTTGCCCGATCAGTCCCTGGATGACGCCCTGAACGACCTGCGCACGGCCATCGCCCTGAAACCGACGCACTTGTCCTGGTATCAGCTGACCCTGGAGCCGAACACGGTGTTCTGGAACCAGCCACCGACGCTGCCGGAAGACGACACGCTGTGGGACATTCAGGAGGCCGGGCAGGCGTTGCTCGCCGAACACGGTTACGTGCAATACGAGGTGTCGGCCTACGCCCAGCCGGGTCGCGCGGCGCGGCATAACCTCAACTACTGGAGCTTTGGCGACTTCATCGGCATCGGGGCCGGCGCCCATGGCAAGCTCAGCCATCCGGACGGGCGCATCGTGCGCACCTGGAAGACTCGTTTGCCCAAGGACTACCTAAATCCAGCCAAGAGCTTCAAGGCCGGTGAAAAGGCGCTGACCAACGATGAAATGCCGTTCGAGTTCCTGATGAACGCCTTGCGCCTGACTGAGGGCGTCGAAGCTCGGCTGTATCCGGAACGGACCGGAATGCCCCTGGAGAGCCTTGCCGAAAGCCGCCTCGAGGCCGAACAAAGCGGCCTGTTGCAGGTCGAACCGTCACGTCTGGTGGCCACCGAGCGCGGACAGCTATTCCTCAACGACTTGCTGCAGAATTTTCTGAACTGAATTCAGCCCAAAGGGAAAACGAATGGATTTGATACTCGACCTGCTCGCCACCGTGTCTCGCTGGAGCCGCAGCAATCTCTCGGAAATCGCCCTGGCGCTGGTGGGTTGCCTGCTGGTGCTGTTCGGCTCGGACTTCAAAGGCTGGGTCGAGCAGCGCCTGGGCAGCATCGCCGGCGCCTTGCGCGTCCCGCTGATGGCCCTGCTGTGCATGATCGGCAGCGGCGCGGCACTGATCTACGCCACGCCGTGGGTCGTGCGCGGGTTGAGTCAGTTCAACAACTACAGCCTGGCGCCGGTGTTGTTGGTGGTGCTGGTGCTCATCGGTGTCGTCGCCGACCGCCGCTGACTTCAGACATACAAAAAAACCTGTAGGAGCATAGCTTGCTCGCGATTGCGACCTGACAGTCAGCATAAATGTTGAATGTTATGGCCTCATCGCGAGCAAGCTTTGCTCCCACAGGTTTACAGCGTATGACTCAGGACTGCTTCTCGAACTTCAAATCCCAAACCCCATGCCCAAGCCGTTCGCCACGGCGTTCGAACTTGGTGATCGGGCGTTCGGCCGGGCGTGGTACGCACTTGCCGTCTTCGGCCAGGTTGCGATAACCCGGCGCGACGTTCATCACTTCCAGCATGTATTCGGCGTACGGTTCCCAGTCGGTGGCCATGTGCAGAATACCGCCAACCTTCAACTTGCTGCGCACCAGCTCCGCGAAGGAAGCCTGAACGATGCGACGCTTGTGGTGACGGCTCTTGTGCCACGGATCCGGGAAAAACAGCATCAGGCGATCGAGGCTGTTGTCGGCCACGCAGCGGTTGAGCACTTCGATCGCATCGCAATCGTAGACCCGCAGGTTGGTCAGGCCCTGGGTCAGCACGCCATTGAGCAGCGCGCCGACACCCGGACGGTGAACTTCCACGCCGATGAAATCCTGATCCGGCGCAGCGGCGGCCATTTCCAACAGCGAATGGCCCATGCCGAAACCGATTTCCAGCGAGCGCGGTGCCGAGCGGCCGAACACCTGGTCGTAATCCACCGGCGCATCGGCCAGGGGCAGCACGTACAGCGGCGCGCCCTGCTCCAGGCCACGTTGCTGGCCTTCGGTCATGCGCCCGGCACGCATCACGAAACTCTTGATGCGGCGGTGTTGGCGCTCGTCGCCTTCTTCCGTCTGGATAGGCGTGTCGTTCGATTCAGTCATCAATGGCTCTTACTTGATCAGACCATCCAGCGGCGAAGAGGCGCTGGCGTAGAGTTTTTTCGGCATGCGGCCGGCGAGGTACGCCAGGCGACCGGCGACGATGGCGTGCTTCATGGCTTCAGCCATCATGATCGGCTGCTGGGCGTGGGCGATCGCCGAGTTCATCAGCACGGCGTCGCAGCCCAGCTCCATGGAGATGGTGGCGTCGGACGCGGTGCCGACACCGGCATCTACCAGCACCGGGATCTTGGCTTCTTCAAGGATGATCTGCAGGTTGTACGGGTTGCAGATCCCCAGGCCCGAACCGATCAGACCGGCCAGCGGCATGACCGCGATGCAGCCGATTTCCGCCAGTTGACGTGCGATGATCGGGTCATCGCTGGTGTAGACCATCACGTCGAAGCCTTCCTTGACCAGCACTTCGGCGGCCTTGAGGGTTTCGATCACGTTGGGGAACAGGGTTTTCTGATCGGCCAGGACTTCCAGCTTCACCAGGTTGTGGCCGTCGAGCAGCTCGCGGGCCAGGCGGCAAGTGCGCACGGCTTCGACAGCGTCGTAGCAACCGGCAGTGTTCGGCAGGAAGGTGTAGCGATCCGGCGACAGCACTTCGAGCAGGTTCGGCTCGCCCTCGATCTGACCGAGGTTGGTACGGCGCACGGCGAAGGTGACGATCTCGGCACCCGACGCTTCGATGGCCAGGCGAGTTTCTTCCATGTCACGGTATTTGCCGGTACCGACCAGCAAACGCGACTGGTAAGTACGACCGGCCAGAACGAAAGGCTTGTCGCTACGAACGATGCTCATGGGGAATCCTCTGTAGGGGTGAGGGTCTTGCAGAATTTTCGGCCCGTAAAGGCCTGGCGGCTAGCCGCCGCCGATGGCGTGCACCACTTCGACGTTATCGCCGTCGTTCAATGTGGTGTCTGCATGCTGACTGCGCGGGACGATATCCAGATTGAGTTCGACCGCTACCCGGCGTCCGGTAAGTTCCAGACGGGTCAGCAGGGCCGCAACGGTTTCACCGTCGGGCAGTTCAAAGGATTCGCCGTTCAACTGAATGCGCATGTGCAATGCCGCCATCATTTTAAAGGGCTGGCATTCTAGCCCGATCGTGACCTAAAGGTCAGCAACAAGCGTCAAGCGGTCAGTGGCAGGCGCCAGGCGGCGAGACCCAGGCACAGCCAGCCCGCGAGGAAGGCCAGGCCACCGAACGGGGTGATGATGCCGAGCTTGCTGACACCGGTCAGCGTCAGCACATACAGGCTGCCGGAGAACAGCAGGATGCCGATGGCAAAGGACGCACCGGCCCAGGTGACCAGGCGACCGGGAATCTGCGTGGCCAGCAACGCGACGCCCAGCAGCGCCAGGGTATGCACCAGCTGATAGGTGACGCCGGTGTGGAAAATCGCCAGATACTCGGGTGTCAGGCGGTTTTTCAGGCCGTGGGCGGCAAAGGCGCCAAGGCCGACACCGGTGAAGCCGAAAAAAGCGGCCAGCATCAGAAAGCCACGCAGCATGAAGAACTCCAGTCAGACTCGATCAACAGGGTCTGTATAATGGCCCGCTCAACGGGTTCGGCCAAGCCATCTCTATGCTGCGTATCTATTTCCGTCGTTTCACCAAGGCCGTGCTCTGGTTCATGGGCGGCAGCGTGTTGCTGGTGCTGATTTTTCGCGTGCTTCCACCACCGGGCACAGCGCTGATGGTCGAGCGCAAGATCGAATCCTGGATCGATGGCGAACCCATCGACCTGCAACGCACGTGGAAACCCTGGGAAGAAATCTCCGACGACCTGAAGGTCGCGGTGATCGCCGGCGAAGACCAGAAATTCCCGGAGCACTGGGGTTTTGATATCGGTGCGATCCGCGCCGCACTGGCACACAACGAGTTGGGGGGGTCGGTTCGCGGCGCCAGTACGTTGAGCCAGCAAGTTTCGAAGAACCTGTTCCTATGGTCTGGTCGCAGTTGGCTGCGCAAGGGGCTGGAGGCCTGGTTTACCGCTTTGATCGAGGTGCTTTGGCCCAAGCAGCGGATTCTTGAGGTCTATCTGAACAGCGCCGAGTGGGATGACGGTGTGTTTGGTGCGGAAGCGGCGGCACGGCATCACTTTGGTGTCAGCGCAAAAGGTCTCAGTCGCCAGCAATCAAGCCTGTTGGCGGCTGTACTGCCGAATCCGCGCGTGTGGAGTGCGAGCCACCCGACTTCTTATGTCGCCCGGCGTGCCGGGTGGATTCGGCGGCAGATGAGTCAGTTGGGTGGGGATAGTTATCTGGTGGAGCTCAATGATTCGCGTCGGGCACCTTGGTCCCAATAAAACGGCGCCTTCCCCTATAGGAGCGAGCCTGCTCGCGAAAAACCCAAGGGCACCGCTGAGCATCTGATTTTACGCGTTATCGTTCACGACCATCGCGAGCAGGCTCGCTCCTACAGGGATCAGGGTATTAGCCAGCAATCGCAGCACAAACAAAAACGCCCCGATCAATGATCGGGGCGTTTTTTATTGCATCTGTGCAGCTTAAGCGGCAATCGACAACTTCAGCTTGTTCATCGCGCTCTTCTCAAGCTGACGAATACGCTCGGCCGAAACGTTGTACTTCTGCGCCAGGTCGTGCAGCGTCGCCTTTTCCTCTGCCAGCCAGCGCTGGTAAAGAATGTCACGACTGCGGTCGTCCAGCACTTCCAGCGCTTCGTGCAGGTTGTGGTTGGAGTTGTCGCTCCAGTCCGCGTCTTCCAGTTGACGGGCCGGGTCGTACCGGTGGTCTTCCAGATAGTTGGCCGGCGACTGGAAGGCGCTGTCGTCGTCGGCTTCGGCAGCCGGGTCGAAGGCCATGTCATGGCCGGTCAGGCGACTTTCCATCTCGCGCACTTCCCGCGGCTCAACGCCGAGGCTTTCCGCCACGCGATGCACTTCCTCGTTGTTCAACCAGGCCAGACGCTTTTTCTGGCTGCGCAGGTTGAAGAACAGCTTGCGCTGGGCCTTGGTGGTCGCGACTTTCACGATGCGCCAGTTGCGCAGGATGAATTCGTGGATTTCAGCCTTGATCCAGTGCACGGCGAACGAAACCAGACGCACGCCCATTTCCGGGTTGAAACGTTTCACAGCCTTCATCAGACCGACGTTACCTTCCTGGATCAGGTCAGCCTGAGCCAGACCGTAGCCGGAATAGCTACGGGCGATATGTACGACAAAACGCAGGTGGGCGAGCACCATCTGCCGAGCCGCCTCAAGATCCTGCTCATAATAGAGACTCTCGGCCAGTTCACGCTCCTGCTCCGGCGACAGCAATGGAATGCTGTTGACGGTGTGCACATAGGCCTCCAGGTTCGCACCCGGGACCAGAGCATATGCAGGCTGCAAAGAATTGGTCATACGAAAAAACCTCCGACTTACAAACTCGTGCAGTTAAGCACTGCGAAAATTGACCGGAAACCGAAGAACAAGTTCCCAAAAAAACTGAAAGGTCAATACGAGCAAAATGATATTACTTTGGTGCGAGCTCCCTCAGGTGGCGAGCGACCGCAATCCACGCACCGATATACCCCAACAGCACCGCGCCAAGCAAGAGAGACAGACCATCGGCAACCGGCACACCGGCCAGCGCAAAATCACTGCCGTACAAACCGGCCAGTCCCACCACCGCGTCGTTCAACCAGTCCAGGCCGAACGCCAGCACGCCCCAGGAAAGAATCCCCGCACCAAAGCCATAAAGCGCGCCCATATACAGGAAGGGCCTGCGCACATAGCTGTCAGTGCCGCCGACGAGTTTAATCACTTCTATCTCTGTGCGGCGGTTTTCAATATGAAGACGAATGGTATTGCCTATCACCAAAAGTAATGCAGAAACCAGAAGCACGGTCAGACCGAAGACAAATCGGTCGCCCAGCTTGAGGATGGCCGCCAGGCGCTCGACCCAGACTAGATCAAGCTGCGCCTGCTGCACCTTGGGCATTTCGGAAAGTTTTTGTCTTAATGCTTCAAGCGTCGGCTTGTCGACTTCCTTCGGCGTCACCAGCACCACGCCAGGCAGCGGGTTTTCCGGCAACTCCTTGAGCGCCTCACCCAGCCCGGACTGCTGCTGGAACTCTTCCAGCGCCTGATCGCGACCCACATACTCGGCATCGGCCACGCCGGGCATGCCCTTGATCTGCTCACGCAGCGCTTCGCCTTCCGTCGGGCTGGCTTCGAGTTGCAGGTACAGGGAAATCTGCGCCGCACGCTGCCAGGAACCGCCAAGACGCTCGACGTTACTCAGCAAAAGTGACAGCCCCATGGGCAAACTCAGGGCCACCGCCATCACCATGCAGGTGAAAAAGCTGCCGATGGGTTGCTTGCCCAGCCGACGCAGGCTGTCCGCCATGCTCGCACGATGGCTTTCGATCCAGGCGCGGAACAGCGTCGCGAAGTCCGGGCCGTCATCATCGTCATGTTTTTTCTTCGCTGGCTGCGGATCGGCGGCCTTTGGAGCCACGCGCTCGGAAACCTTTGGACTGCGTGTCGCACTCATACCCCGGCCTCCCCGTCGCCGATCAATCGACCGCGCTGCAGCGTCAGCATGCGGTGGCGCATACGCGCAATCAGTGCCAGGTCGTGACTGGCGATCAGCACGCTGGTGCCCAGGCGGTTGATGTCTTCGAAGACACCCATGATCTCGGCCGCCAGGCGCGGGTCGAGGTTACCAGTCGGCTCGTCCGCCAGCAGCAAGGCCGGGCGGTGAACAATGGCGCGGGCGATGCCGACGCGCTGTTGTTGGCCGGTGGACAGATCGCCCGGATACAGATCGGCCTTGTCCGACAGCGCAACGCGCTCCAGAGCCGAATCCACACGCTTGGCGACCTCGGCCTTGGACAGACCCAGGATCTGCAACGGCAGCGCGACGTTGTTGAATACAGTGCGATCGAACAGCAACTGGTGGTTCTGGAACACCACGCCGATCTGTCGGCGCAGGTACGGAATCTGTGCGTTGCTGATGGTGCTCAGGTCCTGCCCAGCGAGCAGCAGCTTGCCACTGGTCGGACGCTCCATGGCCAACAACAGCCGCAACAGGGTGCTTTTACCGGCGCCGGAATGGCCGGTGACAAACAGAAACTCGCCACGACGGACTCGAAAGCTCAGCTCATGCAAGCCGACGTGACCGTTCGGATAGCGCTTACCGACCTGTTCGAAACGAATCATGAACGCTCCCGCTCGGCAAACAGTGCCTGGACAAAGGGTTCAGCTTCAAAGGTGCGCAAATCGTCGATGCCTTCACCCACGCCGATATAGCGGATGGGCAGGCCGAATTGCTTGGCCAGGGCGAAAATCACCCCGCCCTTGGCGGTGCCATCGAGCTTGGTCAGTGCCAGGCCGGTCAGTTCGACGGTCTGGTTGAATTGCTTGGCCTGGTTGATGGCGTTCTGGCCGGTGCCGGCGTCGAGCACCAACAGCACTTCGTGCGGCGCATCGGCGTCGAGCTTGCCGATCACCCGGCGAACCTTCTTCAGCTCTTCCATCAGATTGTCTTTGGTGTGCAGTCGACCGGCGGTGTCGGCGATCAATACATCAATGCCACGGGCCTTGGCGGCCTGCACGGCATCGAAGATCACCGAAGCCGAGTCGGCCCCGGTGTGCTGGGCGATGACCGGGATCTTGTTGCGCTCACCCCACACCTGCAACTGCTCAACCGCAGCGGCGCGGAAGGTGTCGCCGGCGGCGAGCATGACTTTCTTGCCTTCCAGCTGCAGCTTCTTCGCCAGCTTGCCGATGGTGGTGGTCTTGCCGGCACCGTTGACGCCGACCACCAGAATCACGAATGGCTTGTTCTGCGAGGCGATTTTCAGCGGTTGCTCGACAGGTTTGAGCATTGCCGCCAGCTCGCCTTGCAGGGACTTGTAGAGCGCGTCGGAGTCGGCCAGTTCTTTACGGGCGACCTTCTGCGTCAGGCGCTGGATGATCACCGAAGTGGCTTCAACGCCGACGTCCGCGGTCAGCAGGCGGGTTTCCAGGTCATCGAGCAATTCGTCATCGATGGCCTTTTTGCCGAGGAACAGGCTGGCCATGCCTTCGCCAATGCTGGCGCTGGTCTTGGACAGGCCTTGCTTGAGGCGGGCAAAGAAGCCGGTCTTGGTTTCTTCGGCGCGCGCAGGCTCGGCCGGTTTTTCGATGGGGGCTTCGACGGGAACGATCGGGGCTGCAACTGGCGCAGGAGCCTGGACAACCGGAGCAGCAGGAATTACCGGCTCGGGAACAACAGGAACAGGCTCGGGTTCGACAACCGGAGCGGCAACCGGCGCCTGTACCGGCTCGGGTGCAAACGCGGTCGGCGCGGGAATCGGTGGAGTAACGTGCGGCGCCAGTTCGTCTTCAACCAGCGCCACCGGCTCTTCCGCCACCGGCAAGGTCAGCCACGGCTGGGCGGCTGGCGTCGAAGGCTGTTCGGCCACGACGACCGGCTCAGCGATCACTGGTTGGGGCGCAGGCTCGGTAACTGGCTGCACCACTGGCGCAGGCTCTGCATCTATGACCGGCGCGGGAGCCGGTTCAGGAATGGGTTGTGGCTGTTCGACGACGGGTTCCTGCGGCTTTTTGCGCAGCCATCCGAACAGGCTTTTTTTCTCGCCAGCCGCAGCTGGGGTCTTCTTGTCGTCGTTGGAACCAAACATGGAGGACGGCTATCTCACGGTAGCGACGCGCCAACGGGCGCCCCGGTAAATAAATAATCGATGCAGAACAGACTGCGATTGATCCAGCTTGTTCACGCGCAACATTTTGTCGAGGAGCGGGTTGGCGCCTCAAGGAATCGATTTCTCAATGGACTAAAGCAGCAAAATCGGCGAAAAAGCAGAAATCAGTTGATAAATATCCACCTTTCGTCGCAAACCCATTCAACCTGATCACGCATAAAGGCCTGATAGGCGTGGCCGCCGCTAAAACGGATCAGTATCCTAGCACCCTCTCGCCCGCAGACGCTAAGACCAAGCGGGCAGCCCAACAGGTTTAAAAACGAATGAATGCTCTAGCCCGCCGCGCCGCAGGCCTGCTGCTCAGCACAGTTTGTCTGCCCCTCTCGGCCCTGGCGGCCGATCCGCAACCCACCCACGAATTCACCCTGGATAACGGCTTGAAGGTCGTCGTGCGCGAAGACCATCGCGCGCCGGTGGTGGTTTCCCAGGTCTGGTACAAGGTCGGCTCCAGCTATGAGACGCCGGGTCAGACCGGTTTGTCCCACGCCCTGGAACACATGATGTTCAAGGGCAGCGAGAAAGTCGGCCCCGGCGAAGCGTCGCTGATCCTGCGCGACCTCGGCGCCGAAGAGAACGCCTTCACCAGCGATGACTTCACCGCCTACTACCAGGTGCTGGCCCGCGACCGCCTGGGCGTGGCCTTCGAACTGGAAGCCGACCGCATGGCCAGCCTGCGCCTGCCGCCCGACGAGTTCGCCCGCGAGATTGAGGTCATCAAGGAAGAGCGCCGCCTGCGCACCGACGACAAGCCGATGTCCAAAGCCTACGAGCGCTTCAAGGCCATGGCCTACCCCGCCAGCGGCTACCACACGCCGACCATCGGCTGGATGGCGGACCTGGACCGCATGAAAGTCGAAGAGCTGCGTCACTGGTATGAGTCCTGGTACGTGCCGAACAACGCCACCCTGGTGGTGGTCGGCGACGTGACCCCGGATGAAGTCAAAACCCTGGCCCAGCGTTACTTTGGCCCGATCGCCCGGCGCGATGTGCCGCCTGCGAAGATTCCGCTGGAACTGGCCGAACCCGGCGAGCGCCAGATCACCTTGCACGTGAAGACACAACTGCCCAGCCTGATGCTGGCGTTCAACGTACCGAGCATCGCCACCGCCGAAGACAAGCGTTCGGTGAATGCCTTGCGCCTGATTTCGGCCCTGCTCGATGGCGGCTACAGCGCGCGCATTCCGACGCAGCTGGAACGCGGCGAGGAATTGGTGTCGGGCGGCTCGTCCAGCTACGACGCCTACACCCGTGGCGACAGCCTGTTCACCCTGTCGGCATCGCCCAACAGCCAGAAGAAGAAAACCATCGCCCAGGCTGAAGCCGGACTGTGGAAACTGCTCGAACAATTGAAAACCACCGCACCGTCCGCTGAAGAACTGGAACGCGTGCGCGCGCAGGTCATCGCCGGCCTGGTTTATGAGCGCGACTCGATCACCAGCCAGGCCACCGCCATCGGCCAACTGGAGACCGTCGGGTTGTCCTGGAAGCTGATGGACACCGAACTTGCCGACCTGGAAAGCGTGACCCCGGAAGATATCCAGAAAGCCGCCAAGCTGTATTTCACCCGCGAACGTCTCAGCGTCGCCCATGTACTGCCGGAGGAGACGCCTCATGAGTGAACATAAAAAACCGCGCCTGGCCTTGCTTGGCCTGATCGCCGTGGCCCTGCTCGGCTCGGCAGCCTTCTACTTCTCCAAAACAGGCGACACCGTGGCCAGTGAAGCACTGGACAAGGCCAAGGCCAGCCAGAAGCTGCAATCGCTGACCGAACTCAACGGCAAGGCGCCGAGCCACCGCAAACTCGACGTGCAGACCTGGAACACCGCCGAAGGCGCCAAGGTGCTGTTCGTCGAAGCCCGCGAACTACCCATGTTCGACATGCGCCTGATCTTCGCCGCCGGCAGCAGCCAGGACGGCGACGCTCCGGGCCTGGCGTTGCTGACCAACGCCATGCTCAACGAAGGCGTGGCCGGCAAGGACGTCAGCGCCATTGCCCAGGGCTTCGAAGGCCTCGGTGCGGATTTCGGCAACGGTGCTTACAAGGACATGGCCGTTGCCTCCTTGCGCAGCCTCAGTGCCGCGGACAAACGTACACCTGCCTTGAAGCTGTTCGCTGAAGTCGTCGGCAAGCCGACCTTCCCCGCCGACTCGTTTGCCCGCATCAAGAACCAGATGCTCGCCGGCTTCGAATACCAGAAACAGAACCCCGGCAAACTGGCCAGCCTTGAGCTGATGAACCGCCTGTATGGCGATCATCCATACGCCCACTCCAGCGATGGTACGGCGAAAAGCGTTCCGCCGATCACCCTGGCGCAACTGCGGGCGTTCCACCAGAAAGCGTATGCGGCGGGTAATGTGGTGATCGCGCTGGTCGGCGACCTGTCCCGCGCCGAGGCCGAAGCCATTGCCGCACAGGTTTCCGCCGCCCTGCCCAAAGGGCCGGCCCTGCCGAAAATCGCCCAACCGAGCGAGCCCAAGGCCAGCGTCGGCCATATCGAGTTTCCGTCCAAACAGACCAACCTGATGCTCGCGCAACTGGGCATCGACCGTGACGACCCGGATTACGCGGCACTGTCCATGGGCAACCAGATCCTTGGCGGCGGCGGGTTCGGCACCCGATTGATGAGCGAAGTGCGCGAGAAGCGTGGCCTGGCGTATGGTGTCTACTCGGGCTTCACCCCGATGCAGGCGCGCGGGCCGTTCATGATCAACCTGCAGACCCGCGCCGAAATGAGCGAAGGCACGCTGAAGCTGGTACAGGATGTCCTCGCCGACTACCTCAAGACCGGCCCGACGCAAAAGGAACTCGACGACGCCAAGCGCGAACTGGCCGGCAGCTTCCCGCTGTCCACCGCCAGCAACGCCGATATCGTCGGCCAGCTCGGCGCGATCGGTTTCTATAATCTGCCGTTGAGCCACCTGGAAGACTTCATGCAGCAGTCGCAGAACCTGACGGTCGAGCAAGTCAAGGCGGCACTGAACAAACACTTGAGCACGGACAAAATGGTCATCGTCAGCGCTGGCCCGACCGTGCCGCAAAAGCCGTTACCGGCCCCTTCTGATAAACCCGCCGAGCAGCCGCTCGGGGTTCCGGAGCATTAATGGCCACTCAATCGAAATCGAAAAAACCCGTGCACAACGGCGTGAACCAGCTGCGCATCATCGGCGGCGAATGGCGCAGCCGAAAACTGAGCTTCCCCGATGCCCCGGGCCTGCGCCCGACGCCGGACCGGGTGCGTGAAACCCTTTTCAACTGGCTCGCACCCTATGTGCCCGGCGCCAAGGTGCTCGACCCGTTCACCGGCAGCGGCGCGCTGTTCCTTGAAGCCCTGTCCCGTGGTGCTGCCACCGGTCAGGCGCTGGATGCCAGCAGCCTGGCCGTGTCCAGCCTGAAGGAGCATCTGGGCACACTGCGTTGCACCACCGGCCATGTGCAGACCGCCGATGCCCTGCGCTATCTGGAAACCCAGACAGCAACGGCTTACGACCTGGTGTTCCTCGATCCGCCGTTCAACCAGAACCTTCTGCCGGCCGTGTGCAAGCTGCTCGAAGAGCGGCAGTGGCTGGCCGAGGATGCCTGGGTATACACCGAAAGCGAATCCGCGCCGTCGACGCTCGGGCTGCCAGGCAACTGGCGCCTGCACCGGGAACAAAAATCCGGGCGCGTCTATTATTCGTTGTGGCAACGTATGGCAGAGATCGCCGGTTAATCGACCGGCCTGAACAAGGCGCACACCTCAATCCAGGTGTGCGCCACTGCTTCGAGAACAATCGTGCACCCTCCGTCAGAACGTTTTACCCCCGCCTTCGGCCTCGGCAACCCGCACTTGCAGACCTTGTGGGGACCGCTGTGGCGCAAAACCACCCATATCGAACGCGAGCGCGAACGCCTGTGGCTCCAGGACGGTGATTTCCTGGATCTCGACTGGCATGGCCCGCACAGCGCCGAAGCGCCCCTGGTGCTGGTGTTGCACGGGCTCACCGGCTCTTCGAATTCGCCTTACGTGGCCGGCATGCAGAAAGCGCTGGGCGACCGCGGCTGGGCCAGCGTCGCGCTGAACTGGCGCGGTTGCTCCGGCGAACCCAACCTGTTGCCGCGCAGCTACCATTCCGGCGCCAGTGAAGACCTGGCCGAAACCATCAACCACCTGCGGGCCAAGCGGCCGTTGGCGCCGCTGTACGCGGTGGGTTATTCCCTGGGTGGCAATGTCCTGCTCAAGCATCTGGGCGAGACCGGCAACGACAGTGGCGTGCTCGGCGCGGTGGCGGTATCCGTACCCTTCCGTCTGGACCAGTGCGCAGACCGCATCGGCCAGGGCTTTTCCAAGGTCTATCAGGCGCATTTCATGCGCGAGATGCTCGCCTACATCAAGAACAAGCAACGCCAGTTCCAGCATGACGGCCGTGAAGATGGCCTGGCCACGCTGGCCGCCCTGGGCTCACTGGAAAACCTGCGCACCTTCTGGGATTTCGATGGCCGGGTGACGGCGCCACTGAACGGCTTCGCCGATGCCGAGGACTACTACCGTAGGGCATCGAGTCGCTACTTCCTGGGGGAAATCCGCACGCCGACCCTGATCATCCAGGCCGCCGACGACCCCTTCGTCTTTTCCCACAGCCTGCCGCACGCCGAGGAGCTGTCACCGTCCACGCAGTTCGAACTGCAGGCCAAGGGCGGGCACGTGGGATTCGTCGACGGCTCGGTCAGGCAGCCGGGTTATTACCTGGAACGGCGCATCCCCCAATGGCTAAGCTCTGTGAGGCTCGGATAGGCCATGGATGACCGTCAGGAAGAATCGATCCACTTCTGGCAAACGGCACCGTTGACCGGGGTTGAATTGCTGTCGGCGCGCTACATCGACCACCGTTTCGCGCCCCATGTGCACGAAGGCTACGTGATCGGCATGATCATGGCCGGCGCCCAGCGCTACCGTTATCGCGGCGCCGAGCACCTGGCGGGCAGCGGCACCCTCGTATTGATCAATCCCGATGAACTGCACACCGGCCACAAAGGCACGGAGGACGGCTGGCTGTATCGGGCGTTTTATCCGGACAGCCGGCAAATCACCTCACTGCTGGCCGAGCTCGAACTGCCGACCCACCACCTGCCGGCGTTCGGCGCGACGCTTTATCGCGATCCGGACCTGGTGAGCGGCTTCTGCCAACTGCATCGCCTGCTGGAAAGCCCGGCCACCGCACTGCAACAGCAAACCGCCTGGCGTGAACTGATGCTGGCGTTGCTGCAGCGTCATGCGGCGGTTGGCGAAGCCGGCAAACCGGGCAAGGAGCATCGGGCGGTGACGCGGGCCAAGGAGCTGTTGCACGCGCAACTGGCAGCGCCGCCTTCGCTGGAAGAACTGGCCGCGGCGGTGAACCTGTCGCCCTTCCATTTCGCCCGTGTGTTCCGCCGCGCGACCGGCATGCCGCCACACACCTGGCTGATGCAGCAGCGCATCGCCCGGGCGCGAACCTTGTTGCAAGGGGGATGTTTGCCGCTGGAAGTCGCCATGCAGCTGGGTTTTGCCGACCAGAGTCATCTGAGTCGGCAGTTCAAGCAGGTGTATGGCGTGGGGCCGGGGGCGTATCGCAGTGCTCGGCAATCACTGACGACACATCTCTGAACTGTAGGAGCGAGCCTGCTCGCGATGGCGATGCGTCAGTCAACATCTCAGTCGATTGACACTCCGCTATCGCGAGCAGGCTCGCTCCTACAGGGGAAGAACTTATTCGCCGACGGCAACGCCGCGCGCCGGATCATTGATCCACTCACTCCACGACCCCGCATACAACGCCCCCAACGGATAACCCGCCAGGCACAGGGCGAACAGGTTGTGGCACGCCGTCACGCCAGAGCCGCAGTACGCCACCAGATCGTCGGGTGAGCGACCCGCCAGTTTTTCACTGAACCGCTGCTTGAGCTGATCGGCCGGCAGGAATCGCCCGTCGCTGCCCAGGTTGTCGGTGAACGCCGCACATTGCGCGCCGGGAATATGCCCCGCCACCGGGTCGATCGGCTCCACTTCACCCTTGAAACGCGGCAAGGCGCGAGCGTCGATCAAGGTCAGCTCGGGCTGGTGAAGGCGTTTTTGCAATTGTTCGGCACTGAGCAGCAGCGAAGTGTCCGCAGTCCCGCTGAAGGTACCCCGCGCCGCCAACGGCGGATCCAGGCTCAAGGGCAAACCCGCTGCATGCCAGGCCTTGAGCCCACCATCGAGAATGAACACACCGTCACGCTTGCCCAACCACGCCAGCAACCACCAGGCCCGCGCCGCGTAGGCGCCGGGACCGTCGTCGTACAGAACCACTTCGCTGTCGTTATTGATGCCCCAGGCCTGCAGGCGCTCGATCAACTCGGCGGGTTCGGGCAATGGATGACGCCCGGTCACCCCCTTGATCACTTTCCCGCTCAGATCACGCTCAAGATCGGCAAAACTCGCCCCGGCAATATGGCCCTGGGCATAGCTGCGCTGACCGTAGTCCGGGTCTTCGAGGGCAAATCGACAATCCAGAATCACCAGCCCCGGCTGCTCCTTTTTCAGGTCCAACGCTTGCGGGCTGATCAATTGCGCAATGGGCATAACGGGCTCCTGTGATTAAACCGGGTCTGGATGCTACTTCACTTTTTATTGCGCGGCTTCTTCAAGCGCCTGTGCCAGCGGAACATAAAACTCTTCGAACAGCGCATTGACCTCATCACGGGCCTGATCGGTGACAAAACCGGCCTCAAGCACCAGCACCTGATACACGCCGCGCTTGATCGCTTGCTCGCTGAGGTGGCTGGAGTTCTCCCGCGTGGTGCACAGAAAACGCACCCAGGACGTGAGGATGATCCAGGCATTGAGGGTCAGGGACTCGATCTGCACCTTGTCCATGGTCAGGATGCCGGCGGCGACGAACCCTCTGTAGATGGCCGCGCCCTGAATCAGGCAGCGCTGGGAGAAGCGTCGGTAGCGCGCGGCCAGTTCGCTGTCGCTGTCGAGCAGATGCTCGAGGTCGCGATGCAGAAAGCGGTATCGCCACATGGCCGAGAGCAGTTCCTTGAGGTAGAAGCGTTTGTCTTCGACCGTGGCTGCTCGCCCCTGGGGCGGGCGCAGGAAGCTGTCGACGAGGCTTTCGTACTCGCTGAACAGCACGGCGATGATCGCCTGCTTGTTGGGGAAGTGGTAGTACAGGTTGCCCGGAGAAATCTCCATGTGGGCAGCGATATGGTTGGTGCTGATGCTGCGCTCGCCCTGCTGGTTGAACAGCTCCAGGCTGTTCTGCACGATGCGCTCGCTGGTTTTTATCCTTGGGGCCATGGCTTGAGCTTAAATTCAGAGTGCGTTGACGGGCATCTTACGACCTATCCGGAGATGGATAAAACAAAGCCGTGCCCGTGTGTCATTTGACTTTATAGAGCATAGACTCTAAAAAGTGCCTCATTACAATAAAAGCGGAGCCGACCATGACTGCTGAAATTTCCTACCTGCAAGATCTGCAGCAACCGCTGGCGGAGCTCCAGGCACAGTTTGATGCGCAGCGCGCCGCCTATGCCGCCAACCCGATGCCACCTGCAGCCCAGCGCCTGCAATGGCTCAAGGCACTGCGCGACTTGCTCGACAGCGAACGCCAGGCCCTGATCGATGCGATCAGCCAGGATTTCAGCCACCGCAGCGCCGATGAAACCCTACTCGCCGAGCTGATGCCCAGCCTGCACGGCATTCATTACGCCAGCCGACACCTCAAGGGCTGGATGCGCCCCTCGCGACGCAAGGTCGGCCTGGCCTTCCAGCCGGCTTCGGCCAAGGTGATCTATCAGCCACTGGGCGTGGTCGGGGTGATCGTGCCGTGGAACTACCCGCTCTATCTCGCCATCGGCCCACTGGTCGGCGCACTGTCGGCGGGCAACCGGGTGATGCTCAAGCTCAGCGAATCGACCCCCGCCACCGGCCTGCTGATGAAGCAGTTGCTGGCCCGAATCTTCCCCGAAGACCTGGTCTGCGTGGTGCTGGGCGAGGCTGATATCGGCGTGGCGTTTTCCAGGCTGCACTTCGATCACTTGCTGTTTACCGGCGCCACCAGTATTGGCCGGCACGTGATGCGCGCGGCAGCGGAGAACCTGACTCCAGTCACCCTGGAGCTGGGCGGCAAATCCCCGGCCATCGTGTCCCGTGACGTACCCCTCGAAGACGCCGCCGAGCGCATCGCGTTTGGCAAAACCCTCAACGCCGGCCAGACCTGCGTGGCCCCGGACTACGTGCTCGTGCCGGACGATCGCATCGGCTCGTTCGTCGAGGCTTATCGCCAGGTGGTCCGCAGCTTTTATCCGACACTGGTCGACAACCCGGACTACACCGCCATCATCAATGACCGACAACTGGCGCGGCTCAACGGCTACCTCAGCGACGCGACCAGCAAGGGCGCGCTGTTGATTCCGCTGTTCGACCAGGGCCAGGGACGTCGCATGGGGCATAGCCTGTTGCTCAACGTCACCGACGACATGACGGTGATGCAGGACGAAATCTTCGGCCCGCTGCTGCCGATCGTGCCGTACTCGGATCTCGACCAGGCATTTGCCTACATCAACCAGCGCCCTCGCCCACTGGCGCTGTACTACTTCGGCTACGACAAGCGCGAACAACAGCGCGTGCTCCACGAAACCCATTCCGGCGGCGTGTGCCTGAACGACACCCTGCTGCATGTCGCCCAAGACGACATGCCCTTCGGCGGCATCGGTGCCTCGGGCATGGGCCATTACCACGGTCACGAAGGCTTCCTGACCTTCAGCAAGGCCAAGGGTGTGCTGGTCAAACAGCGCTTCAATGCGGCGAAACTGATTTACCCGCCCTACGGCAAATCCATTCAGAAACTGATCCAGAAGCTGTTCATTCGCTAACGCTCAACGCCAACGGATAAAAACAATGATGGATCAGACCCTGTCCGAAACGCCCGCGCTGTCACGGCGCGGCCTGCTCAAGTTCAGCCTGGGCGCCAGCGCCTTTCTCGCCACCGCCGGATTGGGCGCCAGCCTGAGTGGTTGTTCATCGAGCATCCCCGAGAGCGGTTTCGCAGCGCTGCGCAGTGGTGACCTGCTGTTTCTGCGTGCGCTGATCCCGGTGCTGCTCGACGGTGCCGTGACCGCTGAACAGATGCCCGCTGCCATCGACGGCACCCTGAAAAGCCTCGACTACAACCTCGATCACCTGTCGCCGGAAATGCTCAAGCTGACCCGTCAATTGTTCGATGTGTTGGGCATGGCCGTGACACGGGGACCACTGACCGGCATCTGGGGCAGCTGGGAAAACGCCAGCGGTGATGAGATCCGGCATTTTCTCGATCGCTGGGAAAACAGCTCGCTGAGCCTGCTGCGCATGGGCCATAGCTCGTTGGTGCAGCTGGTGATGATGGCCTGGTATGGGCGCAAGGAGTCGTGGGCGCATTGCGGGTATCCCGGGCCTCCAACCGTTTGAGACCGAGTTGCCCCAATCGCGAGCAAGCTGTGCTCCCACAGGCTCAGCGTCGTACGCGGGTGCCCGGCATGACATCAAATCTGTAGGAGCAAAGCTTGCTCGCGATGGCATCGGTTGCCTCACCACAAAATCCAAAAACAATAAGAGAACCTGAAGATGCCCGTACCCGACCCGTTCCGCGAAGGCATGGCCCGTGGCTGGAAAACCCATGACGGCTCGCAACTGACCCAGGACCTGACCCTCGAAGCGGATGTGGCGATCATCGGCAGTGGCGCCGGTGGCGGGACCACGGCGGAAATCCTCAGCGCGGCCGGTTACAAAGTGCTGCTGATCGAGGAAGGCCCGCTCAAGACCAGCAGCGATTTCAAACTGCTCGAAGACCAGGCCTACAGCAGTCTCTATCAGGAAGGTATCGGCCGTATGAGCAAGGATGGCGCCATCACCATCCTTCAGGGCCGGGCCGTGGGCGGCACCACGCTGATCAACTGGACGTCCAGTTTCCGCACGCCCGAGCCGACCCTGGAACACTGGGCCAAGGAGCACAACGTCAAGGGCCACAGCCCGGCTGAGATGGCGCCGTGGTTCGAGAAAATGGAGCAGCGCCTGGGCGTCGCGCCGTGGATGGTGCCGCCCAATGCCAACAATGATGTGATCCGCAAAGGTTGCGAACAGCTTGGCTACAGCTGGCACGTGATCCCGCGCAACGTGCGCGGCTGCTGGAACCTCGGCTACTGCGGCATGGGCTGCCCGACCAACGCCAAGCAATCGATGATGGTCACCACCATTCCCGCCACCCTCGAAAAGGGCGGCGAACTGCTGTATCTGGCCCGCGCCGAAAAACTACTGATCACTGGCGACAAGGTCACCGGACTGCAATGCGTGGCGATGGATGCGCGCTGCGTCGAGCCCACGGGGCGGCGCATCACGGTGAAGGCTCGGCATTACGTGCTGGCCGGTGGCGGGATCAACAGCCCGGCGCTGCTGATGCGTTCCGACGCGCCGGACCCACACAAGCGGCTGGGCAAACGGACCTTTCTGCATCTGGTGAACATGTCCGCCGGGCAGTTCGACGAGGTGATCAACCCGTTCTATGGCGCCCCGCAATCAATCTACTCCGACCATTTCCAATGGCAGGACGGCACCACCGGCAAAATCGGCTACAAGCTGGAGGTCCCACCGCTGCACCCGGCGCTGGCCACCACGCTGCTTGGAGGATTTGGCCAGGAAAATGCGCAACACATGGCCAGCCTGCCACACACCCACGCCATGCTCGCGTTGCTGCGCGACGGTTTTCATCCGGACAGCACCGGCGGCGATGTCGAGCTGCGCGGCGACGGCTCACCGGTACTCGATTACCAGGTTTCATCCTATGTCCGGGACGGTTTGCGCCGGGCATTTCACAGCATGGCCGAGATCCAGTTCGCCGGTGGCGCCAAGGCCGTGATGCCGATGCACGCTGATGCGCGCTATGTGAAAACCCTGGGCGAAGCGCACGCACTGATCGACGGGCTCAGCCTTGAGCTGTACCGCACACGGCTGGGCAGCGCCCATGTGATGGGGGGTTGTGCGATGGGCGAAGACCCGAAAAATGCGGTGACTGACAGCCTCGGCCGGCATCATCAACTGGGCAATCTGTCGATTCATGATGGTTCGCTGTTCCCCACCAGCATTGGCGCCAACCCGCAATTGTCGGTCTACGGATTGACGGCGCAACTGGCGACTTCCCTCGCCGAACGCTTGAAAAACCCATGAAAACGACGAACATTCCCATCGTCTATAGTGCTTTCTTACCCAACAGTCGACTTTCCCGACCGGTAAGGCTGCGATACCATCCGACTCCCCAACGCACTCCCGCCAGGACGCCGCGATGAACCGAGTGTTGTACCCAGGTACCTTCGACCCTATTACCAAGGGCCATGGCGATCTGGTCGAACGCGCCTCGCGCCTGTTCGATCACGTGATCATTGCCGTCGCCGCAAGCCCGAAGAAAAACCCGTTGTTCCCTCTGGAACAGCGTGTTGAGCTGGCCCGTGAGGTCACCAAGCATCTGCCAAACGTTGAAGTCGTCGGCTTTTCGACCCTGCTGGCGCATTTCGCCAAAGAGCAGAACGCCAACGTGTTTCTGCGTGGCTTGCGCGCCGTATCGGACTTCGAATACGAATTCCAGCTGGCAAACATGAACCGCCAGTTGGCCCCGGACGTGGAAAGCCTGTTCCTCACCCCGTCCGAGCGTTATTCATTCATTTCCTCGACGCTGGTCCGTGAAATCGCAGCCTTGGGCGGCGATATCACCAAGTTCGTGCACCCTATAGTCGCGGATGCCCTGACCGAGCGCTTCAAGAAGTAATCACCGCTCAATCGGCGCCCGCGTGCACAGCGGGCGCCAATGCGGCACAATTACGCGCATTGATTTATTGCGCCCGGGCTCGCCGCCCCGGCTGGAGTTAGCATGTCCCTGATCATCACCGACGATTGCATCAACTGCGACGTCTGCGAACCCGAGTGCCCAAACGCCGCCATTTCCCAAGGCGAAGAGATCTATGTGATCGACCCGAACCTGTGCACCCAGTGCGTCGGTCACTACGACGAGCCACAGTGCCAACAGGTCTGCCCGGTGGATTGCATCCCCCTGGACGAAGCCCATCCGGAGACTCAAGACGAGTTGATGGAGAAGTACCGCAAGATTACCGGTAAGGCTTGAGCCTTGAGCCTTGAGTCGCCTGTGCCGACGCCTTCGCGAGCAGGCTCGCTCCCACACTTGATCGGTGTTGTTAATCCATAAGTGAGAACACCCAAGGTCTACTGTGGGAGCGAGCCTGCTCGCGAAAGCGTCATCAGCCACACGGAAGATGTAACTGACTCACTGCGTCTGCTCAAACCCCTCCCCGATACACCCCAAACACCGCACGAACGCCGCCTTCGCCGGGTCCACCACCAAAGCCTGCCCCGCATCACTCACACCACCCCCCATGGCGGTAAACGGCAACGACACCACAAACACCCCCGCGCCGATCACTGTCGCCACCACCAGCAACGGTCGGGCGATCAGCAGATCGCCGATCATGGCGTATGCCGGCGGATTATGGATGGTGTAAAGCGGATCGCCGCTGCCGTCACTGGCGGCGACTGAAGTACCGACGCTCAACAACAGCGCGGCGGCGAGGGTTTTGTACAGCTTCATGGCACGGTCCTTCGGCGAGATAGTCAGAACACTGACTATAGACCGTCGACCTTTCAGGTCTGGCAACGTGGGCAAAAGACGCTGGCGCGCTGCCCCAGTTTCACTTCGCGCAACTGCGTGCCGCAGACCTTGCAGGCCTCGGCCCCACGGCCATACACGAACAGCTCTTGCTGGAAATAACCCGGCTGACCGTCACCGCCGATAAAGTCCCGCAGTGTGGTGCCACCACGTTCGATGGCGGCGGCCAGAATGCGTTTGATCTCAATGGCCAGCTTCAGATAGCGCGCGCGGGAAATGCCCTTGGCTTCGCGACGCGGGTCGATCCCGGCGGCAAACAAAGCCTCGGTCGCGTAGATGTTGCCCACGCCCACCACCACTGCGTTGTCCATGATGAACGGCTTGACTGCCATCGAACGCCCGCGGGACAGCTGGAACAGGCGTTCACCGTCGAACAGGTCGGTCAGCGGCTCCGGCCCCAGGCGAATCAACAGTTCATGGTTGAGCGGATCAAGGCTCCAGAGCATCGCGCCAAAGCGACGCGGGTCGGTGTAGCGCAGGGCCAGGCCCGACTCCAGTTCGATGTCCACATGCTCGTGCTTGGCGGCGGGCGTGCCGACCTCCACCAGACGCAAATTCCCCGACATGCCCAGGTGACTGATCAAGGTGCCGACTTCGGCGTTGATCAGCAGGTACTTGGCACGCCGCTCCACCAGCACGATGCGCTGGCCGGATAGGCGCACATCGAGGTCTTCGGGAATCGGCCAACGCAGGCGACGGTCGCGCACGATCACCCGGCTGACGCGCTGGCCTTCCAGGTGCGGGGCAATGCCGCGGCGGGTGGTTTCGACCTCTGGCAGTTCGGGCATGGCGATTCTCTACATCAGGCCTCTGATCGAGGCCTGGAAATACGGGAAGATCCCGCCACTCAGCGGTGAGCGCCCAGTTCGCGGATCGTTTGCTTGAGGTTTTCGAAGTCGTAGTCGGACAGGCCGACATAATCGAGCACCAACGGCCCGATGGTCTCCCACTCATGGTCTTCGGTCTGGCTGCCCAGCACTCGGTAGGAGGCACAGATGTGTTCGGCCATCTTCAGAATGCCCAGCAGGTTCTTCAGCGAACTGTGGCGCGAGGACTCATCGCTGAAGATCGCCAGGGCGTTGTGGTGATTGGCGATGGCCGCCGAGACGTGGTCCGGCAGGCGCCAGGACTTGGCCGTGTAATAACCGACCACGGCATGGTTGGTGTTGAACGCCTTGTTTTCGGTGTCCACCACCCGGCAATCGGGGCCGGCGTTGGCATACGCCTGTTCCAGCACCGTCATGTAGTCGGGGAATCGCTGGAGCATCAGCGGCACGCCGCAGTCGTGGAACAGACCCAGGGCATAGGCCTCGTCGCCCGCCTGCACGCCGACGCGCTTGGCCAGGGTCAGGCAGGTCATCGCCACGTCCTGCGCGGTGTCCCAGAAGCGGTTCAGGGTGACGATGGTTTCGTCATTCATTTCGCCCTTGATCGACTGTGCGTTGATCAGGTTGATGATCGAGCGGCTACCCAACAGATTTACGGCGCGCTGGATCGAGGCGATCTTGTTGCTCAGACCGTAATAGGGCGAGTTGACGATTTTCAGCAAGGAACCGGAGAGCCCCGGATCCTGGGAAATCAGCTTCGCAATCACATCCAGATCCGGATCGGGCATGTACTGCTCCATCTGCAGATCCACCATGATCTGCGGTTGGGCAGGCACACTGATGCCTTGCAGGGATTGATGGATCTGTTCGGGAGTCAACTCTTGGGACATAAGTACACACTCTGGGCCAGGCGCAGATTCTAGCTTCTAAAAGTTGGATCCGACATCCCAGCGAGCACATCGCGGGAATTTTCACCCATTTGAAATCGCTTTCGCGAGCAGGCTCGCTCCTACAGGGGAGCGCACTGCTCTTTGTGGGAGCGAGCCTGCTCGCGAAGAGGCCATCAGCGTTTCATCGCCCATCAACCCCGCCGCAGATGCCAACACGCTATACTCCCGCTCTTTTTTCCGGAGCGACGTCATGTCCCTGCCTAGCCTGCGCCTCAAAGCCAACGCCGACCGTCGTCTGCGCAACGGTCATTTGTGGGTCTACAGCAACGAAATCGATGTAGCCGCCACCCCTCTGCACGGTTTCAAGGCCGGCGACCAGGCGATCCTCGAAGCCGCCGGCGGCAAGCCGCTGGGCATCGTCGCCATGAGCCCGAACAACCTGATCTGCGCCCGCGTGCTGTCGCGCGACATCAAGCTGCCGCTGGACAAGTCGCTGCTGGTGCATCGCCTGAACGTGGCCCTGTCGATCCGCGACCGCCTGTTCGACAAGCCGTTCTACCGCCTGGTCTACGGCGACTCCGACCTGCTGCCGGGCCTGGTGGTCGACCGCTTCGGCGACATCCTGGTGGTGCAGATCGCTTCGGCGACCATGGAAGCCCACAAGGACGACGTGATCGCGGCGCTGACCCAAGTGCTCAAGCCAAGCGGCATCCTGTTCAAGAACGACTCCGCCGCCCGTGACGCCGAAGGCCTCACCCGCTACGTCGAAACCGTGTTCGGCCTGGTGCCGGAGTGGGTTGCGCTGGAAGAGAACGGCGTGAAATTCGAAGCCCCGGTCATCCAGGGCCAGAAAACCGGCTGGTTCTACGACCACCGCATGAACCGCGCGCGTCTGGCGCCTTATGCCAAAGGCAAGCGCGTACTGGATCTGTACAGCTACATCGGCGGCTGGGGCGTACAAGCGGCTGCATTCGGCGCCAGCGAAGTGTTCTGCGTCGACGCATCGGGCTTCGCCCTCGACGGCGTCGAGCGCAACGCCGCACTGAACGGCTTCGCCGACAAAATGACCTGCATCGAAGGCGACGTGTTCGAAGCCCTCAAAGAGCTGAAAGCCAGCGAAGAACGTTTCGACGTGATCGTGGCCGACCCGCCGGCGTTCATCAAACGCAAAAAGGACATGAAAAACGGCGAAGGCGCCTACCGCCGCCTGAACGAGCAAGCCATGCGCCTGCTGACCAAGGACGGCATCCTCGTCAGCGCCTCCTGCTCGATGCACCTGCCGGAAGACGACCTGCAAAACATCCTGCTGACCAGCGCCCGTCACCTGGATCGCAATATCCAGATGCTGGAGCGTGGCGGCCAGGGGCCGGATCATCCGGTGCATCCGGCTATCCCTGAAACTCGCTACATCAAGAGCATCACCTGCCGGTTGCTGCCAAACAGCTAACAACCCGGCTGTTCTGTAGGAGCGAGCACGCTCGCGATGGTCGTCAACGATAACGCGGGGAACCTACCCCGCGGCGTCCTTGAGTTCATCGCGAGCATGCTCGCTCCTACAGGGTTATTTCCTACGGGAGAAACTTTCATCAAAACAGGAAATCTCCTACAGGACTTCTGATTGAATTCCCCTTGCTCCAGATTAGTATCGGTTTCTGGTTTCAAGCATGAACGCTTGATCACTCCGGAAAACAAAAACAATGTCTGAGCCCATCTGCCAATCTCCAAGTACGGATTTGAGACGACATCGAGTCTCGCGATTTATCCTGATTACCAATATCTCGTTAATCAGTTTTTTTCCTCTGAATGTTCTACTTCCTTCTTTTCCTGCCTTGGCCGCGAAGTTCGACACCCCCACGGCAGAAATCGCTCTGACCATCAGCTTGTTTACACTGGTCTTTTCAATCTCTCAACTGGTGGTCGGCCCGCTCTCGGATAGATGGGGGCGCAAAGAGGTGCTTCTCGGCTGCCTTACAGTCTCCACACTCGGCTCGATAGGCTGCGCACTGGCTTCGGACTACCCGAGCTTCCTGCTATTTCGTGCCATCCAGGCCATAGGGTGTGGATTTTTTGTATTGGGTCACGCATTGGTTGAAGATCTGTTCGAGGAACAGGATCGGGCCCGGGTGCGAATTTATTACATGACCCTGAGTGGTTCCTTTGTTGCTCTGTCGCCATTATTGGGCTCATGGTTACAGACTACGTTCGACTGGCAGGGAAGCTTCTACAGCTTTGCGCTCATGGCATTGGTTATGCTCATCCATGCCCAACTTGCACTTCCTTCAAAAGTATCCAGCCCTGAAAGAATGCAAGCGCCAGTAATGTCGACGCTGAAATCCATCATCAAAAATCGAGACTTTATCCGTTACTGGTGCATAGCGGCGTTAGTGTTTGCGTGCTACTTCGCATTAATCAGCGTGACGCCGATGATCTTCATAGATGATCTAAAGCTTTCCGAGTACCAATACGCATGGGTACTAATGGTGTATGGGACGGCCTATCTTATCGGTGGAGTCGCTGCCACTTTCATGCAAAAACATATGCCCCTTTCTTTGCAAATTTACATCGGGCTTGGATTATTGAGTGCCGCAGGCGTGCTGTTGGCATTGATCATCAATTATGAAGCGATGACGACGATCAACTTGCTCATACCGATGATAATCAGCGCCCTGGCCGTGACACTGGTTCGACCTGCCGCCATTTCCGCAGCAATGTTGCTGTTCTCCAGCAGCGCCGGAACTGCTGCATCAGCCGGCAATACCATCATGTTCCTCACCGCAGCCATCAGCAGCGCCGCTCTTGCACAAGCCGGTAGCCATTTGCTGATAACCATTGCTGTCAGCTTCATCGCCTTCAGCCTTTTGGGTTTGCTGATCAATGTCAGAACCGGTCGGTGACTGCGCGCCGTTCACGTTTTTCAATCCTGTAGGAGCGAGCACGCTCGCGATGGTCGTCAACGATAACGCTGGAAGCCTGACACCCAGCAGCGTCCTTGAGTCCATCGCGAGCATGCTCGCTCCTACAGGGTTCTTGACACATCCTGATCCACTGTCGAAACGACAAGCTCCCACCCCGTGCCTACCGTTTCTCTTCCAATCCCTGAAGAGGACAACGGAATGTCCAGCAAGCCCAAAGCCCATCGGTTACGTACAGGACGCCACTCGGAAGCCGGTCGTATCTATCTCCTGACCGCAGTCACCCATGAACGGCAGCCGATCTTCAATGATTTGTACGTTGGACGCTTGGTGGTGAACGAATTCAGAAGAGCTCATGAAGCCGGGTATGTCACTTCGATAGCCTGGGTCGTCATGCCGGATCATTTTCATTGGCTGGTCGAATTGCATAACGGTGATTTGCCGAAACTGATGCAAGCCACCAAAGCCCGAAGCACACGACACATCAATCAGAAGCGAAACCTGAGTGCGCCTATATGGCAAAAAGGCTACTTCGACCGAGCCCTGCGCCGCGAGGAGGATCTGAAAGCAGCAGCCCGCTACATCATCGCCAACCCCCTACGCGCAGGCCTCGTCGACCACATCGGCGACTACCCACTCTGGGACGCCACCTGGCTCTGACACCGCGCCCTGTAGGAGCGAGCATGCTCGCGATGGTCGTCAACGATAACGCGGGAAACCTGACACCCCGCGGCGCCCTTGAGTCCATCGCGAGCATGCTCGCTCCTACAGGACCCGGTCCGTGCGTCTTGTGCACGCGCGCAGGCATTCCCTCCAGCCGCCAGCCGTGTAGAATCGCGAACATTCATCGCCAGTCATCCCCGGCGGGTTTATGAGCTCAAGCTGAAGCGCGCGGCGATCCCGCAAAGTTATCGGCAACCTTTGGACACACGGCCATTTCCGAGTACTCCAG
Organism: Pseudomonas putida; assembly: GCF_003228315.1. Lineage (NCBI taxonomy): Bacteria > Pseudomonadati > Pseudomonadota > Gammaproteobacteria > Pseudomonadales > Pseudomonadaceae > Pseudomonas > Pseudomonas putida. Next base: position 3,930,672 of record NZ_CP029693.1, read on the forward strand.
ACGTCACTAGAAGCTCACTTCCCTTTTGATACCTGATTAGCCGCCCGGAGTGCTTCATGCCTGATTACCGCTCGAAAACATCCACCCACGGCCGCAACATGGCCGGCGCCCGCGCCCTGTGGCGCGCCACGGGGATGAAAGATGACGACTTCAAGAAGCCGATCATCGCCATTGCCAACTCCTTCACCCAGTTCGTACCGGGCCACGTGCACCTCAAAGACCTGGGCCAACTGGTCGCCCGCGAGATTGAACGCGCCGGTGGTGTGGCAAAAGAATTCAACACCATCGCGGTCGATGACGGCATCGCCATGGGTCACGACGGCATGCTCTATTCGCTGCCGAGCCGCGAGATCATCGCCGACTCCGTCGAGTACATGGTCAACGCCCACTGCGCCGATGCCATCGTCTGCATCTCCAACTGCGACAAGATCACCCCCGGCATGCTGATGGCCGCCCTGCGCCTGAACATCCCGGTGATCTTCGTGTCCGGCGGCCCGATGGAAGCCGGCAAGACCAAACTGGCCAGCCACGGTCTCGACCTGGTCGACGCCATGGTGATCGCCGCCGACTCCAGCGCTTCTGACGAGAAGGTTGCCGAGTACGAGCGCAGCGCCTGCCCGACCTGCGGTTCGTGCTCCGGCATGTTCACCGCCAACTCGATGAACTGCCTGACCGAAGCCCTGGGCCTGGCCCTGCCGGGCAACGGTTCGACCCTGGCCACCCACAGCGACCGCGAGCAGCTGTTCCTGCAGGCCGGCCGCACCATCGTCGAGCTGTGCAAGCGCTACTACGGCGAGAACGACGATTCGGTGTTGCCGCGCAACATCGCCAACTTCCAGGCGTTCGAAAACGCCATGATGCTCGACATCGCCATGGGCGGTTCGACCAACACCATCCTGCACCTGCTGGCCGCCGCCCAGGAAGCCGAGATCGACTTCGACCTGCGCGACATCGATCGCCTGTCGCGCAAAGTGCCGCAACTGTGCAAGGTCGCGCCGAACATCCAGAAGTACCACATGGAAGACGTGCACCGCGCCGGCGGGATCTTCAGCATCCTCGGCTCGCTGGCCCGTGGCGGCCTGCTGCACACCCAGCTGCCGACCGTGCACAGCCGCAGCATGGAAGAAGCCATCGCCAAGTGGGACATCACCCAGACCAACGACGAAGCGGTGCACCACTTCTTCAAGGCCGGTCCCGCGGGCATCCCGACGCAAACCGCGTTCAGCCAGTCGACCCGCTGGGAAACCCTGGACGACGACCGTGAAAACGGCTGCATCCGCAGTTTCGAACACGCCTACTCCAAAGAAGGCGGCCTGGCTGTGCTGTACGGCAACATCGCCCTGGACGGCTGCGTGGTGAAAACCGCCGGCGTCGATGAGTCGATTCACGTGTTCGAAGGCAACGCCAAGATCTTCGAAAGCCAGGACAGCGCGGTACGCGGCATCCTCGCCGACGAAGTGAAGGAAGGCGACATCGTCATCATTCGCTACGAAGGTCCGAAAGGCGGCCCGGGCATGCAGGAAATGCTCTACCCGACTTCGTACCTGAAATCCAAAGGCCTGGGCAAAGCCTGCGCCCTGCTCACCGACGGCCGTTTCTCCGGCGGCACCTCGGGCCTGTCCATCGGCCACGCTTCGCCGGAAGCCGCTGCCGGTGGCGCGATCGGTCTGGTGCAGGACGGCGACAAAGTGCTGATCGACATTCCTAACCGCTCGATCAACCTGTTGATCAGCGACGAAGAACTGGCTGCGCGCCGCGTCGAGCAGGACAAGAAAGGCTGGAAACCGGTGGAAGTGCGTCCACGTAAGGTGACCACTGCGCTGAAGGCCTACGCTCTGCTGGCGACCAGTGCCGACAAGGGCGCTGTGCGTAACAAGGCGATGCTGGACGGGCTGTAAGCCTTAATCGCTGAACAAAAAAATGCCCCGCCAAGTGCGGGGCATTTTTGTTTCTACCGGTCACCTTTCACCTGTAGGAGCGAGCCTGCTCGCGATGGACGACAGGGCACCGCGGGGTATCAGGCAGCCAGCGTCATCGTTGACGACCATCGCGAGCAGGCTCGCTCCTACAAGGAAGCAAAATCCTTACTGAATCTCCTCAGGCTTCACGATCACCCAGTTCTTGTCGGCAGTCACGGTGAGCCCTTCCTTGGCCTGGGCCGCCGCATTCTTGGCCATCATGCCCTGGATCTGGGTCATGTACTTGTCCTTGCGGTTGACCCACAGGTGGATGCCGCCCTTGGCCACGTCGACGCTGTGGAACAGCATGTAGCCGTCACTGCTCGGGGTGTCGCCGCCGACCAGCACCGGTTTTTTCCATTCATCGATATAGGTCAGGATCGCCGCCTGCTTGCCGGCCATCCAGGTCGCCGGGGTCCACAGGTAAGGGGTCAGTTCCAGGCCGAGGTTGGCCTTCTCGTCATACTTGCCGGCGCTGATCTGTTTGCGTGCGGTGGTCAGCTCGCCGGTCTTCTGGTCCTTGAGCAGCAGCGACACACCGATCACGTTCTGCGGTTTGACGTTGTAGCCGTACTTCGGATCAGACGCGACCATGCGCACCAGTTCTTCGGAGGCGGCGGTCATCACGTACACCTCGATACCGTTCTCCATCAGCTTGTTGTACAGCTCTTGCTGACCGGTGAAGAGTTTCGGCGGATTGACGTCGAGGTTCTTGACCACGTCGCCTTCGTAATAAGTGGCCGGCACCGGCTTGCCGGAGGCCATCATTTCATCGACGTAGCCCTTGAGCTCCTTGAGCGTAAAACCCGAGAACACCTGGGCGACCCATGGATAGCAAACCATGTCGTCGACTTCGCAGAGACGGTAGTAGTAGCTGAACAGGCTTTCCTTGTGGTCGGCGGTGTCCTTGAACGGGATGAGTTTCAGGGAGGGGTCGAGTTTGTCGCGGGTGATCAGGCCCTTGTTCTCCATGAACGGCAGCAACGACTCTTCGAGGTCGTAGCGGTAACTGGTGTTGTCCATGTCGAACACCGCATAGTTACCCTTGTTGGCGTTGGCGGCGATCATCGCGTCCAGCGCCTTGGCCTGATCGGCCGGCCAGTGCTTCAGATCCGTGGCGAGTACCTGGCCGGCGAGGCCCAGGCAAAGTGCAGCAGCGAGTAATTTCGGTGCGAACTTCATTGGCAAAATCTCCCTGAATGAAAGAGATCGACGCTAACAAATATGTATGACAGTCCTCGTCTGTCAGCGACCGCCATCATGCCCATCGCGCCAGTTGCATCCCTGAAGGCGACACCCGCTTATTCCAAAAACGACAGTTACAAGACGTTTTTGATATTAATTCATTAGATTTCAAGCTGTTAGGCTTCCCGGTTCGCAACTGCCCCGGAAGGCAGTTCGCACATGTCTAATGGGAGTCCCAATGAATCTGCCGCTGATTCTCAATCTGCTGGTGTTCCTCGCCCTGCTCCTGGGCCTGGCACAAACTCGCCACACAACATTCAGCCTGGCGAAGAAAGTCCTGCTCGCCCTGGTGCTGGGCGTGGTGTTCGGTGTTGCGCTGCACACGATCTATGGCACCGGCAATCCCGTGCTGAAAGCTTCAATTTCCTGGTTCGATCTGGTGGGCAACGGTTATGTGCAGTTGCTGCAAATGATCGTGATCCCGCTGGTATTTGCCTCGATCCTCAGCGCCGTGGCCCGTCTGCACAACGCTTCGTCGCTGGGCAAGATCAGCTTCCTCACCATCGGCACGCTGCTGTTTACCACCGCCATCGCGGCGCTGATCGGCATCGGCCTGACCAACCTGTTCGGCCTGACCGCCGAAGGACTGGTCGCCGGCACCCAGGAACTGGCCCGCCTGCAAGTCATCCAGTCCGATTACGCAGGCAAGGTCGCCGACCTGAATGTGCCGCAGCTGTTGCTGTCGTTCATCCCGCAAAATCCGTTCGCCGACCTGGCGCGGGCCAAGCCGACGTCGATCATCAGCGTCGTGATCTTCGCCGCCTTCCTCGGTGTCGCCGCGCTGCAACTGCTCAAGGATGACGTGGAAAAAGGTCAGAAAGTGATCAACGCCATCGACACCCTGCAAGCCTGGGTAACGCGCCTGGTGCGTCTGGTGATGAAGCTGACACCATACGGCGTGCTGGCGCTGATGACCAAAGTGGTGGCCGGCTCCAACCTGCAGGACATCATCAAGCTCGGCAGTTTCGTGGTGGTGTCCTACATCGGCCTGGGGCTGATGTTTGTCGTTCATGGTTTGCTGGTGTCCGCTGCGGGGATCAATCCGCTGCGTTTCTTCCGCAAGATCTGGCCGGTGCTGACGTTCGCCTTCACCAGCCGTTCGAGCGCCGCGACCATTCCGTTGAGCATCGAAGCGCAGACCAGCCGCCTGGGCATTCCACAGTCCGTGGCCAGCTTTGCCGCGTCGTTCGGCGCGACCATTGGCCAGAATGGCTGTGCCGGCCTGTACCCGGCGATGCTGGCGGTAATGGTGGCGCCGACCGTTGGCATTAACCCGCTGGACCCGTTGTGGATCGCGACGCTGGTGGCGATTGTGACGTTGAGTTCGGCCGGAGTGGCCGGGGTGGGTGGCGGTGCGACCTTTGCCGCGCTGATCGTGCTGCCGGCGATGGGCTTGCCGGTGTCACTGGTGGCGTTGCTGATTTCGGTCGAACCGTTGATCGATATGGGACGTACGGCGTTGAACGTGAGTGGGTCGATCACGGCCGGGGCGATTACCAGTCAGGTGATGCAGCAGACGGATAAAGAAGTGCTTGAGGCGGATGAGCATTCGGCGTTGGCGCATGCTTAAACTCTTCAGTGCTTGATCTGGCCTCATCGCGGGCAAGCCTTGCTCCCACAGGTTCTATGTTGGTCGCAAATATTGCGTACGACTCAAACCCTGTAGGAGCAAGGCTTGCCCGCGATGCTTTTAGGCTTTCTCCCAAACCTCGAAGTTGTACGCCGGCTTGTCACCTTCCGCTGGATTCGGAGCATTGGACACCAGTTTCCATTGCCGCTGATCAAACTCCGGAAACCACGCATCCCCTTCCGGGCTCAACGCCACGCGCGTCAGGTACAACCGATCAGCCTGCGCCAACCCCTGCGCATACAACTGCGCCCCGCCAATCAGCATCAGCTCATCGACGCCCTGCTCTTTCGCCCATGCTTCGGCGCGAACCACGGCGGCTTCCAGCGACGGGTAAACCTCGGCGCCTTCCAGCACCAGATCCGCCTGGCGGCTGACCACGATGTTCAAGCGGCCCGGCAACGGACGGCCGAGGGAGTCCCAGGTCTTGCGACCCATGATGATCGGCTTGCCCAGGGTGGTGGCCTTGAAGTATTTGAAATCCCCCGGCAGGTGCCAGGGCATGCTGTTGTCGACGCCGATCACGCGGTTTTCACCGAGGGCCGCGATCAGGCTTAAGGGGAGTGATTTAGTCATGCCGGCGAGGATACCAGAGCCTTGCTTTCGCCGATAAGCGCCACAGCGGTTATGCTCACAGCTCAATTAAGCGACGGGATGCCGCGTGACTGAACTGAATAACCTCTGGCTGACAGAAACCATCCGCCTGCGCGAAGAGCACGCAGGTCCCCTGGAAGACCTGGAAGCCAATCGCCTCGCCCGCAGCGCCGGCGGCGACTTGCCGACACGCATTCAACGCCGGGCCCTGTGGCTGGCCGAACGGGATGGTTTGAGCAGCGCGCTCGTGCATTGGCTGCAGGGCGCGCGACTGGCGCTACTCGTGCTGGCGGTGCTGGCCGTGGTCAGCGGCGCCGGCCTGGCGTTTGCCGCACTGGCTGACGGGCAGACGCCGGTCAATGTGTTCTGGGCCTTGGGCAGCCTGCTCGGGCTCAATCTGATTCTGCTGTTGAGCTGGGCATTGGGCCTGGTGTTTGCCGGCGAACACGGCGCCAGCCTCGGGCGCCTGTGGTTGTGGCTCAGCGAAAAACTCGCTCGCGACGCCAAGGCTGCACAACTGGCGCCGGCCCTTCTGTTATTGCTGCAACGACAGAAACTCAATCGCTGGGCCATCGGTGTGCTGGTCAACGGTTTGTGGCTACTGGCGATGCTCAGTGCATTGGTCATTCTGCTGACGCTGATGGCGACCCGGCGCTACGGTTTCGTTTGGGAAACCACCATCCTCGGTGCCGATACCTTTATCACGGTGACTCAGGCCCTCGGCGCCCTGCCGGCCCTGCTCGGCTTCAGCGTGCCGACCGTCGAGATGATCCGCGCCAGTGGCGATGCCGCGCTGAACATCGAAAGCGCCCGTCAAGCCTGGGCCGCGTGGCTGGTTGGCGTGTTGCTGGTCTACGGCGTGTTGCCGCGCCTGCTGCTGGCGCTGTTTTGCCTGTGGCGATGGAAAACCGGTCGGGCAGCCTTGCATCTGGATCTGAACCTGCCGGGCTACGCGCAATTGCGCGAACGCCTGATGCCCACCAGCGAACGCCTGGGCATCAGCGATGCGGCGCCCGAGCAACTTCATCGGGTCGAAAGCGGGGTCAGCGAAGCGCAGAGTGAAGGTGCCTTGCTGGTGGCCATCGAGCTGGACGACCAGCGCCCATGGCCGCCACAACTGCCGAAAAACGTCAGCAACGCCGGCATTCTCGACAGCCGCGAATCACGAAACAAACTGCTCGAACAGTTGAGCCGCTTCCCGCCGGCCCGCCTGGCCATCGCCTGCGATCCGCGACGCTCGCCAGATCGCGGCAGCCTGGCGTTGATCGCCGAACTGGCTCGCAACGCCAGCGCCACCCGCGTCTGGTTGTTGCAGGCGCCGCCCGGCGAAGCGCTGGATGGCGATCGCCTCGGTGATTGGCATGCGGCGTTGCAACAGCTGGAGCTTCAATTCGCCGATAGCGCGCCGTTGAATTGGCTGGAGACCGGTCATGACTAAGCCACTCAAGCTCGCCGTAGTCGGTCATACCAACGTCGGAAAAACCTCGTTGCTGCGCACCCTGACCCGTGACGTAGGCTTCGGCGAAGTCTCCCACCGCCCCAGCACCACGCGGCATGTAGAGGGCGCTCGTTTATCCGTGGACGGCGAACCTCTGCTCGACCTGTTCGATACCCCCGGCCTTGAAGACGCCATCGCCCTGCTCGATTACCTCGAACGCCTGGAGCGACCCGGCGAACGCTTGGACGGCCCGGCACGACTGGCTCGTTTTCTTGAAGGCAGCGAAGCACGGCAGCGTTTCGAACAGGAAGCCAAGGTGCTTCGGCAACTGCTGACCTGCGATGCCGGCCTTTACGTGATCGATGCCCGCGAACCGGTGCTGGCCAAGTACCGAGACGAACTGGAAGTGCTGGCCGGCTGCGGCAAACCACTGCTGCCGGTACTGAATTTCGTCAGCAGCGACAATCACCGCGAACCGGCGTGGCGTGAGGCGCTCGCGCGTCTGGGCCTGCATGCGCTGGTGCGCTTCGACAGCGTGGCGCCGCCGGAGGATGGGGAGCGCCGACTCTATGAAAGCCTCGCGCTCTTGCTCGAACATGCCCGCCCGCAACTGGAGCGGTTGATTGCCGATCAGCAGGCGCAACGGCTGGCGCGACAGCAAAGTGCAGCGCGGCTGATCGCCGAATTATTGATCGACTGCGCCGCCTGCCGCCGCAGTGTGGTCAGCGATGCCGAGCAGGAACAGCAGGCCATCAACGAACTGCGCAAAGCCGTTCGCCAACGGGAACAGCGCTGCGTCGAAGCCTTGCTCAAGCTCTATGCGTTTCGCCCACAGGATGCGGCGGCCAGTGACTTGCCGCTGCTCGACGGTCGCTGGGGCGATGATCTGTTCAACCCGGAAACCCTCAAGCAATTGGGCGTGCGGGTCGGTGGCGGGATCGCGGCGGGCGCGGCTGCCGGGGCCGGGGTCGACTTGCTGGTGGGTGGCATTACCCTCGGTGCCGCTGCACTGGCCGGGGCTATTGCCGGCGGTGCACTGCAAACCGCACGCACTTATGGCAGTCGTCTGTTGGGCAAGATCAAGGGACAGCGGGAGCTTACGGTGGATGACAATGTGCTGCGGCTGTTGGCGCTGCGCCAGCGGCAACTGCTGCAGGCGCTGGAAGCTCGCGGGCATGCGGCGATGGACAGCATTCAGGTGGCGACGCCTCAGGACAAGACCTGGCGCGAGGGGAAACTGCCGGAAGCCTTGAGCAAGGCGCGGGCGCATCCGCAATGGTCGTCGTTAAATGCCCACGCGAAGCTGAGTCAGTCAGAGCGCCAGGAACAAATCGAAGCGCTGGCACAGCAACTGTAGGAGCGAGCCTGCTCGCGATGGACGTCAACGATAACGCTGGCAGCCTGACGCCCAGCGGCGCTCTCTGGTTCATCGCGAGCAGGCTCGCTCCTACAGTTGACCGGGTTATGCAGCCAATAGCCGCAGTGCCTTTTCCTTCAATAGCCCCAAATCCATCACCGGCACATGCATCTCCTTGGCCAGTTCATCCCACTGGCGCATGCGCAGACTCACTTCGCACAACGGATCCTGCTCGAAGGCATCGGCTTCGGCGTCGGTCATCACCCCGCCCTGATACTCCAGGGTCCGGCGACTGGCTTCACTCAAACGCTCGTAGTACCCCGGCTCTCGGAGCGTCAGATAACGCTTGGCCTGAACGTGGTACTCCACCAGCCGTGCCATGCGTTCGCTGAAACCCGCACTGCGCAGGTAATCGGCGCCCAGCCGCTCATGGCTGACCACGCCAAAGCCGCCCATGTTTTCCGCATCTTCAGCGCAGATGTGCCCGATGTCGTGGAAGAACGCCGCGAGCACCACTTCGTCGTCGAAGCCTTCGGCCATCGCGCACTGCGCGGCCTGGGACATGTGCTCGATCTGCGATACCGGCTCGCCAATGTAATCGGCGGCGCCGAAGCGCTCGTACAGGGCGAAGACCTTGGCGACTGCTTGTTCGTTGGGGTTCATCAGAAGTCTCTCGATGAAGTGAAATGTGTGCTGAATGGTAGACCGTCATCGCGGGCAAGCCTTGCTCCCACAGATTCAGTGTCGATCACAAAAATTGTGTACGACCCAGACTCTGTGGGAGCAAGGCTTGCCCGCGATGGGGCCCTAACAGGCTGCGAAGATCTTACTTGGCCGCCACTTTCTCGGACTTGCCGTCATAGCGCTTGCGCCATTCGGTCAGGATCTCGTCGCGATTCTTCGAGGCCCAGGCAAAGTCGTTCTTGATCAAACGCTGCTCATAGTCGGCTGGCAATTCGGTCTGTGGCTTGGCGATGCCCGGTTGTGCGAGTACGGCGAAGTTCTCTTTGTACAGCTCCATCGCTTGCGGGCTGGCCGAGAAGTCGGCGAGTTTCTTCGCTGCGTCTTCATGCGGGGTGCCTTTGATCACGGCGGTGGCTTCGATCTCCCAACCCAGGCCTTCCTTCGGCAGGATGATGTCCAGCGGCGCGCCCTGGCGCTTGAGTTGAACGGCCGGGTATTCGAAGGAAATACCGATCGGGAATTCACCCGCCGCCGCCAGCTTGCACGGCTTGGAACCGGAGTGGACGTACTGGCCGATGTTCTGGTGCAGGTCGTCCATGTACTGCCAGCCCTGCTTCTCGCCGAAGGTCTGCAGCCAGGCGCTGACGTCGAGGAAACCGGTGCCGGACGAGGCCGGGTTCGGCATCACGATCTTGCCTTTGTATTCAGGCTTGGTCAGGTCCTGCCAGCTCACCGGCTTGGTCAGGCCCTGCTTTTCGGCTTCGACGGTGTTGAAGCAGATGGTCGCGGCCCAGACGTCCATGCCGACCCAGGCTGGCGGGTTGGCGGCGTCGCGGTAGTTGCCGCCGATTTTGCCCAGGTCCTTCGGCGCGTAGCTTTGCAGCATGCCTTGCTGGTCGAGGATCGCCAGGCTCGAAGCCGCCAGGCCCCAGACGGCATCAGCCTGCGGACGCTCTTTTTCCGCCAACAGTTTGGCGGTGATGATGCCGGTGGAATCACGCACCCACTTGATCTCGACGTCCGGGTTGGCCTTTTCGAAGGCTTCTTTATAGGACTTCAGCTGTTCGGCTTCGAGAGCGGTGTACACCGTCAACTCGGTTTTTGCCGCGAAGGCATTCAGGCTGAAAGCGGTGAGGACAGCAGCGGCCAGGGCCATAGGCTTGAACATGATCTTTTCCTGTTTTTTGAGTTGAGGGCTTGGGTTTTCTAAGAACAGCGAATCAATGACCGGGCGCGGTCTGCCGCCAGGCCTGGGAGCGACGCAGCAAGCCGCGCGAAGCCCAGGCCAGCAGCAGGGACACGCCCGCCGAGGTGAACAGAATCAAGGTCGACATCGCTGCCGCGCCGCCGACGTTGCCGGCGTCGTCCATGTTCAGCACGGCCACCGCCGCAAGGATGGTGTCGGGGCTGTAGAGGAAGATCGCCGCCGAGACGGTGGTCATGGCCGAGACGAACAGGTAGCGCACGATGTCCAGTAGCGCCGGCAGGCAGATCGGCACGGTGACCCGCAGGTAGTGCCGGTACAGCGGCGCCTTGAGCGACAGCGCGGCGGCTTCGAACTCGGCGTCGAGCTGGCGCAGTGCCGTGGTGGCGGTCATCTGGGCGGTGGTCAAATAGTGAGCAATGGTGCAGACCACCAGCAGCGTCATGCTCCCGTAGAACACATGAAGCGGGTTGCCGGTGAGGTTGAAAAAGAAGACGTAACCCAGGCCAAGCACCAGACCCGGCACAGCCATCGGTACGAAACTGAGCATGCGCAGGGTCAGATTCAGGCCGCGCTGGCCCCTGGTTTTTTCCATCAGGTAGGCACCGGTGAAGATCAGCGCACTGCCGATCAGCGCCGTGTACAACGCCATCTTCACGCTGTTGCCGTAGGCCAGCCAGCCACCGCCGGCGGTGTCATTAAATTGGTAGTGGTTGAGCGACAGCGACAGGTTGTACGGCCAGAACTTCACCAGCGAGGAGAACACCGCCATGCCGAACACCAGCATCAGCGCGGCGCAGATCAGCAGCACGATGGCCAGGTAGCAACCGTCGCGCAGCTTCGACGGCGCCGGTTTGAAGACCTGCGCCCGGCCGCTCATGGAGTCGCCATGGCGTCGACGCAGCCAGGCATCGACGCCGAAGCTGAACAGCGCCGGCAGCAGCAACACCATGCCGATCAGAGCGCCACGACCGAACTGTTGCTGGCCGACCACGGCCTTGTAGGCTTCCAGCGCCAGTACCTGGTAGTCACCGCCCACCACCACGGGCACGCCGAAGTCGGTGATGGTCAAAGTGAAGACGAGACAGAACGCGGCGAACACCGCCTGACGAGTGGCCGGCCAGGTGATGCTGCGGAAAGCTTTTGCCGGACTGGCGCCCATGCTCGAAGCAGCATCGAACAGGCGCGCATCCGCCAGGGACAGGGCCGACAGCAGAATCATCAAGGCATGTGGGAAGGTGTAGATGACCTCACCCAGAACGATGCCCCAGAAGCCGTAGATATTGTCCGAGAGCAAACCGCGCAGCATGCCCTGGTTGCCGAACAGATAGACCAGCGCGATCCCGGGCAGCATCGACGGTGCCATCAGCGGCAATAGCGAGATGCCGCGCCAGATGCCTTTACCCGGAATCAAGGTGCGTTGCAGGGCGTAGGCAAACAGGTAGGCCAGCGGTACGACGATGGCCGCGACGCTGAGGGAAACCTTCAGGCTGTTGCCCAGCAGCCAGTGGAAATTCTCACTGGTCACCAATTCCTTCGCTGCAACCCAACCGCCTCCCTGTCCGGCTTCGGAACTGAAGCCACGCCAGAAGATCGCGAGCAGCGGCATCAGCACGGCGACGCCGAGCAGCACCAGCAACAGGACCTTGCCGCCGACCACGAAAATCCGGTCGCCGATTTCGGCACGAGAGACCTGCCGCATCTGCTTGCGTGGCAGCGGCAGCGCGATATTCGCGCTCATCAGGCGAACACCTGCAGGCTGCGCGGTGGCAAGGCGACCATGATCTGTTGCGCGCCAAGACGCGGCATGGCTTCCGGCGCCAGTTCGGCCAGCAAGGCGTGGCCTGGCAGATGATCAAGTTCGAAGCTCATGCGGCAGCGGTTGCCGAGGAAGGTGATTTCGCGAACCTTGGCCGGGAACAGGTTTTCTTCGTGCACCAGCGGATTGACGTTGATCGCTTCCGGACGGCAGAACAGACGGCCCGAAGTGGTCTTGGCGCTGCCATCGACCAGGCGCATGTTCATCCCGCCGACCCGTGCGTGGCTGTCGCTACTGCTGTCGAACGGCAACCAGTTGCCCTGGCCGACGAACTCCGCCACGAATAGCGTGGCCGGGCGGTTGTAGATCTCCTGGGGCGTGGCGTATTGCTCGACCTTGCCGTTGTTCATCACGGCGATACGGTCGGCCATCAGCATGGCCTCGTCCTGATTGTGGGTGACCATCAGGGTGGTGATGCCCAGTTCCCGTTGCAGTTGGCGCAACTCGGTGCACAGATGCTCGCGCACGCGGGCATCGAGGGCGGACATCGGTTCGTCCAGCAACAGCAACGACGGCGACGGCGCCAAGGCCCGAGCCAGTGCGACCCGTTGCTGCTGACCGCCGGACAATTGGCCGGGGTACTTTTTCTCGCTGCCACTCAGGCCGACCAGTTCGAGCATCTGCGCCACACGCTGACGCACTTCGTCGCGGCTGGCGTTGGCCAGGCCGTAGGCGATGTTGGCTTCGACGGTGAGATTGGGAAACAGGGCGTAGGACTGAAACAGAATGCCGTAGTCCCGGGCTTGAGGCGCCAGGTGGGAAACGTCGCGATTGCCCAGGTACAACTCACCGCTGTCCTGCTTTTCCAGACCGGCGATGCAGCGCAGCAAGGTGGTCTTGCCGCAGCCCGATGGGCCGAGCAGGCATACCAGCTCACCGGCCGCCACGTCGAGGGACACGTTATCCAGCGCGGTGAAGGCACCGAAACGCTTGTGCACGCCGCGCACTTTCATGGGCGCGCCGGGATTGGTCAGGGCAGGAGCGATCGAGTTGTTCATGGACGGACCTCATATAACAGATGCAGGCCATCCTAGAGTTGTAATGCGTCCGTCATATGGCAGTGAGGCAAAAATGGCCGATAGTGGTATTCGCGTTTTTTGGTTCAGATTTTGTATTGCCTGAACTGCCGCCATCGCGAGCAGGCTCGCTCCTACAGTTGACCGCGCTCCCCCTGTAGGAGCGAGCCTGCTCGCGATGGGGTCAGTGAAGGCAATAGAGATCTCAGGCCGGCGACATTTCCTGCGCCACCCCGAGAAAAGCCGCCGGCAACCGCGCGTTTTTGCGTTCCTTGAGGCAGTACAGGTACTCCGGCAACAACGGTGCATTCTCGATGGTCAGCACTCGCAACTGCGGATCATGGGGCACTTCCTGGCGGGCGATGAGGCTGATGCCGATGTTGCGCAGCACCGCCTCGCGGATCGACTCACGACTGCCGATCTCCAGCAACGGCCCCAGATTCACCCCGGCGCCGGCGAGCAACTCTTCGGTCATGCGCCGGGTGGTCGAGCCCGGCTCGCGCATCAACAAGGTATGCCCGGCCAGCGCGCTGAGTTGCACATGGTCGTGAGCGGCCAGCGGGTGATTGCGATGCACCGCCAACACCAGCGGGTCGCTGCCGAGCACCCGCCGAATCAGTCGCGCATCCTCCAGCAACTGCGAGGACGCCGCGACATCGACCCGGTATTCCTCCAGCGCTTCGAGCACCTGCTGGGAGTTGCCGATCTCCACCGACACTTCCACCTGGGGCAGGCGCTCGCGAAAGGTTTTCACCAGGTCGAGGATGTAATAAGGCGCCGTGGCGGCGATGCGCAATGTGCCGTGGACCTGTCCGCTGTTGCGCAGGAAGAACTCGATGTCGGCTTCCTGTTGCATCAGCGCCTTGACCATCGGCAGCAGCCGCGCGCCCTCTTCGCTGACACTCAGGCGGCGACCGCCACGGTAGAACAGCTCCACTGAGTAATGGCTTTCCAGATTGCGAATCTGAGTCGTCACCGTGGGCTGGCTCAGGCCGAGCTTCTTCGCTGCCAGGGTAATGCTGCCCAGGCGGGCAACCATGTAAAACGCCTTCAGCTCGGCACTCAGCACAACCATCCCTCTTCGTCTATTTGCGCAACAGGCGCAAACCGTTGAACACCACCAACAGGCTCACGCCCATGTCGGCAAACACTGCCATCCACATGGTAGCGAGCCCGGCGAAGGTTACCCCAAGAAAGATCGCTTTGATGACCAGCGCCAGCGCGATGTTCTGCTTGAGGATGCTCGAGGTATCCCGCGACAGGCGAATGAACATCGGGATCTTGCGCAGATCGTCGTCCATCAGGGCGACATCGGCGGTCTCGATGGCGGTATCGGTACCGGCGGCGGCCATGGCGAAACCGATCTCGGACCGGGCCAGCGCCGGCGCATCATTGATGCCATCACCGACCATGCCGACGCGGTGGCCCTGCGCGTACAGATCCTCGATGGCTTGCAGTTTGTCGGTCGGCAGCAAATCACCCCGGGCCTGATCGATACCGACCTGCGCCGCAATCGCCTGGGCGGTATGGACGTTGTCGCCGGTCAGCATCAGGGTTTTCACCCCCAGTTCGTGCAATTGGCCGATGGCTTCGCGGCTGGATTGCTTGACCGTGTCCGCCACGGCGAACAGCGCCAAGGGGCCTGATTGGTCGAGCAGCAGCACCACGGACTTGCCCTGCTTCTCCAGAGCGAACAGCTTCTCTTCCAGAGCCGGCGAGCACAGCCCCAGCTCTTCGACCAGACGATGGTTGCCCAAGTGATAGGTCTGGCCGTTGATATCGCCGCGTACGCCACGACCGCCCAGGGCTTCGAAGTTATCCACAGCCAGCGGGGTGAGCTGCTTATCCACAGCGGCATTGGCGATGGCCAGCGAGACCGGGTGGTCGGAACGCCCCGCCAGCGCCGCCGCCAAGGCCGGAGCCGTGGCGTCGGCAGTCGGGTCGAGGGACAGGTAGTCGGTCTGCACCGGTTTGCCGTGGGTGATGGTCCCGGTCTTGTCCAGCGCCAGATAGTCGAGCTTGAAACCGCCCTCCAGATACACGCCGCCCTTGACCAGAATGCCCTTGCGCGCCGCCGCCGCGAGGCCGCTGACGATGGTCACCGGGGTCGAAATTACCAGTGCGCACGGGCAGGCCACCACCAGCAGCACCAGTGCGCGGTAGATCCAGTCGAACCAGGCCGCGCCCATGAACAGCGGCGGAATGAGCGCCACGGCCAAGGCCAGCACGAAGACCGCCGGGGTGTAGATTGTCGAGAATTGATCGACGAAACGCTGGGTCGGTGCCCGCGCGCCCTGGGCCTGCTCCACGGCATGGATGATCCGCGCCAGCGTCGACTGGTTGGCCGCGGCGGTGACCCGGTATTCCAGCGAACCGGCCTGATTGATGGTGCCGGCGAACACCTTGTCGCCGACGGTTTTCTCCACCGGCAGGCTTTCCCCGGTAATCGGCGCCTGATCGATGGTGGAACTGCCGCTGAATACTTCGCCGTCCAGTGCAATGCGCTCACCGGGCCGCACCCGCACTCGGGCGCCCAGATCGACGCTTTTCACTTCCTGTTCGACCCAATTGCCATCAGCCTGCAACACCGTGGCCTGTTCCGGAGTCATCTGCATCAGGCCGCTGATCGCGTTGCGCGCGCGGTCCAGCGAGCGCACCTCGATCAACTCGGCCACGGTGAACAGGAACATCACCATGGCCGCTTCCGGCCACTGGCCAATCAGGATCGCGCCCGTCACCGCGATGCTCATCAGTGCGTTGATGTTCAGATTGAAGTTCTTCAGGGCGATCCAGCCCTTTTTGTAGGTACCCAGGCCGCCGCTGAGGATCGAGACCAGGGCGATGACCGCCACCACCCAGTTCGGCGCGGCACCGGTGAAGTGGATCACTTCGGCCAGCAGCGCACCGACGCCGGAGAGCGCGAGTGGCCACCAGTGTTTCTTTTCAGGGGCCGGCACCGTTGGTTCGACACCCTCTTCCAGCGGCTCGGCCTGCATGCCGAGGGACTGGATGGCGTCCGTGATGGGCTTGGTACTGGACAGGTTATGGGTCACGCCCAGCACCCGGTTGATCAAATTGAACTCCAGCTGCTGTACGCCGGTCAGTTTTCCTAGCTTGTTCGAAATCAGCGTTTGTTCGGTCGGGCAGTCCATGGCTTCGATGCGGAATTGGCTGCGCCGCGCATCGGCACTTGGCGTTTCGCTCAACCGGACCAGCGCAGGGGATGCAGCCTTCGAGGAACAGCAGGAATCACCGCCGTGGGAATGTTTGTGCACAGGCTTGAGCTTGTGAATGTGGTCGTGTCCGTCGCCGGGTTTGTGAGTGTGCAGGGAATCGCTCATTGGTTGCGTCCATAAGAGTACCTGTTGCCAAGTAAAGACCCTGTAGCGACTATAGGGTCAAGCACCCTTTTTGGAGATCAGCGACATGAAGATCGGAGAATTGGCGAAATTGACGGATTGCGCAGTCGAAACGATCCGCTACTACGAACGCGAAAGCCTGCTGCCGGAGCCGGCACGCAGCGATGGCAACTATCGCGTCTACACCCAGGCCCACGCCGAACGCCTGACCTTCATCCGCAACTGCCGCACCCTGGACATGACTCTGGAAGAGATCCGCAGCCTGCTGGCCTTCCGTGACAGCCCGCAGGACCAGTGCGAAAGCGTCAACGCGCTGATCGACGAGCACATTCATCACGTGAAAGCGCGGATCGACGGGTTGCTGGCGCTACAGACGCAACTGCACGACCTGCGCCAACGTTGCAGCGAAGGGCCGGACATCGATCAATGCGGGATTTTGCAGCGCTTGGAAGTGAGTGGCGGGGTGGTGGCGACGGAGGTGGAGCATTCGCATGTGGGTCGAAGCCACGGCCATTGAGCCCCCAAGAACCAACATGTAGGAGCTGCCGAAGGCTGCGATCTTTTGATCTTGATCTTAAAAATCAAAGTCAAAAGATCGCAGCCTGCGGCAGCTCCTACAGGGGGATTGGTGTTTGGCTTCAGACCGCCATCGGCGCGGTCATTGGCGCGTGGTGTTCGTAACCTTCCAGTGAGAAGTCGCTCGGTTCCACCAGCTCCAGCCACTCCGGCTGATACACACCGGTCTTGGCAAACTCCGGCACACGATCACTGATGACCAGTTTCGGTGCCGCCAACGGCTCGCGCTTGAGCTGCTCGTTGAGCATGTCCAGGTGGTTTTCGTAGACGTGTGCATCGCCGATGAAATAGGTGAACCAGCGCGGCGTATAGCCGGTCAGGCGCCCGATCAGGCTCAACAGCGCGGCGCCTTCGGTCAGGTTGAACGGTGTACCCAGGCCCAGGTCGTTGGAACGGATGTAGAGGGTCAGGGAGATTTCCTTGGTCTCGACGTTCGGGTGGAACTGGTACAGCAGGTGGCACGGTGGCAGGGCCATTTCATCGAGCTGGGCGCAGTTCCAGCCGTGGAACAGGATGCGGCGGCTGCCCGGGTCCTTGATGATGGTGTCGACGCACTGGCGCACTTGATCGATGGCCTTGTACAGCACCACGTAGGCCTGGCCGTCTTCCTCGCCTTCGGCGATCTGCCGGTAGCCTTGTTTCAGAGTCTGCTCGATGGCGGCCGGATTGCTGACCGGGATCTGCTTGTACGCCGGCCATTTGCGCCATTGCACGCCGTAGATTTCGCCGAGGTCGTCGTCGCCCTGACGGAACGGGTTGGCCAGCCATTGGGCGTTTTCGTTGGCGTTCTGGTCCCAGACCTTGCAGCCCAGCGCGCGGAATTCGGCCGCGTTGTTCACGCCACGCAGAAAGCCGCACATCTCGCCGATGGCCGATTTGAAGGCCAGCTTGCGGGTGGTGATCGCCGGGAAACCTTCCTGCAGGTCAAAACGCAGCATCGCGCCGGGAAAGCTGATGGTGTTCACGCCAGTACGGTTGGCCTGTTTGGTGCCGTTCTTGATGACGTGGTCGACCAGTTCGAGATATTGCTTCATGAGTTACCTGTGTCCTTGAACCCGCAGCAACCGCTGCGGGGTTCGAATTTATGCTGCCGCGGGCGCTGCCGGTGCACGGTGATAAGCCAGCCAGATCAGCAACAGACCGCCGACGATCATCGGCACGCACAACACCTGACCCATGGTCAGCCAGTTCCAGGCCAGATAGCCCAGCTGCGCGTCCGGTACGCGGACGAATTCAACGATGAATCGGAAGATGCCATAGAACAGCGCGAACATGCCGGACACGGCCATGGTCGGCCGTGGCTTGCGCGAGAACAGCCACAGGATCAGGAACAGTGCCACGCCTTCGAGCGCGAACTGATACAGCTGCGACGGGTGGCGCGGCAACTGCGCCGGGTCGCTGAATGGCGGGAAGATCATCGCCCATGGCACGTCGGTCGGCTTGCCCCACAGCTCGGCGTTGATGAAGTTGCCGATACGCCCGGCGCCCAGGCCGATCGGCACCATCGGTGCGACGAAGTCCATCAACTGGAAGAACGACTTGTTGTTCTTCTTGCCGAACCACAGCGCCGCCAGCATCACGCCGATGAAGCCACCGTGGAACGACATGCCACCTTTCCAGACCTCGAAGATCAGGGTCGGGTTGGCCAGGTAGGCGTGCAGATCGTAGAACAGCACATAGCCCAGACGTCCGCCGACGATCACCCCCATCGACATCCAGAACACCATGTCGGAGAGTTTTTCCTTGGTCCAGGTCGGATCGAAGCGGTTCAGGCGACGGGAGGCCAGCAGCCAGGCGCCGCCGATGCCGATCAGGTACATCAACCCGTACCAGTGGATTTTCAGCGGACCGATGGCCAGGGCCACCGGATCGATCTGCGGGTAAGGCAGCATTGCGACTCCTTGTAAGCGTTTAATTCTTCAAAATGCCCGGGCGACGCTGCCACCGCAGGATTAAGCCAGGATTGTGCCCTGCGTCAGAACAGGAAACTCAGACCGACGCAGAACAGCAAAGCGGCAAACAGCTTTTTCAGCAACTTTGGCGACAGCTTGTGCGCCAGTCGCGCGCCGATGCGGGCAAACACCATGCTGGTCAGGGCGATGCCCAGCAGCGCCGGCAAATAAACAAAACCGAGACTATGGGCCGGCAGCAGGGGATCGTGCCAGCCCAGAATCATGAAACTTAATGCACTTGCCAAAGCGATCGGCAGGCCACAGGCCGACGAGGTCGCGACGGCCTGCTGCATCGGCACGCTGCGCCAGGTCAGGAACGGCACGGTCAGCGAGCCGCCGCCAATGCCGAAAATCGCCGAAGCCCAACCGATCACACTGCCGGCCACGGTCAGACCGAGCTTGCCCGGCACAGTTCGACTGGCCTTGGGTTTGACGTCCAGCGCCAACTGCGCGGCGATCACCAAGGCGAACACACCGATAATTTTCTGCAGGTTGGGTCCCGATATCGCTTCGGCAGTCAGCGCTCCGAATCCGGCGCCGATCAGAATGCCGACCGTCATCCACACAAAGATCGACCAGCGCACGGCGCCGCGACGGTGGTGCTCACGCACGGCGTTCACCGAGGTGAAGATGATGGTTGCCAGCGAAGTACCAACGGCGAGGTGGGTCAGGATCGACTGATCGAAACCCTGCAGGGTGAAGCTGTACACCAGCACGGGGACGATGATGATCCCGCCGCCCACGCCAAACAGCCCGGCCAGCACTCCGGCACAGGCGCCAAGCGCCAGATAGAGCAGAAATTCCATGCTGTTTCCCCACCCAACCCCAAAACCGGAGCGGCATGGTAACGGATGCATGGCCTCAGGCTCCACTGGATGGCGATGGATACCCGCACGATGTCTGCGTAGAGTGGGCAAAAAACACACAAGGACCACCTTATGTGCCTGATTGTTTTCGCCTGGCGACCTGGGCATGCCCAGCCGCTGATCGTGGCGGCCAACCGCGACGAGTTCTACGCACGCCCTACCCTGCCTTTGGCGCAATGGCCTGAATCGCCGCAGGTGTACGCCGGACGTGATCTGGAGGCTGGCGGTACGTGGCTCGGGATTGGCAGCAACGGACGGTTCGCCGCGCTGACCAACATCCGAGATCCCCAACGTCCGCCGGGGCGCAAGTCCCGGGGCGAACTGGTCGCGCGCTTTCTCACCGGTGAAGTGCCGATTGACGACTATTTGAGCGAAGTTGTTGCACGTTCGCCGGAATATGGTGGCTTTAACCTGCTGGTAGGCAATCACCGTGAGCTCTGGCATTTCAATGCCCGGGAATCGGAAGCGGTGATGCTGCCCCCGGGGGTCTATGGCCTTTCAAACGCGGGGCTGGATACGCCGTGGCCGAAACTGCTCAAGGCTAGAGCGGCGTTGAGTGAAGTGCTGGACGACCCGCAACCCCAGGCGTTGCTGGCCCTGCTCGCCGATGCGCAGCAGGCACCGATTGCCGATCTGCCAGACACTGGAGTGGGTGTAGCGACGGAAACGCTGCTGTCGAGCGTGTTTATTGCCAGCCAGAGCTATGGGACCCGGGCGAGTACGGCGTTGATCGTGCAGGCGGATGGCTCGCGGCATCTGGTCGAAAGGAGCTTCGGGCCGTATGGCGGGCATCTTGGGGAAGTGGAGATCAGGATTTAAATTTGAGCTGTTTGGGCTGGCCCCATCGCGAGCAGGCTCGCTCCTACAGGGTTTTGTGGTGTTCACAAATCCACTGTGGGAGCGAGCCTGCTCGCGATGGGGTCGTCAGCGTTTTAGAGGGCTTTGACCGCAGCCGGATTGACCATCCGCGCCAACCCAAGGTTCTTCAGCGCCAGTTGCAGCGAGCTGTGGATCACCTGCGGGTTGTCGATGGTCATCAGTTCGGCCAGCAACTCCCTGGCCATGCCCAGATTGATCTGACGCAGCATCCACTTCACTTTCGGCAAGTTGGTGGCGTTCATCGACAGGCTGTCGAAACCCATCGCCATCAACAGCACCGCCGCTGCCGGATCACCTGCCATCTCGCCGCAGATGCTCACCGGCTTGCCTTCGGCATGGGCGTCGCGCACGACGGTTTGCAGGGCTTGCAGCACCGCCGGGTGCAGGTAGTCGTAGAGGTCGGCCACCCGCGGGTTGTTGCGGTCCACGGCCAGCAGGTACTGGGTCAGGTCGTTGGAGCCGACCGACAGGAAGTCCACCTGCCG
The DNA here is from genome assembly GCF_003228315.1 of Pseudomonas putida. Taxonomy (NCBI): domain Bacteria; kingdom Pseudomonadati; phylum Pseudomonadota; class Gammaproteobacteria; order Pseudomonadales; family Pseudomonadaceae; genus Pseudomonas; species Pseudomonas putida. Next base: position 3,951,731 of record NZ_CP029693.1, read on the forward strand.
CGCCAGTTCCTTGGTCTGGTAGACCGCCGCCGGAATCTCGATCATCACACCCACGGGCGGCATCGGCACGTCACAGCCTTCGTCACGCACCTCGCCCCAGGCACGGTGGATCAAGTGCAGGGCTTCTTCCAGTTCATGGGTGCCGGAGATCATCGGCAACAGGATGCGCAGGTTGTTCAGGCCTTCGCTGGCCTTGAGCATGGCGCGGGTCTGCACCAGGAAGATTTCCGGGTGGTCGAGGGTGACGCGAATGCCGCGCCAGCCGAGGAACGGGTTGTCTTCCTTGATCGGGAAGTACGACAGCGCCTTGTCGCCACCGATATCCAGCGTACGCATGGTGACCGGTTGCGGGTGGAACGCGGCGAGTTGCTCGCGGTAGATCGCCAGCTGTTCCTTTTCGCTCGGGAAGCGCTGGTTGATCATGAACGGCACTTCGGTACGGTACAGGCCGACACCTTCGGCGCCGCGCTTCTGGGCACGCGCCACATCCGCCAGCAGGCCGGTGTTGACCCACAATGGCATGCGGTGGCCATCGGTGGTCACGCAGGGCAGGTCGCGCAGGGAATCCAGGCCCAGGGCCAGTTGCTTCTCTTCTTCCACCACTTCGGCGAATTGCTTGCGCAGTACTTCGCCGGGGTTGGTGTACACCTCGCCACGGTTGCCGTCGACGATCAGTTCGATGCCGTCGACCTTGGCGTAGGGCAGGTCGACCAGGCCCATGACCGTCGGAATGCCCATGGCTCGCGCCAGGATCGCCACGTGGGAGTTACCCGAACCGAGTACCGACACCAAGCCGACCAGCGTGCCTTCCGGCACCTCGCCGAGCATGGCCGGCGTCAGCTCTTCGCTGACCAGAATGGTTTTTTCCGGGTAGACCAGGTTCTGCTGACGCTCTTCCTGCAGGTAGGCGAGCAGCCGGCGGCCCAGGTCCTTGACGTCCGACGCCCGCTCACGCAGGTATTCATCGTCCATCAGTTCGAAACGGTTGACGTGATCGGTCACCACCTGACGCAAGGCACCCTGGGCCCATTGCCCGGTCTTGATCACGGTGGTGACTTCGCTACCCAGTGCCGCATCGTCGAGCATCATCAGGTAGACGTCGAACAGGGCGCGCTCTTCCGGGCGCAACTGGGTGGCGAGCTTGGCGGACAAGGCACGCATGTCGGCGCGCACGCCTTCGATGGCGGTCTTGAACAGCCCGAGCTCTGCGTCGATGTCGGTGATGGTCTTGTCAGGCACCACGTCCAGATCGGCCGGCGGCAGCATGACCACGGCCGTACCCACGGCCGCACCCGGCGAGCCCGGTACGCCGACGAACTTGGCTTCCTGAATACCCTTGCCCTGACGGCCCAGACCACGGATGGAACCGGTGGCCTCGGCGTGGGCGATAACGCCGGCGAGCTGCGCGCTCATGGTCACGAGGAAGGCTTCTTCACCTTCATCGAACTGGCGGCGTTCTTTCTGCTGGATGACCAACACGCCGACGACGCGGCGATGGTGAATGATCGGCGCCCCGAGGAACGAGGCGTAGCGCTCTTCACCGGTCTCGGCGAAGTAGCGGTAGCGCGGGTGATCCGCGGCGTTTTCGAGGTTCAGGGGTTCTTCACGCGTGCCGACCAGGCCGACCAGACCTTCATTGGGGGCCATGCTGACCTTGCCGATCGAGCGCTTGTTCAAGCCCTCGGTGGCCATCAGCACGAAACGGTTGGTCTCGGGGTCAAGCAGGTAGACCGAGCAGACCTGGCTGCCCATGGCCTCTTTGACGCGCAACACAATAATCCCCAACGCCGCCTTGAGATCCTTGGCGGAGTTAACTTCCTGGACGATCTTGCGCAGCGTATTGAGCATGGCTCGGGGTCGAACTCCGTCGTCAGTCGCGCGCTAAAAGGCGCGGGGCAAGCTCTTTGAGAGCGCGTCGATACACCTCGCGCTTGAATGTCACCACCTGGCCCAGCGGATACCAATAGCTGACCCAGCGCCAGCCATCGAATTCCGGTTTACCGGTCAAATCCATCCGCACCCGCTGCTCGTTGGAGATCAGGCGCAGGAGAAACCACTTCTGTTTCTGGCCGATGCACAGCGGTTGGCTGTGGGTCCGGACCAGACGTTGCGGCAAACGATAGCGCAACCAGCCCCGGGTGCAGGCGAGTATTTCAACATCTTCGCGCTCCAGGCCCACTTCTTCGTTCAACTCGCGGTACAAGGCGTCTTCCGGCGTCTCCTGGGGGTTGATCCCGCCCTGAGGAAACTGCCAGGCATCTTGATTGATTCGGCGAGCCCATAGCACCTGGCCGGCATCATTCGTAAGAATGATCCCGACATTAGGACGAAAACCATCGGGGTCGATCACGGCAACAACCTCGCAAACGCATGTCGCCGCATTGTTCCACAAAGGTCGTGAGGGCAGCAACGCGCCGTCTTACCTTATGTGCACTCTTGTGAAAAGTCCGTATTCTGGACGCCTTTCGACAGACTTTTCAGCGAGTAACTGCAATGCGGCTGGCTTTATTCGACTTGGACAACACACTGCTTGGCGGCGACAGCGATCACGCTTGGGGCGATTACCTGTGTGAACGCGGCTTCCTCGACCCTGTGGCCTACAAGGCGCGCAACGACGAGTTCTATCAGGACTACCTGGCGGGCAAGCTGGACAACGCCGCCTACCTGAACTTCTGCCTGGAAGTCCTTGGCCGTACCGAAATGGCCATCCTGGACCAGTGGCACAATGAATTCATGCGCGATTGCATTGATCAATTGCTGCTGCCCAAGGCTTTCGAACTGCTGGCCAAGCACCGCGACGCTGGCGACAAGCTGGTGATCATCACCGCCACCAACCGTTTCGTCACCGCCCCCATCGCCGAGCGCCTGGGCGTCGAAACCCTGATCGCCACCGAATGCGAGATGCAGGATGGCCGTTACACCGGGCGCAGCACCGATGTGCCGTGCTTCCGCGAGGGCAAGGTGACAAGGCTCAATCGTTGGCTGGAGGAGACCGGGTACAACCTGGAGGACAGTTACTTCTACAGCGACTCGATGAATGACTTGCCGCTGCTGGAGCAGGTGGTGAATCCGGTGGCGGTTGATCCGGATCCCAAGTTGCGGGCCGAGGCCGAGAAGCGTGGCTGGCCGGTGATCAGTCTGCGCGACTGATCACCGAACTGTAGGAGCGAGCATGCTCGCGATGGTCGTTAACGATAACGCGGGGCGCCTGGTTCCCCTTGGCGCTCTCAGGTTTTTCGCGAGCATGCTCGCTCCTACAGCGAATTGCGTTTAAACGGTTAAACGGGCTTGGCACCCATCAGCCCGGCAATGGCGATAAAGCAGACAAAACTGAACAACGCCAGGGCAAAGGTAAACTTGCCCACCCCACCCGGCGTCTTGCGCACCTTGTTCAAGCGCACCAGCAGCCAGAACCACGCCAGCGCCGCGACGGTGTAAAGCACGCTGGAAGCCAACAACCAGGTCTGCCCCAGCGGCCAGCCCACCAGATGCACCATCCACCACCCGGTGAATGGCATGCTCAGCAGTGCCAGCCCCATCAACAACCAGATGAACACACGCGGACTTTGCAGGGTACGGCTTGCCGCCGTCGCGTCGCCATTGCGCCTGGTGCGCCAGACCCAGATCCCCAGGCCCAACGCGCAAAGCAACACGACCACTGTCGCCGCCATGTGCGCGGTCTTGAGGGCAGTTAAGGTTTCCATGGTTCGATCTCCTTATGCATTGCCCTCAGCGTAGCCGGTCAGCCAAGAAACAGCTGATAGGCCGGGTTGTCGCTTTCATCCCAGTACGGGTAACCGATTTCTTCCAGCGCCGCCGGCACCAGATGACGCTCGTCATGAGGCACTTGCAGCCCTGCGACCACACGACCATCCGCCGCGCCATGGTTACGGTAGTGGAACATCGAGATGTTCCAGCGCCCGCCGAGCTTGTTGAGGAAGTTGAACAACGCCCCCGGACGCTCCGGGAATTCGAAGCGCAGGATCACTTCATCCACCACGTGCGCCGCACGGCCGCCGACCATGTGGCGAATGTGCAACTTGGCCAGTTCGTTGTCGGTCAGGTCGACCACCGGGAAACCCTGCTCGCCGAGGCTGGCGATCAGCGCGCTGCGCGGGTCGGTGTCCGGGTGCGTCTGCACGCCGACGAAAATGTGCGCTTCGCTGCCGGTGTTGTAGCGGTAGTTGAATTCGGTGATCTGGCGCTTGCCGATGGCTTCGCAGAAGGCCTTGAAGCTGCCCGGCTTCTCGGGAATGGTCACGGCGATGATAGCTTCGCGGCCCTCGCCCAGCTCCGCGCGCTCGGCCACATGGCGCAGGCGGTCGAAATTGACGTTGGCGCCAGAATCGATGGCGACGAAGGTGTGCCCGCTGATACCGCGCTGCTCGACGTACTTCTTGATCCCGGCGACGCCCAGGGCGCCGGCAGGTTCGGTGATCGAGCGGGTATCGTCGTAGATATCCTTGATGGCTGCGCAGATCTCGTCGGTACTGACGGTGATCACTTCATCGACGTGATCCTTGCAGATATCGAAAGTGTGCTGGCCGATCTGCGCTACTGCCACGCCGTCGGCGAAGATGCCCACGGTCGGCAGTACCACGCGCTCGCCCGCGGCCATGGCGGCTTGCAGGCAGTTGGAGTCGTCCGGCTCGACGCCGATGATCTTGATCTCCGGGCGCAGGTATTTGACGTACGCCGCGATGCCGGCGATCAGGCCGCCACCGCCCACCGGGACGAAAATCGCATCCAGACGGCCCGGGTGCTGGCGCAGAATCTCCATCGCCACCGTGCCCTGCCCGGCAATGGTGTGGGGATCGTCGTAGGGGTGGATGTAGACGTAGCCTTTTTCGTCGACCAGTTTCAGCGAGTAGGCCAGGGCTTCGGGGAACGAATCGCCATGCAGCACCACCTTGCCACCGCGCGAACGCACGCCTTCGACCTTGATCTCGGGGGTGGTCTTGGGCATGACGATGGTCGCCTTCACGCCCAATACTTTCGCGGCCAGCGCCAAGCCCTGGGCATGGTTGCCCGCCGATGCGGTGACCACGCCACGGGCGCGCTCTTCATCGCTCAGTTGCGTGAGTTTGTTGTAGGCGCCGCGAATCTTGAACGAGAACACCGGCTGCAAGTCTTCACGCTTGAGCCAAATCTCGTTGCCCAGCCGCTCGGAGAGCTGGCGGGCAGTCTGCAACGGGGTTTCTACGGCAACGTCATAAACGCGCGAGGTGAGGATCTTTTTGACGTACTGTTCTAGCATCGGAAAGCATCACTGAGCGGGTTGGGCAGGACCAAGGAGTCTAACCCGGCTTTTGGGCGCACGACCACACGAATACAGAGGTTTTAGCCCGGCATGGCGCTATAATGCCGGCCTTTCCGTTCACCTTGCCCGCTTCCGGAGCCCGCATGACCCAGGATCAACTCAAACAGGCAGTGGCCCAGGCCGCCGTCGATTTCATCCTTCCGAAACTCGACGACAAGAGCATCGTCGGGGTCGGCACCGGCTCCACCGCCAACTGCTTCATCGATGCCCTGGCCAAGCACAAGGGCGCGTTCGATGGCGCAGTCGCCAGTTCCGAAGCCACTGCCGCCCGCCTGAAAGGCCACGGCATTCCGGTGTACGAACTGAACACCGTCAGCGACCTGGAGTTCTACGTCGACGGCGCCGATGAAAGCGACGAGCACCTGAATCTGATCAAGGGCGGCGGCGCAGCCCTGACCCGCGAGAAGATCGTCGCGGCCGTGGCCAAGACCTTCATCTGCATCGCCGACGCCAGCAAGCTGGTACCGGTGCTCGGCGCGTTCCCGCTGCCGGTGGAAGTGATCCCGATGGCCCGCAGCCACGTGGCCCGCCAGCTGGTCACGCTGGGCGGCGACCCGGTCTACCGCGAAGGCGTGGTGACCGACAACGGCAACATCATCCTTGATGTGTTCAACATGCAGATCACCAACCCGGTGGAGCTGGAAACGCAGATCAATGCGATCGTCGGCGTGGTCACCAACGGCCTGTTCGCGGCGCGGCCGGCGGATTTGCTGTTGCTGGGGACCAGTGAAGGCGTGAAGACCCTGCGCGCCGAATAAGCCAGACATTCGCATAAACCTGTAGGAGCGAGCCTGCTCGCGATAGCGGTGTAACAGCCAACAGAGATGTTGAATGTTATGGCCTCATCGCCAGCAGGCTCGCTCCTACAGTGTTTTAGTGATGCCGGTCAGGGCTGTGTTGGTTTCTTGAAGACATAAAACAGATTCGGTTCGCTCACCAGGTACATCGCACCGTCGTCATCCATGGCGATCCCTTCCGCTTGCGGCACGGTCTTTTGCAACCCCTGGCTCCCCTTGCGCAAGGCCATGGTACTCAGCGGCCGCCCATCCACATCCAGTTCCAGAATCAGCCGCGACTCGTCGGACAGCGCCAGCAAGTGACCGCTGCGCTCGTCGTATTGCAGGCTCGACAGATCACGCACGAACATCCCGGCATCTCGCTTGGGGTTATTGATGACGTGCACCGCATAGGATTTTTCCGGATTGAAGTGTGGAAACCCGTGCACTTCGTAGATCAGCATCGGGTCGCGCTCCTTGGCCACGAACAGACGCTTGCCCACCGAGTCGTAAGCCAAACCTTCGAAACCCTTGTTGCCATTCAAATGCACGCCCAGCGTCATCTGCTCGGCATCCGCCGCATCGATGAAGGTAGTGTCATGCTCTACATGGACCTTGATCAGGCGATGCTGATATTCATCAGTGATCACGTAGGTGTCGGCACTGATGAACTCAACGGCTTCCGGATCGCCAAACCCGACCAGCGCAATGCGGCGCAGGATCTTGCCGTCGAGAGAGAGTTCGATGAGTTCCGAGTTCTGGTTGGTGACGGTGAACAGGCTTTTTCGTACGGGATCGAAGGTCAAGGCTGACACATCATCGTCCAACCCCTCGATGACCTGCCCTTCCACCACTACCTGATACTGGTCCAGGCCGATGGATTGCTCATTCACAGGCTGCCAAAGCGAATGCAGGTTGAACCAGGCGCGCTCGAACAGGCGCAGGTACTGACCGATCGCGATCAACAGGATCAACGCAATCATCAACACCATGAGAACGAGCGGTTTGGGACGGGCAAATCGGCGCATGGACACAAGCTCGGGATCAAAACAGGCGGATGAAATATCACGCCTGTCTGAATTAAAGCTTAATGGTCACAAACCGAAATAAACGCGGCGGCTACAGCGGGTTACTTCTGTTTTTCGAAGCGATAGAACAGGTTCGGCTCGCTCACGATGTAAATCGTGCCTGCCTCATCCATGGTCACACCCTCGGCGCGGGGGATGGTTTTGCCCAGGCCGTTGAAGCCATGCAGCAGGGTCATGAAGCTGACCTGCTCACCTTTCTTGTCCAGCTCCAGCAACAGGTGCGAATCGGCTGACAGCACCAGCATGTGCCCGGTGCGTGGATCGATGGCGAGGGCCGACAGGTTGCGAACGTCCAGGGCGTGACTGGCCAGCTTGATCTTGTCGCCGCTCAGGGCCTTGCCGTCACTTTTCCAGGTAAACAGTGCCGGTGGGCGCTCTTCGCCCAGCAGCAGTTGCTGATTGCTCGAATCCCACGTGATGGCTTCGAATGCCTTGTTCTGGTCTTTCGAAGGGCCCAGGTCATATTTGGGGAAATTGGCGATATTCAGTTCGCGGGTATCGGCATCGACCTTGACGATGGTGATCAGGTGATCGCGCTCATCGACAATCGCCAGCAGCCCATTGCCCAGCACGGTGACCCCTTCGGGGTTGCTCCACCCCACCAGCGGCATCTTGCGCAGCACGTCGCCCTGCAAGGTCAACTCGACCAGGAACGGATTCTTGCCCATCACCGAAAACAGGGTTTTGCTCTGGGGGTCGTAGGCCAGATCCGAGGCCTCGTCCTTCTCCATGCCCGGCAGCGGCTTGGCGTCGATCACCGCGTGATAGTCCGGCAGCCAGATGCTCTGCTGTTTCTCGGCGGCACTTTCGAAACGCTCCTTCACCCACAGCACGCCACGGTCGTCCCAATGCATGGCGAAGGCCACGCCATAGGCAACTACCACTACCAGCAACAGCCAGATGTACCAACGCAGGGCAAAGCGTGAGCGGCGAGCGGGTTTGAGCGTGGAGAGCGGTTGAGTGGCCATCAGAGAATGGATTCCAGAAAATCAGGCTTGGGGACGTCTGGGAATTATCCAGACACCCTGTGAAAAAATCGGGAAACAGCAGAAGACCAACCTGTAGGAGCAAAGCTTGCTCGCGATGGCGGTGCATCTGACACACCGAGTCATCGTTCATCGCGAGCAAGCATTGCTCCTACAGCGAAGGCAGCGTCCCCGTATCAGCGAACGCTGCTGGTGAAGCTGCTCGCGCCCGGCAACTCCAGAACGATCTCATCGCCAACATTCAGCGGACCCACGCCCACCGGCGTGCCGGTCAGGATCACGTCACCGGCCTGCAGCGAGAAGCACCCGGCCATGTGCTGGATCATCGGCACGATCGGGTTGAGCATGACGCTGCTGTTGCCGTCCTGGCGGACTTCACCGTTGATGGTCAGGCGAATGCCAATGTCGGTCAGGTCGGCGAAGGTGCTCGGCGACACGAACGGAGCAATCACCGCCGCGCCGTCGAAGGACTTGGCGATTTCCCAAGGCAAGCCCTTGGCTTTCAGCTCGGCCTGCTTGTCGCGCAGGGTCAGGTCCAGGGCCGGCGCGAAACCGGAAATGGCGTCGAGCACTTCTTCACGGCTCGGCTTGGTCGACAATGGCTTGCCGATCAACACGGCGATTTCCGCTTCGTAATGCACCGAACCGCGATCGGTCGGAATGCTGAAGCCCCCTTCCAGCGGCACGACACAACTGCCCGGCTTGATGAACAGCAACGGCTCGGTAGGCACCGGATTGTCCAGTTCCTTGGCGTGTTCGGCGTAGTTACGGCCGATGCACACCACTTTCCCCAGCGGGAAATGAATACGCGTACCGTCGACATACTGGTGCTGATAGCTCATGGACCGACTCCTGGTTCGTAGCTTTTTAATTCGAATGTCAAACAGCGAAAATCTTGCCCGGGTTCATGATGCCGTTCGGGTCGAACACCGCCTTGACCGCTTTCATGTACTCGATCTCGACCGGCGAGCGGCTGTAGGTCAGGTAATCGCGCTTGGTCATGCCCACGCCGTGCTCGGCGGAGATCGAACCGTTGTACTTCTCGACGGTTTCGAACACCCACTTGTTGACGGTGGCGCACTTGGCGAAGAACTCGTCCTTGCTCAGGTTATCCGGCTTGAGGATGTTCAGGTGCAGGTTGCCGTCGCCGATGTGGCCGTACCAGACCACTTCGAAATCCGGGTAGTGCTCACCGACGATCGCGTCGATTTCCTTGAGGAACGCCGGGACTTTCGACACGGTGACTGAAATGTCGTTTTTGTACGGTGTCCAGTGGGCGATGGTTTCGGAGATGTACTCGCGCAGCTTCCACAGGTTCTGCAGCTGGGTTTCGCTCTGGCTCATCACGCCATCCAGCACCCAACCCTGCTCCACGCAGTGCTCGAAGGTTTCCAGGGCCAGATTGGCCACTTCTTCGGTGGTCGCTTCGAATTCGAGCAGGGCGTAGAACGGGCAATCGGTCTCGAACGGCGCCGGTACGTCGCCACGGCCCATGACTTTGGCCAGGGCCTTGTCGGAGAAGAATTCGAACGCAGTCAGGTCGAGCTTGCCGTGGAACGCGTGCAGGACCGGCATGATGGAGTCGAAATCGGCGGTGCCGAGGACCATTGCGGTGAGGTTTTTCGGGGCACGATCCAGACGCATGGTGGCTTCGACGACAAAACCGAGCGTGCCTTCGGCGCCGATGAACAGGTGGCGAAAATCGTAGCCGGTGGCGTTCTTGATCAGGTCGCGGTTCAACTCGATCAGGTCACCCTTGCCGGTGACCACTTTCATGCCCACCACCCAGTTGCGGGTCATGCCGTAGCGAATGACCTTGATTCCGCCGGCATTGGTGCCGATATTGCCGCCAATCTGGCTGGAACCGGCCGAAGCGAAGTCCACCGGGTAATACAGGCCGTTTTCTTCGGCGACGTTCTGCAGATGCTCGGTGACCACGCCCGGCTGACAGACGGCAGTGCGGTCAGTCAGGTTCACGTCGAGGATCTGGTTCATGTAATCGAAAGAGACGACGACCTCGCCATGGGCGGCCACCGCGGCGGCGGAAAGCCCGGTACGACCACCGGAAGGCACCAGCGCGACCTTGTGTTGGTTGGCCCACAGGACAATGGCCTGGACCTGTTCGATGGTCTTGGGAAACACAATGGCCGTGGGGGCCGGGGCGTAATGCTTGGTCCAGTCCTTGCCGTAAGCGTTCAGGGAGTCGGCGTCGGTCAACACCTTGCCCGACTCAACCAGGGTCTTCAGCTCTTCAATCACGGCAGGACTGGTCATCGACAGAACTCTCGAACAATTCATGGTCATCCTGAGAACGCTTCACGTCGCAGGAATGAGTGTTTAGCGGGGCGCATATGCTAGCATACCGACCCCGCAGGATAGTGCCCAACGGCTGTTCTGCGGCGACGGCTTTTCCTGCCGCTCGGGTCAGCGTCTGTTGACCATTTCCTGCCATTTTTCTCCGGGATACAGGTTTACGCAGATGAGCAAGACTTCTCTCGATAAGAGCAAGATCAAGTTCCTTCTTCTCGAAGGCGTCCACCAATCGGCTGTCGACGTCCTCAAGGCGGCGGGCTACACCAGCATCGAGTACCTCACAGGTTCTCTGCCGGAAGCCCAGCTCAAGGAAAAGATCGCTGATGCTCACTTCATCGGCATTCGCTCCCGCACTCAGCTGACCGAAGAGATCTTCGATCACGCCAAGAAGCTCGTGGCTGTAGGGTGTTTCTGCATCGGCACCAACCAGGTCGATCTGGACGCGGCCCGCGAGCGCGGTATCGCCGTGTTCAACGCCCCGTACTCCAACACCCGCTCCGTGGCCGAGCTGGTACTGGCCGAAGCGATCCTGTTGCTGCGCGGCATCCCTGAGAAGAACGCTTCCTGCCACCGTGGCGGCTGGATCAAGAGCGCGGCCAACTCCTTCGAAATCCGCGGCAAGAAGCTGGGCATCGTCGGCTACGGTTCGATCGGTACTCAACTGTCCGTGCTGGCCGAAGGCCTGGGCATGCAGGTTTACTTCTACGACACCGTGACCAAGCTGCCGCTGGGCAACGCCACTCAGGTCGCCAACCTGCACGAACTGCTGGGCATGTCCGACATCGTGACCCTGCACGTTCCTGAAACCGCAGCCACCCAGTGGATGATCGGCGAGAAGGAAATCCGCGCCATCAAGAAGGGCGGCATCCTGATCAACGCCGCGCGCGGCACCGTGGTCGAGCTGGACCACCTGGCCGCCGCGATCAAGGACAAGCACCTGATCGGCGCGGCCATCGACGTATTCCCGGTGGAGCCTCGCTCCAACGACGAAGAATTCGAAAGCCCGCTGCGTGGCCTGGACAACGTGATCCTGACCCCGCACATCGGTGGCTCCACCGCCGAGGCGCAGGCCAACATCGGTCTGGAAGTGGCAGAAAAGCTGGTCAAGTACAGCGACAACGGTACCTCGGTATCGTCCGTGAACTTCCCGGAAGTGGCCCTGCCGGCTCACCCTGGCAAGCACCGCCTGCTGCACATCCACGAGAACATCCCGGGTGTGATGAGCGAGATCAACAAGGTCTTCGCCGAAAACGGCATCAACATTTCCGGTCAGTTCCTGCAGACCAACGAGAAAGTCGGCTACGTGGTTATCGACGTGGACGCCGAATACTCGGAACTGGCGCAAGAGAAGCTGCAGCACGTCAACGGCACTATCCGTAGCCGCGTGTTGTTCTGATCGAACGCGTTGCGCTGTAAAAAAGGGAGCTCTCATGAGCTCCCTTTTTCATGCCGGCCGTAAAGTCATTTCACTGTGATGGTGATTTTTTCCGAGACGATCGGCGGGTCGAACGCCATGTGGTTCTTGTCACCCAGCTCCAGTTGCAAGGTGTGCTTGCCTGGCTTGAGTTCCAGCTCGGTTTCGGTCTGGGCCTTGCCGAAGTGCTTGTGGTTGTCATCCACAGGGATGGCAGCACCTGCCGGAACGATGCTCTTGGCATCTACCAGCAGATGGTGATGGCCGGTGTTCGCGGTAGCATCACCCGCCGGAGCCAGCGCAATGCCCTTGACTTCAAACTTGACCTTGAACTTGCCATCGACAACGGCACCGCTGGCCGGCTCGACGATGCTCACCGAAGCGCCAACAGGAGCCGGCGTAGCCGCACTGGCCAGCACTGAAACACCCATCAGCAGGCCAGCCAAGGCAGCACGTGACATAAAGGTTTTCATTCTCTTCTCCAGTTTTTCCGTAAAATTCGCATGGCCATCACAACTTCATGACCATTCGTTGTCGAAGGCACTCGACAACCATAGCAAAGCGAGCCTGAATCAAAGGGTCGCCATAAAAAATATCAAAGGAGTGACCATGCGCTTTCTGCCTGGCCTGATCTGCCTGCTACCCCTTTTGAGCCCTTTGGCTCACGCCGAACTGATTGACGATGTAAACGACCGCGGCGAATTGCGCATCGCTCTTGAGGCTAATACACCCCCCTTCAATTTCAAGAAAGACGACAAGCTGGAAGGCTTCGAAGTCGAATTGGGTCAGCTTTTGGCCAACGAACTGGAAGTTCGCGCCGACTTTGTCGTTACCGACACCAACGATCTGCTGGCCGGGGTTGAAAGCGGCAAGTACGACATCGCCCTCAATCACATTACAAAGACCGCGGCGCTCACGGATCGTTTCGACTTCAGCGAGCCTTACATTCGCACCAGCGCGCAATTGATCGCGCAGAAAGACGAGCAACCGCAGTCCATCCTTCTGGTGCAGTCGCTGACAGAAGAAAAACCCAAGGCCTCGCCGACGGTGAACCTGGCGATACCGTTTCAGAAGGGCAACCCGGCGTTCCACGCCAGCCTGGAAAACGCGCTGCAGCGGATCAAGGCCGATGGCCGGTTGCAGGCGCTGGAGGAGAAGTGGTTTGGGGCGGAGTCGGGTGAAGAACCCAAGCCCTGAGAGCTTTGAGGAACAAACTGTAGGAGCGAGCCTGCTCGCGATAGCGGAGTGTCAGTTGCAACATCATTGACTGACACACCATCGCGAGCAGGCTCGCTCCTACAGTGGTTTTTTGGTGATTTTCAGTCCTGTGTTGCCAACGCCTGCGCCGCCTCAGCCAGCTCCAGCTCACTGAACACCAGCACCCCATGACGCCTGAGCAACGCCGCCGTCACCCCTTCGCCACTGACCTTCACCCCGCTGAAGGTCCCGTCATAGGTCTGCCGATTACCGCAGGACGGGCTGTTGGCCTTTAGCACGGCAATGCGGATGCCATGCGCTTGCACCAACTCCAGCGCTTGCCGAGCCCCGGACAGAAACTGCTCGCTGACGTCGATGCCATCGCTGGTGATCACCGCTGCCCGCCCTTCCAGCACGTCAACGCCCTGCCCACCCGGAATCTCCGCAGCCGCCCGAGGCGTCGGCAAGCCGCCGGCGACTTCCGGGCACAAGGGCACGACCCGGCCTTCGTCGAGCCACAGTTGCAACTGATCGAACGGCCCGCTGGCACCGCCGTCGTAACGGACGCGGTGGCCGAGTAGGCAACGGCTGACCAGAATTTTCTGCATGATCAGAACGGCTCGTTGCCGCGACGCCGGAACCAGCCGGTCAAGGACAGGCGTTCGCGGGTCGCCGGCAGGACTTCGTGGGGCACTTCACCCGACAGGAACACCACCAGGCAGCCGCCAGTCGGCACCACATCGTGTTGCGTGTCCTCGCCAAGATACATGCGCAACTGGCCACCGTGCTCCGGCAGCCAGCCGTCATTGAGGTAGACCACCGCCGACACCGCGCGCCGGTCGTCATCGCGAAAGCGGTCGACATGTTTGAGATAGAAAGCGCCGGGCGGGTACATCGCGAAGTGGCACTCGAAATCTTCCAGGCCCAGGAACAGATGGCGGTTCATCGCTTCGCGCAGGCTGTCCATCAGCTTCAGGTAGCTGTCGCAGGCCTCGGCCTGGCCCGGCTCGATCCACTGGATGTGATCGCCGCGAATGCCCTCGCGGATCTCAGTGGATGGCCCGCGCCCGACTGCCGCTGGCGCCAGTTCGCCCTCGGCGTCGCGTTTACGGCACTCGGCCGCCAGCGCGCGGGTCAGATCCAGAGGCAGGAAAATATTTTGCCGCGACCAGCCATGGGCGGCCAGGTCATCGACGATTCGTAACAGCAATGGGTGATCAGAAGATATTTGCATGGCGCGCATAGTATTCCTGCGCCTGAAAATCCGACAGAGCCACGCGGCGGGTTGATACGAATTCTCGACAAGTCCGTATGCCACACGGAGAATAGTCGCCTGCTGACAGGAGTCCCTATGCGCCGTTTGCTTTTCTCTCTGCTGATGTTCTGCGTTTTGCCCGCCTGGGCAGACGGCCACGACCAGTTGTACAAGGTCGCGGGCTGGCCGGAACAACGCGCGCATTTCAATGACGCCCTCTCCGCCGCCCAGCAACGCTACCAGAGCAGCCTGCCGCCAGCTGTGTTCCAGGCCCTGGTCAACAACAGCAATCAGCGTTTCGATCCCAAGGCCGTCGATCAGCGCGCCGAAGCGCAATTGCGCAAGAACCTCGCCGACCCCAAGCCTGCCCTGGCGTTCTTCCAAGCCCCGCTGGGCAAGAAAATCGTCGCGGCCGAGCTGCTGGCAACCCGTCGAGATCAACTGGCGAAGAACGCCAAGGGCCTGCCGAAGATGACCGCCAGCGACAGCCGCCTGCTGATCATCGGCCACCTGGCCCAGGCGCTGCCGGCGCGCGAGGCTGGTGCCGAAGTCAGCCTGGCGATTGCCGGTGTGGCCGCCGACAGCCTGAGTTCGATGATTCCCGGCCTGCTGGGTGCAGGCCAGGCGCAGGGCATGTTGAACGGGCAGCGCCAGCGCCTGATGGATCAGATCGGCAGCGACCTGAACAACACACTGTTGTACGTCTATCGCGATTTGTCGGATGAAGAGCTGGAAGAGTTCGCCACCTTTGCCGAATCGGCCGAGGGCAAGGCGTATTACCAGGCGGCATTGGCGGCAATCAAGGCGGGGTTGGCGGTGGGGCAGGCCAATCCCCAGTGAACTTCAGCGCCTGAACGGACGCCATCGCGGGCAAGCCTTGCTCCCACAGAACTTGCGGCGCATGACCTGTGGGAGCAAGGCTTGCCCGCGATGGGGCCCTGACTACCGCTAGAGATTGCGACCCTTGATCCGCTTGCTCAAAAACCCGAAAAACTCCCCCCGCAACACCGCCGCTTCATTCGCCAGATGATGCCGCGCGTCCGGCAGCATCAACACCTGGGGCCGATCGAACTTGGCCTTCAACACCTCAAGGTTGTGCTGCCAATCCACCGTCATGTCCGCCTGCCCCTGCACCACCAAAGGTCGCCGGGGGCTGGCCGGTGCAGCTTCCACACGCTTGATCCAGCGTGCCAGCGCTCCCACCCACGCCGTCGGCAAACGCAGCGGTTGCAAGGGATCGGCCTGCAGGAAGGGCAGGAAAGCCGGGTCGTTGGAGTTTTCACTGAAGCGCCGGGCGATGGCTTTGACGAATGGCCTGAGCAAGTAATAACTGAGCTGCGACCAGCCCCATGACCGCGGTCGCACCAGCGGCGCCAACAGGATCACCTGGCCCTGTGCCGGACTGTCCGCCCCCGCATGCAACACATGATCGATCACGATCGCACCGCCAGTGCTCTGTCCGCATAGATGCCACGGTTGCGGCAGGTCCAGGGATCGCGCTTCGGCAAACAGCCCTTGCAAGGTGTCCTGGTATTCGGCGAAATCCTTGATGCTCGCCCGCTCACCGCTGGACAGCCCATGCCCCGGCAAATCGCAGGCGATCACCGCAAAATCCTGCTCCAGCGCCCACTCGATCACATGCCGGTAGAGGCCGGTGTGATCGTAGAAACCGTGGATGAGAAACAGCGTCGCCTTCGGCCGCTCGGGCCACCAGACCTGGCTGACCAGTTCATAACCGTCGACCTGAAAGCGGCCCAGCCGACTGCTGACGTTACGCGCGGAAAAGTCCAGCCCGTAAAACCGCTGATAGGCCAGTGCCTGCGCAGACAGCGGCTGTCCCTCGCTCAGGGGCCGCAGGCTGGCACGCAGTTGATCAGGGTCGAAGGTGGCAGGCATGGACGATTCCAGAGCGCAAAACGGGCTTGATTGACCTGCGATATTCATCTGTCGAGGCAAGCATGGCAAGCTAGCCGACCTTCGAGGATTGAACCCATGCGATCGCCCCTGCGCGCCACCTTGTTTGTCAGCCTGCTTGCCCTGCTGTGCGCCGCGGTCCTGTGGGCGGCCTATGACTGGTTCCAGGGACGCTATCTGCGCGCGTTCAGCGAGCACACGGCGCTGTTCTCCGGCGATCCGCTACGTCTTCCCGACAGCCTCGCCGGCCCTGGTGCCATTCGCCTCGTTCACTTCTGGGACCCGGCTTGCCCGTGCAATGTCGGCAACCAGCAACACCTGAGCGAACTGGTCGAGCAGTACGGCCCCCAGGGCGTCGAATTCTATTCGGTGCAAAAAGCCGGCAGCCACGGCCAGTTGCCCTCCACCCTGAGTAGCCTGAAAACCCTCAGCAGCCTGCCCGGCTCCGAGCAGGTCCCCGCCAGCCCCGCCGTGGCGATCTGGGACCGCAGCGGCAAACTGGCGTACTTCGGTCCCTACAGCGAAGGCCTGACCTGCAACTCCAGCAACAGCTTCATCGAGCCGATCCTCAAGGCGCTGAACGAAGGTCGCCCGGTGAGTGCCACGCACACACTCGCGGTGGGGTGTTACTGCCCCTGGCCGGTCGACCGCGCCCGATAAGGTCAATCCCCGCGCCGCGAATCCCTCCTACGGGCGATGCATGCATTCGGTGAGCCGTGTTAAACAGTGGCACCGTCTTAGACAGTGGCTATGGAACTGCTGCCACCCATAACAACAAGGAGTCACCATGAAACGTAGCCTGACCGTTCTCGGATTGCTGATCGCCGCACTCGCCGCAGGGGCCGGTGGCTACCTCTACAGCAAGCAACCGACACGTCAGGGCATGGTGGAACTGCAGCACCTGCAAGGCTCGGTCACCGTGCGCTACGACGAGCGCGGCGTCCCGCACATCCGCGCTGAAAACGAACCCGACCTGTACCGCGCCCTGGGTTACGTGCATGCCCAGGACCGACTGTTCCAGATGGAAGTCCTGCGGCGTCTGGCCCGTGGCGAGCTGGCCGAAGTGCTTGGCCCGAAACAGCTCGACACCGACAAGCTGATGCGCAGCCTGCGCATTCGCGAACGCGCCGAAACCTACCTGGCGAATCTGGACAAGCAATCGCCCACCTTCATTGCCATGCAGGCCTATCTGGATGGCATCAACCAGTATCAGGACAGCCACGCCAGACCCGTGGAGTTCGATGTACTGGGTATTCCCAAACGCCCTTTCACCGCACAGGACACCATCAGCATCGCCGGCTACATGGCCTACAGCTTTGCCGCGGCATTTCGCACCGAACCGCTGCTGACCTTCGTGCGAGATCAACTCGGCCCCAATTACCTGAGCGTGTTCGACCTCGACTGGCAACCAAAGGGCATGCTGACCGACCACGAGAGCAACGCCGCACCAGCGCTGGCCAGTGTCGACTGGAAAGACCTCAACGCCCTCGCCCGCCTGAGCGAGCAGGCCTTGGCCGATAACGGCCTGCCACAGTTCGAGGGCAGCAACGCCTGGGCCGTTTCCGGCAGTCGCACCAAAAGTGGCAAGCCGCTGCTGGCGGGTGACCCGCATATCCGTTTTTCCGCACCGTCGGTGTGGTACGAAGCACACCTGTCGATGCCCGGTTTCGAACTCTATGGTCACTATCAGGCGCTGATGCCGTTCGCCTCGCTGGGTATGAACCGGGATTTCGGCTGGAGCATCACCATGTTCCAGAACGATGACCTCGATCTGATTGCCGAGAAGGTCAACCCGGACAACCCCAACCAGGTCTGGTATCGCGGCAAGTGGGTGGACATGGTGACCAGCGAACAGCAGATCGCGGTCAAGGGCCAGCCCCCGGTGACACTGGTACTGCGCCAGTCGCCCCACGGCCCGATCGTCAACGATGCGCTGGGCAACAGTGTCGGCAAGACGCCCATCGCCATGTGGTGGGCCTTTCTCGAAAGCCAGAACCCGATCATCGACGGCTTCTACCAGCTCAACCGTGCCGACACCCTGGCCAAGGCCCGTAGCGCCTCGGCGAAAATCCAGGCGCCCGGCCTGAACATCGTCTGGGCCAACGCCAAGGGCGACATCGGCTGGTGGGCCGCCGCTCAACTGCCAAAACGCCCGGCGGGTGTACGCCCGTGGTTCATCCTCGACGGCAGCACCACTGACGCCGACAAGGATGGCTTCTACCCGTTCAGTGCCAACCCCCAGGAAGAAAACCCGGCGCGCGGCTACATCGTCTCGGCGAACTTCCAGCCACTGTCACCGACGGGCATGGAGATCCCCGGCTATTACAACCTCGCCGACCGTGGCCAGCAACTCAACCAGCAGTTGGGTGACAAGAACGTCAAATGGAGTCTGGAATCCAGCCAGGCCCTGCAACTGGGTACGACGACAGGCTACGGCCCGCGCTTGCTGGCACCGCTGATACCGGTGCTGCGCAGCGTGGTGACGGATCCCGCCGAATTGAAACTCGTCGAACAACTGGCCCAGTGGAAAGGCGATTACCCACTCGATTCGACCAACGCCACACTGTTCAACCAGTTCCTGTTCAATCTGGCCGACGCGGCGATGCACGATGAACTGGGCGATGGTTTCTTCGACACCCTGCTCTCGACCCGTGTGATCGATGCCGCGCTGCCGAGGCTGGCAGCCGACCCAGACTCACCCTGGTGGGACAACCGCAATACCCTCGGCAAGGAAACCCGTGCCGATACGGTCAAGGCGGCTTGGCAGGCCAGCATCGCCCACCTCAAGAACACACTCGGCGCGGATTCCGCGCAATGGCAATGGGGCAAGGCGCACACCCTGACCCACAGCCATCCACTGGGCCAGCAAAAGCCGCTGGACCGGCTGTTCAATGTCGGCCCGTTCGCCGCGCCCGGCACCCATGAAGTGCCGAACAACCTCTCGGCGAAGATCGGCCCGGCGCCCTGGCCGGTGACCTACGGTCCTTCGACACGACGCTTGATCGACTTCGCCGACCCGACCCACAGCCTGACCGTCAACCCGGTGGGCCAGAGTGGCGTGCTGTTCGACCGGCACTATGACGACCAGGCCGAGGCGTATATCGAAGGGGTTTATTTCCAGGCGCATCTGAATGATGAAGAGGTGACGGCGAATACTCGCAGTACCTTGAAGCTGTTGCCGGCGCGGTCGGGACAATGAATCTCCGCAGGCTGGGTGGACGCTATCGCGAGCAGGCTCGCTCCTACAATGGGTCTTCCTGCACCGGACCACTGTAGGAGCGAGCCTGCTCGCGATGAGGCCCGGATAAACACCGCAAATTTCGGCTCAAACCATCGCCGCAAAATGCTGCCTGAACTGCTGCGGCGTCACCCCCAGCCTCCGATTGAACACACTGCGCATGTGCTGGGCATCGCGGAACCCGCACTGATAGGCCACCGTCTTGAGCGGCGCAGTGGTGCTCTCCAGCAACACCCGCGCCGCATCCACCCGTGCCCGCTCGACGAATTCGGCCGGGGTGACTTTCGCCTCCTTGGCGAACACCCGGGAAAAGTTGCGCGCACTCATGTTGGCGGCATTGGCCAGGTCGGCAATGGTCAGGTCGCCGGTCAGGTTGGCCAACACATAATGCTGGACCATGGCCACTGCTGAAGTCGGTTCGGCGTGGGGCGTGAGGAACGGGCTGAACTGTGACTGACCGCCCGCACGCTGGGTGAACACCACCAGCCGCTTGGCCACGCTCAGCGCCACCTCAGGGCCGTGATCGCGGCCCAGCAGGTACAACGCCAGGTCGATCCCCGCCGTGACACCGGCC
Source organism: Pseudomonas putida (assembly GCF_003228315.1). Lineage (NCBI taxonomy): Bacteria > Pseudomonadati > Pseudomonadota > Gammaproteobacteria > Pseudomonadales > Pseudomonadaceae > Pseudomonas > Pseudomonas putida. The sequence continues at coordinate 3,971,806 of NZ_CP029693.1, forward strand.
GAGGTGTAGAGCTCGCCATCCTGCACATACAGCCGATCCGCTTCCACCTTGGCCTTCGGGCACAGCGTTGCCAGTGCCGCAGCGTCATCCCAGTGGGTCGTCACCGTGCGCCCATCCAGCAAGCCCGCGCGGGCGAGCATGAAGGCGCCGTTGCAGATCGAGCCAAAACGCGCCGCCCGCGCGCAGGCATCACGCAGCCAGGTGTCGAACGTCGCGCCGAATTCCAAGAACGGCAATTGCGGGCCGCCGGCGACCAACAGCAAGTCGTAGGCCTGCATCGCTTCGCTGAAATGCCGGTGGGCGTTCAGCGCCAGACCGTTGGAACAGGCCATCACTCCGTGCTCGACACCAATCACCTCCAACCGATAGTGATGCTCCGGTGACAGAAAACGATTGGCCTCGGAAAACACATCCATGGGACCGGTGACATCCAGCGACTGGACGCCGGTGAATACGACGATGGCAACGGTTTTACTCATGACGCGAATCGCCTTCTATGGATCTGAATGCACCGTCCCCTGTAGGAGCGAGCCTGCTCGCGATGGTCGTCAACGATGACGAGGGCTGTCTGGATGTACGCGGTGTTCTTACGTTCATCGCGAGCAGGCTCGCTCCTACAGTGGACAAGGAAACTGCGTGCAAACTTAGCCAATCCGGGGGCAACAAGCGAGGTTGGCACGATATGGATGCTCATTGGCCGGGATCGCAGCCATGGATCGATTGTTCGGTTTGGGGTGCACGAACACACTGAAACCCTCAGCGCCGCACCGGCGTCTAGCACGAGGAAGCCCCCATGAGCAGCACCATTGCCGGCATCAAAATCCCCGACAGTGCACTGGCCAATGCCGTCACCGAATACATCCGCGACGTCGAGTCCGATCTGCTTTACCACCACTCCCGCCGAGTGTTTCTGTTCGGCGCGTTGAGCGGCGAACGCAAGCAGCTGGCCTACAACCCGGAGCTGTTGTACGTCGGTGCGATGTTCCATGACCTCGGCCTGGTGGAGGGCTATCGCAGCGACACCGAGCGCTTTGAAGTCGATGGTGCCAACGCGGCGGCAGCGTTCCTCAAGCCTTACGGTTTCAGTGATGACGATATCGAACAGGTGTGGCTGTCGATCGCCCTGCACACCACACCGGGCGTGCCACAGCATCTGCGCCCGACCGTGGCATTGGTGACGGCCGGTGTTGAAATGGACGTGCTGGGCATGGACTACGCGGCGTTTTCCACAGTGCAGCGTGAAGCGGTGGTGCATGCGCATCCACGGGGTGAAGGGTTCAAGGAGTGCATCATCTGCGCCTTTGCCAACGGCTTGCGCCATCGTCCGCAGACCACGTTCGGCAATGTGAAGACGGATGTGCTGGTGGATCAGGAGCCGGGGTTCAAGCCGATGAATTTTGTCGAGGTCATTCGCAATTCACCGTGGGTTTCCTGAATCCAATGTAGGAGCGAGCCTGCTCGCGATAGCAGTGAATCAGGCAACACTTCAGTCGACTGACACTCCGCCATCGCGAGCAGGCTCGCTCCTACAGTTTGGATTTGGGTTGATCACGAAGATGTGATCAACCCATCAGGCTCAAGCCGCTTCCGGCGCCTGCGCGCGGCGCACTTCCGGTTGCTTCCAGGAGTCGGCTGCACCTTCTTCGATGGCTTGCTGGATCGCACGCTTGCGCGCTTCTTCGGCGCGACGACCGAAGAACCAGACCAGGAAGGTCATCAGCGATACCGCCAACAGAATCAGGCTGGCCACGGCGTTGATCTCGGGCTTCACGCCCAGGCGCACCGCCGAGAACACTTCCATCGGCAAGGTCGTGGAACCCGGACCGGACACGAAGCTCGCCAACACCAGGTCATCCAGGGACAGGGCGAACGACATCATGCCGCCCGCCGCCAGCGATGGCGCGATCATCGGGATGGTGATCAGGAAGAACACCTTGAACGGCTTGGCACCCAGGTCCATGGCCGCTTCTTCGATGGACAGGTCCAGCTCACGCAAGCGCGCCGACACCACCACCGCCACATACGCCGCACAGAACGTGGTGTGAGCGATCCAGATCGTCACGATGCCGCGCTCCTGTGGCCAACCGATCATCTGCGCCATCGCCACGAACAGCAGCAACAGCGACAGACCGGTGATCACTTCCGGCATTACCAGCGGCGCGGTGACCAGGCCACCGAACAGCGTGCGGCCCTTGAAGCGGGTGATGCGGGTCAGGACGAATGCCGCCAGGGTACCCAGTGCCACGGCTGCCACCGCCGTGTAGCAGGCGATTTCCAGCGAGCGCACCACCGAGCCCATCAGTTGCGTGTTGTCCATCAGGCCCACGTACCACTTGATCGACCAGCCGCCCCACACCGTCACCAGTTTCGAGGCGTTGAACGAGTAGATCACCAGGATCAGCATCGGCAGATAGATGAACAGCAAACCCAGTACCAGCATCAGGCTGGAGAAACGGAAGCGTTTCATTCTTTACCCTCCATTTCCTTGGCCTGACTGCGGTTGAACAGGATGATCGGCACGATCAGGATCGCCAGCATCACCACCGCCAGGGCGGACGCCACCGGCCAATCACGGTTGTTGAAGAACTCTTGCCAGAGCACTTTACCGATCATCAGGGTTTCCGGACCGCCAAGCAGTTCAGGGATCACGAACTCGCCCACCACCGGGATGAACACCAGCATGCAGCCGGCGATGATGCCGTTCTTGGACAGTGGAATGGTGATCTTCCAGAAGCTGTTGAAGGTGCTCGAACCCAGGTCCGACGCAGCCTCAAGCAAGCTTGCATCGTGCTTCACGAGGTTGGCGTACAGCGGCAGGATCATGAACGGCAGGTACGAATACACGACGCCGATGTACACCGCCAGGTTGGTGTTGAGGATCTGCAGCGGTTCGCTGATCCAGCCCATGCTCATCAGGAAACCGTTGAGCAGACCGTTGTTGCTGAGGATACCCATCCACGCATACACGCGGATCAGGATCGCGGTCCAGGTCGGCATCATGATCAGCAGCACCAGTACCGTCTGCAGCTCTTTGCGGGCACTGGCGATGGCATAGGCCATCGGGTAGCCGATCAACAGGCACAGGATGGTGCTGAAGAACGCCATCTTCAACGAGCCCAGGTAAGCCGAGATGTACAACTCGTCGGCGCTGAGCATGGCGTAGTTGCCGAGGTTGAGCAGCAGTTGCAGCTTCTGCTCGGCGTAGCTGTAGATTTCGGTGTACGGCGGAATGGCCACGTCCGCTTCGGCGAAGCTGATCTTCAGGACGATGAAGAACGGCAACATGAAGAACAGGAACAGCCAGACGAAAGGAACCCCGATGACCAGTTGGCGGCCACCGGGAATTATTCGATTGAGGCGGCGTTTGAATTTGCGCATGTTCATGAGCGAAGTACCACGCCGCTGTCGTCTTCCCAGTACACGTAGACCTGGTCACCCCAGGTCGGACGTGCGCCACGGCGTTCGGCGTTGGCGACGAAGGACTGGACGATCTTGCCGCTCGGCAGTTCGACGTAGAACACCGAGTGCCCGCCCAGGTAGGCGATGTCGTGGACCTTGCCGCTGGACCAGTTGTATTCGCAGGTCGGCTGGGTCGGGGTCACCAGCAGTTTTTCCGGACGGATCGCGTAGGTCACGGACTTGTCCTGCACCGAGGTGCTGATGCCGTGGCCGACGTAGATCTGGCGATCAAGGTCCTTGCAGGTGATGGTCGCGTGGCCTTCGGCATCATCGATCACTTCACCGTCGAAGATGTTGACGTTGCCGATGAATTCGCAGACCAGGCGGCTGGTCGGGGTTTCGTAGATATCGATCGGGCTGCCGATCTGGGCGATCCAGCCCAGGTGCATGATCGCGATGCGCTCGGCCATGGTCATGGCCTCTTCCTGGTCGTGGGTCACCATGACGCAGGTCACGCCAACGCGCTCGATGATCTCTACCAGTTCCAGCTGCATCTGCGAACGCAGTTTCTTGTCCAGTGCACCCATCGGTTCGTCGAGCAGCAGCAGTTTCGGACGCTTGGCCAGCGAACGGGCCAGGGCCACACGCTGACGCTGACCACCGGACAACTGGTGCGGCTTGCGCTTGGCGTACTGGGTCATTTGCACCAGCTTGAGCATGTCCGCCACGCGGGCATCGATCTCGGCGGCAGGCAGCTTGTCCTGCTTGAGGCCGAAGGCGATGTTCTGCGCCACGGTCATGTGCGGGAACAGCGCATAGGACTGGAACATCATGTTGATCGGCCGCTCGTAGGGCGGCATGTCAGTGATGTCTACGCCATCGAGGAAAATCCGCCCTTCGGTCGGACGCTCGAAGCCGGCGAGCATGCGCAGCAGTGTGGATTTGCCCGATCCCGAACCGCCGAGCAGGGCGAAAATCTCGCCTTTCTTGATTTCCAGGGACACATCGTCCACGGCAATCGTCTCGTCGAACTTCTTCGTGACCCGGTCGATTTTGACCAGCACCTGCTTAGGTTGCTGGTCGCCCTCGAGGGCTTTCTTATAGGCGCCGGAGGCAACTGCCATTTACGAAACTCCCAAAAAAAGACTGCAGTTCGCTCAAGGTGAGCCAACCTTGGATAGTTTGAGCCTTGAAGCTATTTGCCCGTCTTGACCGTGGTCCAGCTGCGGGTCATCAAGCGTTGAATGTTTGGCGGCAACTCGACCGACACGTAAGTCTTGTCGAGCACCTCTTGCGGTGGATAAACCGCTTCGTCGGTACGAATGGACTGTTCCATCAGTTTGTCCGACCCCGGGTTAGGGTTGGCATAGCCGACGTAATCACTGACCTGGGCAATCACCTCAGGCTTCAGCAAATAGTTGATGAAGGCGTGGGCCTCCTTGACGTTCTTCGAATCCTTGGGGATCGCCAGCATGTCGAACCAGAGCGCACCACCCTCTTTCGGAATCGAGTAGGCGATGTTCACGCCTTTCTTGGCTTCTTCGGCACGGTGTTTGGCCTGGAAGATGTCGCCGGAGAAACCGATCGCCACACAGATGTCGCCGTTGGCCAGGTCCGCGATGTATTTGGAGGAGTGGAAGTAGGTCACGTAAGGGCGCACCGAGAGCAGCTTGTCGGTGGCCTTCTTGTAGTCGTCAGGGTTGGTGCTGTTGGCATTGAGGCCCATGTAGTTGAGGACGGTCGGCATCATTTCATCCGCCGAATCCAGGAACGCTACGCCACAGCTGTGCAGCTTCTTGATGTTTTCCGGCTCGAACAGCACGCCCCAGGAATCGATCTTGTCGACACCCAGTACGGCCTTGATCTTGTCGACGTTGTAACCGATGCCATTGGTGCCCCACAGGTACGGCACGGCATAGAGGTTACCCGGGTCGTTCTGCTCCAGACGCTTGAGCAGAACCGGGTCGAGGTTGGAATAGTTGGTCAGCAGCGACTTGTCGAGCTTCTGGAACGCGCCAGCCTTGATCTGCTTGCCCAGGAAATGGTTGGATGGCACGACCACGTCGTAGCCGGTACGCCCGGCCAGCAACTTGCCTTCCAGGGTTTCGTTGGAGTCAAACACGTCATAGACCGGCTTGATCCCGGTCTCTTTCTGGAAGTCGGCCAGGGTGGTCTCGCCGATGTAATCGGACCAGTTATAAATATGCACGGTGCCGGCGGCCTGGACACTGGCGGCAAGCGTCAGTCCGGCGCCGAACAGCATGGCATTGCGCAACAAAGAAGAAATAGGCAAGTGGAGGTCCTCTAAAATTAGTTGGGCCCAAGTTGCCCCGCGTTACATGACAGCCGTGGCTGCATGGCAACAAAACCGGCGCGCAACTTACCCTCGAAAAACCATTCCAGCAAAACTTTTATACGGATAACTGTAGGAGCGAGCCTGCTCGCGATGGTCGTCAACGATAACGCTGGGTGCCTGACACCCAGCGGTGCTCTCAGGTTCATCGCGAGCAGGCTCGCTCCTACAGGGTTTTACTTATTACTTACCGGACTTAATGGTGGTCCAGGTACGGGTCATGATCCGCTGGGTCGCAGCCGGCAAGTCGGCAATGGCGTACAGCTTGGCCAGTACATCAGCCGGTGGGTAAACGCCCGGGTCGCTGGTGATGTCTTTATCGACCAGTGGCGTGGCAGCGGCGTTACCGTTCGGGAAACGTACGGCGTTGGTGATCTCGGCCATGATTTCCGGCTTCTGCAGGAAGGTCATGAACTTGTAGGCGCCTTCGACGTTTTCGGCATCTTTAGGGATGGCGACCATGTCGTAGAAGCTGCCAGCACCTTCTTTCGGAATGTTGTAGCTGACTTTCACCTTGTCACCGGCTTCAGCCGCGCGGGACTTGGCCTGGTACACGTCACCCGAGTAACCCACGGCCACGCAGATGTTGCCGTTGGCAAGGTCCGAGATGTACTTGGACGAGTGGAAGTAAGCGATCGAAGGACGAACCTTCATGATCAGGTCCTGGGCTTTCTTGATGTCTTCCTGCTTCTGGGTGTCGGTCGGCAGGCCCAGGTAGTGCAGCGCCACCGGAATCATCTCGGTTGGCGAGTCCAGCAGGCTGATGCCGCAGGACTTCAGCTTGGCGGCGTTTTCAGGCTTGAAGATCAGGTCCCAGGAGTCGACTGGAGCGTCGGCGCCCAGTGCGGCCTTGACCTTCTCGGCGTTGTAGCCGATGCCGATCGAGCCCCACATGTAAGGGAAGGCGTGTTCGTTACCCGGGTCGCTGACCGATACGGCCTTGAGCAGATCCTTGTTCAGGTTATCCCAGTTAGGCAGCTTGGATTTGTCCAGCTTCTGGTAAACGCCGGCCTTGATCTGCTTGGCCAGGAAGTTGTTCGACGGTACGACGATGTCGTAGCCGGACTTGCCTGCCAGCAACTTGGCTTCCAGGGTTTCGTTACTGTCGAAGACGTCGTAGACCACTTTGATGCCCGACTCGTCTTCAAACTTCTTGATGGTGTCCGGAGCGATGTAGTCGGACCAGTTATAGACGTGCAACACCTTGTCGTCCGCCTGGACCGCACCCGCCATCACGCCCATCAGGGACATGGCGAGGAGAGTCTTGCCAGCAAGCTTTTTTCCGAATGCCTTCATGCGTAATGCTCCAAATTTTTCTTTTTTTGAACCACTTTGTTCAGCGGCCGAACCTGGACGACTGGAACCGCGGCTAGTCTGGCAAGATCCACGGCGGTCTTTCAAGGAAAGGCCGCCGTTTAAGGATGCCCTGTGCGAAAGTTTCATCTATCCCGCTCAGAGCCTAGCACTTAGCCCTGCAACGCACTCAGGGTCAGGTCCAGGCACTTGCGGGCCTTGGTCACCAACTCATCGACCTCTTCTTTGCTGATCACCAGCGGTGGCGCGATGATCATGGTGTCGCCCACGGCGCGCATGATCAGCCCGTTATCAAAGCAGAACTGCCGGCAGATCATGCCAACGCCCTTGCCTTCGTAGCGCTTGCGCGTGGCCTTGTCCTGAACCAGTTCGATGGCCCCCAACAGACCCACGCCACGCACTTCGCCCACCAGCGGGTGATCGTTCAGCTCGCGCAGACGTTTCTGCAAATACGGTGCCGTTTCCGACTTGACGCGCTCGACAATTTTCTCGTCGCGCAGGATACGGATGTTTTCCAGACCCACAGCGGCCGCCACCGGGTGACCGGAGTAGGTGAAGCCGTGGTTGAAATCGCCACCTTCGTTGAGCACCGCCACCACTTCATCGCGCACGATCAGGCCACCCATCGGGATGTAGCCGGAGGTCAGGCCTTTGGCGATGGTCATCATGTCGGGCTTGAGGTCGTAGAAATCGCTGCCGAACCACTCACCGGTACGGCCGAAACCGCAAATCACTTCGTCCGCCACGAACAGGATGTCGTACTTGGCGAGGATTTCCTTGATGCGCGGCCAGTAGGTGTCTGGCGGAATGATTACGCCACCGGCGCCCTGGATCGGCTCGGCAATAAAGGCACCGACGTTGTCGACGCCGACTTCCAGAATTTTCTCTTCCAGCTGATTGGCCGCCCAGATGCCGAACTCTTCCGGGGTCATGTCGCCGCCTTCGGCGAACCAGTACGGCTGGGCGATGTGGACGATGCCCGGGATCGGCAAGTCGCCCTGCTCGTGCATGTAGGTCATGCCGCCCAGGCTCGCGCCGGCCACGGTGGAACCGTGATAGCCGTTCTTGCGGCTGATGATGACTTTCTTGTTCGGCTGGCCCTTGATTGCCCAGTAGTGGCGAACCATGCGCAGCATGGTGTCGTTGCCTTCGGAACCGGAACCGGTGAAGAACACGTGGTTCATGCCCTCTGGCGCGACATCGGCGATGGACTTGGCCAGTTCCAGGGCAGGCGGGTGCGCGGTCTGGAAGAACAGGTTGTAGTAAGGCAGCTCGCGCATTTGCTTGCTGGCAGCGTCCGCCAGCTCATCGCGACCGTAGCCGACCGCCACGCACCACAGGCCGGCCATGCCGTCGAGAATCTTGTTGCCTTCGCTGTCCCACAGGTAAACGCCCTTGGCATTGGTGATGATCCGCGGGCCTTTCTCTTTCAGCTGTTTGAAGTCGCTGAACGGAGCCAGGTGGTGATCGTTGCTCAGGGCTTGCCATTCACGGGTTTGCGGGTTGTTGCTGGTCATACGAATCTCCTAAAAAAATCAGGTTAAAGCGCTGCCCGATAGCGGCAGCGCCCGGCGCATCAGACGGCGAATAGCAGGAATTCCCGTTCCCACGAACTGATGACGCGCTTGAAGTTTTCATGCTCGGCCCGCTTGACCGCGACGTAGCCAGTGATGAAGTTTTTGCCCAGGTATTTCTCGATGGTCGAGCTGTTTTCCATGCGCTCCAGCGCATCTTCGATGGTCAGCGGCAGGCGCAGGTTGCGACGCTCATAACCACGGCCCACCACCGGCGCGCTCGGGTTGATGCCTTCAACCATGCCGATGTAGCCGCAGAGCAGGCTCGCGGCGATTGCCAGGTACGGGTTGGCATCGGCGCCCGGCAGGCGGTTTTCCACCCGACGGTTTTGCGGCCCGGCATCCGGAACCCGCAGGCCCACGGTGCGGTTCTCTTCGCCCCACTCCACGTTCACCGGTGCCGAGGTGTCCGGCAGGAAGCGGCGGAACGAGTTCACGTTCGGGGCGAACAGCGGCAACAGCTCGGGAATCAGTTTCTGCAGGCCACCGATGTGCTGCAGGAACAGCTGGCTCATGGTCCCGTCTTCGTTGGAGAAGATGTTCTTGCCGGTCTCGATGTCGATGATGCTCTGGTGCAAGTGCATGGCACTGCCCGGCTCACCGGTCATCGGCTTGGCCATGAAGGTCGCCGCCACGTCGTGCTTGAGCGCGGCTTCGCGCATGGTGCGCTTGAACACCAGGATCTGGTCGGCCAGGGACAACGCATCGCCGTGACGGAAGTTGATTTCCATCTGCGCCGTGCCGTCTTCGTGGATCAGCGTGTCGAGGTCCAGTTCCTGCAGTTCGCACCAGTCGTAGACGTCTTCAAACAGCGGGTCGAATTCGTTCGCCGCTTCGATGGAGAACGACTGGCGCCCGATTTCAGGGCGTCCGGAACGACCGATCGGCGGTTGCAGCGGATAGTCCGGGTCGTCGCTGCGCTTGGTCAGGTAGAACTCCATTTCCGGCGCCACGATCGGCTGCCAGCCCTTGTCGGCATAGAGTTTCAGGACCTTCTTGAGCACGTTGCGCGGCGACAGCTCGATCGGGTTGCCCTGCTTGTCGTAGGTGTCGTGGATGACGATGGCGGTCGGCTCGATGGCCCAGGGCACCGAGTACACGGCGTTCTGGTCGGGGCGGCAGATCATGTCGATGTCGGCCGGGTCGAGCAGCTCGTAATAGATGTCGTCTTCGACGTAATCGCCGGTCACGGTCTGCAACAGCACGCTCTCTGGCAGACGCATGCCTTTTTCGGCGATGAATTTGTTGGTCGGCGAAATCTTGCCCCGGGTAATCCCGGTCAGGTCCGCGATCATGCATTCGACTTCTGTGATCTTGTGGCTTTTCAGCCAATCAGTGAGCTGGTCGAGGTTGTTACTCATAAATGCCTCTAGGCTTTGAGTTTCCTGACACCTGTGTGTCAGGCGATGTTTGACGCATCGGCGTCGCGTTGAACTATGTATCTACCACAGGCTATCGAATCATTTGCAGACAGCCCGGCAAATACAGGGCGTGCAGAATCGAGAGCGGAACCCTGCACGAAGGCCGAGCCGCTATTGTGAATCGGTTCTATATTGATTGGAGTAACCGTAATGGGTGTGCCATCGACGCCGTCCAGAATAACGGACGGGGATGAGCCCTTCGCCGGGGAAGCGGAGATTGCCGACAGGCCCTTGGCCGCGAAGGCCCGGGTGTCGACCAGAAGGTCGCCATGGATGTGATAAGCATGCAAACCGTTCTGCGCAGAGCAGGCGGTGACGCCGATTATCGGCAGGCGAGACATGAAGCACCCCGGTATTATTGCTGTTATGGGTTTGATCCGAGCTTAGCCTTGTTCATTTTTTTACACAACACCCCCGTAAAAAATACAACACGGCCCGCTCAAGCCTGCGGAAGTCATAGCGTCAGTGGCTATAAAAACGCCCCAAAGTGCCTCAAAAAAGCCACACGAGCCCTTTTTGAGGGCAAAAAAGGCCTCGCTTGACTTCGGCATGCCGTTCGGGTTGACTGGAATCCGAAAAGATCAATGATTGATATTTTTAACAACAAAGGTGTTGCATCATGTCGGTACCCCCGCGTGCCGTTCAGCTCAACGAAGCGAACGCGTTCCTTAAGGAACATCCTGAGGTTCTGTACGTTGACCTTCTGATTGCGGATATGAATGGTGTGGTGCGCGGCAAGCGCATCGAACGCACCAGCCTCCACAAGGTTTACGAGAAAGGCATCAACCTGCCGGCCTCTCTTTTTGCTCTGGATATCAACGGTTCGACGGTGGAAAGCACCGGCCTGGGCCTGGACATCGGTGATGCTGACCGAATCTGCTATCCAATCCCCGATACCCTGTGCAACGAGCCATGGCAGAAGCGCCCGACCGCGCAACTGCTGATGACCATGCACGAACTCGAAGGTGACCCTTTCTTCGCCGACCCGCGGGAAGTCCTGCGCCAGGTCGTGACCAAGTTCGACGAGCTGGGCCTGACCATCTGCGCCGCGTTCGAACTGGAGTTCTACCTGATCGACCAGGAGAACGTGAACGGCCGTCCACAGCCGCCGCGCTCGCCGATCTCCGGCAAACGCCCGATCTCGACCCAGGTGTACCTGATCGACGACCTGGACGAATACGTCGACTGCCTCCAGGACATTCTGGAAGGTGCAAAAGAGCAAGGCATCCCGGCCGACGCCATCGTCAAGGAAAGTGCGCCGGCGCAGTTCGAAGTGAACCTGCACCACGTGGCCGATCCAATCAAGGCCTGCGATTACGCGGTCCTGCTCAAGCGTCTGATCAAGAACATCGCCTACGACCATGAAATGGACACCACCTTCATGGCCAAGCCGTACCCAGGCCAGGCGGGTAATGGTCTGCACGTCCACATCTCGGTGCTCGACAAAGATGGCAAAAACATTTTTGCCAGCGAGGATCCCGAGCAGAACGCCGCACTGCGTCACGCGATCGGCGGTGTGCTCGAGACCCTGCCGGCGCAGATGGCTTTCCTCTGCCCGAACGTCAACTCCTACCGTCGTTTCGGCGCACAGTTCTACGTGCCGAACTCGCCAAGCTGGGGCATCGACAACCGTACCGTGGCCGTACGCGTACCAACCGGTTCGCCGGACGCCGTGCGTATCGAACACCGTGTCGCCGGTGCCGACGCCAACCCGTACCTGCTGATGGCTTCGGTCCTGGCCGGCGTGCATCACGGCCTGGTCAACAAGATCGAGCCGAACGCCCCGGTGGAAGGCAACAGCTACGAGCAGAACGAGCAGAGCCTGCCGAACAACCTGCGCGATGCACTGCGCGAGCTGGACGACAGCGAAATCATGGCCAAGTACATCGATCCGAAATACATCGATATCTTCGTCGCGTGCAAAGAGAGTGAGCTGGAGGAATTCGAACACTCCATCTCCGACCTTGAGTACAACTGGTACCTGCATACCGTTTAAGCGGTTGCTGTAAAAAAGAACGCCGCTGGCCGATAAAGCCTGCGGCGTTTTTTTATGGCCGCCTTCGGCGGATCGCGAGCAGGCTCGCTCCTACAGTTAATCGCGCTGCATGGACGGGCACCGTTCCCTGTGGGAGCGAGCCTGCTCGCGATGGGGGCCGACAAGACAACACAGATGCCTGCTCGTACAATGCCCCCTGCCCCGCAGGAGACTCCCATGACGCGCACCGCCAGCCCCCGCAAACCCCGCGCAGCCAGCCAGGCCCGGATCGACTCGATTCTCGAGGCGGCCCGCACGCTGTTGGCAGCCGAGGGCGTGGCCTGCCTGTCGATCTACAGCGTCGCCGAGCGCGCGCAGATCCCGCCCTCCTCGGTCTACCACTTTTTCGCCAGCGTCCCGGCCCTGCTCGAAGCGCTGACTGCCGATGTCCACGCCGCCTTCCGCGCCTGCCTGCAAGCAACCATCGATCACCAAACGCTCAACAGCTGGCGTGACCTGTCGCGACTGGTGGAACAACGCATGCTGGATATCTACAGCGCCGACGCCGCCGCCCGCCAGTTGATCCTCGCCCAGCACGGCCTCACCGAAGTCACCCAGGCCGACCGTCAGCACGACATCGAACTGGGCGACCTGATGCACAAACTGTTCGATCACCATTTCGAATTGCCGAAGCTGCCGGACGATGTCGATGTGTTTGCCCTGGCCATGGAGCTGGGGGACCGGGTCTATGCACGCTCGGTGCAACAGCACGGGCAGATCACCCTGCGCATGGCCGAGGAAGGGATGCGGGTGTTTGATGCGTATCTGGGGTTGTACTTGCCGCCCTACCTGCCAAAACGGCTGAGGCCTTAAATCTGCATTCGGAATGAGCCGATGGCTGCCAGTGCCAACTCCAGCTCGGCGCCTCCCAGCAAGCTTGCATAATGCTCACGAAGTTCCGCTTCCCAACCGATCACTCCATCCAGGTGATCGGCCGTCTGCTGAGGCGTGAGCGCAAAGTGCGTGCAATGACTCAGCAAGTTCTCTCGACTGATGACTCTTCCATGCCGTCCAACCGCCATCGAAAGATTGGGCGGGGATGAACCATCCAGCCCAGGCACCACGTCATACATCGGCGCCAATCGCCAGCGGCCTTCAAGCCAGAGAATCGCGTGGTTCTTCGGGTGATCGTCGTCGTTGCCCACCAATGCGTTGAAGCACATGCGAACGAACAATTCATGCAAGTCTTCGTCCGGCACTCCCCGGCGCTTCATCTCGTTGGCCAAACCGGCATAAGCCCAGGCGCTGCGGTCATTGGTTTTCCATTCGGCGTCCAGCAACGTCAAGGCACTGAGCATGGGCACGCGTCGTCCGGCGTCTGCCGGGGGCTGACGGTCGAAGCGCTTTATCAACAGCGTCGAGGGCACCCCGGCATACAGCCCGGTCCTGGCAACGTTCAATCCCTTGAGCGCGGCAAACGTCATGCAGGCATGCTCCATCGCCGGGACATCGCAAGCGTCATAACGGTCACGTGGCTTGACCAGAATCAACACCCCCTGATCCTGCAGAGTTCGTTTCGGTCTTGCGCCACCGAGTGATGAACGTTGCTTGCGAAGTTTCAGCGTTTTGATGGCTTCGTCATCGAGCTGATTATCAAAAATCGCTTCGGTCGCTTCGATAAAGGGAGCCAGGCCTTTGAGTGTCGGCAATGCTTCTTGCCCGATGCCTTCAGGCGGATGCCGTGTCTGCCCGGCCATCAAGTTCCCGGCGCGATCATTGTTGGGGGATTTGAGCAGGTAATCGAGCGTATCCAGATCGGTTCGATGCAGGTCATGCAGCACCCGCTCACCCCAGCCATCAGGCATGGCATCGTTGATGAACCCGGGCACGCCACGATTTTTCGTGATGCCCGAGAAAGGCTGCGCGCGCAGCGGGTATCGAATGTGATCTGGCACCCAACCCTTCGTGGCCACGTAATCGGGGTCGTAGGTGAATTCACCCACACCATTGCTGAGAATCAGCCGTCCGAGCGTAATCACCTGCCCGGTTTCAGGATGCTCCATGTAGATGTAGGCCCTGGCCATCAAAAATCCTCCCTGGCTTTGGGCAGGCGGACGCGCCGGGCGTTCGAGGAGTCAAAGGCATTAAGCACAGTGATCGGTTTGGCCTGAAGGTTCTGAAACACCTCTTGGACCAGACCCAATTGCCACAGCACCAACATGAAAGAACGCAGCTCCACCGAAGGATCGCCGGCCTCGATTTTCCTCACGGTCCTCTCGGACATCGACAGGCTTGCCGCAAGGTCTTTTTGCCGCTGCTTATGCTGTAGGCGCCGCTGCTTGACCAAAAGCCCGATGGAATAGAGGCTATCAGCACATTCGAGAGGAAAAAAATCGCTCATAAAGCGCATCCTGATGCTGTTAAAACACGTTAAGCAGCACTATAGCACCTCATAAAACCAACAGAGATGTGGTTATCCCTGGACAAAGCTACTTATCGAGCGCCCTGAAATAAAAAACCCCGAAGGGCTCAAACCCTTCGGGGTTGTCGTTTACGCACAGGCTTACAACTTGGCGATCGATACCTCGGTGGATTTCACGAAGGCGATCACTTCGCTGCCCACCGCCAGTTCCAGCTCTTTCACCGAGCGGGTGGTGATGACCGAAGTGACGATGCCGGAGGCGGTCTGCACGTCGATTTCCGACAGCACATCGCCCAGGACGATTTCCTTGATGGAGCCTTTGAACTGGTTGCGTACGTTGATGGCTTTGATAGTCATGATGTGATTCCTGTCGTGGGATAAGGCTTGAGTTATTGGGCCCAACGCAACTGCGTAGGCAAGGGTGAAACAGGTTCCGGTTCCGGCGGTTGACCGGGCAGTGACAGCACGCGATTGAGCACTTCGGTTTCCAGCGCCGCCAGCCGATGGGAACCGCGAACCCGAGGGCGCGGCAGTTCCACGTGCAGGTCGAGGCCGACTTCGCCGTCTTCGATCAGGATCACCCGATCGGCAATCGCCACCGCTTCGCTGACGTCGTGGGTGACCAGCAACACCGTGAAGCCGTGCTGCTGCCAGAGCCGTTCGATCAATTGCTGCATCTCGATGCGGGTCAAGGCGTCCAGAGCGCCCAGCGGCTCGTCGAGCAACAACAGACGCGGTTGATGGATCAGCGCGCGAGCCAGCGCCACACGCTGCTTCTGCCCGCCGGACAACGCCGCCGGCCACTCATTGGCACGATCCGCCAGGCCGACGGCCTCCAATGCCTCAAGTGCCTGGGGCCGCCAGTTGCCCTTGAGCCCCAGGCCGACGTTATCGATGATCCTTTTCCAGGGCAGCAGACGCGCTTCCTGAAACATCAGTCGTGTGTCTTCCCGTGCCTCGCTCAGCGCCGCGGAGCCGGCCAGCAATTGACCGCCCGTGGGCTGGTCGAGACCGGCCAGCAAGCGCAGCAAGGTGCTTTTGCCGCAGCCACTGCGGCCGACCACGGCAACGAACTGACCGGCGGGAATGTGCAGGTCGATCTCGCGCAGCACCTGCCGCGAGCCAAAGGTTTTTTGCAGCTTGCGCACCGCCAGCGGAATCCCGCGCAGCAGGCGTGGAGGTTGTTGAGCGGTCATGCGGCACCTCCCTTGGCGACCTGATAGGCCGGGTGCCAGCGCAACCACACACGCTCAAGTCCACGGGCCGCGAGGTCGGCCAGCTTGCCGAGCACCGCGTACAGCAGAATCGCCAGCACCACCACGTCGGTCTGCAGGAACTCCCGGGCATTCATCGCCAGATAACCGATGCCGGAACTGGCGCTAATGGTTTCCGCCACGATCAACGTCAACCACATGAAGCCCAGGGCGAAGCGCACGCCGACCAGAATCGAAGGCAGCGCCCCCGGCAGAATCACCTGGCGGAACAGGCTGAAGCCGGACAAGCCATAGCTGCGCGACATTTCCACCAACGCCGGATCGACGTTACGAATACCGTGATAGGTGTTGAGATAAATCGGGAACAAGGTCCCCAGCGCCACCAGGAAAATCTTCGCCGACTCGTCGATGCCGAACCACAGGATCACCAGTGGAATCAGCGCCAGATGCGGCACGTTGCGGATCATCTGCACCGAGCTGTCGAGCAGGCGCTCGCCCCATTTCGACAGGCCGGTGATGAAGCCCAGTGCCAGGCCGATACTGCCGCCGATGGCGAAGCCCAGCGCGGCGCGCCAGCCGCTGATGGCCAGGTGCGTCCAGATCTCGCCGCTGCGCACCAGGCTGATGCCGGCTTCGATCACCGCGATGGGCGCCGGCAGAATCCGCGTCGACAACCAGCCCGCCGACACCGACAACTGCCACACCGCCAGCAACAACACCGGTAACGCCCAGGGCGCGAGGCTGTGAATGATTTTCTTCATGGCGCGCCTCAGCTCTGGGACGCCGCTTTGGGAAGAATGTCGTTGGCCACCATCTCGCCAAACGGGCTGACGTAACCCGCGCTCTTCGGCAGCTCGGGGCGCTCGACATCAAGGTGCGGGAACAGCAGTTCGGCGACGCGGTACGACTCTTCCAGGTGTGGATAACCGGAGAAAATGAAGGTGTCGATGCCCAGGTCCGCGTACTCCTTGACGCGAGCAGCCACGGTCGGACCGTCACCCACCAGCGCCGTCCCGGCACCGCCGCGCACCAGGCCGACACCGGCCCACAGGTTGGGGCTGACTTCCAGGTTGTCGCGACTGCCACCATGCAGCGCCGCCATGCGTTGCTGACCCACAGAGTCGAAACGCGCAAGCGAAGCCTGGGCCCGGGCGATGGTGTCGTCGTCCAGGTGCGAGATCAGGCGATCCGCCGCTTGCCAGGCCTCGGCATTGGTTTCACGCACGATCACATGCAGGCGAATACCGAAACGCACGGTACGCCCGAGCTTGGCGGCCTTGGCGCGCACCTGCGCGATCTTCTCGGCGACGGCGGCCGGTGGTTCGCCCCAGGTCAGGACCATTTCCACCTGCTCTGCCGCCAGGTCCTGCGCCGCTTCCGACGAGCCACCGAAATACAGCGGCGGACGCGGTTGCTGGATCGGCGGATAGAGCAGCTTGGCGCCTTTCACGCTGATGTGCTGGCCGTCGTAATCGACGGTTTCGCCTTCCAGCACTCGACGCCAGATGCGGGTGAATTCCACCGAAGCCTGATAGCGCTCTTCATGACTGAGGAATAGACCGTCGCCGGCCAATTCTTCCGGATCGCCGCCGGTCACCAGGTTGAACAGCGCCCGCCCGCCGGACAAACGATCGAGGGTCGCCGCCTGACGCGCCGCCACCGTCGGGGAAATGATCCCGGGGCGCAGGGCGACCAGGAATTTCAGGCGCTGGGTCACCGGGATCAGCGACGCCGCCACCAGCCACGAGTCTTCGCAGGAGCGACCGGTCGGGATCAGCACCCCGCCGAAGCCCAGGCGATCGGCCGCTTGCGCGACTTGTTGCAGATAGCCGTGGTCGACGGCTCGGGCGCCTTCGGCGGTGCCAAGGTAATGGCCGTCGCCGTGGGTGGGCAGGAACCAGAAAATATTGAGGCTCATGGAGTGGTCTCCTTGGGGGAATCGGTTACGGGGCTATCGTTATTGAGATTTGGCAACGGCCGCCGGCGGCGTCCAGATCACGTCTTTGATGCTCAACGGCTTAGGAATCAGCTTGAGCTGGTAGAAGCTGTCGGCGATTTTCTGCTGCGCGGCGACCACTTCCGGGGTGAGGAACAGCGCACCGTAGCCCTGGCGTTTAACCGAGGTCAGGGTGATGTCCGCCGGCAGGCCCAGCAGTGGCGACACCTGTTGCGTCACGTCCTGCGGGTTGGCCTTGGACCACTCGCCGACCCCACGCACTTCTTCCACCAGGGTCTTGATCACCTCGGGATTCTTTTGCGCGTAAGGCTTGGTCGCCAGGTAGAACTGATGGTTGTCGACGATGCCCTGGCCATCGCGCAGGGTGCGCGCTTGCAGTTGCTGTTCGGCGGCGGCCTGGTACGGGTCCCAGATGACCCAGGCATCAACGCTGCCGCGCTCGAACGCCGCACGGGCATCGGCCGGTGGCAGGAATACGGTCTGGATATCGGTGTACTTGAGGCCGGCGTCTTCCAGCGCACGAACCAGCAGGTAGTGCACGTTGGAGCCTTTGTTCAGGGCGACTTTCTTGCCCTTGAGCTCGGCCACCGATTTGATCGGCGAGTCTTTCGGCACCAAGATCGCTTCGCTGTGGGGCGCTGGCGGTTCGTAGGCGACGTAGAGCAGATCGGCGCCGGCCGCTTGAGCGAACACCGGCGGGGTTTCGCCGGTCACGCCGAAGTCGATGGAGCCGACGTTCAGGCCTTCGAGCAGTTGCGGGCCGCCGGGGAATTCAGTCCATTGCACGTCCACGCCTTGGGCGGCGAGGCGTTTTTCCAGGGTGCCTTTGGCTTTGAGCAGCACCAGGGTGCCGTATTTCTGATAGCCGATTCGTAGCGTTTCAGCTTGGGCTTGAGTAATGGCGCCGAAGGTGACAGCCGCAGCAAACAGAGCGACCAGACCACGACGCAAAATGACAGGGCGCATGGCGCTCTCCTTTTTGCAGTTGGGTTTTGGCTGCACCTGCTTGCCCGTTGGCGGGCGAGTAAGGCCAGTACTTCAATTTTTGGGTGGGGCGTATTTCGCGTAAGGCTCAAATGCTCCAGCGAGCACTTAATAAACGGTCACTCAACAGGTTCGGATCAAGCGGTTTGGGCCGTCTGGCCATGGCGTGGAAAAACAGCTCCAGCGACTCGTTCAAGCGATGCTCCAACTCCGGAGCGAGCTGCGCCGCCACACTGCCTTCGCCATAAGCGATCTGGCTGTCGACCGCGAATATCCCCTGCAGCAGCTCTTCGGCTTTCAGGGCCGACAACACCGGCTTGAGCGCGTAATCCACCGCCAGCATGTGAGCGATGCTGCCTCCGGTCGCCATCGGCAGCACCACCTTGTGGCTCAGAGCGCGCTCGGGCAGCAGGTCCAGCACGGTTTTCAGCGCGCCGGAAAAAGAGGCCTTGTAAACCGGCGTGGCGATCAGCAGGCCATCGGCGTTTTCAATCTGTTGCAGCAGGTCGAGCACCTTCGGGCTGTCGAAGCGTGCATGCAGCAAGTCTTCGGCCGGGAAGTCCCGTACCTGGTAACTCACCACTTCCACACCCTGCCCTTGCAACCAACCTTTGGAGCGCTCCAGCAGCACCCCTGAACGGGAGCGCTGACTGGGACTGCCACCGAGTGAGACAACCAGCATTCAGACAATTCCTTGAACGGTGTTGGCGATTCGCGGTTTGCGATCTCGCTTTGATGGAGTGACCTTAACAGCTGATTTATATATCCATAAATCATATTTATTCATTTGGTTATTCATTTAAGAAATATGCGTTTTGGTTTTCTCCAGGCAAAAAAACAGGCCGTCGAAACGGCCTGAAGTCCCCCTGCTTTGTGTATCTGTACACGCCTCCTGTAGGAGCAAGGCTTGCCCGCGATGGCGTCCTCCATGACGACCGAAATACCGCGTCGTATTCATCGCGGGCAAGCCTTGCTCCTACAGGTTCGCGCTATCGATTGGGCTGCGGCGTCAGGCGAAGGTAAGGCTTCACCGCGCGATAGCCCTTGGGAAAGCGCTGTTTGATTTCCTCTTCATCCTTGAGCGAAGGCACGATCACCACCTCGTCACCGTCCTGCCAGTTGGCCGGGGTGGCCACCTTGTAGTTGTCGGTGAGTTGCAGCGAATCGATCACCCGCAGGATTTCATTGAAGTTGCGGCCCGTGCTGGCCGGGTAGGTGATGGTCAGCCGCACCTTTTTGTTCGGGTCGATCACGAACAGCGAGCGCACGGTCAGGGTGTCGTTGGCGTTGGGATGGATCAGGTCGTAGAGGTCCGAGACCTTGCGGTCGGCGTCGTCGAGGATCGGGAAGTTGACGACGGTGTTCTGGGTTTCGTTGATGTCTGCGATCCAGCGATGGTGCGAATCCACCGGGTCGACGGACAGCGCGATGGCCTTGACCCCACGCTTGGCGAATTCATCTTTCAGTTTCGCGGTGAAGCCCAGCTCGGTGGTGCACACCGGTGTGAAGTCGGCCGGATGGGAGAACAGCACACCCCAGCTATTGCCCAGCCACTGGTGGAAACGGATGGTTCCGGCGCTGGAATCCTGTTCGAAATCGGGGGCGATGTCGCCGAGTCTGAGGCCCATGGTGCTGCTCCTTTTGAGTGCTTGTATGGGCCAACTGTGCCTGCATTTCTTATCTATTAAAAAGAATAAATATCGATTTATTTAGACCATAAAGAAATATTAAACATCTGTTCACTGGACGCGATCGGCCATCGCGCCGAACATCGCCAACAAGGTTCGAGAAGGCCTTGAGTAGCTGCAAAAAAGGGGATTTCAAGGCGGGTTTACGGGGGTGACCCCGTCTTGAAACGCAAAAGCCCCGCCCGGCGAGGTGCCGGGCGGGGCTTTTTTTCGGTCACTCACTGTAGGAGCGAGCCTGCTCGCGATGGCGCCGTGTCAGCCACAAACCTGCTGAATGACACACCGCTTTCGCGAGCAGGCTCGCTCCCACACGCTGTTACAACAGCGGGATCGAGTAGCTGACGATCAGGCGGTTTTCGTCCTGGGAACGGGTGTTCGGCAGGTCGGTACGCCAGGTGGCGTTTTTCCACATCACGCCCAGGTTCTTCAGGGCGCCGGACTGTACGACGTAACCCACGGTCAGGTCGCGTTCCCACTCGGAAGCACCGTTGGCCGCCTGGCGACCGGCAGCGTTGACGGTATCGATGTCGTCGCCGTGCAGGTAGATCATACCGGCCGTCAGGCCTGGTACGCCGACCTTGGCGAAGTCGAACGAGTAGCGTGCCTGCCAGGTTTTCTCGCCGGCACGGGCGAACTTCTGGATCTGCATGTCGGTGATGATGTAGGCCGAGGCACCGTCGCCCTGGTTCAGGTAAGGGAAGTCGCTGCTGCCGTTGCTGACCTGGTAGCCGCCACCGAAGGTGTGACCTTCAACGGTGTACAGGAACAGACCGCTGTACAGGTTGTTGTCGACCTTGCCTTTACCGTTCGGTGCGTTGTAGTTGCCCGAGGTGAAGTAGAACGGATCGTGACCGTTGGCACCGTCATCGCTGCTGTTGAAGTAGCGCAGGTCGGATTTCAGGACGCCCGGGCCGATTGCCCAGTTGTGCGTCAGGCCCAGGAAGTGCTGCTTGTAGAAGTCTTCCAGGTTGCCGTAGTAGTACTGGGCCGTCAGGTCCTTGGTGATTTTGTAGTCACCGCCGCCGTAGATGAACTTGTTGCTGTCACGACCGGCCGCGGTGCGACCGTTGGCACCGGCGATCGACAGCTCTTCGTTGTTGCTGGAGTTACGACCCTTGGCGTGCTCGAGCTGGCCGCCGACCAGTGTCAGGTCCTTGATGTCACCCGAAGTGATCTGACCACCCTGGAAGGTTTGCGGCAGCATGCGACCGTCGTTGGTCACGATCACCGGCAGTTTTGGCTGCAGGGTGCCCAGTTTCAGCTCGGTCTGGGAGATCTTGGCTTTGGCAGTCAGGCCCAGGCTGGAGAAGTTATCAACCGCTTCACCGTTGGACTTGCTTGGGAACACGGTGCCGCCATAAGCGTTACCAGGAGTGCCATCGGCGTTAACGTTGCCATTAGTGCCGCCACCGGAATCCAACTTCACGCCCAGCAGGCCAATCGCATCAATACCGAAGCCGACTGTGCCTTGGGTGTAGCCGGAAGTGAAACGCAGATCGAAGCCTTGGCCCCATTCTTCGTTTTTGTTCGGTTTGGCACTGCCATCGCGGTAGTCGGTGTTGATGTAGAAGTTACGCAGACCCAGAGTGGCCTTGCTGTCTTCGATGAAACCGGCGGCGCTTGCCTGCTGCGCCAAAACCCCTACGGCCACAGCCAGGGCCAAGGTGGACTTGTTCATTGTTTCGCTCCTGTTTTTTCTAGTTTTGTGGTCCGGGGTCGAGTGCCCTGGATCCTTGTTTCGCATGACGTGCACCACGAACCGGCGGTGAATGCACGCCCGGTAAATTTGGGCGGCGCAGCATACCCGTTCATAAAACCGAAATGAATCACTCAATCCTTATTTATATCGGGATGGAATATATCAAGTCGTACGATGTCCGACCATAGAAGATATCGGCCTGTAAACCGATTCCTGTAGTCGTGGTGATCGGAGGATGGAACGGGGGTGAACCGTAGCGCTGCGGGACCTGTGGTACAGGTGGGGCTACTGTAGGCGTTTAGCTAAAAATCTAAAAAGAATAAAAAATCATCAATAGTTACTTTTATGGAATAAAAAAGTTGACCCAAAAAAAAGCCCCGTCCAGGGACGAGGCTCTTTTCACACCGACTGCTTACATGAAGCTGTAGGTGTAGTTGAAGATCAGACGGGTCTGGTCTTCGTCCAGGGTGCTGGTGTTGCCACGATAAGCGCCGTGACGCAGCGTGGTGCCGAAGCCTTTCAGCGGGCCGGTCTGGATGACGTAGTCCACACGCAGGTCGGTTTCGCGCTCGTTCAGGTCCGGACCCGAACCGTTGGTGGCTTTGATGTCGCGGCCGTACAGGTAAGCAGCCGAAGCTTTCAGACCTGGCACGCCCAGGGAGGCGAAGTCGTAGGAGTACTGACCGTAGGTGGTGTTTTCACCAGCACGGATGAAGCTGCCCACGGTGGCGTCGGTGAAGGAGTAGAAGCTGGCGCCGCCGCCGCCTTCGTTTCGACCGTTGCCATCGACAACGTTGCCCTGGTTCAGGAAGACGAAGCCGCCGTCATCGTTGACACGCTGATGACCGAGCAGGAATGCGCTGCCACCCAGGGTGTAGGTGAACGTGGCGCTCCAGGTCTTGTTGTCGATCTCGCCCGGGGTCTTGGCGAAACCGGCGTTGTTGTTGAACTGGTAGCCAGCCTGGCCGCTGCCGTTCTTGCCGTCGGAGCTGCTGTCGAAGTAGCGAATGTCAGTCTTGAACGACTGGTTAGGCGCGATCGGGTAGACGTGCACCAGGCCCAGGAAGTTCTGTTTGTAGAAGTCTTCCAGGTTCGCGAAGTAGTACTGCAGCAACAGGTCTTTGGTGACCTTCCAGTCAGCACCGGCATAACGGAACTGGTTGCTGTCCTTGGTAGCGCCAGCCACGGACAGGCCAGTGCTGTTGGAGGAAGCGCGACCGGTCGCGTGCTCCAGTTGGCCGACGTTGAAAGTGACGTTGTCGATTTCCTTGGAGGTGATGGTGCCACCTTCAAACGTTTGCGGCAGCACGCGGCTGTCGTTCGCGATCAGGATCGGCATGTTCGGCATCAGAGCGCCACCGACGTGGGCCTCTGTCTTCGAGAAGCGTGCCTTGACGTTGGCTGCAGCACGGCTCCACGAGCTCTCTGCAGAACCATCGGAATCGCTAGGGTTGAAGGAGTTGTTGTCCGGGTGGTGGCCCTTGCCGCCATCCAGGTGGATGCCGACCAGTGCCTGGGCGTCGATACCGAAACCAACGACACCTTGAGTGAAACCGGACTGGTAATCGAACTTCAGGCCTTCAGCGGCCTCGCGCTGGCGGTTGGCTGGAATGCTGGCGCCTTCACGTTTGTCCGAGTCGAAATAGTAAGTACGCGAACTAACAGATGCCTTGCTGTCTTCGATGAAACCCGCGGCGCCTGCCTGCTGCGCCACAACCCCAAAGGCCACGGCCAAGGCCAAGGTGGACTTGTTCATTGTTAAGCTCCTCTAGTCTCTAATTCTTGTAGTCCTGGTTTCGGGTCAAGTGCCCGGAATCCTAAGATGCGCGATTAGCGCCGGACGGTGACTCACAAGTCAATCGTAACTTTGTGTGTCTACGACCATAGTCTAATCCCCGGTTTTTTGGTCCATGCAGGGTCATGAAATTGTCATAAACCTGAAAAGAACGGATGACTTCTTTTCTCATACCATTTAGGCATTTAGCTCACTCCTCCTGCACCCCTTCAGAATAGAGCGGCTGGCTAATAAGCTAATTCCTAAATGTTATTTATTTGGCGTTTCTTATATCGATTAGGTTTGGAAGCAATTCTGAAACAAAACCATTCGAAAAGGACAACGCCATGACCACCAGACGCGCACTATCCAGACCAATTGTTACAGTTTGTGTGTCGCTGTTATTTTCTTTTACAGCTCACGCAGCCAACCTCACGGTCGGCTACCAGACCGGCATCGACCCGAGCAAAGTCCCGCAGGCCGATGGCCTCTATGAAAAAACCATCGGTGAGAAGATCGACTGGCGTCGTTTCAACAGCGGACCGGAAGTGGTCACCGCCATCGCTTCGGGTGACGTGCAGATCGGCAACCTCGGCTCCAGCCCGCTGGCCGCCGCCGCGTCGCGCAACCTGCCGATCGTGGCGTTCATCGTTTCGGCGCAGATCAACGCCGCCGAGGCACTCGTAGTACGCAACGGCAGCGGCATTGATAAACCGCAAGATCTGATCGGCAAGACCATCGCCACGCCGTTCGTTTCCACCTCCCACTACAGCCTGCTCGGTGCGCTGAAGCACTGGGACCTGGACACCTCGAAAGTCAAAGTGGTGAACCTGCAGCCGGCGGAAATCGCCGCGGCGTGGAAACGCGGGGACATCGATGGCGCGTTCGTCTGGTCGCCCGCGCTGGGGGAAATTCGCAAGACCGGCAAGACCTTGACCGACGCCGCCCAGGTCGGCCAATGGGGCGCGCCGACCTTCGAGGTGTGGGTGGCGCGCAAGGATTATGCCGAGAAGCACCCCGACGTCGTGGCGAAATTCGCCAAGGTGACCCTGGACTCCTTCGCCGACTATGCGGCGCATAAAGACAGCTGGACGGCGGACTCCGTGCCCGTGCAGAAAATCGCCAAACTGACCGGTGCCAACGCTGCGGACGTACCGGAGTTGCTGGCCGGTTCTGCATTCCCGGATGCCCGGGCACAACAGACCAGCGCGCTGCTGGACGGCGGCACGGCCAAGGCGATTGGCGAGACGGCGAAGTTCTTGAAGGAGCAAGGGAAGGTGGAGACGGTGCTGCCGGACTATTCGCCTTATGTCAGCGCGAAATTCGTACAGGACTAACAACACGACCAATGATCGTTCCCACGCTCTGCGTGGGAATGCCTCATCGGACGCTCCGCGTTCGGCTCTTGATTTGGGACGCGGAGCGTCCCGGGCTGCATTCCCACGCGGAGCGTGGGAACGATCATTGCGTCATGCTCAGAGGGACTTCTCGAAGATCTTCGAATTGCGCTGATAGTTGTACAGCGACGCCCGTGCCGATGGCAGGCGCTCCACACTGCTTGGCGCAAAGCCACGCTCACGGAACCAGTGGGCCGTGCGGGTGGTGAGGACAAACAGGGTTTTCAAGCCCTGTGCCCGGGCACGGGTTTCGATGCGTTCCAACAGTTCATCGCCGCGCCCGCCATGACGGTACTCCGGGTTCACCGCCAGGCAGGCCAGCTCACCGGCATCCGAGTCGGCAATCTGATACAGCGCCGCGCAAGCGATGATCATGCCTTCACGCTCGACCACGCTGAACTGCTCGATCTCGCGCTCCAGCACTTCACGGGAACGGCGCACCAGAATCCCCTGCTCTTCCAGCGGGCTGATCAAGTCCAGCAAACCACCCACGTCCTCGATGGCCGCTTCGCGCACCACTTCGAACTGCTCCTGGGCCACCAGCGTACCGCCACCGTCGCGGGTGAACAGTTCGGTCAGCAGCGCGCCGTCCTCGGCGTAGCTGACGATATGACTGCGGGCCACACCGCCACGGCAGGCTTCGGCCGCCGCATCCAGCAGCTCCGCCTGATAGTTGCTGCCCAGACGCTGCAGATGCGCCGGCACCTGTTGCGGACGCAGCTCGCGGACCAGTCGCCCGTGCTCATCGATTAAACCTTCCTCGGCACCGAACAGCAGCAGCTTGTCCGCGCCCAGATCGATGGCCGCGCGAGTGGCGACGTCTTCACAGGCGAGGTTGAAGATTTCACCGGTCGGCGAGTAGCCCAGTGGCGACAACAGCACGATGGAACGCTCGTCGAGCAGGCGATTGATGCCCTTGCGGTCGACCCGGCGCACTTCGCCGGTGTGGTGATAGTCGACGCCTTCAAGCACGCCGATCGGCCGTGCGGTCACCAGGTTGCCGCTGGCCACCCGCAGGCGCGAGCCCTGCATCGGCGAAGACGCCATGTCCATCGACAGCCGCGCTTCGATGGCGATGCGCAGTTGGCCGACGGCGTCGATCACGCACTCCAGGGTCGCGGCATCGGTGATGCGCATGCCGTGGTGATAGTGCGGAGTCAGGCCACGGGCGGCCAGGCGTGCCTCGATTTGCGGGCGGGAGCCGTGAACCAGCACCAGACGCACACCCAGGCTGTGCAGCAGCACCAGGTCGTGGACGATATTGCCGAAGTTGGAGTGCTCGACGCCGTCGCCGGGCAGCATGACGACAAAGGTGCAATCGCGGTGGGCGTTGATGTAAGGCGAAGCGTGACGAAGCCAATTGACGTATTCGGGCATGAACCTGGGCCTGTAATAAATAGCAGCCGAGAAAAAGGGCGAACAGAAAACGCACAGCGGGCTGATGGTTATCGTCGGAACAGGCTTGGCGACACGCGCGCTCTCCTTATGAATACGGGTTGGGGTACTGGCAATTTAAACGGCTGCCCGGGCAATGCACAAACCTTGTAGGAGCCGAGCTTGCTCGCGATGAGGGCGTCACAGCCAGCATCGATGTTGCCTGACCTGCCGCCATCGCGAGCAAGCTCAGCTCCTACAAGGGTTGAATTCAACCTGCCGGTGTCAGACAGTAATGTTCAATCAACTGTCGTAATAGATGCACCGTAGGCTGCAAACGTGACATTTCGAGGAATTCTCCCGGCTGGTGGGCGCAGGCGATGTCGCCGGGGCCGAGCACCACTGTCTCGCAACCAAGCTGCTGAAGATAAGGCGCTTCGGTGCCGAATGCCACCGCTTCGGCGCTGTGGCCGGTGAGCTTTTCGGCAATCCGCACCAGTTCCGCATCCGCGACCTGCTCGAACGCCGGCACGTCAGGGAACAACGGCGCGTAGTCGATCTTGACCTGATGCCGCTCAGCAACCGGCTTGAGCCGCTGCAGGATCTCGGCGCGCAGGGCTTTGGGGTCCATGCCCGGCAGTGGTCGCAGGTCGAACTCCAACGAACACTGGCCGCAGATGCGGTTGGGGTTGTCGCCACCATGAATGCAACCGAAATTGAGCGTAGGCGTCGGCACGCCAAACTGCGGATTGCGGAATTCGCGCTGCCACAACAGGCGCAGGCCGCGCAGTTCACCGATGGCATCGTGCATGGCTTCCAGGGCGCTGTGCCCCAGGCGCGGGTCCGAGGAGTGACCGCTCTGCCCGAGAATGTCGATGCGCTCCATCATGATGCCCTTGTGCATGCGGATCGGCCGCAGCCCGGTCGGCTCGCCGATCACCGCCGCCCTGCCCAACGGCCGCCCTGCCTGCGCCAGCGCCCGGGCACCGGACATCGAGCTTTCTTCATCGCAGGTGGCGAGGATCATCAGCGGTTGCTTGAAGGGTTGATCGAGCAGGGGCTTGATCGCTTCGATGGCCAGGGCGAAGAAGCTCTTCATGTCGCAAACACCCAAGCCGATCCAGCGGCCATCGATTTCGGTGAGCTTCAATGGATCGGTCTGCCACAGCGCACCGTCGAACGGCACGGTGTCAGTGTGCCCGGCCAATACCAGGCCGCCGGGGCCGGTGCCGAAGGTGGCGAGCAGATTGAATTTGCCGGGGCTGACCTGCTGGATGTCGCAGGCAAAACCCTGATCGCCCAACCAGGCGGCCAGCAGGTCGATCACTGGACGGTTGGATAAATCGAGGCTCGGCTGGGTACAACTGACGGACGGTGCAGCGATCAGCGCAGCGAACTGATCTTTCATGGACGGCAAAGGCATCACAGACTCCAACCCCCGAATTGAAGTCCATCATAGAACCATCCGGCGACAGTAATAAACCGTCACAGACCCTATCCCGGTCGAGTCCTGTACACTGCACGACCTTGGCAGCCACACATTCCCCCCGGCTGCGCTCCCGATCCTGGATTTTCCGGCCATGCAGAAAGAAACCGAAATCAAACTCCGCGTCAGCCGCGAAACCCTCGCCGCCCTGCGCGAGCATCCTCTCCTGAAAAAACGCATCAAGTCGGGCTGGGAACGCCGTGAGTTGATGAATCAGTACTTCGACACGCCCGAGCGCGATCTGGCCGGCGCCAAGGTCGCCCTGCGCCTGCGCAAGGATGGCGAAGAAGTGATTCAGACCCTCAAGACCCGCGGCCAGAGCGTCGCCGGTTTGTCGGTGCGCAACGAGTACGACTGGCACCTGCCCAAAGCCAAGCTCGACCTGAAGAAACTCGACGGCGAGTGCTGGCCCGAGGCGCTGGCCGAGCTGGACAAGAAAACCCTGAAGCCGATCTTCACCACCGACTTCGTCCGCGAACGCGCCGAAATCGCCTGGGGCCGTGGCAAGGCCAAAGTGGTCATCGAAGCCGCACTGGACCTGGGCCATGTCGTGGTCGGCAAACAGAAAGAAGAAATCTGCGAACTGGAGCTGGAACTGCGCGAAGGCGAACCTGCCGCGCTGCTGGAACTGGCTGCCGAACTGGCCGAGAAACTGGCCCTGATGCCTTGCGACATCAGCAAGGCCGAACGCGGCTATCGCCTGTACGACGCCAACAGCTATTCGTTGAGCCTGCCGGCGCCGCAACTCACCGCCGAAACCCCGCTGGACGAAGCCTTCGCCGCGCTGTGCTGGCACTTGCTCGGCAGCAGTCAGCGTCTGGCCGAGCAATATCGCTTCAACGGCCACTGGCGCCTGTTGCTGGACTGGGTGGAAAACCTGGCTGAATTGCGTGCACTGATCAGCAGCCTGGGTCAGGCCGCGCCGCGTCAATCGACCCACGATCTGCGCGTCGCCCTGGACGCCCTGCTGGAAGACTGGCGCCCGCTGGTCCAGGCCGGTCTTGAAGATGAAGACGTGCGCAAGGCCGCGCCTGAGCAATTCCTCGAAGAACTCGAAGACCCGCGCTGGGGCCAGTTCTCGCTCAATACCTCGCGCTGGTTGCTGGCTAAAACCTGGGCCGCCGACCGCAACACCCGTGGCAATCGCCAGGGCGCTGCGCACCTGAGCAGCTGGCTGCCAAGGCTGTTGAGCGAGGAAGCCACCTCACTGCAATTGCAGCGCTACCAGCAGCAACCTGAAGACCTGGCCGAGCAACTGCCGCGTATCGAACGCATCCAGGTCTGGCTGCACCACGCGCGCAACGTGCTGGAGATTCCGGAAATGGATCGCCTGTACGGTGAATTGAACAAGCTGGCGCAACTGGCGAACGAACCGACGATCACTGACGAACTGCTTGATGCGCGCAAGCAGCAGGCGATTGCGGTTTACCAGAATCGCGCCTGGAAGACTCTGCTGCGTCTGTAATACCGCTATCGCGAGCAAGCTTTGCTCCTACAGTGTCGGTGTCGAGCCCAAATCTGGCGATCGACTCTGATCTGTAGGAGCAAGGCTTGCCCGCGATGAGGCCGGCACATCAAACGCAAATCTCAAACCGGCAAACTGGTGGTCGACTTGATCTCCGACAACGCCACAATCGAATTCACCTCCTGAATCCCCGGCACCAACGACAGCTTCTCGAAAAAGAATCGCTCGTACGCCTCGATGTCCGCTGCAACGATCCGCAGCATGAAGTCCACCACCCCCATCAGCACATAACATTCCAGCACTTCGGGAAAGCCGCGAATCGCTTCGGTAAATTCAGTGAAATTGGAACGCCCGTGGGCGTTGAGTTTGACCTGGGCGAAGATCTGCGTGTTCAGGCCGATTTTCTTGCGGTCGAGCAAAGTCACCTGACCACGGATGATCCCCTCTTCTTTCATCCGCTGAATGCGCCGCCAGCAGGGCGACTGTGAAAGTCCCACCTGTTCGGCAATCTGCGCACTGGAAAGCGAAGCGTCCTCCTGCAGCAGCGCCAGGATCCTGCGATCGTAACTGTCCAGCTCGCTCTGCATAAAAAAACCTTCTACTGATTAGTTTTTGAATTGATTTATTCGAATCAAGCTCAATTACGCTCATCTTAGATAAGAAATACCCGCCACCGAATGTAAATATTTCTCCAGTGATTTTGGAGAACAATCATGCCGCACCTGGAAGCCGTGAATACCTCGCCCACCCGCGCCGATGTCTGGAATGCCAGCAACGCGCACTGTCGCGTTCGTTATCAATTGCTGGCCGATGCCGAACCCGACCTGCTGTGTCGCGCGCTCAACCTGTTCGCCTTGCAGTGCCTGACACCGGAGCAAGTGAACGTGCAAAGGCAGGCCGACACCCTCTGCATCGAGGTGGTGATCGACGGATTGAGCTGGCATCGCGCCCAAGTGATTGCGGAAAAATTGCGCAATCTGATCAGCGTCCTCTCGGTCGATCTGCAAACCGCAGACGCCGCCTGGGTTGAAGCGGCTCAGGCTGCCGGCTGAAAAATATCGATATGGCTTCGTCGGGTAGTGGCCCAACGGTCTGTGACGCCACGACTATCCTTTGCGCACTTGTGTTCAAAAGGAGCCCGCATGTCCGTTCAACTCGCCTTTCAGGACCGCTGGCTGGATCTCAATGACGTACTGCGTGAACTGGTCGCCCAGGGCTACATCAGCCAGGACTCGGCCGAACACGCGCTCAATGCCCGTCGCCGTCACGCCAACCATGGCCAGATGCATCCCCTGGAGTTCATCGCCAGCCAACAACTGGACGACCTCAGCCGCCCCGGCAAACACCACGACCTGGAAAACCTGACCCTTTGGCTGTCCCAGCAGGCGGGCCAGCCTTACCTGCGCATCGACCCGCTGAAAATCAACGTCGCGGCCGTCATGCCGCTGATGTCCTACGCCTTCGCGCAACGTCACAAGATTCTCGCGGTATCGATCGACCGCGACGCCGTGACCGTGGCCAGCGCCCAGCCCTATGTCAGCAGTTGGGAAGCCGACCTGACCCACGTGCTGAAGTTGCCGATCAAGCGCGTGGTGGCCAATCCGGTGGACATCCAGCGCTTCAGCGTTGAGTTTTTCCGCCTGGCCAAATCGGTTACCGGCGCCAGCAACGGCGAGCAGCCAATCAACACCTTGGGTAATTTCGAACAATTGCTCAACCTGGGCGCCAGCGACCAGGAGCCGGACGCCAATGACGCGCACATCGTCAACATCGTCGACTGGCTGTTCCAGTACGCCTTTCAACAGCGCGCCAGCGATATCCACATCGAACCCCGGCGCGAACAGGGCACGGTGCGCTTTCGCATCGACGGCGTGCTGCACAACGTCTATCAATTCCCGCCGCAGGTGAGCATGGCCATCGTCAGCCGCCTGAAAACCCTGGGGCGGATGAACGTCGCGGAAAAACGCAAACCCCAGGACGGCCGGGTCAAGACCAAGACACCGGACGGCGGTGAAGTGGAGTTGCGGCTGTCGACCTTGCCCACGGCCTTCGGCGAAAAAATGGTCATGCGGATTTTCGACCCCGAGGTGCTGCTCAAGGATTTCGACCAGCTCGGGTTTTCCAACGACGACCTGCGCCGCTGGCAGGACATGACCCGCCAACCCAACGGCATCATCCTGGTCACCGGGCCGACCGGTTCCGGCAAGACCACCACGCTGTACACCACACTGAAAAAACTGGCGACGCCGGAGGTCAACCTCTGCACCATCGAAGACCCGATCGAAATGGTCGAGCCGGCGTTCAACCAGATGCAGGTCCAGCACAACATCGACCTGACCTTCGCCTCCGGGGTGCGCGCGCTGATGCGGCAAGACCCGGACATCATCATGATCGGCGAGATCCGCGACCTGGAAACCGCCGAGATGGCGATCCAGGCCGCCCTCACCGGCCATCTGGTGCTGTCGACACTGCATACCAACGACGCGCCAAGCGCCATCAGCCGCCTGCTGGAACTGGGCGTGCCGCATTACCTGATCAAGGCCACGGTCCTTGGCGTCATGGCCCAGCGACTGGTGCGTACCTTGTGCCCGCACTGCAAGGCCCCGCAAACCCTGGGCGAAGAAGACTGGCAAAGCCTGACCCGACCCTGGCAGGCACCGCTGCCCACCAACGCGCAACGGGCCATCGGTTGCCTGGAGTGTCGCGACACCGGCTACCACGGCCGCGCCGGGGTGTACGAAATCATGCAATTGACCGATGGCGTGAAGGCCCTGA
Organism: Pseudomonas putida; assembly: GCF_003228315.1. Taxonomy (NCBI): domain Bacteria; kingdom Pseudomonadati; phylum Pseudomonadota; class Gammaproteobacteria; order Pseudomonadales; family Pseudomonadaceae; genus Pseudomonas; species Pseudomonas putida. Next base: position 4,004,077 of record NZ_CP029693.1, read on the forward strand.
TCAATCCCGACACCGATCTGCTGGCGGTGAGGCGCCAGGCGTTCAAGGAGGGCATGCGCAGCCTGCGACTGTCCGGCGCGCAAAAAGTGGCGGCCGGTTTGACCACGGTCGAAGAGGTGCTGCGGGTGACGCCGCAGAGCGAGCAGAAGTAGGCGCGGCCTGAGGGAACTCGGTCAGGGGCAGGCAATCCAAGGGCGTAGATCAAACAGTGGAGTCACCCATCATGCGTTTCAAACTTGCTGTCGCCACCATCGCCCTCTTGTCCCTGCCAGTCGGCTCGGCGATGGCTGACAGCTTCTGGCGTAACGTCATTTCCTCCGGTGCAACCACCGGTTCGACCTACCTGACGTTCAAGGACCACAAGCTGATCATCGCCGCCCAGGACGATGCCAGCAGCTTCGTCGCCAGCGATGGCGGCATCCGCGGCCCGTACCTGGAAGCGGCGATGCAGAAAGTCCGCGCCGACAACCCGGGTCTGCAGGCTTCGGACATGGAATTGGCGAATGCGATTCTGGCGAAGAATGCCTTGGCTTCGGAATAAGCCTTTTGGCTGAACGAAAATGCCGCTCACATGAGCGGCATTTTTTATTGCCTCACTAAATCCCCTGTGGGAGCGAGCCTGCTCGCGAAGGCGGTTTAACATTCAACAGATTTGTTGACTGAACTGCCGCTTTCGCGAGCAGGCTCGCTCCCACAGTTGTTTTGTGCCGCCTGGAAGATCAGCGGTACTCATCCAGCGGTACACAGGCGCAAAACAGATTCCGGTCCCCGTACACATTGTCCACCCGATTCACCGCCGGCCAATACTTGTGGGCCCTGGTGTGTGCATCCGGCGTAACGGCCTGTTCGACGCTGTAAGGCCGCTCCCAGACCCCGGTGATATCGGCCAAGGTGTGCGGCGCGCGCTTGAGCGGGTTGTCCTCGGCGGGCCAGTTGCCGTTTTGCACTTCGGTGATTTCCGCGCGGATGCTCAGCATCGCGCCGATGAAGCGGTCCAATTCCGCCTTCGACTCACTTTCGGTCGGTTCGACCATCAACGTTCCAGGCACAGGGAACGACATGGTCGGCGCATGGAAGCCATAGTCCATCAGCCGCTTGGCCACGTCCTCCTCGGTGATACCGGTCGCTGCCTTGAGCGGCCGCAAATCGAGAATGCATTCGTGAGCCACCCGCTCGTTGCGCCCGGTGTAGAGCACCGGGAAGGCGCCGGACAAATGCCGCGCCAGGTAATTCGCCGCGAGGATGGCCACTTCGCTGGCATCCGCCAGTTGCGGGCCCATCATGGCGATGTACATCCAACTGATCGGCAGGATGCTCGCGCTGCCCCAGGGCGCGGCGCTGACGGCACCGTTCTGCGCCAATGGTCCCTCGATCGGTACCACCGGGTGATTGGCCACGAACGGCGCCAGGTGCGCGCGCACGCCAATCGGCCCCATGCCCGGCCCGCCACCGCCATGGGGAATGCAGAAGGTTTTGTGCAGGTTCATGTGGGACACATCGGCGCCAATGTCCGCCGGCCGCGCCAGCCCGACCTGAGCATTGAGGTTGGCGCCGTCCATGTACACCTGGCCGCCATGGCTGTGGATAACCTCGCAGATCTCGCTGATGCCTTCTTCATACACACCGTGGGTCGACGGATAGGTCGCCATCAGGCAGGCGAGCTTGTCGCCCGCTTGCGCGGCCTTGTCTTTGAGGTCATCGAGGTCGACGTTACCGGCCTCGTCGCATTCGACGATCACCACGCGCATCCCGGCCATCTGCGCCGATGCCGGGTTGGTGCCGTGGGCCGAGGATGGAATCAGGCAGATATCCCGCCCGCCCTGATGACGACTCTCGTGGTATTTGCGGATTGCCAGCAACCCCGCGTACTCACCCTGGGCACCGGAGTTGGGCTGCATGCAGATCGCGTCGAAACCGGTGATCGCGCAGAGCCAGCGCTCCAGTTCTTCGATCATCAACGAGTAGCCGACCGCCTGCTCTTTCGGCGCGAACGGATGCAGGTTGGCAAATTGCGGCCAGGTGATCGGGATCATCTCGCTGGTGGCGTTGAGCTTCATGGTGCAGGAGCCCAGCGGGATCATTGATTGATTGAGCGCCAGGTCCTTGTTTTCCAGCTGCTTGAGGTAGCGCAACATTTCGGTTTCGCTGTGATGGGCGCTGAACACCGGATGCCGCAGATAGGGCGAGGTTCGCACCAGCGCAGAGGGGATGCCTCCGGCCAGGGTTTCAGCGTCCAGTTCCTCGACGATCAGCCCATGATCGGCACCGAGGAATACATCGAACAGCCGCGCCACCGTGGTTTCGTCGCAGGTTTCATCAAGACTCAGGCCCAACCGCCCGCGCCCCAGAATGCGCAGGTTGATCTGTGCGGCCTGGGCGCTGTCGATGATCGCGGTCTGGGTGCCGCCGACCTCCAGGGTCAGGGTGTCGAAGAAATGCTGGTTCAGGCGCTTGATGCCCTTGCGCTCAAGACCCGCGGCGAGGATGCACGTCAGCCGGTGCACCCGCTGGGCAATGCGCTTGAGGCCTTCCGGCCCGTGGTACACCGCATAGCAACTGGCGATATTGGCCAGCAGCACTTGCGCGGTACAGATGTTGGAGTTGGCCTTTTCCCGGCGAATGTGTTGCTCGCGGGTTTGCAGGGCCATGCGCAGGGCCACGTTGCCACGGGCATCTTTCGACACACCGATGATCCTGCCGGGGATCGCTCGCTTGAACTCTTCGCGGCTGGCGAAGAATGCCGCGTGCGGCCCGCCGTAGCCCATCGGCACACCAAACCGCTGGGAAGAACCGAACACCACGTCGGCACCCAATTCCCCCGGCGGGGTCAACAGCAGCAGGCTCAAAAGGTCAGCAGCAACACACGCCAGCGCCTGCTGGGCATGCAGGTGATCAATCAGGGGACGCAGGTCGCGGATCTCGCCGTGGGTGTCGGGGTACTGCAGCAGCGCGCCGAACACCTGATGCTGTTTCAAGTTATCCACAGCGTCGATGATCAGCTCGAAACCGAAACCCTCGGCACGGGTCTGCACCACGGAAATGGTTTGCGGAAGGCAGTTTTCATCGACGAAGAACAGATTGCTTTTCGACTTCGCGACCCGCTTGGCCAGGGCCATGGCTTCGGCCGCCGCCGTGGCTTCGTCCAGCAGCGAGGCGTTGGCCAGTTCCAGGCCCGTGAGGTCGATGGTCAATTGCTGGAAATTCAGCAGGGCTTCGAGTCGACCCTGGGCGATTTCCGGTTGATAGGGTGTGTAAGCGGTGTACCAGCCGGGGTTTTCCAGGACATTACGCAGGATCACGGCCGGTGTGAGCGTACCGTGATAGCCCATGCCGATCAGGCTGGTCCAGATCTGGTTCTGCTCGGCATAGCCGCGCAACTTCGCCAGTGCGGCTACTTCGTCGAGTGCCGGCGGCAGGTCGAGCGCGCGGTTCAGGCGAATGCCCGGGGGCACCGTCTGTTCGATCAGTTCGACCCGGCTGCCCAGCCCCAGGCTGTCGAGCATCGCCTGCTGCTCGGCGGCATCCGGTCCGAGGTGACGGCGAAGAAAGGCATTGGGGTCGCGTAACTGGCTCAGGGACGGCAACTGGGACATGACGGGCTCTCTCTTGTCTGGCGCTCTGCGTCGATGTGGCACGGTCAATCCAGCATAGCAGCCGGTATTCGCGTCGATGACGTGGCGCGGCCGGACAATCCGGATCATCATGTGCGGCGCTTACCTATTGTCCGATGATCAGGTATCAACATTTATGAGCCAGTTGCCTTTCCTGCCCTTCTCCAAACCCACCATCGATGAAGCCACCATTGCGGCGGTCGGCGACGTATTGCGTTCAGGCTGGATTACCAGCGGCCCCAAGGTTCAGGCCTTTGAAGCGCAACTCTCGGAGTATTTTGGCGGACGCCCGGTGCGCACGTTCAACTCCGGCACCTGCACCATGGAAATCGCCCTGCGCATTGCCGGCATCGGCCCGGGGGACGAAGTGATCACCACGCCGATTTCCTGGGTGGCCACCGCCAACGTCATTCTGGAAGTCGGCGCCACGCCCGTGTTTGCCGACATCGACCCGGTGACCCGAAACATCGATCTGGACCGACTGGAAGCGGCGATTACCCCGCGCACCAAGGCCATCATCCCGGTGTATCTCGCCGGATTGCCCGTGGACATGACGCGGTTGTACGCCCTGGCGCAAAAACACGGCCTGCGGATCATCGAAGATGCGGCCCAGGCACTGGGTTCCAGCTGGAACGGCCAGCGCATTGGCTCGACCGGCGACTTCGTGTCCTTCAGTTTCCAGGCGAACAAAAACGTCACCTCTTCCGAGGGCGGTTGCCTGGTGCTCAATACACCCGAAGAAGTGCGATTGGCAGAGAAATACCGGCTGCAGGGCGTTACCCGCAGCGGCTTCGACGGCCTGGATGTCGACGTGCTGGGTGGCAAATTCAACATGACCGATGTCGCCGCGGCCATTGGCCTGGGGCAATTTGCCCACATCGAAGCGATCACCGCTCATCGCCGTGACCTGGCCCGGCACTACTTCGCCTGCTTTGGCGAGGACTTTGAGGCGCAGTACGGCGCTCAGCTGCCGCCAGCTGACTTCGAGAACAGCAACTGGCACTTGTTCCAGCTGGTATTGCCGGAGCGTACGGATGGCAAACCGGCGCGGGCGACCTTCATGGAGCAGATGCAGGCATTGGGTGTCGGGATCGGCTATCACTACCCGCCGATTCATCTGTTGAGCCTTTACCGCGAGCGCGGGTTCAAGGAGGGGATGTTCCCGGTCGCCGAGCGGGTCGGACGGCTGATTGTCTCGTTGCCGATGTTCACGGCGATGAGCAAGGCGGATGTCGAGCGTTCGGTGGCGGCCGTGAAGGCGGTTTTGCGCGACGCCTGAGCCAGCAATGAAAAAGCCCCGAAGGATCGGGGCTTTGGAGTGTCGCTCAACGATTACTCGCCGATGGCAGCCTTGTAACCGGCCGCATCCAGCAGCTTGTCCAGCTCAGCGGTGTTGCTTGGCTTGAGCTTGAAGATCCAGGCGCCGTAAGGCTCGGAGTTCAGCAACTCAGGCGATGCGCTCAGTTCTTCGTTGATCGCGATCACTTCACCGGAAACCGGGGAATAGATGTCGGATGCCGCTTTAACCGACTCCACCACACCGGATTGATCACCGGCCGCGAAGACTTTTCCTACTTCGGTCAACTCGACGAACACCACATCGCCCAGCGCTTCCTGTGCGTGATCGCTGATGCCCACGGTAACGGTGCCGTCGGCTTCCAGGCGTGCCCATTCGTGACTTTCGGCAAAACGCAGGTCGGCAGGGATATCGCTCATGTTCTGTGTCCTCAGGAAAATGGTCGGCGGACAAGGCCCGCCAGAAAGATTAGATCAGGGTTTTGCCATGGCGGACGAAGGTCGGTTTGACCACTCGGACCGGGTACCACTTGCCACGGATTTCCACTTCCGCGCGGTCGGCAGTTGCCATCGGCACGCGCGCCAGCGCAATCGACTTGCTAAGCGTAGGAGAGAAACTACCACTGGTGATCTCCCCTTCGCCAACATCAGCGATACGGACCACTTGATGAGCACGCAAAACCCCGCGCTCCTCAAGGACCAGACCGACCAGTTTGTGCTGTACGCCACCGCTCTGTTCGGCTTCCAGCGCGGTGCGCCCGATGAACTGGCGAGTGGCGGGCTCCCAGGCGATGCTCCAGGCCATGTTGGAGACCAGCGGTGACACCTGCAGCTCGATGTCCTGGCCGTACAGGTTCATGCCGGCCTCAACCCGCAGGGTATCCCGCGCGCCAAGGCCGATCGGGGAAATGCCCGCGCCCACCAGATCGTTGAAGAATCCCGGCGCCTGATCGGCCGGTAGGATGATTTCCAGGCCGTCTTCCCCGGTATAACCGGTGCGTGCGAAGAACCAGTCGCCGTCAGGCAGGCCTTCGAAGGGCTTGAGCAGCTGGATCAGATTGCCCCGGCACTGATTGACCAGTTCGGCGACTTTCTGTCGGGCGTGGGGGCCTTGAATGGCCAGCATCGCCAGCTCGGAGCGTTCGTTGAGCCGCACATCGAAGCCGGCGAGATGGGCCTGCATCCACGCCATGTCCTGATCGCGGGTGGAGGCGTTGACCACCAGACGATAACCCTCGTCCAGGCGGTAGACGATCATGTCGTCGACGATGCCGCCCTGCTCGTTGAGCATGGTGCTGTACAAGGCGCGGCCGGGGCTGTGCAGGCGCTCGACGTCATTGGCCAGCAGGTGCTGCAGCCAGGCCTTGGCCTGGGGGCCATCGACGTCGATCACGGTCATGTGGGATACATCGAAAACACCGCAGTCGCGGCGCACCGCATGGTGTTCCTCGACCTGCGATCCGTAGTGCAGGGGCATATCCCAACCGCCAAAATCGACCATCTTCGCGCCGAGGGCGAGATGAAGGTCATACAGAGGCGTACGCTGTCCCATGGGTTTCTCCTTCCGGGCGTGGCGAAGGTGCGGGCGAGAAATCTATCGAGTAAAAGCCTTGAGTCAAAAGGCTTGCAGCCGATTTCTACTACTTTTTCTGTCAGACGGACCGCACCGAATGCCGCGCATTGTAGCCGCAAGGTGTAGGACTGGCACCTAGCTGTTTTGATGTGCTGAACGTCGGATCAATCCGATGACCGGTAACAGCCCGACCAGGACCAGGGTCAGTGCCGGCAAAGAGGCCCTCGCCCACTCTCCCTCACTGGTCATTTCGAAGATCCGCACCGCCAGCGTATCCCAGCCAAACGGGCGCATCAGGAGGGTCGCGGGCATTTCCTTGAGCACGTCGACAAACACCAGCAACGCGGCGCTCAACGAGCCCGGCAGCAACAGCGGAAGATACACTTTGAAAAACAGTCGCGGCCCACTGACACCCAGGCTACGTGCCGCTTCGGGCAAAGAAGGCCGTATACGCGCCAGACTGCTTTCCAGCGGCCCGTATGCCACGGCGACAAAGCGCACCAGATAAGCCAGTAGCAACGCCGAAAGACTGCCCAGGAGCAATGGCTTACCGGCACCACCGAACCAGCCGGAAAGCGGAATCACCAGTTCGCGATCCAGATAACTGAACGCGAGCATGATCGACACCGCCAGCACCGAACCGGGCAAGGCGTAACCAAGATTCGCCAGACTGACTCCGGCACGGATTCCCGGGGTCGGCGCCAGTCGCCGGGCGAATGCCAGAATGAGGGCGACACTGACGGTGATCAACGCCGCCATCGCGCCAAGATAGAGCGTGTGAACGATCAGGCCGGTGTATCGCTCATCCAGGTCGAAGCGCCCGCGCTGCCAGAACCACGCCAGCAATTGCAGCATTGGAATGACGAAAGCACAGGCGAACACCAGACCGCACCAGGTCGTGGCCAGCAACGCCTTGATGCCCCGCAGGTGATAGAGCGCCTTGACCCGAGGACGCTCGTTACTCGCCCGATTGGCACCCCGGGCGCGACGCTCGCCGTACAGCACCAGCATCACCACCAACAGCAACAGGCTAGCCAGTTGCGCGGCGGTGGAGAGGCTGAAGAAGCCGTACCAGGTCTTGTAGATCGCCGTGGTGAAGGTGTCGAAGTTGAACACCGATACCGCACCGAAATCCGCCAGGGTCTCCATCAACGCCAACGCCACGCCAGCGCCAATGGCGGGCCGCGCCATCGGCATCGCCACCCGCCAGAACGCTTGCCAGGGTGACTGCCCCAGCACCCGCGCCGCTTCCATCAGGCCCTTGCCCTGGGCCAGGAAAGCGGTGCGCGCCAACAGGTAAACGTAGGGATAGAACACCAGCACCAGAACCAGGATCACCCCGCCCGTGGAGCGCACTCGCGGCAGGCGCAGGCCAGTGCCGAACCATTCGCGCAGCAGGGTTTGCACGGGGCCGGCAAAATCCAGCAGGCCGACGAAAACGAAGGCCAGCACATAGGCAGGAATCGCGAAGGGCAACATCAGCGCCCAGTCCAGCCAGCGCCGGCCGGGAAATTCGCAGAGACTGGTGAGCCACGCCAGGCTGACCCCGAGAACCGTCACGCCGACGCCGACGCCGAGCACCAGCGTCAGGGTGTTGCCCAGCAGGCGCGGCATCTGCGTCTCCCACAGGTGGGACCAGATCTGTTGGTCGATCGATTGCCAGGACAGCAGCAGGACACTCAGGGGCAGCAGGACCAGCGCAGCGATGGCGAAGACCAGGGGATACCAGCGGCGTTGGGCGGGGTGGGCCAAGGACGAACTCTCTAACGGATGGGAGAAGCCCTTGTAGGAGCGAGCATGCTCGCGAAAAACGTCAACGATAACGCGGGGTGCCTGACGGCCAGCGGTGTCGTGTCGTTCATCGCGAGCATGCTCGCTCCTACAGGGTCAGTGGTGCGTTCACAAAAACAAAACGCCCCGCACAGGCGGGGCGAAGCATATCGGGAGACTCAGTTCCAGCCAGCCCGATCCATCATGCGAATCGCCTCCGCCTGGCGCTTGCCGGCGACTTCAACGGGCAGGGTGTCGGCGATGAACTCGCCCCAGGCGGCGACTTCGGCGGAGGGTTTCACGGTCGGGTTGGCAGGGAATTCCTGGTTGACGTCAGCGAAGATCTTTTGCGCCTCGGGCGTGGTCATCCACTCGATCAGGGCCTTGGCCGCTTCCGGATGCGGGGCGTGCTTGGTCAGGCCGATGCCCGACAGGTTCACGTGCACGCCACGATCGGCCTGGTTCGGCCAGAACAGCTTCACCGGCAGGTCAGGTTTCTGCTGGTGCAGGCGACCGTAGTAGTAGGTGTTGACGATGCCGACATCGCACTGACCGGCATTGATCGCTTCCAGTACCGCAACGTCATCGGAGAATACGTCGGTGGACAGGTTGCTGACCCAGCCCTTGAGGATCTTCTCGGTTTTCTCGGCACCGTGGGTTTCGATCATGGTGGCGGTCAGGGACTGGTTGTAGACCTTCTTGGCCGTGCGCAGGCACAGGCGACCTTCCCAGTTCTTGTCCGCCAGCGCTTCGTAGGTGGTCAGTTCGCCCGGCTTCACCCGGGCGGTGGAATAGGCGATGGTCCGCGCCCGCAGGCTGAGGCCGGTCCAGGCGTGGGAAGCGGCGCGGTATTGCAGCGGGATGTTGGCGTCGATGGTTTTCGAGGTGAACGGCTGGAGGATGCCCATTTGTTCGGCTTGCCAGAGGTTGCCGGCATCAACCGTGAGCAGCAGGTCGGCGCTGGCGTTCTCGCCCTCGGCCTTGATCCGCTGCATCAGCGGTGCTTCCTTGTCGGTGATGAACTTCACCTTCACGCCAGTCTTGGCGGTATACGCATCGAAGACCGGCTTGATCAGCTCGTCGATTCGCGAGGAGTAGACCACCACCTCGTCGGCGGCCTGGGCGGTGGTGCTGCCGATCAGGGTCAGGGCGAGTGCGGTCAGTAGACGCTTCGGTGCCAACATGGGAGCGGTCTCTCGATTGAAAAATGAGGCCAAATGATAAGGACTCACATTTACCATCTCAATCGAACAGTTCGCGGAGGAGTTACCAGATGTTGCATGGTTTGAACGTGTGGTGGATGTGCCGACGCCATCGCGAGCAGGCTCGCTCCCACAGTTGTAAATATTCCAATGTGGGAGCGAGCCTGCTCGCGAAGAGGGCATCTGCCTCAATGAAAATCTCAGGCCTTGGCCAACGCCGGCAAATCCCCGGTCAACCCAAGCGCCTCGCGCACGAACAACGCCTTGGCTTCGGGTAGCCGGTCGACCAGCTTCAGTCCGGTATTGCGCAACCAGCGCACGGCCAGTGGATCAGCCTGGAACAGGCGCTCGAATCCTTCCATGGCCGCCATCAGCGCCAGGTTATGCGGCATGCGACGACGCTCGTAGCGGCTGAGCACCTTCACATCCGCCAGGCGTTCGCCGCGGGTGGCGGCTTGCAGCAGCACTTCGGCCAGCACCGCAGCGTCGAGGAAACCCAGGTTCACACCCTGCCCGGCCAACGGGTGGATGGTGTGCGCCGCATCGCCGATCAGCGCCAGGCCTTCGGCCACGTAGCGCTTCGCGTGGCGCTGGCGTAGCGGCACACACAGACGCGGGTCGGCGTTGAGCACACTGCCCAGTTGACCTTCGAAAGCCCGCTCCAGTGCCTTGCAGAACCCCTCTTCATCCAGCGCCATCAGCTGTTCGGCCTCACCCGGCGTGGTCGACCAGACGATCGAGCACCAATCGTGCTTACCGTCTCGCTCCAGCGGCAGGAACGCCAGCGGACCAGTATCGGTAAAGCGTTGCCATGCGGTCATTTGATGGGGTTTGGAGCAGCGCACGCTGGTGACGATCGCGTGATGCAGGTAATCCCACTCCCGCGTCGCCATGCCGGTCAGGCGCCGGACCGCTGAGTTGGCACCATCGGCCGCGATCACCAGCGGCGCGCGCAGGGTGCGGCCATCGGCCAGGGTCAGCAGCCAGTCGTCGCCGGAGCGGCGCATCTGTTCAAGGCGGGCATTGGCCAGCAACCCGAGGTCGCAGTCGTGCAAACGATCCAGCAAGGCGTCCTGGACCACGCGGTTTTCGACGATGTGGCCCAGCACATCGGCATGCACGCTCGCCGCCGAAAAATGGATTTGCCCAGTGCCGCTGCCGTCCCAGACCTGCATGTCGCTGTATGGGCTGCTGCGCCGGCCGGCGATGCCATCCCAGACACCCAGGCGTTCGAGTATTCGCTGGCTGGCGATGGACAACGCGCTCACCCGCGGCTCGAACGGGGCCTGGGCATCGAAGGGTTTGACGCTCAGGGGGCTGCCGTCCAGCAGCAGGACTTCCAGCCCGCTGTCCTGCAACGCCAGCGCCAGGGCGCTGCCGACCATTCCGGCTCCGACAATCAGCAGATCTGCGCGCATTTCCATGCTTTAAGCCTGTCTCGCTTGCGGCTTGAGCCGCACGTAAAGGGTTTTCCCGACACGCGCCACCAGGTGGCCGGCGCCGTCGTGAATATCGACCTGCAGTTGCGGCAGGTATTTCTGACCATCGGCCGTCTGCCGGCGGATGTCGTCGAGCAAGGTGTCATCGATATTGAAGCGGGCGTACACCGGGCCCTTGCCCGGCGCGATGAAATCGATGTCGGCGGCCTTGTCCCAGACGATGTAGTTACGCCCGAGGTTCTCCATGAGCATCAGCATGAAAAACGGGTCGACCATCGAATACAGGCTGCCGCCGAACTGGGTGCCGACGTAGTTGCGGTTGTACCAGCCCAGCCCCATGCGGACCTGAATGTCGCGAAAGTCATCGCTGATATGCCGCACCCGAACCCCGGCGCCAAAGTACGGCGGGTAAATGTTCGTCATCCAGCGCAGCAGTCTTGCCTTGCCAAACCTGTTGATCAGCCACTTAGACATTGGGACGTGTACCCAGCCCCATGGCCTGTCGGGCGAACCAGCGCTTGGCCGGCGGCAACAGATCAAGGCCCAGCAGGCCGAGATTGCGCCCCAGGGAAACCAATGGCTGCTTGCTGCCGAACAGGCGCGTGACTTGATCGGAGAAGCCGACGGTCAGGTTCTGATCCAGGCGCTGATGCTCGCGATAGGCCTGCAAGGTCGCGAAGTCGCCCAACGGCTGCTCGCTGGCAAGCAACGCATCGGCCAGGGCCTGGGCGTCACGCAGGGACAGGTTGAACCCCTGCCCGGCAATCGGGTGCAGGCTGTGGGCAGCGTTGCCGAGGATCGCCAAGTGCGGTCGAACCTGCTCTTCGGCTTCCACCAGCGACAGCGGGTACAGATGGCGCGCACCGACCTGCTTCAGGCTGCCCAGTCGATAGCCGAATACACCCTGCAACTCGCTGAGGAAGCTGCGTTCGTCGAGTGCAGCCAGGCGTTGCGCATCCATGCCCAGACGGGTCCAGACCAGGGCACAGCGGTTGTCCGGCAATGGCAGCAACGCCATCGGGCCATCGTCGGTGAAACGTTCGAACGCCATGCCGTTGTGGGCTTCGCTCGGGGTGATGTTGGCGATCAGGGCGCTCTGGTTGTACGGGCGTTTTTTGACGCCGATACCCAGTTGCTCGCGCAAGCCCGAGCGGCCGCCATCGGCGAGCACCGCGAGGTCGCAATCGAGGGAGGTTTCGTCGTTGAGCGTCAACCGGTAGCCGTCGGTGAGCGGCTCCATGCGCGTGACTTCCGCCGGGCAATGCCAGTGGATCACGTCCTTGTCCAGGCCTTGCCACAGGCATTGGCCGAGCCAGGCGTTTTCCACCACGTAGCCCAGGGCCGGGACGCCTTCTTCCATCGCCGACAGGCGCGCGGTGGAAAACCGTCCCCGGTCGGAGACGTGAATCTGCTTGATCGGTTCGGCGCGGCGGGAAATCTCCTGCCAGATGCCCAACTTCTGATAGATCTGCCGGGAGCCAAAGGACAGGGCCGTGGAGCGCGCGTCATAGCTGGGCTGATAGCTTTCGCCCGGGGCAAACGGTTCGATCAGCACGATCTTCCAGCCCCGGGCCTTCGCCCCGGCCTGTAATGCCATCGCCAGGCTCGCGCCCACCAGGCCGCCACCGATGATTGCCAGATTGAATCGACTCATGCTGCTTGCGTCCTTGCCTGGGCCATCAGGGCCTCGATTTCGGCAACCGTTTTCGGCACGCCTTTGGTCAGGATTTCACAACCGCTTTTGGTGACCACTACGTCGTCCTCGATGCGCACACCAATGCCGCGCCATTTCTTCGCCACGTTCTGGTTGTTCGCCGCGATATAGATGCCCGGCTCCACGGTCAGCGCCATGCCCACTTCCAGCACCCGCCATTCGCCGCCGACCCGGTATTCACCCACGTCATGCACGTCCATGCCCAGCCAGTGTCCGGCGCGGTGCATGTAAAACGCCTTGTAGGCTTCGCTGGCGATCAACTCATCGACGTCGCCCTGCAACAGACCCAACTCCACCAGTCCACTGGTGATCACTCGGACCGTGGCCTCGTGGGCCTGATTCCAGTGTTTGTTCGGGGCAATCTCGGCAAACGCCGCTTCCTGGGCTTTGAGCACCAGTTCGTAGATCGCCTTCTGTTCCGGGGAAAACTTGCCATTGACCGGCCAGGTGCGGGTGATGTCGCTGGCGTAGCAGTCGATTTCGCAACCGGCATCGATCAATACCAGGTCGCCGTCCTTGAGCACGGCGTCATTCTGCTGGTAGTGCAGGATGCAGCTGTTGCGCCCCGCCGCGACGATAGAGCCATAGGCCGGCATTTTCGCGCCGCCCTTGCGAAATTCGTAATCGAGTTCGGCTTCCAGGCTGAATTCGTACAAACCGGCACGGCTGGCCTGCATCGCACGTACGTGGGCCTGGGCCGAGATCCGCGCAGCCTCGCGCATCACCTTCACTTCTGCCGCCGATTTATACAGGCGCATGTCATGCAGCAGGTGATCCAGGGCAACGAATTCGTTCGGCGGCTGGGCGCCGAGGTTCGCCTTGGAGCGGATCACGTTGATCCATTCCATCAAGTGGCGATCAAACTCCGGATTGCTGCCCATGGCCGAATACACCCGATCCCGGCCCTCGATCAGGCCCGGCAGAATGTCGTCGATATCGGTGATCGGAAACGCGTCGTCGGCACCGAAATCGCGAATCGCACCCTCTTGCCCGGCGCGCAAGCCGTCCCACAACTCGCGCTCGGCGTTGCGTTCGCGACAGAACAGGATGTATTCGCCATGTACACGCCCCGGAATCAGGACCAGCACCGCCTGCGGCTCGGGAAAGCCGCTGAGGTATTGAAAGTCGCTGTCCTGGCGGTAGACGTGTTCGACATCACGATTGCGGATGGCCACCGCGGCGGCGGGCAGGATGGCGATGCTGTTGGGTTCCATCTGCGCCATCAAGGCCTTGCGGCGACGGCCGTATTCCGACTTCGGGATATGAATCATGGGCAGATGGCGTTCCCTGGCGTTGATTAGTGCAGCGACGGTTTGGCAGCCGCCGGCTGGTCCGCTTTCCGGGTTTCGGAGAACAGCAACAGCGGCGCTACACGCAGATACTCCATGACTTCCATATAGTCGCTTTCGCCGTCTTCGGATTCCTCGAGGGCATCCTGTACCTGGGAAATGGCCGCCAGGTCCTGCAAAACCTCGGTGGCTTCGCTGCTCAGCATGCTGCTGTCGCGGCAGTTCAGGCCGAAACCGCTGAGGAAACCCTGGCACCACTCGCCCAGTGCAGCGGCGCGTTCAGCCAGAGGTGCATCGTCGGTTGGCAGCAACAGGACGACGGTGACGTCTTCGCCGGTGAGTTCACCCTTGACCATCTCTTGCAGGCCGATCAGCGCCGCGCGAACGTTGTCCTGCGGTTCGTTTTCCAGCAGCTCGGCGGCATCGACCAGCCAGCTCTCGTGGTCGAATCCGGCACCGGCGCAGCTGCGACCGAGCAGGAGGCCGTGCAATTCGGCGGGCGAAACATTGTGCCCGCTGGAAGTCAGCAGGGTGGCGAAGGCTTGGTACGGAGAATTCTGAATGGGCATGGGCAGCTAGGCGCCAGACGGCGCTATGTCTAGAATGAAGGCCTTGTATCCTACATCGACTACCCCTGTAGGAGCGAGCATGCTCGCGATGAGCCCGATAACGCAGCGGTGTGTCAGAGGCCCAGTGTTATCGTTGGCGACCATCGCGAGCATGCTCGCTCCTACGATGGATTGCCCGCGACCACCCATCAGACGAACAGTGGACACAATGGAAGACACCGACCTGCAAGCGCTGATGGCCAGACTCGAACTGCTGATTACCCGAGTCGAGCAACTTAAGAGCCAAAACGGACTCTTACTGGCACAGGAAAAAACCTGGCGCGAGGAACGCGCTCACCTCATTGAAAAAAACGAAATCGCCCGGCGTAAGGTCGAATCGATGATTTCGCGCCTCAAGGCCCTGGAGCAAGACTCATGAGTTCAAGCAATAGCGTCACCGTGCAGATCCTCGACAAAGAATATTCGATCATCTGCCCGCAGGAAGAGCGCAGTAACCTGGTGAGCGCCGCCCGTTACCTGGACGGCAAGATGCGCGAGATCCGCAGCAGCGGAAAAGTCATCGGCGCCGATCGCATTGCCGTCATGGCCGCGCTGAACATCACCCATGACCTGCTGCACAAGCAGGACAGCCCGGATATCCAGGCCAGTGGCTCGACTCGCGAACAGGTGCGTGACCTGCTCGATCGCGTTGATCTGGTGCTCTCTACCGATCCGGACGTCACCAAAGGCTGATTCGCAGTTACGCATGGGGTATACTCCCATCACTCCCTGGGGTGTTTGCCAGTTGACGACGTCCCTGAGCCGATTTGCTATACCCTGGAAGTTGCACGTTGGGCTGGTGTGCATGTCCGCTAGACGGAAAGCCTTAAAGCCTACTGCGTCTTCCACCTTGAACTCTCGGGTTCAAGGGCTAAGTCGATAGCGGCACATTCGGGGAGCCTGATTCCAAGCCGATGCCGGTTTTATACCGGCATCGGCTTTTTTACGGATAAGCTTTGTGAATCCACACTGCTCAAGTCTGAATCCATGAACGAACCTGCGCTGCTTCCCCGCCCGCAACTTCGACGCATGCTGCGCAAAGCCCGCCGCGCCCTGACCGCCAGTCAGCAACGCGAGGCCGCTCGCGGGCTGTACAAACAATTGGCCCAGCAACCGCTGTTCCGCCGCGCCCGCCACATCTCCCTTTACCTGCCTACCGACGGTGAAATCGATCCGCGCCTGCTGCTGCGTGCCGCCCAGCGTCGGGGCAAAGCCACCTATCTGCCGGTACTCAGCGCGTGGCCACGGACCAAAATGGTGTTCCAGCGTATTCGCCCCGGCGAAAAACTCAAACCCAACCGCTTTCGCATTCTGGAGCCCCGGCACAACCTCGCCCGCCAGCGCAAAGTCTGGGCGCTGGACCTGGTGCTGCTACCGCTGGTGGGATTTGACGATGTCGGCGGACGCCTGGGGATGGGCGGCGGCTTCTATGATCGCAGCCTGGCGTATCTGGCGCGCCGCAATGACTGGCGCAAACCGACGCTACTGGGGCTGGCTCATGAATGTCAGAAGGTGGAACGACTGGCTCAGGCGAGCTGGGATGTGCCGTTGCAGGGAACGGTCACGGACAAGGCGTGGTACTTCGCAGGCTAGACGCCACTTCGGGGCAGCGGCGTCGAAAGGCAGGGATCAGCGCTTGAAGGCGGTCGATTGTTGCTGCAGCGCCGAGACTTCAATCGGTGCATCGACCTTGCTGTTCCACAGGCTCTGGGCATAGCCGGTGGTCACGACGCCGAGGCCGAACAAAATAACCAAAATCCATAGTAAATCCGGTTTGCGTTTCATCGACTGCCCCCCAAAGGCATATCTATACGATGACAGCAGCGGTTTCCATTTACAGGCCGTGCAGCAGCGTCAAGCATTGAAGGCCGGCATTTTGCGACAACGTGAACCTGCACGCAAATGCTGGCGTCAACCGACTGTCGGTTTGTCATAAAATTGCCGGACAACCTCTCCACATACCTCGCAAGGAGCCAAACCATGGCCTATTGGCTGATGAAATCCGAGCCCGACGAGCTCTCGATCAAGGGCCTGGAAAAGCTCGGCAAAGCGCGCTGGGACGGGGTTCGCAACTATCAGGCGCGTAATTTCCTGCGGTCCATGGCGGTGGGGGACGAGTTTTTCTTCTATCACTCCAGTTGCCCGGAGCCGGGGATTGCCGGGATCGGCAAGATCGTCGAAGCCGCCTATCCGGACCCGACCGCGCTGGAGCCTGAAAGCCATTACTTCGATCCAAAGGCAACGCCTGAGAAAAATGCCTGGAGCGCGATCGATGTCGCGCATGTCGAGACGTTTTCCAGAGTGTTGAAGCTGGATTATCTGAAGCAGCAGACGGCGCTGGCGGAGATGCCGTTGGTGCAGAAGGGTTCGCGATTGTCGGTGATGCCTGTTACCCCGGAACAGTGGGCGGCGGTGAAAGCACTTTTGTAGGAGCAAAGCTTGCTCGCGATGGCGATCTCGAGGGCGCTATCGCGAGCAAGCTTTGCTCCTACAGGATCCAGCATTACTGGATGATGAGGTTGTTGAACAACAGATCCTCAACCACCGGCTTGCCGGTTTCGTCATTCATGACCTGCTGGGTTTGCTTCAGCGCTTCCTGACGCAACTTTTCCTTGGCCTCGACGTTGTTCATCGTCTCGGTGGTCTGTTGGGCAAACAACGCCACCAGCTGATTACGGATCAATGGCTCGTTGGCCTTGACCGCCTTGGTCGCTTCATCGCCGGTAACCCGCAACGCCACATCGGCCTTGTACACCTTGAGTTTGGGCGTGCCATCGAGCCCATAGTTGCCCACGAATGGCGGGCTCAGGGTGATGTAATTGACCTTCGGCGCGGCATTCTCCGCCGCTTCTTCGGCCATCGCTGCCACCGGCAGGGACAGGGCCATCATCAACACAATCCACGCTTTCACTATTCGCTCCTCATCCGGTTTGCGGCCTAGCATAACGACCCGCCGCTCAAGCACAAGCTTATGGCTGGCTATCAGGGGCAGGCATGCTCGTTGACCCGTTAACTCACACACCTACACTTATCGGCCATCTCTCCCAAAGGAATAGCCCTGATGAAAGCCGTGCTGTGCAAAGCCTTCGGCCCTGCCGAATCGCTGGAGCTGGAAGACGTCGCCAGTCCTGTCGCGAAGAAGAATGAAATCCTGCTGGACGTGCACGCCGCCGGGGTCAATTTCCCCGACACGCTGATCATCGAGGGCAAGTATCAATTCAAGCCGCCCTTCCCTTTTTCCCCGGGTGGCGAAGCGGCCGGCGTGGTCAGTGCGGTGGGTGAAAAGGTCAGTCACTTGAAAGTCGGTGACCGGGTCATGGCCCTGACGGGTTGGGGCAGCTTTGCCGAACAGGTCGCGGTGCCGGGCTACAACGTTCTACCGATCCCGCCTTCGATGGACTTCAACACCGCCGCCGCCTTCAGCATGACCTATGGCACCTCGATGCACGCCCTCAAGCAGCGCGGCAACCTGCAACCGGGTGAAACCCTGCTGGTGCTCGGCGCTTCCGGTGGTGTCGGCCTCGCTGCCGTGGAAATCGGCAAGGCCATGGGCGCCCGGGTGATAGCCGCCGCCAGCAGCGCGGAAAAGCTGGCCGTGGCCAAGGCCGCCGGTGCCGATGAGCTGATCAACTACAGCGAAACCAGCCTCAAGGACGAAATCAAACGCCTGACCGATGGCCAGGGCGCCGACGTGATCTACGATCCGGTAGGCGGCGACCTGTTCGACCAGGCCGTGCGCGCCATCGCCTGGAACGGTCGCCTGCTGGTGGTCGGTTTCGCCAGCGGCCGCATCCCCGAACTACCAGTGAACCTCGCCCTGCTCAAAGGTGCCGCCGTGGTCGGCGTGTTCTGGGGTTCGTTTGCCCAGCGTCAGCCACAGGACAATGCGGCGAACTTCCAGCAACTGTTCGGCTGGTTTGCCGAAGGCAAGTTGAAGCCACTGGTGTCGCAGGTATATCCGTTAAGCAATGCTGCGCAGGCGATCAATGATCTTGGCCAGCGCAAGGCGGTCGGGAAGGTGGTGGTGCAGGTTCGCTGAGCCAACCAGAGGGTCTGGACTTCGTTCAGCGCGGTCCAGACCCGATTAAAACTAAAGCAACTCGCGAATATCCTTCGGCAAGTTCCGGTATCAGGAAAACCTCCTCCGCCCTGGTTTCCACAGACAACATCATCAGCAAAACCACACACACCAACCCACGCATAACCACTCCCTTCGCCACTGAATAGCCAAACCTGGCAACAGCACAAAAGGCTAAAGATCAATGGCACCGGGCTGAAGATCATGACTTCCGGTAACTGCGCAGGACATTCCCCAAAAATCTGACCTACTCCGCAATGACCAGGCGTTTTACAGAGGCCGCCGGTAACGCTTCCTACGCGGCATTCATTTATGTCTGTACGACATGTTCGTAATGCAACGCTCGTTTTCCAACATTTGCACATTTTCCTCAATGCGAACCGCTGCTATTTTCGGTAACGAAACTGTAATATTCGCTTCCGCAGCCAAAACAAGAAATCTGGAGCTCTTGAATGTTTGCTTTCTTTCGCCCTGCCGCACATCAGGCGCCCCTGCCTGAAGAAAAAATAGACAGTACTTATCGACGCCTGCGCTGGCAGATCTTCGCCGGTATCTTCATCGGGTACGCCGGTTACTACCTGCTACGCAAAAACTTCTCCCTGGCCATGCCCTACCTGATCGAAGAGGGTTACACCCGTGGTGAACTGGGTGTGGCGTTGTCGGCGATCGCCATTGCCTACGGCCTGTCCAAGTTCCTGATGGGCATCGTGTCCGATCGCTCCAACCCGCGCTTCTTCCTGCCGTTCGGCCTGATGGTCTCGGCGGCGGTGATGTTCATTTTCGGATTTGCGCATTGGGCGACGTCCAGCGTGACGATCATGTTCGTCCTGCTGTTCATCAACGGCTGGGCACAGGGCATGGGTTGGCCGCCGAGTGGCCGGACCATGGTGCACTGGTGGTCGCAGAAGGAACGCGGCGGCGTGGTGTCGCTGTGGAACGTGGCGCACAACGTGGGTGGCGGTCTGATCGGCCCCCTGTTCCTGATCGGCATGGGCCTGTTCAACGATTGGCATGCCGCGTTTTATGTGCCGGCGGCGGTGGCCATGGCAGTGGCGATTTTTGCCTTCATCACCATGCGCGACACTCCGCAATCGGTCGGTTTGCCGCCCATTGAGAAGTACAAGAATGACTATCCGGAAGGCTACGACGCCAGCCACGAAAAGGAATTCAGCGCCAAGGAAATCTTCGTCAAGTACGTGCTGCGCAACAAGATGCTCTGGTACATCGCCATGGCCAACGTCTTTGTCTACCTGCTGCGCTATGGCGTGCTGGACTGGGCGCCGACCTATCTGAAGGAAGCGAAGGGCTTCACCGTGGACAAGACCTCCTGGGCCTATTTTTTCTACGAGTGGGCCGGTATTCCGGGCACGCTGCTGTGCGGCTGGATGTCGGACAAGATCTTCCGTGGCAACCGTGGCCTGACCGGCATGGTGTTCATGGCGCTGGTGACCGTGGCGACGCTGGTGTACTGGCTCAATCCGGCCGGTAACCCGACGGTGGACATGATCGCGCTGATCTCCATCGGCTTCCTGATCTACGGCCCGGTGATGCTGATCGGCCTGCAGGCGCTGGAACTGGCCCCAAAGAAAGCCGCCGGCACTGCTGCGGGTTTCACCGGCCTGTTCGGTTATCTGGGTGGTTCGGTCGCGGCCAGTGCAGCGATGGGCTACACCGTGGACCATTTCGGCTGGGACGGTGGTTTCGTGCTGTTGATCGGCGCCTGCCTGCTGGCGATGGCCTTCCTTGCGCCAACCCTGTGGCACAAGCAAGCGGCCAGTCAGACCCGCGAAGCGCTCGCCTGATCAATCTTTGATTTGCAACGCTTGAGCCGCGCCTCCAGATTGCGGTCTGGCATGGCGTGGCTGCGCAGGGCCTGGGCGGTCTGCTCGACATAGTCGCGCGTGGTGCCGTAGCGTCCGCAAGCGTTTTCAAACACGTGGCTCAAGACGTGATCCGGCAGGTTGCCCGCATAGCTGGGCAGATGCCGCTCCAGAACGAATCCCAACGCCTGAACCTGGTTGCCGTCTTCGAGACGGCAGTTGAGCCAGTGCGGGCGATAGGATGGAAACGGCATCTCGCGCTTCCATAACGCATACAACGAAGCGTCCAGTTGTTCTTCCGGCAAGCGATAGGCGAAACCGCTGCAAGAGCCGCCACGATCCAAACCGAACACCAGCCCGGGCATTTCCGGCGTGCCGCGATGCTCGTGGGACCACAGGTACAAACCGCGATGATAGCCGTGCACCCGCCCGCGAACGCGCTCAACCGCCGTGCATTCGGGGCGCCAGATCAGCGACCCATACGCGAACAGCCACACCGGCCCACCCTTGTGACGAGCCATGGTCGATTGCATCGAGCTAATTAATTGTTCGTGCGTGAGCTGCGGCCCCAGATCGAGGCGCGGAGGGTAAGCCAGGTTCAGAAATGAAGATTCGATGGCGCTCATGGCGAATAGCGTTCAGCTCCCCGCGAGTAAACAGTTACTAAATAGAACGCACCGCCGAAACAATAAGGCACATATGTTTTCAAGTAATTTAAGTGCCTTGGCGCGGTTCTTAATTAATTACTTGAACGAGTTATAACTTACCGAGATTTACGAGTTTTTATAAATACCGATGGGCTATATAGAGGGTTATAAACCTCGCGATGGTCTTCAACGATTACGCGGGCAGTCAGGCTGCCCGCGGTGTTCTTGAGTCCATCGCGAGCAGGCTCGCTCCTACAGGTGAGGGGATTGCCGTCAGGATCGGGGGGCGTAGGCAAAGACGTCGGCGCGCATCTGGTGGGCATCCATCCCCGCCTCGACCAGCGCATCCAACGTGCCGTAGACCATCGCCGGCGAACCGCTGGCGTAGACGTGCAAGGCCTTGAGATCGGGGAAGTCTTCGCACACCGCTTCGTGCAACATGCCGCAACGCCCCTGCCAGCCGCACTGATCACTGACGACTTTGTGCAGAAACAGATTCGGCAGTTTCAGCCATTCATCCCAGTGTTCGACTTCGTAAAAGTCTTCCGGACGACGCACGCCCCAATACAGGTGCACCGGATGCTTGAAACCGGTCGCGCGGCAATGTTCGATCAGGCCATGAACCTGGCCCATGCCGGTGCCTGCGGCGATCAGCACCAACGGACCGTCGGGCAATTCGGCCAGGTGCGTATCACCGAATGGCATGTCGATGCGCACCATCGAATCACGCTGCAATTGCTTGATCAGATTCAATGCGCTGGCTTCACGCGCCAGCACATGGATTTCCAGATCCCGCCCGGCCGAAGGTGCCGAAGCCAGGGAAAAGGATGATTTGTCGCCGTTGTCCCGATGAATCATCAGGTACTGGCCAGCGTGATAACGAGGTGGCTTGCCCGCCGGTGCCCGCAGGCGAACGCGCCAGGTATCGCCACCGACCTCGGTGCAACTGGTGACCTGACACGACAGGGTGCGCACCGGCAATTCTCCCAGCGCGAGCACGCCATCCCACAGCACGATGCAGTCTTCCAGCGGCTCTGCTATGCAAGTGTAGAACTCGCCATGGTCACGCACGAGGCCGGCTTGCTCGACCCGACCTTCCACCAGCAGCGCGGCGCACACATGGCAGTTGCCGTTGCGACAGCTTTGCGGGCATTCATAGCCCAGGCGGCGTGCGCCATCAAGAATCCGCTCGCCGGGCTGAATCTCCAGCACTGCTCCGGAGGGCTGCAAGGTTACACGCATCAATCTATTCCTAACTGATTCCAGATGGCATCGATCCGCTGGGTCACGGCATCGTCCTTGACGATCACCCGGCCCCACTCACGCGTGGTTTCGCCTGGCCATTTATGGGTGGCGTCCAGGCCCATCTTCGAGCCCAAGCCGGACACCGGCGAGGCGAAGTCCAGGTAGTCGATCGGCGTGTTTTCGATCATCACCGTGTCGCGCTTGGGGTCCATGCGCGTGGTGATGGCCCAGATCACGTCGTTCCAGTCCCGCGCGTTGATATCGTCGTCGGTGACGATAACGAACTTGGTGTACATGAACTGTCGCAAAAACGACCAGACTCCGAGCATTACCCGCTTGGCGTGCCCTGGATACGACTTCTTCATCGTCACCACAGCCATGCGGTACGAGCAGCCTTCCGGCGGCAGGTAGAAGTCGGTGATTTCCGGGAATTGCTTCTGCAGGATCGGCACGAACACTTCGTTGAGCGCCACGCCGAGAATCGCCGGCTCATCCGGCGGACGGCCGGTGTAGGTGCTGTGATAGATCGGCTTGGTGCGGTGCGTGATACGCTCGACCGTGAACACCGGAAAGCTGTCGACTTCGTTGTAGTAACCGGTGTGGTCGCCATACGGACCTTCATCGGCCATCTCGCCCGGATGGATCACGCCTTCGAGGATGATTTCGGCGGTGGCCGGCACCTGCAGGTCATTGCCGCGGCATTTCACCAGTTCGGTGCGGTTGCCACGCAGCAGGCCGGCGAAGGCGTACTCGGATAGGCTGTCCGGCACCGGAGTCACGGCGCCGAGGATGGTCGCAGGGTCGGCGCCCAGTGCCACGGAGACCGGGAACGGCTGGCCGGGATGCTTCTCGCACCACTCGCGATAATCCAGCGCGCCGCCACGGTGGCTCAGCCAGCGCATGATGACCTTGTTGCGGCCAATCACCTGCTGACGGTAGATGCCGAGGTTCTGCCGGTCCTTGTTCGGACCTTTGGTGACGGTCAGGCCCCAGGTGATCAACGGGGCGACATCGCCCGGCCAGCAGGTCTGCACCGGCAACTTGGAGAGGTCGACGTCGTCACCTTCGATGACCACTTCCTGGCAGATCGCATCTTTGACGACCTTGGGCGCCATCGAGATGATCTTGCGGAAGATCGGCAGCTTGGACCACGCATCCTTCAAACCCTTCGGCGGCTCGGGCTCCTTGAGGAACGCCAGCAGCTTGCCGATTTCGCGCAGTTCGCTGACCGCTTCGGCGCCCATGCCCAGCGCAACGCGCTCGGGGGTGCCGAACAGGTTGCCCAGTACGGGAATGTCGAAACCGGTCGGTTTCTCGAAAAGCAGGGCCGGGCCCTTGGCGCGCAAGGTGCGGTCGCAGACCTCGGTCATTTCGAGCACTGGGGACACCGGAACCTGGATGCGCTTGAGTTCACCGCGCTGTTCCAGCCCGCTGATAAAGTCGCGCAAGTCGCGATACTGCATGCGTGAGCCTCGTGTTGGCCGTGGCGTTCGGGGGCAGGCAGTTTAGCGCCGAAGCTGGCGCTTCAGAACCACGAACTGCCTGTTGATCAAAAATCAGATAGCAAAAAGCCGGGTTTCCCCGGCTTTTTGCTCAGCTATCGACTTACTTGCGCTTCATCGACAGGAAGAACTCATCGTTGGTCTTGGTCGTTTTCAGCTTGTCGACCAGGAACTCGATGGCAGCCACTTCGTCCATCGGGTGCAGCAGCTTGCGCAGAATCCACATGCGCTGCAGCTCGTCGTCGGCGGTCAGCAGCTCTTCGCGGCGAGTACCGGAACGGTTGATGTTGATGGCCGGGAAGACGCGCTTTTCAGCGATACGGCGATCCAGAGGCAGTTCCATGTTGCCGGTGCCCTTGAATTCCTCGTAGATCACTTCGTCCATCTTCGAGCCGGTTTCAACCAGCGCGGTGGCGATGATGGTCAGCGAGCCGCCTTCTTCGATGTTGCGCGCGGCGCCGAAGAAACGCTTCGGTTTCTCCAGGGCGTGGGCATCGACACCACCGGTCAGCACCTTGCCGGAGCTCGGGATCACGGTGTTGTAGGCGCGAGCCAGACGGGTGATGGAGTCGAGCAGGATCACCACGTCCTTTTTGTGTTCGACCAGGCGTTTGGCCTTCTCGATCACCATTTCGGCAACCTGCACGTGGCGGGTTGGCGGCTCGTCGAACGTCGAGGCAACCACTTCGCCGCGCACGGTGCGCTGCATTTCGGTTACTTCTTCCGGACGCTCGTCGATCAGCAGCACGATCAAGTGAACTTCAGGGTTGTTACGCGCGATGTTCGCGGCGATGTTCTGCAACATGATCGTCTTGCCCGCTTTCGGCGGAGCAACGATCAGACCGCGCTGGCCTTTACCGATCGGGGCGCACAGGTCGATGACACGACCGGTCAAGTCTTCGGTGGAACCGTTGCCGGCTTCCATCTTCATGCGCACAGTCGGGAACAGCGGGGTCAGGTTCTCGAAGAGAATCTTGTTTTTCGCGTTTTCCGGACGGTCGAAGTTGATCGTGTCGACCTTGAGCAGCGCGAAATAACGCTCGCCTTCCTTTGGAGGGCGGATCTTGCCAACGATGGTGTCACCGGTGCGCAAGTTGAAGCGACGGATCTGGCTCGGAGAGACGTAGATATCGTCTGGGCCGGCGAGATAGGAGGCGTCTGCAGAGCGGAGGAAGCCGAAGCCGTCCTGGAGAATCTCCAGCACGCCATCACCGGAGATTTCCTCACCGCTTTTCGCGTGCTTTTTCAGCAGGGAGAAAATCACGTCCTGCTTGCGCGAACGGGCCATATTTTCTATGCCCATCTGTTCGGCCAATTCGAGCAGTTCGGTAATCGGCTTTTGCTTGAGTTCAGTCAGATTCATATAGGAATGACGTAATCATTTATGGAGGGGGGAAATTAAGCTTTTGGCTTAATGAGGCCGCGCCGCGGAGAAGGCGACAGGATCGCGTACTTATTCGAAAAGGAGAGCGTCGGCGACGGCTAGCAGGGGGCACTGGAGAAACCAGCGCGGGGCCGAATGTAACACCTGAATTTCGGAGCGTCTAGCCCCGAAAACGAAAAAGCCCCGCGATTTGCGGGGCTTTTTTAGAGCGCTACAACGACGCTTAGATATTGGCGTCGAGGAAAGCCGCCAGTTGCGACTTCGACAGTGCGCCGACCTTGGTCGCTTCGACGTTGCCGTTCTTGAACAGCATCAGGGTCGGGATACCACGTACGCCGTGCTTGGCCGGGGTTTCCTGGTTTTCGTCGATGTTCAGTTTGGCAACGGTCAGCTTGCCTTTGTAAGTCTCTGCAATTTCGTCCAGAACAGGAGCGATCATTTTGCAAGGGCCGCACCATTCAGCCCAGTAGTCGACCAGTACAGCGCCTTCAGCCTTGAGTACGTCGGCCTCGAAGCTAGCGTCGCTAACGTGTTTGATAAGATCGCTGCTCATGGAATTCTCCAGGGTTGTAAGCAAAAAAACGTGGCCCATCATAGCCGCCCTTCCTTCGTTCAGGAAGGTGCAGTTGATTGAGTCTCGCTATGGTGTTTCATGAGTCTGTGTATAGCCCAGGTCGCGCAATGCGGTGCCCTGGCAGATCGTCATGACCGCCCGGTCCGGATGAACGGTCGATCCGGTTCCCGGCCCCAAAGCCGTTCAGGACGGCACATCGATGCGCCATCGCGGTGCATCTCGCGTGTCCATTCCACAAGCAAAGCGCGCCCACACCGTCGCATGCAGCGCTCACCAACGCTGGCACGGCACGTGCTCTATCGAATCACAGAGATCACTTCCGGCCGATTCGAGGACACGCTATGGCTAATCAATCCGATTTCCTGCCGATAGCGGACAACACCGAACTGCTCTTGCGCGCTGCGCTGTCCACCCTCGAACTGACGCTCATCGGCGCAGTGCTCGGGGTTGGCATCGGTATCATCGGCGCGCTGATCCGGATAGGAGGCATTCGCCCGCTCGCTGCCATTTTTGGCGTGTATGTCGAACTGATCCGCAACACACCCTTCCTGATGCAGCTGCTGTGCATCTTTTTCGGGCTGCCTTCACTCGGCGTACCGATCTCCGGATGGCAGGCCGCCGCACTGGCGATGGTGATCAATCTGGGCGCGCATGCCACCGACGCCATTCACACCAGCCTCCAGGCATTTCCCCGGCCCCCCGACGAAGCCTGGCGCCATAAAGTGCTGCTTCCCGCGCTCAACAACGCGTGGCCAGCCCTGTGCAACCAGATCATCGTCGTCATGCTCGGCTCGGCGGTGTGTTCGCAGATCGGCGCGCAAGAGTTGAGCTTCGCCGCCGACGTCCTTCAATCACGCAACCTGCGTGCCTTTGAAACCTGCGCACTGATCACCCTGATGTACCTGTGCATGGCGTTGATGATCCGTCAGTTGCTCAACTGGGTCGGCCAACGCTTTCTCACCCGGGACCGCGCAAAGGCCTGTGCGATCGTGCCGGCTCACGAATGACCGGGCAACCGGTCACCGACAGACTGCTCAGGATCAACGCTTTGAATACTGCGCGTTGGCGCCAGCCTGTGATCGTGGCACGATGTCAGGGTTATCGACCGAGACCCCCTGACCATGCCGCAATCCCAAGCCAAGAATCTGTCCCTGATCTCCGGAATCGACCTGGGCTCCAACAGCTTTCACATGGTCGTGGCCAAGGCCCAGAACGGCGAAATCCGTATTCTCGAACGTCTCGGGGAAAAGGTTCAGCTGGCTGCCGGCATCGACGAAGAACGTCACTTGAGCGAAGAATCCATGCAGCGCGGGCTCGACTGCCTGAAGCGCTTCGCCCAACTGATCAACGGCATGCCGCCCGGCGCCGTGCGAATCGTGGGTACCAACGCCCTGCGTGAAGCGCGAAACCGCGCTGAATTCATCCACCGCGCCGAAGAAATCCTCGGCCATCCGGTGGAAGTCATCTCCGGTCGTGAAGAGGCGCGCCTGATCTACCTCGGCGTATCCCACACCCTTGCCGACACCCCTGGCAAACGCCTGGTCGCCGACATCGGCGGCGGCAGTACCGAATTCATCATCGGCCAGCGCTTCGAACCGCTGCTGCGTGAAAGCCTGCAAATGGGTTGCGTGAGCTTCACACAGCGCTACTTCAAGGACGGCAAGATCACCCCGGCACGTTATGCCCAGGCCTACACCGCGGCGCGGCTGGAGATCATGAGCATCGAACACGCCCTGCACCGCCTGACCTGGGATGAAGCCATCGGCTCCTCGGGCACCATTCGCGCCATCGGCCTGGCGCTGAAGGCGGGAGGCCAAGGTTCGGGCGAGGTCAATGCCGAAGGCCTGGCCTGGCTCAAGCGCAAGCTGATCAAGCTCGGCGATGTCGAGAAAATCGACTTCGAAGGCGTCAAGCCTGACCGCCGGGCGATTTTCCCCGCTGGCCTGGCGATTCTCGAAGCCATCTTCGACGCCCTCGAACTCAAGCGTATGGACCATTGCGAAGGCGCGCTGCGCGAAGGCGTGCTCTACGACCTGCTGGGCCGTCACCATCACGAGGACGTGCGCGAACGCACCCTGACCTCGCTGATGGAGCGCTACCACGTTGACCTGGAACAGGCCGCCCGGGTCGAGCGCAAGGCCTTGCACGCCTTCGACCAGGTGGCCAAGGACTGGGATCTGGAAGACGGCGTCTGGCGCGAACTGCTGGGCTGGGCGGCCAAGGTCCATGAAGTGGGCCTCGACATCGCCCACTACCAGTACCACAAGCACGGCGCGTACCTGATCGAACACTCGGACCTCGCCGGCTTCTCCCGCGAAGACCAACTGATGCTCGCCCTGCTGGTGCGCGGTCATCGCCGCAACATCCCCAAGGACCGGTTTGCCGACTTCGGCGATGACGGCATCAAGCTGATTCGCCTGTGCGTGTTGCTGCGCTTCGCGATCCTGTTCCATCACATCCGCGGTACCCAAGCGATGCCTCAGGTGGAGCTCAACGCCAATGGCAACAGCCTGGAAGTGGTGTTCCCGGAACACTGGCTGGAGGACAACCAACTGACCCAGGCCGACTTCGCCATCGAAGCTGAATGGCTGACCCGGGTCGATATCGTCTTGAGCGTGCGCTAACGCCCCCTGTAGGAGCGAGCCTGCTCGCGATGAGCCGGAGAACAGCGCTGGGCAGCTGATAGCCAGCGTAATCGTTCACGTCCATCGCGAGCAGGCTCGCTCCTACAATGGAAACAAAAAAGGCGATCCCTCGGGATCGCCTTTTTCATTACCGCAACACCGCAGGTCAGCTGCTGACCGGCAGAATCGGGCTGCCCAGACGCTCCAGCAGCGTCGCCTGGGCGCTGCGCGGGTTCTGGTTGCCGGTTGGCGTGTTGCGGATGTAACGGCCGTCCGACTGCAGGCTCCAGCTGTGGGTGTTATCGGTCAAATACAACTCCAGCTCTTTCTTGACCCGCATGATCAGCTTCTTGCCTTCCACCGGGAAGCAAGTCTCGACGCGCTTGTCGAGGTTGCGCTCCATCCAGTCGGCACTGGACAGGAACATCTGCTCTTCGCCGCCATTGAGGAAGTAGAAGACCCGGGTGTGCTCCAGGAAGCGACCGATGATCGAGCGCACATGAATGTTGTGGGAAACCCCGGCAATGCCCGGCCGCAGGCAGCACATGCCACGTACGACGAGGTCGATGCGCACACCCGACTGACTGGCCTTGTACAACGCGCGGATGATCTTCGGATCGGTAAGCGAGTTGAACTTGGCGATGATGTGCGCCGGCTTGCCGTCGAGGGCGAACTGGGTTTCGCGGGCAATCATGTCGAGCATGCCCTTCTTCAGGGTGAACGGCGCATGCAGCAGCTTCTTCATGCGCAGCGTCTTGCCCATGCCGATCAACTGGCTGAACAGCTTGCCAACGTCTTCGCACAGCGCATCGTCCGAGGTCAACAGGCTGTAGTCGGTGTACAGACGGGCGTTGCCGGCGTGGTAGTTACCGGTACCCAAGTGGGCGTAACGCACGATCTCCCCGGCCTCGCGACGCAGGATCAACATCATCTTGGCGTGGGTCTTGAAGCCGACCACGCCGTAGATCACCACGGCGCCGGCGGCTTGCAGACGGCTGGCCAGTTGCAGGTTGGATTCTTCGTCGAACCGTGCCCGCAGTTCGATGACGGCAGTCACTTCCTTGCCGTTACGCGCGGCATCCACCAGCGCATCGACGATTTCCGAGTTGGCGCCGGAGCGGTACAGCGTCTGGCGCACCGCCAGCACGTGCGGGTCCTTGGCCGCCTGGCGCAGCAGGTCGACCACCGGGGTAAAGGACTCGAACGGGTGCAGCAGCAAGATGTCCTGCTTGCTGATCACGCTGAAAATGTTTTCGCTGTTCTGCAACAGCTTCGGAATCTGCGGGGTGAACGGCAGATGCTGAAGCTCGCGCTGACTGTCCAGGCCAGTGATGCTGAACAGACGTGTCAGGTTCACCGGGCCGTTGACCTGGTACAACTCGGTCTCGCCCAGGTTGAATTGCTTGAGCAGGTAATCCGACAGGTGTTTCGGGCAGGTGTCGGCCACTTCCAGACGCACCGCGTCACCGTAGCGACGGGAGAACAACTCGCCGCGCAGCGCACGTGCCAGGTCTTCGACGTCTTCGGAGTCCAGTGCAAGGTCGGCGTTACGGGTCAGGCGGAACTGGTAGCAGCCCTTCACCTTCATGCCCTGGAACAGGTCATCGGCGTGGGCGTGGATCATCGACGACAGGAACACATAGTTGTCGCCGGCGCCGCCGACTTCTTCTGGCACCTTTATGATGCGCGGTAACAGACGTGGTGCCGGGATGATCGCCAGACCGGAATCGCGACCGAAGGCATCGATACCTTCAAGCTCGACAATGAAGTTCAGGCTCTTGTTCACCAGCAGCGGGAACGGGTGAGTCGGGTCGAGGCCGATCGGGGTGATGATCGGCGCGATCTCGTCGCGGAAATAGCGGCGCACCCAGGTTTTCAGCTTGGTCGTCCAGTGACGGCGACGGATGAAGCGCACCTGATGCTTTTCCAGCTCCGGCAACAGAATGTCGTTGAGGATCGCGTACTGGCGGTCGACGTGACCGTGGACCAGTTCGCTGATGCGCGCCAGGGCCTGATGCGGCTGCAAACCGTCGGCACCGGCCTGTTCACGGGCGAAGGTGATCTGCTTCTTAAGGCCCGCGACGCGAATTTCGAAGAACTCGTCCAGGTTGCTGGAGAAGATCAGCAGGAACTTCAGCCGCTCCAGCAACGGATAGGACTCATCCAGCGCCTGTTCCAGCACGCGGATGTTGAACTGCAGTTGAGACAACTCGCGATGGATGTACAGGCTGCTGTCATCCAGGCCAGGGATGGCAATCGCCGCCGGTGCCGCCGCAGCAGCCTCGTTGACCGCCGCGGGCGGAGCAGGTTCGAGCTCCGGCGGGGTCTCGTCGATTTGCTCCACAATCGGCTGAGCTTCTTTTACGGCAACTTCAGTGAGTACTTCGGTATTCATCGAATGTTCCTGGGAGGGCTATTTTTGCTCTCGTAACAATTGAGCTGCGCGAACGGCAAAGTACGTCAGGATGCCATCAGCGCCTGCTCGTTTAAAAGCGGTCAGGGATTCGAGAATAACCCCTTCGCTCAACCAGCCATTCTGGATCGCTGCCATGTGCATCGCGTACTCGCCGCTGACTTGATAAACGAAAGTCGGCACTTTGAATTCTTCTTTGACCCGGCAAAGGATGTCCAGGTAGGGCATGCCTGGCTTGACCATGACCATGTCCGCACCTTCAGACAAGTCCGCCGCCACTTCGTGCAGGGCTTCGTTGCTGTTGGCCGGATCCATCTGATAGGAGGCCTTGTTGGCCTTGCCCAGGTTCAGCGCCGAGCCGACCGCATCGCGGAATGGGCCGTAATAGGCGCTGGCGTACTTCGCCGAGTAGGCCATGATCCGCACATTGACGTGCCCGGCCACTTCGAGGGCTTCGCGGATGGCCTGGATGCGACCGTCCATCATGTCCGACGGTGCCACGACCTGCGCGCCGGCTTCGGCATGAGACAGGGCCTGACGGACCAGTGCGTCGACGGTGATGTCGTTCTGCACATAGCCTTCTTCGTCGAGAATGCCGTCCTGGCCGTGGGTGGTGAACGGGTCCAGCGCGACGTCGGTGATCACCCCCAACTCAGGGAACTGCGCACGCAGGGCACGGGTGGCGCGCTGGGCGATGCCTTGCGGGTTCCAGGCTTCGGCGCCATCGAGCGACTTGAGCTCCACCGGTGTCACCGGGAACAGTGCCAGCGCCGGAATCCCCAGCTCGACCCACTTGGCCGCCTCTTCCAGCAACAGGTCGATGGTCAGGCGCTCGACGCCCGGCATCGAGGCCACCGCTTCGCGACGGTTTTCACCGTCCAGCACGAACACCGGCAGAATCAGGTCATCGACGGTCAGGACGTTTTCACGGACCAGTCGACGCGAGAAATCGTCACGGCGGTTGCGGCGCAGGCGGGTGGCGGGGAACAGACGGTTGGCGGGGGTAAAGCTCACGGCAGACTCCTGAGCCCGCGCGTACGGGCGAGCGTGACAGTTATAAGCGGCCATTATGACGAAGGTATTACAGTTGTGTGCATCCCGCGACACGTAGCCGCATTCCATTGTCCTTGTAGGAAATGTTCACGTCGAGACACATTTCGACACTTTCCTGAATGTGTACGAAGGGTTAGGCTGCGCGTTCATTTCGCCAGCACCCAGACAATGCTCCAACAATTTCTGCATGACTTCGGCTACTTTGCCTTGTTCCTCGGCACGTTCTTCGAAGGCGAAACCATTCTGGTACTCGCAGGCTTCCTCGCGTTCCGTGGATACATGGACATCAACCTGGTGGTGGTCGTGGCGTTCTTCGGCAGTTATGCCGGCGATCAGCTGTGGTACTTCCTGGGACGCAAGCACGGGCGCAAGTTGCTGGCGCGCAAACCGCGCTGGCAGATGATGGGCGACCGGGCACTGGAACATATCCGCAAACACCCGGACATCTGGGTCCTGAGCTTCCGTTTCGTCTACGGCCTGCGCACGGTGATGCCGGTGGCGATCGGTCTGTCGGGTTATCCACCGGGACGTTATCTGCTGCTCAACGGCATTGGTGCGGCGATCTGGGCGGCCGCGCTGGCGGCAGCCGCCTATCACTTCGGTGCAGTGCTCGAAGGCATGCTCGGCAGCATCAAGAAGTATGAGCTGTGGGTGTTGGGTGCCCTGCTGGTCCTGGGTGTCGGCCTGTGGCTGCGCCGCCGCTTCAAGAATGCGCGCCTGGCCAAGCAGGTCTACGCCGACGAGCAGAAGGCCAGGCAGACCAGCGAACCTAAGACGCCAGCCGAGTGAAACGGTTTCTGCAGCAGTAGAGACCGATGCCACTGAGCAGGCTGTAGCTGAGCAGGCCGACCCAGCCCACCGCGCTGGCCGGCCATAGCCCCACCACCGGCGCCAGCCACACCAGCGGCACGTTCGACACCAGCCGCAGCAGCTCCAGCTTCAACGCCCACGGGCGATTCTCCAGGGCCACGCCCAGCACGAACAAGCCCAGCGCCACCGCGCCCCAGCCCAGTACGAGGGCCGAGGTCGACAGGCTTGGCTCCAGGTTCATCAGATAACTGCCCAAGGCGATGTACACGCAGAACTGCAGCAGCACATAAATCTGCTGGCGCCCATCCAGCGGCACCTCGAACTTGCGGAACTGGCTCAGGTCCGGCTTGTTCATCGGGTATTTCGCCGCCACATCCGCCGGCCGCCAGCCGGTGCGCATGAACCAGATCCGCAGCTTGTCCCAGGTGCTGTGCGTGCGTCGCGCATCCGCCCACAACTGCGCGTAGAACTGCACATTCGCCCAGATCGGGTTCCAGCTCGCCAGCGGCGTGGTCACGCCGAAAATCACCGGTTCGTTGTCGTCTTCTTCCTGGAACGAGCCGAACAGACGGTCCCAAATAATGAACACGCCGCCGTAGTTGCGATCCATGTAGAGAGCGTTCTGCGCATGGTGAGCCCGATGATTGGACGGCGTAACGAAGAACCACTCGAACCAGCCGAGCTTGGGAATGTGCCGGGTGTGCACCCAGAACTGGTACAGCAGGTTCAGCGCGGCGACGCTGACAAACACCAGCAACGGCACGCCGACCACCGCCATGGGCAGGTAGAAGATCCAGCTCAACAGAAAACCTGTACTGGTCTGGCGCAGGGCGGTGGAGAGGTTGTAGTCCTCGCTCTGGTGATGCACCGAGTGCGCCGCCCAGAGAATGTTGCGCTCGTGGCCCATGCGGTGCAGCCAGTAGTAGCAGAAGTCATAGAAGACGAAGGCGAATATCCAGACCCAGACGCTGTCCGCCGAAAGCTCGAACAACGCCAGATGCTTGAGGGCAAACCCATAGGTCAGCAGCCCCACGCCCTTGGTCAACAGGCCCGTGGTGGTCGACAGCACGCCGGTACTGATGCTGTTGATAGCGTCCGCCACCCGATAGTTGCGGACCCCGCGCCAACGATCAGCCAGCAGCTCGACGGCAATCAGCACAAAGAAAAACGGCACCGCGTACAGAATGAAGTCCATAAGGCGTCCTGAACGGAATTTTTTAAGGACAGATGCTAGGTGTAGCCGCGAAATAACCCTATGGCAACGAGTGACAAATTAGTGGACATTTAACGCCATGAATCTGGAGAAACGCCCATGAGCAAAAAAGTTGCAGTGATCCTTTCCGGTTGTGGCGTGTACGACGGCGCCGAGATCTACGAGAGCGTGATAACCCTGCTGCGCCTGGACCAGCGCGGTGCCCAGGTGCAGTGTTTCGCACCGAACATCGCGCAGTTGCACGTGATCAATCACCTGACCGGCGAAGAAATGCCCGAGTCGCGCAACGTGCTCGTGGAATCGGCGCGCATTGCCCGGGGCCAGGTCAGGGACATCCGCGAGGCCGATGCCGAAGAGTTCGATGCGCTGATCATTCCCGGCGGTTTCGGCGCGGCCAAGAACCTCTCCAACTTCGCCATCGAAGGCACCGCCTGCACCGTGCAACCGGAAGTACTGGCCTTGACCGAAGCCTTTGCCGAAGCCGGCAAGCCCGTCGGCCTGATCTGCATCTCGCCAGCCCTGGCCGCGAAAATCTACGGTCCGGGCGTGACCTGCACCATCGGCAACGACGCCGACACCGCCGCCGCCCTGAACAAAATGGGCGCCACCCACAAGGACTGTGCGGTGAGCGACATCGTCGAAGACAAGGCGCGCAAACTGGTGAGCACCCCGGCCTACATGCTGGCCCAATCGATCAGTGAGGCCGCATCAGGCATCAACAAACTGGTCGACCGCGTGCTCGAACTGACCCACGAAAACGACGCCTGACAGCCCCTCAACTCATGTAGGAGCGAGCCTGCTCGCGATGGCGGCCTTACAGCCAACTTCAATGTTGGACGTGCCGGCCCCATCGCGAGCAGGCTCGCTCCTACAGGATCAATTACAGGCATCAGGCTTTGCGGGTCAGCCTTGTAAGTATCCGATCCAGCGCATTGGCAAACGCCTGCTTCTCCCGCTCGCCAAACGGCGCCGGCCCGCCGCTCATCTGCCCCTGCTCGCGCAAGTCGGTAAACAGGTTACGCACCGCCAGCCGATCACCCATGTTCTGCGCATCGAACTCCTTGCCCCGCGGGTCCAGCGCCGCAACGCCATTCTTTACCAGGCGATCGGCCAGCGGCACGTCGCTGCAGATCACCAGTTCACCGGGCACGGCATGCTCCACCAGGTAGTCGTCGGCCGCATCCGGGCCGCTCGGTACCACGATCAGCTTCACCAGCGCCAGGCCCGGCTTGTTCTGCGGCTGCCCGGCCACCATCACCACTTCGAACTGGCGCTTGAGGGCGAACTTCACCACCAGATCCCTCGCCGCCCGGGGGCAGGCGTCGGCATCGATCCATACGCGCATAGCTTGTTTCCTCGTCTAAAAGCATCGCGGGCAAGCCTTGCTCCTACAGTTAAGTGTCGTACACACCATGGTGTGTCACCACAAAACCTGTGGGAGCAAGGCTTGCCCGCGATTGTGAGCGAAGCGAATGTTGTTAAGCCGTAACCCGCCGCTTTTCAGCCAGACGACTACGACCATACAGCACGACAATCGCAATCAATGCCACCGCCTGCGCACTCAACGAATACGCATCGGCATGAATTCCCAGCCAATCGAACTCAAAGAACGGCACCGGCCGCGTGCCGAAGATGCCCGCTTCCTGCAACGCCTTCACGCCATGCCCGGCAAACACCACCGACAGCGCACACAGCAGGCCGGCGTTGATGCTGAAGAACAACGCCAACGGCAGTTTCGCCGAGCCACGCAGGATCACCCACGCCAGGCCGACCAGCAGCACCAGCGCCGTCGCACCGCCGGCCAATACCGCGTCGTGGCCCGCAGGACCCGCCTGTAACCACAGGGTTTCGTAGAACAGGATCACTTCGAACAGCTCGCGATACACCGAGAAGAACGCCAGGATCGCAAAACCGAAACGCCCACCGCCGCCCACCAGGCTGCTCTTGATGTAGTCCTGCCAGGCTGCCGCGTGACGACGGTCATGCATCCACACGCCCAGCCACAGCACCATGACGCTGGCGAACAACGCGGTCGCGCCTTCCAGCAATTCACGCTGCGAACCGCTGACATCGATCACATACGCCGCCAACGCCCAGGTTCCCAGGCCCGCCAGCAACGCCAGTCCCCAACCGACGTTGACGCTGCGCACCGCCGATTGCTGGCCGGTGTTACGCAGGAAGGCCAGGATCGCCGCCAGCACCAGAATCGCTTCCAACCCTTCGCGCAACAGAATCAACAGGCCGGAAATGTAGCTCAGAGACCAGCTCAAGCCATCGCTGCCGAGCAAGCCTGCAGAGGTCTTGAGCTTGGCCTTGGCCGCGTCCAGGCGCTGCTCGACCTGCTCGATCGGCAGGCCGTCCTGCAACGACTGTCGGTAGGCCATCAGCGATTTTTCGGTGTCCTTGCGCACGTTGGTGTCGACGTTATCGAGGGAGCTTTCGACCAGTTCGAAGCCTTCCAGGTACGCCGCTACTGACAGGTCGTAGGCCTGATCGTGGTCGCCGGCACGGTAGGCGGCGACACTCTTGTCCAGCGTCGCCGCGGTGTAGTCGAGCAACTGCGCCGGGCCGCGCTTGACCTGCGGCGGTTGCGCGCGCTGTGCGCGGAAGATCGCGACGGCCTGCGCGCCATCTGCCGCCTGCACCTCGGCCGGAGTCTGGCGGGCCAGGTCGGCGATGTTGTAGATCTTGTCGCCGGCGGCGGTCGCGGGGTCGGCGCTGAAGCTGGCGATGTAGGTGGCCAGGTCCCAACGCTGACGATCGTCCAGCTGATCGGCGAAGGCCGGCATGTCAGTACCTTCAACACCCAGCCCCAGGGTGCTGTAGATCGCATACAGGCTCAGGTGATCCATTCGCACGGCGTCGCGCAGATTGGCCGGAGGCGGCGTCATCCCCACGCCCGCCGGGCCGTCGCCGGCACCGCTATCGCCATGGCACACCGAGCAGTGCTGCGCGTACAGCGGCGCGCCACGGGTCGGGTCCGGGGTGATGATCGGCGCCTGGCTCACTTCATAGGCCACCGCCAGTTTCGCCCCCAGCTGCCGCGCCTGACGGGCGACATCCGCGCCGTCCTGACGGTCAGTGATCGCCCCGCGAAGCGTGGTGATGCCCTGCTCCAGCACGGCCTTTTCCGGCTTGGCCGGCATGGCGCTCACCAGACCTTGCAACGCCTGGACGAACTCCAGTTGCTCGCGGTATTCCGACTCGTTGACGACCTCACCTGCCTGCACCGCTTGCGGGTAGTCCGCACCGATATAGTCGAGTAGATGCAGGGCTTGCGGCGCGCCTTCCACGGTATCGGCCAGCAGATTGAGGCTGCATAGGGCAAGCACCGGCGCGACCAGCCAGGCCAGGAAACGGGAGGGGGAAATCATGAATGAATCTCATTTGGAAACACGAAGTAATATATTGTTCCCTCTCAATGCTTTTCACTCAAGCTTTGTCTGCTCCAGCGCCTGTCAGCACCGGGAACAAAGTGCCATCATTCGCGTCTACAGTTCGCCACCCTGAGGTGGTCTTTCAAGGAAGACACAAGGCACATGTCCACCCGCTTGCTGCTGGTACTCGGTGCGTGCTTGATGTTGAGCGGTTGCGCGAGCACACGCGACTACAACGCCGAGCTGGGAGAAACCCTGGCTTATTTCCAGGCCGGTCAGCTCGACGGTTCGTTGGCTGTACTGGAACGAAACAACCCCCTTGCTCCACGCGACCTGCTCTATCACATGGAGAAAGGCGAACTGCTGCGCCTGAAAGGTGACATGACCGGCAGTTTTGCAGCCTGGGACTACGCCGACCGGTCTATCGTGGCGTACGAAAACTCGTCGAGATTTGCCACGCTCAAAAATTTCACCGAACTCAGCAGCTACGTTGCCAACGACAAGGTGCGTTTTTACGACGGTTACGATTTCGAGCGGGTCGCCCTGACCACGCAAATGGCCCTGATCTTCATGGCCGGTGCCGATCCCGCCGACGCCCGCGTGCTGATCAAGAAAACCCACGAGCGCGAAGCCGGCATCGCCGAAAAACGCGACCTTGAATACCTCGAACTGGAAAATCAGGCGCAGGCGCAAGGGATCACCCTGCAATACAAGGACCTTCAGGGCTACCCGGTGGCGACCCTCGATGCACCCGAAGTGGTGGCATTGAAAAACAGCTACCAGAGCGCGTTCAGTCATTACCTTGCCGGCTTTATCTATGAGGCCCTGAACGAGAAAGACCTCGCCGCGCCGGGCTATCGCAAGGCGATCGAGCTGCGCCCGAATACGCCATTGCTCGAACAAGCGCTGCGCAACCTCGACAAATCGCCGCTCAAGGCTGGCGAAAGTGATGTCCTGCTGATCGTGCAAACCGGCCTGGCGCCGGCGCGCAGTTCGGTGCGCGTGCCCATCAACGTGGAGGTCGATGGCGAAAACTTCGTCACCAACATGTCCTTCCCGATCATCGTCCCTGACACCTCCACACCGCCGGTGGACTTCATTACCGTGGACGGCAAAAAACACCAGCTGACGCTGCTCAACAGCTTTGGCGACATGGCACGCCGCACCCTGCGTGACGATATGCCGGGCATCATCGAGCGCACCCTGGTTCGAGCCCGTTCCAATGCGCGTAACCAGGCCTACCTGAAAAAGAACCACCCCGAACAGCTGGAGGCGGCGATCCAGGCGCAAATCCAGCGCGAAGATGCCGACACCCGTGGCTGGCGCACGCTGCCCGACAAGACCTTCGTGGCGCGCCTGCGGCTTGACAAAGGCGTGCACCAGTTGACGCTGCCCAACGCGCCGGATTTTCAGCCGGTGAAATTCAGGCTGGATCAAACGCACCAAGCCTTGAGCCTGCGAGCCGTGAGCAACCGTATCTATGCCTCCGACAGAGCCCTGGCGCTTGAGTCCACACCCCCGCCGCAGTCTGCGGTCTTGAACTGAACGGAGATTTTCATGGGATTGAAAAGCATCGCCGTCGTCGCCCTGGCCCTCCTGGCCGGCTGCGCAACGCCGCCGCCGGAGCCGGGCAGCGCCGCCAGCAAGGTTCTGGCAACGGGACCAATCGAGGACCTGGCCATCGGCCCCATGCGCATGGCCCGGGAAAACGGATTCCTGACGGTCAACGCACAATTGAGCAATACCGACACCCGCAATAAAACCCTGTATTACCGCTATCTGTGGCTGGGCCCGGAAGGCTTTCCGGTTGCCGATGCCGAAAGCTGGAAAAGCCTGACCCTTTACGCGCAGCAGACGAGCTTTCTGCCCGCCATCGCCCCTGTGCCCCAGGCCGTGGACTTCCGCCTGGAAATCAACACGCCATGACCAACCCATCAGAGACCCTGCCCATGTTTGCACGCATTTGCTTCCTGACCCTGAGCGCCTTGCTGGTCGGTGGTTGTGCCAACAACACCTCGCCCGTACTGGGCAGCGGCAACATCAGCTACGGCGACCCGAAAGCCGTTGAACTGATCACCAACGAATTCGGCTCCACCGACCTGCAAATGATCGCGGAAAGCATGACCCGCTCCCTCGCCCAGTCCGGCGTGTTGAAAGGCCGCCCGGTGGTCCAGGTGTACGACGTGCGCAACAAGACCAGCGAATACATCGACACCCGTGAAATCACCACGTCGATCAAGACTCAACTGATGCGCTCGGGCACCGCGCGTTTTGCCAGCGACAACACCGACCTGCAGAGCCAGGTCGATCAGCTCAAGCTGCAAAACCAGAGCGGCCTGTACAAAAAGAGCACGGTGGCGAAAACCGGGAACATGATTGCCGCGCGCTATCGCCTGGAAGGCTCGATCAGCTCGATCGTCAAGCGCAGCAGCGATTACAAGGACGTCTTCTACAAATTCAGCCTGCAATTGGTCGACGTCGAAAGCGGGTTGGCGGAGTGGATGGACGAAAAAGAAATCCGCAAGACCACGGAGCGCTGAACCATGCGTACCTGGATTGGCATCATGGCCCTGGCTTGCGCGATCAGCGCCCAAGCCGCACCGAAAATCGCTGTCACCGACCTCGCCTACGAGGCCAGTGTCGAGCAATACGTCCACGTGGTTTCCGCCCGCGATGACCATCAGCAGGATTATTACGGCGCCAGCGGTTCATCGAGTTACGACGAGTACACAACCCGCAACAGCTACCTGGAACAGAGCGAAATCAGGCGCTTTGCCGGTGATATCAAAGGCCAGATGCTCAAGACCGGGATGTTTCAGCTGATTCAGGGCACGCCCTACACCCCACGGGTCGATGCCGACGTCTACGACGTGATCAAGCGCATCAAGGCCGGGCAGTTCGAAGGCGCGGACTATGTGCTGTTCGGCACCTTGTCCGACATCGACTTCACCCAGGACATGAACGAACTGGCTAACACCGACAGTGTTTCGGCGGTGCTGGCGCTGACCCTGGTGGCGGATTTCAGCCTGATTAATACGAAAACCTACGAGATTGTCTCGGCCTTCACGGCGATGGGTGAGGCCCAGGACACCAAGCTGGTTAATGACCGGGATATCCACGTGTCGCTCAATCGGCCACGGGTGGTCAGGGACGTCTCCCGCTCCTTGGGCGAAGACGTCGCGCGGCAATTGCGCGAACAACTCGGTGACGGTAATCAGGAGCCGTCGGGAGAACCGGTGGGGCACAACGACTTGCCGCCGGATACTGCGCCGGTGATTTTGCGCTGAAATCCGTTGGGCAAAGAAAAAGGCGACCTGAGAAGGTCGCCTTTTTCTGTGGCTGATGTTTTTAAACCGCAGCTTTACGCAACGTCGCCATGAACGCCGCCGCGCCGATGAACAGCCCGGCAAAAGTACGGTTCATGCGTTTTTGCTGCTTTGGCGTGCGCAGCAGGCGCAATACCTTGGACGCCAGTCCGGTGTAGCCGGCCATGACAATCAGGTCGACGCAGATCATGGTCGCACCGATGATCAGGTACTGGATCAGCAGTGGCGCGTGCGGATCAATGAACTGAGGCAACACCGCGAGCATAAACACCAGCGCTTTGGGGTTGCTG
The DNA here is from genome assembly GCF_003228315.1 of Pseudomonas putida. NCBI lineage: Bacteria > Pseudomonadati > Pseudomonadota > Gammaproteobacteria > Pseudomonadales > Pseudomonadaceae > Pseudomonas > Pseudomonas putida. Next base: position 4,044,935 of record NZ_CP029693.1, read on the forward strand.
ATGTTCACCAGGAAACCACGGAACACCAGGACCAGCGGCTTGCCGATCGGGCGGATGGCCGCCTCGTCAGTCATGTCGCTGGGCAGTGCACGCCATTGCTTGATGGCGAGGTAAACCAGGTACGCCACACCGAACCATTTGATCGCATAGAAGGCGGTGGCCGATGCGGTGAGAATCGCGCCCACACCGGCGCCGACAATGGCGATTTGCAGCGCCAGGCCCAGTTGCAGGCCCAGGGCGTTCCAGTAACCGCGCCAGAAACCGTATTGCAGACCGCTGGACATCGACGCAATGGCGCCGGCACCGGGAGAAAGACTGATCACCCAACAGGCGGCAAAAAACGCCAGCCATGTTTGAAGCTCCATCGCACACCTCGACTCAGACTCGTGACAAACATCTAAGCTAATGCGGCTTTGGGCGGATGACTACCGATTTTTTGCAGGATGTTGCGGTTGCCGACCAGCGTTTGCGACTCGAGGGCCCCATCGCGAGCAGGCTCGCTCCTACATCGGATCGCGTTTCTCGCGGAACAACTCGGTCAACTGTAGGAGCGAGCCTGCTCGCGATGGCGGTCTTCCAGACAACAGAAGACTTACTTCTCAAACCCGCTGGAAGGGAACACATCGGTCCCGCGCCAACGCCGCACCGAACGCTGGAAGAACAAACTATTGGGCACCTGCACCATGGCGCTACCGGTACCGAGCTCTTCAGCCTCGATCAACGTGGTGTACAGCAGATTGATCGCCACCACCCGCCCTTTCACGCCAGGCTTGTCGGTGGTGTCCACCAGTTCGACCACATCGCCGAGACGGAACGGGCCAACGGTGAAGATCAGCACCGAGCACAGCAGGTTCGAGAGCACGCTCCACATGGCGAAAAACGCCACTGCAGCGACCGCGACAAAGCCGGAAAGCGCCGTCCACAGCACCGTGGCCGACACCCCGAGTCGTTCGAGCACGAAAATCAGCGCACTGCCCATGATCAGCCAGCGCAGGCCGCCACGCAGGGGCATGAGCAATTGCGGCGGAAACGGGTAGCGCTCGCCCAGGCGAGTCAGGACCTTGGCCACGAAACGCTGGGCCAGATAGCCGGCCAGCAGAATCAGCAGGATTTGCACGCCGAGCCAGATCGGCTCGACCCACATCGCTGGCAGCGGCAGTTTGAACGCCTCCATCAGGACAGCGACTCCAGCTCCGCCTGCATGCTTTCCAGCAGTTCCAGCGCTTCCATCCAGGCTTCTTCCAGCTCCGCTTCGCGCACCTTCAACTTGGCCTGTTCCGCCAGCAGGTCGCGCAACTCGTTCTTGCGCGCCGGCTCGTAGATGTCGCTGTCACCGAGGCTGGCATCGACTTTCGCCAGTTTCTCGTGGAGCTTGCCCAGTTCGGCCTCGAGCTTGTCAGCTTCGCGCTTGTGCGGTGCCAACTGCTGACGCAGGGCCGCCGCGGCCTGACGCTGGGCCTTCTTGTCGGTCTTGTCCGGGTTGACCGGCGTGTTGCTGACCGGCGCGTTGCGCTGACGGTAATCGACCAGCCAGCGGGTGTAGTCATCGAGGTCGCCATCGAACTCTTCGACCTTGCCGTCGGCCACCAGGAAGAAATTATCAGTGGTGCTCTTGAGCAGGTGACGGTCGTGGGAGACCACCAGTACCGCGCCGCTGAATTCCTGCAGGGCCATGGTCAGCGCCAGGCGCATTTCCAGGTCCAGGTGGTTGGTCGGTTCGTCGAGCAGCAACAGGTTCGGACGGTCCCAGGCGATCAACGCCAGGGCCAGACGCGCTTTCTCGCCACCGGAGAAATTCAGGACCGGCTCGTCGATGCGCGCGCCACGGAAGTCGAAGCCACCGAGGAAGTCGCGCAGGGTCTGTTCACGCTCGGTCGGCGCCAAACGCTGCAGGTGCAGCAACGGGCTAGCCTTGGAGTCCAGGGAGTCGAGCTGATGCTGAGCGAAGTAGCCAACGACCGTGTTCTCGCCACGGGTCATTCGGCCCGCCAGTGGCGACAGTTCGCCCGCGAGGTTCTTGATCAGGGTCGACTTGCCCGCGCCGTTCGGACCAAGCAAACCGATTCGCGCGCCGGGGGTGAGTTGCAGCTTGACCTTCTCCAGCACGGTCTTCTCGCCGTAGCCCAGGCGGGCATCGGACAGATCGATCAGCGGGCTGGAAATTTTCTGCGATTCGCGGAAGACAAAGTCGAACGGCGAATCGACGTGGGCGGCGGTCAGCTCTTCCATCCGCTCCAGCGCCTTGATCCGGCTCTGGGCCTGGCGGGCCTTGGTGGCCTGGGCCTTGAAGCGGGCGATGTAGCTTTCCATGTGCGCACGCTGCGCCTGCTGCTTCTCGTAGGCCTGTTGTTGCTGGGCCAGACGCTCGGCACGGGCACGTTCAAAGGCGCTGTAGCCACCGCGGTACAGGGTGATCTTGCGCTGATCGACGTGGGCCACGTGATCGACCACGGCATCGAGGAAATCCCGGTCGTGGGAGATCAGCATCAGGGTGCCGGGATAGCCTTTGAGCCACTCTTCGAGCCAGATGATGGCGTCGAGGTCCAAGTGGTTGGTCGGTTCGTCGAGCAGCAGCAGGTCCGAAGGGCACATCAGGGCCTGCGCCAGGTTCAGGCGCATCCGCCAGCCACCGGAGAAGTCGCCGACCTGGCGATCCATCTGCTCGTTGGTAAACCCAAGGCCGGCCAGCAACTTGCGCGCCCGGGCGTCGGCGGTATAGCCGTCGGCGCTGTCGAGTTCCGCGTGCAGGCGGGCCAGGGCAGCGCCGTCGTGGGCGGCTTCGGCTGCCGCCAGCTCGCGTTGCACCTCTCGCAGGCGCAGGTCGCCATCGAGCACGTAGTCGACCGCCAGGCGTTCGAGGGTGTCGACCTCCTGGCGCATGTGGGCGATACGCCAGTCGGCCGGCAGGAAGCAATCACCCGAATCCGGATGCAGTTCACCGCGAAGCAAGGCGAACAGGCTCGATTTGCCGGCGCCGTTGGCACCGATGAGGCCGGCTTTCTGGCCGGCGTGCAGGGTCAGCTCGGCGTCTTCTAGCAGACGTTGCGGACCACGCTGTAAAGTCAGGTTCTGAAGTCGAATCATAATGGCGGCGGAGTCTACCAGCTTCGCTCGCAACTGGCGCGAGTAGCACTATGTCCTCTGACCTGTGGAGCTTTTCCCTTTCCCTTTACGCCCGCCCGGGGGTTGAACAGGCCTGCCTGCAATTGCAGTCGACGGGGGTCAATGTGTGTCTGCTGCTATGTGCGGCATGGCTGGGCCAGCGAGGCGTCGGGTGCAATGAGCAACGCTTGCAGCAACTTCGCAGCGTGGTGAAGCCCTGGGACGCCGATGTGGTGCAGCCGTTGCGGGCATTGCGAACGCAATGGAAATCCGTTGCCACGAGCGATGAGGATCTGCGCGCGCTGCGCGAAAAAGTGAAGGCTCTGGAACTGGAGGCCGAACGGCATTTGATCGTGCGACTGGAGCAGTCGACGCAGGGCTGGCAGCAGGATGAGGCGAGCGATTTAACGCCCTGGCTTGAAGGCGTGGCGGCAGATGCCGCACACCTGGACCGCGACGCGCTGCATCAGCTGCGCGTCGCGGTAACCGGCACTTAGGAAGCGCTGGTTGGGGTGGTGGTAGCGCTCGACGGTGCCACTGGGGTTGGTGCAGTGGTGGCTGTCGAGGTGGTCACTGCTGGCGCGGTTGCGGCCGGAGCAGAAGGTGCTGGCGTCGCAGGCGTTGCTGGCTTGGCGGCAGCTGTCGGGGCCGGAGCCGGCTTGGTGGCAGCGACCGGTTTTTTCACCGCTGGTTTTGCTGCAGGTTTTGCGGCGGCAGGTTTCGCAGCTGGCTTGGCTGCAGGTTTCGCTGCGGCTGGCTTGGCAGCCGGTTTGGCAGCGGCGGGTTTTGCAGCAGCGGCTGGCTTGGCTGCTGGTTTTGCCGCAGCAGGTTTTGCCGCCGTGGCTGGCCTGGTTGCTGGTTTTGCAGCTGCGGTTTTCGCAGCAGGTTTAGCGGCCGGTTTTGCAGCTGGCTTGGCAGCAGTTTTAGCCGCGACAGGTTTTGCCGCAGGCTTGGCAGCCGGTTTCGCAGCAGCGGTTCTAGCGGCGGGTTTTGCAGCCGGTTTGGCGGCTGGTTTTGCAGCTGGCTTGGCCGCTGCAGTTTTCGCCACGGCGGGTTTCGCGGCAGCAGTGCGTGCAGCCGGTTTCGCAGCAGCGGTTCTGGCGGCTGGCTTGGCAGCCGGTTTGGCTGCAGCAGTACCGGCAGCGGGTTTGGCAGCGCTGGCAGCTACAGGTTTTTTCGCCGCTGGTTTAGCGGCAGGTTTTGCTGCGGCTTTCACCGGTGCTTTGGCAACCGGTTTGGCGGCAGGCTTGGCCGGTGCTTTTGCAGCAGCCGGTTTGGCAGCGGTTTTCTTGGCAGGAGTCGCCGCAGCAGATTTGGCCGCACGCAGGGTCAATGCCTTGCCAACAGCCTCTTGAACACGACCAACGCCCTGGGCCAGTTTCAGGCTTTCCTGAGCGTCACGCTTGAGTTGCAGGATGTAGCCGCGAGTGTCCGACTGACGCTCCTTGAGGGCATCGAGCAGGTCTTCGAGTTGGCTCACGGCATCCTTGGCCTTGGCTTGCGCCTTGGCCTTGCCGGCCGCTGCCGCGTCCTGCAATTTGGTGCGGGATTTGTGCAATTTTTCCTGAGCTTTGCCGCGTTGTTTTTCCAGCTTGGCGAGCAGTTTCTCAGCATCAGCCAAAGCTTCCGAACAGGCAGTTTCTAGGTGCTCGAGCAAGCTGCCCGACAGTTGTTGGAGAAGATGCAACGGAGTGTTTACTGGCTTCTTGGTGGCCGACATGGTTTACCTCCTGGCTGAAGTGAGTGCGGCTCATACTAGACCTCTGCTGCAACCGCCGCTAGGGCATGTTGACACTATCGAAAGCGTCCTGTTGCAAAGGAGTGAAAAACTTCTTCGCTTGCGCAAAAGCAGTTCACCGTTAAGCACATTCACACTGGCATAATCGCCCGCACTTCAGGTCGGAGAGTGCCCATGTCGCGCTACCTTTTTTTATCGCTGTGCGTGATTTTTTCCGTGGCTCAGGCCGCCGAAAAAAACCAGGAAAACGACGCTCACGATCTCGCTTACAGCCTCGGTGCGAGCCTCGGCGAACGCCTGCGCCAAGAGGTTCCCGATCTGCAACTCAAGGCTCTGGTCGAAGGGTTGCAGCAGGCCTATCAAGGCAAGCCACTGGCGTTGAAAGACGAGCAGATCGAACAGATTCTGTCCGAGCACGAAGCCCGGGTTGCGATGCAGACACCGGCACCGGAAAACCAGTTGGCGGTAGAAAATGAAAAGCGTTTTCTCGCCGAGGAAAAAGCCAAGCCCGGTGTTCGTGAACTGGCCGATGGAATACTGATGACGGAATTGACACCGGGCAACGGAACCAAGGCCGGACCGAACGGAAAAGTACAGGTGCTGTACATCGGACGCCTGCCTGACGGCACCGTGTTCGACCAGAACGATCAGCCGCAGTGGTTCAGTCTCGATAGCGTGATCAGTGGCTGGCGCAGTGCGTTGCAGCAAATGCCGGTCGGCGCGAAATGGCGCCTGGTGATTCCATCGGCGCAAGCCTATGGTGCCGACGGCGCGGGCGACCTGATCGCACCGTTCACGCCTCTGGTATTTGAAGTCGAATTGCGCGGCGCAGCCGGCTGATCGCACCAATGAAAAACGGTGCGCCATGGCGCACCGTTTTCGTGTCTTGCGGGAGGGAGGGTTCAGACCTGAACCGAGTCCGCTTCCTTGTGAGCGGTGTGCAGCACTTCGATCAGGCAGTCTTCCAGCTCGAAGCGTTCGTGCAACAGGCCGCCAAGCTCCTTGAATTTCTCCGCGACGCACTTGCCTTCATCACACAGGTCGTTGAACGCCAGGAGCTTCTCGGTGATGACATCGATGCGCGGATAGATCGTCTCGGCGAGTTCCAGGCCGCGCTTGTCGTTGAAGGCCTTGGCCTCCCCCGTCAGCTGTTCGTAGATTTCGAAGTGACCGGCCGATACGTAATCGACCAGCACGCCGCAGAACTCCTGCAAGGGTTTGCGGCTTTCACCCAGGGCCGCCGGCTCTGCGCCAAGCGTGTCATAGGCCCCGATCAGTTCTCGACGCTCCTGCAACCAGCGATCGATCAGCAGGTGCACTCCACCCCAGCGTTCCTGAGCATTCTGACAACTTTCGAGCATGGTGATCTCTCTTCCCTTGTGGGTCAGCTGCTCTATGCCCGTTCGCCTCTTGTCATGGGCGTTCGGGGCAGAGCGTCATCGAGCGACAAAATTCCAATGACACGTGCGGGCCAGATTATGCCCGCAGGACTGAGGCTTCAAGGTACGCAGGCGATAAAGTTCATACAAGTGTTTAATCTTTCAACAGGGCTTGTTGCGACGATTCGCCGCTGAGCGGTCGCCGCATGGCGATCCAGAGAAGGCGCAATAACTGATAGACACCCAGAATCGTCATTGCGACGAAGAACAGCAGGCTCCATTCGGGGATGCTCAGATCCAGCCATGTCCAGGTGCGCTGGGTGCAATCGAAAGTGCCTTTGAACATCTGCTGCACAATACAGAGCCATGATCCACTGTCGAACAGCTCCACCAGGTCTGAAGCGCAGGTCGCCAATTGATGCGCTGGATTGCCTTGCAACAGCACCTGCCGCCCTGCGGCGACCGTACCCGCCAGGCTGCAGAGAAGGCCGAGCAGCCAATAGAGAAAGGAGCCGAGTCGACCAGGGCCCTGCACTGCCGCTATCAGGCAGATGCAAGTCAGCAGCGCCAGGCAAATCCGTTGCAACAGGCACAAGCCACAAGGGTTGAGGCCGATGGAGTATTCCAGATAGTAGGACGTGCCCAGGACCAGGGCGCCCACCACGAAGACCGTGAAAAACAAGGAGCGTGTGCAGGCCAATGACATGGCTTTTCCGTAACAATTAGGACCGACGGCTACGGTAGAGGAAAGCGATCCGGCGTTTCAAGGCGGGTTGCTTGGGACACTTCAGCGCAGATGTAGGGAATTCCCAACACATGCCGAAGGATTAGGCGCAGCCCTTTGTAGGACTCTACTGAAGAGGCTGTAGGAAGGTAAAAGCATCGCGAATTTCGCCACTCACAACGGGAGATTACCTTGTAGCCGCTGGCGCAACCTGCGGCTACAAGGGGCCGGAGATCATGCGCGTGCGGGCACCGGTAACGGCGCCGCGAGCAAGCGCTCATCCAGCAATCCCAGACCTTCCTGGAACAGCTGGTTGCTGCGCTCGGTATCACCCATTTGCGCCAACAGCCGCGCCAGCTCGGCGCAGGCCTCCGGATTGCGCTCCATGCGCAGGCTGCTTTCCAGATAGTCACGGGCCTTGCCCCACAGGCTGCTTTGCAGGCACAGACGACCCAGGGTCAGCAGCAGACCGGAATCGGCGGGATGCTCCTTGAGCCAGCCTTCGGCAAGGTGCAATTGACGCGCCGGGTCGCTGCCGCGAACCAGCCCGTAAAGGCGCGCCAGGTGACTGTCATAGTTGCGCTTGAGCGCTGTGCGCAACACCTCTTCTGCCTCGACCTGCGCCCCCAGTTGCCGCAGTTGCTCGGCGTAGGCGAGCACCAGTTGCGGTTCCTGGCGTTGAGCAGACGTCAGTTGCTCCCATGCGCCCTTGAGCGATTGCAAGCCAACGGTTCCGTCCTCTTCCCGCTGCGCCGCCAGGGAAAGATTCTTGCCCCAGGCGCGACGCTCAAGCTCCGCGAGTTCGGCCGCTGGCAGGGCCTTGTCCTTGCGCAATTCCGGCAGCAGGCGAATCACCGCCGACCATTCGCCTCGCTGCTGATGCAAACGCTGCAACTGACGCAACACCTGTGCGTTATGCGGGTGCCGCTCACGCATGGCTTGCAGCGTCGCCAGCGCCCCTTCGGTATCACCACGATCGGTCTGCAATTGCGCATGACTCAAGGCAATGGCCAGCTCGGCCTGTGGCTGGCGCTCCAGCGCTCGCTCCAGCAGGTTGTCGCTTTCTTCGTAGTGCCCTTGTTCGTTCGCGGCGCGGGCAGCGCCGAGGTAATAAAGCAGCGGTTGGCGCTCGGCTTCCGCGGCCCGTTGCAAGTGACGCTGCGCACTGGCCCAACGACCTTCCGCCAGGTCCAGCTGGCCGTGTTCGATCGCCACCTGCACCCGACGACTGCGGTTGCGCCGCGACCAGGGATTGACCACACCGCCGGACGTCAGCACTAGCTCGATCAGTGCCTTGATGCCCCAGAACAGCAGCCACAGCACCGCCACCAGGGCCAGAGTCGCCCACAGGCTCGACTCGTAACGGAAGCTCTTGTAAGCGATCAGCACGTAACCGGAATGCTCGGCTATCGCCAACCCCAGCGCTGCCGAGGCGGCGATGACCAGAAACAGGATCACATACAGGCGCTTCATGGCGTGGCCTCCTGCGCGGTGCTCGCGGCAGGTTTGGTCAGCGGCTTGACCGAGTCCTCGGCGTTGATGTTGCGACGCTCCAGGTAACCCTGCACTGCGCTCAGCGTACCGGTCAGGTCAGGGGTGACCACGGTGACTGGCTGTTTGCTCAGTTCGGCCACCTGTTCAAGCATCACCTTGCTCTGCTGGTTGTCCGGATTGAAGTTGCCCTTGAGCACGTCACGCGCCTCGTCCAGCGCCTGGCTGTAAACCGCCGCCTGGCCATTGAGCGCGGCCCATTGCGCCTGTTCCAGTGCCAGGCTCAAGGCCAGGCGCACCTGGCTCAAACTCTGCCCGGCGAGCAGTGGTCGGACGTTTTTATCGGCGTTGAAATCGATACGGATATAGCGCGAAATCTGATCCCACCATTGCGCCCAGCGACTGGCGCCGTCACCGTCGGCGGTCAGGCCCAGCAGCGACTCGCCACGGTCCTTGTATTCGGGAGCCAGCTCGGTGAGGCCGGTCACCTGTTCGCGTAGCGCGCCCAGGCGCAGGAACAGCCCGGTGCGATCCGGCTGATCGGTGCTGCGCAGCGCCACCAGGGTCTTGGCCACCTGCTCGCGCGCGGCAAAGGAGCCCGGGTCGTTTTGCTCGCGAAGAATATCGTCGGCACCCTGCACCAGGGCCTGGGCGCTGCTGATGTCCTGCAACGCCGACAGGCGCAGGCTGGCCAGGCGCAGCAAGTGCTCGGCCTCGGCCAGGCGCCAATCCTTGCGGCTGGCACCGAGCACCGTTTCCAGGCGTTGATTGAGTCGTTGCTGATCGCCCTGCAACTGAATGACCAGGCGGCTGCGCTCTTCCAGCACGTCGGCAGCGGGCAGTTGCTCCAGACGCGCGCTCAGTCGCTGGTCATTGAGTTTCAGGCTTTGCGCTTCATCGCTCAAAGCCTGGACCTGACTCAATTGCTGTTGATTGGTCGCCTGCAAGTGGCGCACCTGCCAGACTCCCCAACCGCCCACCGCAACACCGGCAGCGCCCAGCAACAGGGCGACGATGGCGAGCCCGTTGCCTCGGCGCGGCTCTACGGCGGGTGGTGGCGTTTCAATCGGCGCATCAAGCACTGGCCGGACGTCTTCTTTAGGCAAGGCTGTTTCGCTCACGTATCCATCCTTTGCATTAGGAAACGGGTACGGGTTGCTCCCGTATCGCCGTCAGCAAGGCCGCGGCACTGGCGCCACGACAATCCACAACTGTCAGGGCACCGGCGGCACGTGCCAGCTCGGCAACCCTGGGACTTGGTACAAACAACGGCAACCGCGCCAACTGCGGCCAGGCGTCGCCAGCCAATTGATGCAGGTGCTCAAAACCCTGTCCACTGCTGACCACCAGCGCATTCAGGCGTTCCACCCGGATCCGCTCCGGCAGCGTCGCTGCCGGGTAGTGCGGCAGCTCGCGGCGGTACAGTTCCAGATAATCGACACTAGCACCTTGCTCGCGCAAGCGCTCTGCCAGCAGTTCGCGACCGCCTTCCCCACGCATGATCAGCACCCGTGGATCAGGCCCGGCGATGGCATCGCGCAGGTTCGGCAATTCAAGCAAGGCTTCGCTGTCATCGCCTTCCAGGGGATAGCTCACGTCCAGGCCGCGATCTTCCAGAATCCGCGCCGTCGCCGCGCCGACGCTGAACCATTTCACAGGCGGCGTCTGCGAGGAAAACCGGTTGAGCAGTTCGACACTGATTCGCGCGGCAGGCTTGCTGACCACGATCACCGCACAATAGCGACCGAGACCCTGGACCACGTCCCGCATTGTGTCAGAGGCAGGGATCGGCACGATGTCCAAAAGCGGCAAGCTGCTGCTGAAAATCCCCTGCTCCGCCAGGACTGCGCTCAGCGCCGCCGACTCATCCGCCGGACGCGTCAGCAGCAGGCGCCAGCCCGTCACTCGTAGCCCGCCTCGCCATAAACCGCTTTCAGTATGTCGGCGGCGCCCTGATTCAACAGGTCTTCGGCTACTTGCACGCCCAGGGCTTCAGCATCGCCACGGGGTGCACGCGCTTGGGCACTGAGCAGCAGACCACCACTCGGATCGCCCACCAGCCCGCGCAACCAGACCTGCTCGCCTTCCAGCACGGCGTAGCAGGCGATCGGCACCTGGCAGCCGCCATTGAGGTGTTTGTTGAGCGCGCGTTCGGCAGTGACGCGGGTCGCGGTGTCCTGGTGATGCAGCGGTGCGAGCAAGGCGTGGATTTCGCTGTCGGCGCTGCGGCACTCGATGCCTACCGCGCCCTGGCCACCGGCCGGCAGGCTGTCGTCGACACTGATGGCCGAGGTGATGCGATCCTCGAAACCCAAGCGGATCAAACCGGCGGACGCCAGGATGATCGCGTCGTACTCGCCTGCATCCAGCTTGGCCAGGCGGGTGTTGACGTTACCGCGCAGGAAGCGGATTTCCAGGTCCGGGCGACGGGTCAGCAGCTGAGCCTGGCGACGCAGGCTCGAAGTGCCGACGATGCTGCCTGGCGGCAACGCATCGAGACTGGAATAGGTATTGGAGACAAAGGCGTCACGCGGGTCTTCGCGCTCGCAGATACAGAACAGGCCCAGGCCTTGGGGGAAGTCCATCGGCACGTCCTTCATGGAGTGCACGGCGATGTCGGCTTCGTTTTCCAGCAGCGCGGTTTCCAGCTCCTTGACGAACAGGCCCTTGCCGCCGATTTTCGACAACGGCGAGTCGAGCAGCTTGTCGCCGCGACTGACCATCGGAACCAGGGTCACGAGCAGGCCCGGATGGGCCTCTTCCAGGCGGGCTTTGACGTATTCGGCCTGCCACAGGGCTAGAGCGCTTTTACGGGTGGCGATGCGGATTTGGCGAGTGGACATGGATCAATCCGTACTGAATAGATACGGCGGATGATAACAGCTCAGCCAAATCCACTTTGACTTGTATCAGAAACTACTCGGCCTCCCTGGCCCCGGATGTCCGGAAATCGGGTGTGGGATCTACATGCAAGCCGCGAATCAAAGCTGCTGCATCATTTTCCGCACGCCAGCCACATGACGCCGGCTGACGATCAGTGCATCGCCGTTCAAGCCTTTCAGGAACAGCTGAAAATGCCCCAGCGGTGTGCGCTGCAAGCGTTCAATGCGGTCGCGGGCGACCAGGGCGTTTCGGTGTATGCGCACGAAACGCTCGCCGAACTCGTCCTCAAGGGCCTTGAGCGGCTCATCCAGCAGCACTTCGCCCGCTTCATGGCGCAAGGTCACGTATTTGTGATCGGCGATGAAGTAGACCACCTGATCGATGGGAATCAGTTCGATCCCCTTGCGGGTGCGCGCACTGATATGGCTGCGAGGACCGCTGCCACTTTCGGCCGCCGGCCGGGTCAGGGCGGAGAGTTGCATGCGATTGGGGCGTTCGGCTTTTTTTAACGCGTCGTTTAACTGTTCAGTTCTCACCGGTTTCACCAGATAGCCTACGGCGCTGGCCCGTAAGGCTCCCTCGGAATATTCATCGGCTCCTGCGCAGAACACCACGGCGGGCGGGGTTTCGCGTTCGCACAATCGTGCAGCCACCTGCAGGCCATCGAGGCCGGGCATGCGGATATCGAGCAACACGATATCCGGCTTGTGGCTGTCGATCAGTGCCAACGCTTCTTCGCCGTTCGTGGCGCTGGGCTCCAGGACACTGTATCCCTCGAGTTCGCCAACCATTCGGCTCAGGCGCTCGCGGGCAATAGGGTCGTCATCAACGATCAGGACATTCATATTGCGCTGGATTCCTGCGTGAGTCTCGCACAAGGATAGCGTAGACAGGTGAAGTGACGTCCGTCACCGCGATCCACGCTAAGACTAGCGCGAGCGTCAAAAAGTGCCGCTCGTCCGGCAGCAAAATTTTCAAATGCCGGGCAATTGACGGTCCAGGCCCGATTTGGCGACGGATCGCCATAGGGTTTGCTGTTACGCAATATGAACACCCCCTCTTCTTATAGTCAGCGTATGCACCGAGAAGTGCGCTGATCCTACTGTCCAACTGTAGACGGTTGCCGGGACGATATTGCTCAATCGGAAAATATCGTTGTTCTGAAGGGAAAACTTGTAGGAGCGAGCCTGCTCGCGATGGACGTTAACGATGACGCGGGCTTACTGGATACACGCGCCGCTCTCGAGTTCATCGCGAGCAGGCTCGCTCCTACAGGTTCGGGGGAGCAGTGAAAACCAGTCGACCAGCGTCTGCGACAGCCCCGGCAACCCTGTTATTATCCGCCGCAGCTTTAACGCCATCTTTTTCCAGCCGATACGAGCGAATTCATGAGCACTGACAAGACCAATCAGTCCTGGGGCGGCCGCTTCAGTGAACCCGTCGACGCCTTCGTCGCCCGCTTCACCGCCTCCGTCACCTTCGACCAGCGCCTGTATCGCCACGACATCATGGGTTCGATAGCCCACGCCACCATGCTGGCCAAGGTCGGCGTGCTGACCGATGCCGAGCGCGACAGCATCATCGACGGCCTGAAGACCATCCAGGGTGAAATCGAGGCCGGCCAGTTCGACTGGCGCATCGACCTGGAAGACGTGCACATGAACATCGAGGCGCGTCTGACCGACCGCATCGGCGTCACCGGTAAAAAACTGCACACCGGTCGCAGCCGTAACGACCAGGTCGCCACCGACATCCGCCTGTGGCTGCGTGACGAGATCGACCTGATCCTGGGCGAAATCACCCGCCTGCAAAAAGGCTTGCTGGAACAGGCCGAGCGCGAAGCCGGCAGTATCATGCCGGGCTTCACTCACCTGCAAACCGCGCAGCCGGTGACCTTCGGGCACCACATGCTGGCCTGGTTCGAAATGCTCAGCCGCGACTACGAGCGCCTCGTCGACTGCCGCAAGCGCACCAACCGCATGCCGCTGGGCAGCGCCGCGCTGGCCGGCACCACCTACCCGATCGACCGCGAATACACCGCGCAACTGCTGGGTTTCGAAGCCGTTGGCGGCAACTCCCTGGACAACGTCTCCGATCGCGACTTCGCCATTGAATTCTGCTCCGCCGCGAGCATCGCGATGATGCACCTGTCGCGCTTCTCCGAAGAGCTGGTGCTGTGGACCAGCGCGCAGTTCCAGTTCATCGATCTGCCAGACCGTTTCTGCACCGGCAGTTCGATCATGCCGCAAAAGAAAAACCCGGACGTGCCAGAGCTGGTACGTGGCAAAACCGGTCGTGTATTCGGCGCGGTGATGGGCCTGTTGACCCTGATGAAGGGCCAGCCGCTGGCCTACAACAAGGACAACCAGGAAGACAAGGAACCGCTGTTCGACGCCGCCGACACCCTGCGCGACTCGCTGCGCGCCTTTGCCGACATGATCCCGGCGATCAAGCCCAAGCACGCCATCATGCGCGAAGCGGCCCTGCGCGGCTTCTCAACTGCCACCGACCTGGCCGACTACCTCGTACGTCGCGGCCTGCCGTTCCGTGATTGCCACGAAATCGTGGGCCATGCGGTGAAGTACGGTGTGGAAAGCGGCAAGGACCTGGCGGAAATGAGCCTCGAAGAGCTGCGCAAGTTCAGCGACCAGATCGATCAGGACGTGTTTGCCGTGCTGACCCTGGAAGGTTCGGTCAATGCCCGTGACCACATTGGCGGCACTGCACCGGCTCAGGTGAAAGCTGCAGTGGTACGCGGTCAGACGCTGCTCGCCAGCCGCTAAAAGCATCGCGGGCAAGCCTTGCTCCCACGGGTTGCGTCGATTTTGAAATCAACGCTGACCTGTGGGAGCAAGGCTTGCCCGCGATGACATCCGCAAGAACGCTACAAAACCTACTTCTTGCCAGCGACCATCGCCATGAACGCCGGCATCGCCGCTTCCTTGTCCGCCGCGATCCGCTGAACGTTCGGATTCTGCTCCAGACGCTCCAGCAGCGACCGCGCACCCGGCAGCTCAGCCAACAGATCAATGCCAAACAACTTCTTCGCCACTCCATAGGCCAGCGGCACGCTGTACAGGAAATACAGGTCCGCCACGCTCAAGCTGTCACCCGCCACATAAGGGCTGAACTTGCCATGTCGCGCCAGGGATGCAAAGCCCAGCAGCAACTCGGCCTTGGTCTTCTCCTTGATGGCATCCGGCACTGTCGAACCGAAAAACGCTTCGGGATAGCAGGCGCGCGCGGGCAGTTCGATGTACAGCTCGATTTCCTTGGCCAGCGCCAGCACCTGTGAGCGCTCGAACGCATCGTTGGGCAGCAGCGGCGTGCCTTTCTGGGTCTGCTCGATGTAGTCCAGGATCACCATGGTTTCATTGATGAATCCCTTCGCGGTTTTCAACACCGGGACTTTCCCGCGAGGACTGATGGCCAACGCCTCGGGGGTTTGGCCGCCGTAGAACGGCACTTCTTCGAAGGGCAGTCCTTTTTCCAACAGTGCCAGCTTGACCATGTTGTAGTAGTTGCTGACGGAGAAACCATAAAGCTGAATCATCACAAAGCCTCCAGGCCGTGCGGGGTGGGCAGTGCCTGTTTATAGAACGCTCGAGGCTTTCTTGCCAGCAGCATCACGGCCTTGAATGCAGGTAAACTGGCCACCTTTCCTTGAGGAGCCTGCCATGAGCGAGCCAACCCCCGGCAACAACCAGGACGACATCGACGACGAAGAGTTCGCCGAAAACACGCTGATCGAAGCCATCGAGAACCAGATCGAAAGCGACAACCCTCCGGCAGCCAAGGCAACGTTCAACAAGCTGACACTGGTCGGTTACGAGCGCGAGGAAATCCTCAACCTGATGGCCCACGTTTTGGCGATAGAAATCGACGCAATCCTCGAAGAAGACCGCGCGTTCAACACCGAATGGTATGAAGCCGCGTTGCGCGCATTACCCGAGCTGCCACCCGAGAAGAAATAAGCCACCCCCCTTCTCCTGTAGGAGCGAGCCCGCTCGCGATTAACCCGAGAGCGCTGCGGGGCATCAGGCTGCAGCGTCATCGTTGACGACCATCGCGAGCAGGCTCACTCCTACCGAGAGAAAAAAGGCTGCTGCGAGCACTGGACATGCCGCACAAGCGGGTTCACCTTAAGGGCGCTGTTTTCTAATTCCTAGAAAGTCTGGAGTCCTTATGTCGCTTACCCCTGAGTTGGTTGCCGAACTGGAAATCCTCGCACTCTTCAACCTGGACAGCTCCCAGGAAGGTTTGAAAATTCATCAGTCCGCTGCCCCGCAAGCCATCGCCGCAGCCAAACGCTTATATGAAAAGGATCTGATCGACCAGCCTGATGGCGGCTACCTCACCAGCCTGGGCCGTGACGCCGCACAAGGTGTGCAAACCGTGCTCACCATTCTGAAAGCCGAAGAAACAGCCTGAATTCCATCGCATCGCCCACGGAAACCCCACCACGGGGATATCCGTGGGCCTGTTCATCTGACTGACCTTTTCCAACGTTATAAATCTGACGCCAAAAAAACAAAATCAGCTTAATTGTCCCCGGGCCGAGGCGCTAAACTGCCACCACCCGAGAGCCCCACGTCCGAGCCCTGCGAGCCGGTTTGAGCTGACATGACCCGCACCCACGAAATCCGCCCCGATCTGGACGAGGGAATCGATCGCAAGGTTCTGAGCCAGCTGCGTGCCCGCTTCCTGAAGCTCAACGAAGGCCGCATGGCCCGCGCCCTGGAGGGTTTATCGACCCGCCAGCAAGGCGTGCTGAACCTTCTGCCGCTGTTCTTCCACGTCAACCATCCGCTGTTGCCAGGCTACGTTTCGGGCAGCACCCCGGCGGGGCTGTCGAATTTCGAACCTGACGCCAACCTACTGGCCGAAGCCCAACGCCTGACCCGTTCGTTTAACTATAAACCTCGCCACGGCAGCAACCCGCCACGCCCGATTCACGGCCTGTTCCTGATGGGCAGCCTCGGCACCCTGGCCCAGGCGGACCAGAGCGATATGGACGTGTGGGTCTGCCACAGCCCGGACTTGAACGAGAACGAACTCGCCGAGCTGCGCAAGAAATGCCAGTTGCTGGAAGCCTGGGCCGCCAGCCAGGGCGCCGAGGCGCATTTCTTCCTGATCGACCCGGTCCGCTTTGTACGGGGCGAGCGCGACAATCAACTGAGCTCCGAGAATTGCGGTACCACCCAGCACTACTTGCTGCTCGACGAGTTCTATCGCACCGCGATCTGGCTGGCCGGGCGTACTCCGATCTGGTGGCTGGTGCCGGTCTATGAAGAGTCCAACTACGACCGCTACACCCATACGCTGATTACCAAGCGCTTCATTCGTGCCGACGAAACCCTCGACCTGGGCAACCTTGCCTTCATCCCGCCCGGGGAGTTCATTGGCGCGGGCCTGTGGCAGTTGTTCAAAGGGATCGAGTCACCTTACAAGTCGGTGCTCAAGCTGCTGTTGACCGAGGTGTACGCCAGTGAGCACCCGAAGGTCCAATGCCTGAGCCTGCGCTACAAACAGGCGGTGTTCGCCAATCGGCTCGACCTCGATGAGCTGGACCCTTACGTTGTCGTTTACCGGCGCATCGAGGAATACCTCATTGCCCGCAACGAACCGGAGCGCCTGGAACTGGTACGGCGCGCGCTTTACCTGAAGGTCAATCGCAAACTCACCGGCAGCACTCGCACCCAGAGTTGGCAGCGCTCGCTGCTGGAACGCCTGGCCCACGAATGGCATTGGGATCATCGGCAACTGGCCCTGCTCGACAGTCGCAGCCAGTGGAAAGTCCGCCAGGTCAGCTCAGAACGGCGGGCGCTGGTCAACGAACTCAATTACAGCTATCGCTTCCTGACCCAATTCGCCCGCCAGGAACAAACCGTCAGCCTGATCAACAAGCGCGACCTCAGCGTACTGGGCCGACGTCTGTACGCAGCGTTCGAACGCAAGGCGGACAAGGTCGAATTCATCAATCCCGGCATCGCACCGGATCTGGCCGAGGACACCCTGACGCTGGTGCATGCGGTTAACAAGAAGGAACCGGGGCAAACCCAGTGGGGCCTGTACAACGGCAGCCTGACCGCCCTTGAGTGGGAGCACTTCGCGCCGATCAAGCGCAGCCGCCAGTTGCTCGAACTGCTCACCTGGTGCCACCGCAACGGCGTGATCGACAGCAGCACGCGCCCGGCCCTGCATCCGGGCAGCAGCGATCTGAGCGAGTTCGAACTGTTCAACCTGCTCGGTAGCCTGCAACAGAGCATTCCCCTGCCGATGCCAACCGTGGACGAAGAGCCTCTGCTGCGGGCGAGCGTGCCCAGCGAAGTGCTGATTCTGGTGAACGTCGGTGTCGACCCGCTCAAACACCACCGCGACCTGAACATCCTGATGACCACCGAGCGCACCGACTCCCTGAGTTATGCGGGGGTCCGAGAAAATCTGGTGCTGACCCTGGATCAGGTCACGCTCAACAGCTGGAACGAGGTGTTGGTCAATCGCTTCGACGGCCCCCATGCCCTCCTCGATTGCCTGCGCGATTACCTCAACAACCTGCCCGACGGCCCTAAGCAACCCCGGCTGCGCGTGCGCTGCTTCTGCCACAACCGTGCGCAATTCATCGCGCAACGGGTGGAAGGCATCCTCGACACCGCGCAGGACCTGTTGCTGAGCAAGCTCAATCACCGCTACCTGATCCAGGTCCAGCAGCACTATCACGTGCTGGAACTGGTGCCGGGCCAAGTCACCCATGTCGCCCTGCCGACGCTGTCGGCACTGGTCGACTACCTGAGCGAGGAGCTGGCCAGTTACAGCCCGCTGCACCTGGATCCGATGGCCCTCGAAGACCACGACCTCGCCGTGTTGCTGCCCATGGGCCAGCCAGACTGCATCCAGGTGTTCTACCGGATCAACGAAGATCAGGCCGAGCTGTACGTGCTCGATGAATTCAATGCGCTATGGCAACAACGATTGCCGTGGCATGACGAGCAAAGCTTGCTGGTGCCGCTGCAGCGTTTCCTGCAATCGATCCAGTACCGGCGCGATGCCTTGCTGCCCATGGAGTCGGCCCAGCCTCGCAGCCTGGACACCTTGTACTACCAGCTCCTGCCGTCGGGCTCTGCCCGGGCACGCCGCGTCGAGGCGCGCCCGGCGCCACACACGCCGGTCAACAAACCCTTCTATGACGTACAGGCGATCGTCGGCAAAGCCGCACCCGGCGAGGTGCAAGTCACCCTGTACTGCAATCAGCGGGAGTTTTCGGAGCTGGAGCATGGCGACCAGCTGTTCAGCGTGGTCGCCAGGGAAATCGTCGAACAGCGCCGCGAGACCAGACGCTATCGCTGCTACATCACCGATCTGGACCTTTCGGGCCTGCTCGGTGACGGTCAGGGTTCAAGCAATCTGTATCTGCGTTACAAGGCGGACCTGGAGCGCGCATTGAACGAGGCGCTCGATCAGGTGTGAGACGCGGTCAAACGTTGTAGTCGCCACCATTGGACGGTTGCGATTCGACTTCGAGCAGTGTCAGTTTCAGCGTCTTGCCGCCAGGTGCCGGCCAGTCGATGTGCTGACCGACTTTCAGGCCCAGCAACGCGCTGCCCACCGGCGCCAGGATCGAGATCTTGCCTTCGTCGGCATTGGCGTCCTTGGGGTAAACCAGGGTCAGGTGATAGTCCTTGCCGCTGATTTCTTCACGGCAGTGAACGCGAGAATTCATGGTCACGACGTCAGGTGGCACTTCATCGTGGCCCACCAGCGTATCGGCACGGTCCAGCTCGGTTTGCAGCGCAATTACGCCCGGCAGTGTTTCATCCAGGCTGTCGATCAGACGCTCCAGACGCTGAACGTCCAGACGGGTAAGGGTGATGGAAGGTGCGGTCATGATCAGGGCAGACTCCTTTCTTCTGCACGAAAAAAGCAAAACCCCGCCAAAAACAAGGCGGGGTTTTCACGAGCCTCGATGGGTTGAGGCGTATTCGGACACTATCACAGCTCAAAAAATATACAAGCTGCCACCGGGCGGTCACCGCCACTCTGTAGGAGCTGAGCTTGCTCGCGATGGCGGTGTATCAGACGGCAGATTTTTTGACTGCCACACCGCCATCGCGAGCAAGCTCAGCTCCTACAGGGGTTTTAGTCAGGCGCGGGGTTTGCGCTGCAAAGCCTGCGTGCAAATCACCCGCCGCCGCTCATCATCGGCCGAGCGCCATTCGCGGATGTCTTCCACATGACGGAAACATCCCAGGCAGACTTTCTGCTCGTCCAGGCGACACACACCGCTGCACGGCGATGGCACCGCCGGGCTGACGTTGCTGTAGAGCGGCTTGGGCGGGCGAACTGGCGCAGGCTGGGTCACGGCGTTACAGGCCTTCGAAATCGAACTCGACACCGGCCTGTTGCTGGACGATGCGCTCGAGCATTTCGCCCAATTGCTCTTCGCTCTTGTCGCACATCCAGCGCCCGCTCTCTTCGTCGTAATCGAAGTGGAAGCCACCGGAGACCGCCGCCAGCCACAGCTGCCGCAGTGGCTCCTGGCGACTGAAGATCAACTGGGTGCCGTTTTCGAACTTGACGGTCAGCACACCGGCCGAGCTCTCCAGATCGATATCCAGGTCGCTGTCCTCGAAGATGTCTTCCAGGGTTTGCTGGGTGGCATCGACCAGATCGTGGAAACGCGCTTCGGACAAACTCATTACGGCAACCTCAAAAAGTGTCTGATCAGGCTCAAGCGCCGCAAGATACGGGCGCTGCTTGCCGAATGCAAAGGATTACGATCTGTAGGAGCGAGCCTGCTCGCGAAGGGGCCGGCACATTCAACATCATAGTTGGCTGACCCACCGCTTTCGCGAGCAGGCTCGCTCCCACAGAGATTGCATGATACCGACTGGCATCTTGCAAGCCCCGCCAGACGGGAGCCCCCTCGCATAGGCAAGCTGCCGGGTGGCCGGTATACTCCGGCCCAATTAATGCATTTTCAAGGATTTCGCCATGAAGCGCCTGATCTCTTCCCTTGCTGCGCTCCTCGCGGTTGCCTGCCTTGTGTCGGCCTGCGGTCAAAAAGGCCCGCTGTACCTGCCAGACGAAGACCAGGACCCTGCGGCGCAAGCCCAGTCCTCGCAAAAGCCATCCAAGGCTCACAAGCACGACGTCTACCAATAAGGGAACCTCATGGACGCTTTTAACTACCGTGACGGTGAACTGTTCGCGGAAGGTGTTGCCCTGTCTGCCATCGCCGATCGCTTTGGCACACCAACCTACGTTTATTCCCGTGCCCACATCGAAGCCCAATACCTGGCTTACGCCGATGCGCTGGCCGGCATGCCGCACCTGGTCTGTTTCGCCGTCAAGGCCAACTCCAACCTGGGCGTGCTGAATGTCCTGGCACGTCTGGGCGCCGGTTTCGACATCGTTTCCCGTGGCGAGCTGGAACGCGTACTGGCCGCTGGCGGCAGCGCCGACAAGATCGTGTTCTCCGGCGTCGGCAAGACCCGTGACGACATGCGTCGCGCCCTGGAAGTCGGCGTGCACTGCTTCAACGTCGAGTCCACCGACGAGCTGGAACGCTTGCAAGTGGTGGCCGCCGAGCTGGGCGTTCGCGCGCCGATCTCGCTGCGCGTGAACCCGGACGTCGATGCCGGCACTCACCCGTACATTTCCACCGGTCTCAAAGAGAACAAGTTCGGCATCGCCATCGCCGACGCCGAAGACGTGTACGTGCGCGCCGCACAGCTGCCGAACCTGGAAGTGGTCGGCGTCGACTGCCATATCGGTTCGCAACTGACCACCCTGCCGCCCTTCATCGACGCCCTCGACCGCCTGCTGGGCCTGGTCGACCGCCTGAGCGATTGTGGCATCTACCTGCGCCACATCGACCTCGGTGGTGGCCTGGGTGTGCGCTATCGCGACGAAGAACCGCCATTGGCCGGCGACTACATCAAGGCCGTGCGTGAGCGTCTCGACGGTCGCGACCTGGCGCTGGTGTTCGAACCGGGCCGCTTCATCGTGGCCAACGCCGGCGTGCTGCTGACCCAGGTCGAGTACCTCAAGCACACCGAACACAAGGATTTCGCCATCGTCGATGCGGCGATGAACGACCTGATCCGCCCGGCGCTGTACCAGGCCTGGATGGACGTCACGGCCGTGCGCCCGCGTAACACCGCTGCCCGTACCTACGACATCGTCGGCCCGATTTGCGAGACCGGTGACTTCCTGGCCAAGGAGCGTGAACTGGCCCTGGAAGAAGGCGATCTGCTGGCCGTGCATTCGGCGGGCGCCTACGGGTTCGTCATGAGTTCCAACTACAACACCCGCGGTCGTGCCGCCGAAGTGCTGGTGGACGGTGATCAGGCCTTTGAAGTGCGTCGCCGTGAAACGGTAGCCGAGTTGTTTGCTGGCGAAAGCCTGCTGCCGGAGTAAAACCATGCTGCTGCGTTTTACCAAGATGCACGGCCTGGGCAATGACTTCATGGTTCTCGACCTGGTCAGCCAGCACGCGCACATCCTGCCCAAGCACGCCAAGCTGTGGGGCGATCGGCATACCGGCATCGGTTTCGACCAGTTGCTGATCGTCGAGGCGCCGAGCAACCCGGACGTGGATTTCCGCTATCGGATCTTCAACTCCGATGGTTCGGAAGTGGAACAGTGCGGCAATGGCGCCCGCTGTTTCGCCCGTTTTGTGCTCGACAAGCGCCTGACCGCCAAGAAGCAGATCCGCGTCGAAACCAAAAGCGGCATCATCGAACTGGATGTGCGCAACGACGGGCAGATCGGCGTCAACATGGGCGCCCCGCGCCAGGTGCCGGCGGATATTCCGTTCCAGGCAGCCGAGCAGGCCCTGAGTTATCAGGTTGACGTCGACGGTACGCCGGTCGATCTGGCCGCCGTGTCGATGGGCAACCCCCATGCCGTGCTGCGGGTCAGCGACATCAACAATGCGCCGGTGCATGAGTTGGGACCGAAAATCGAGCATCACCCGCGCTTCCCGGCGCGGGTCAATGTCGGTTTCCTCCAGGTCATCGACCGCAATCGTGCGCAATTGCGCGTCTGGGAACGCGGCGCCGGGGAAACCCAGGCCTGCGGGACTGGCGCCTGCGCCGCCGCGGTCGCCGCGATCAGCCAGGGGTGGATGGATTCGCCGCTATTGATCGACTTGCCTGGCGGGCGCCTGTCCATTGAATGGGCAGGCCCCGGCCAACCGGTCTTGATGACTGGCCCGGCAGTGCGTGTATACGAAGGACAAGTGCGTCTTTGAGTGAGCCAAAGCCATGACCGATAAGCCACAGGTACCCGCCCGACAGCCCGACGAATCAGCGTCCGAAAGCCTGGAGGCGGCGGCGATTGCCGCGTACCTGGAGGCTCATCCGGACTTCTTCGTCGAACACGAAGAACTGCTCCCGGCCCTGCGCATTCCCCACCGACGCGGCGATACCGTGTCCCTGGTCGAACGGCAGATGACCATTCTGCGTGACCGCAATATCGAGTTGCGTCACCGTCTTTCGCACTTGATGGACGTGGCCCGGGACAACGATCGTCTCTTCGAAAAAACCCGCCGCCTGATCCTCGCCCTGATGGACGCCAGCACCCTGGAAGACGTGGTGATGAGCGTCGAAGACAGCCTGCGCCAGGACTTCCAGGTGCCCTTCGTCAGCCTGATCCTGCTGGGCGACAACGCCACGCCGGTGGGTCGCTGGGTGACTCATGCCGAAGCACAGGTGGCCATTGGCGGCCTGCTGCAGGAAGACAAGAGTGTCAGCGGTACCCTGCGCGAGCATGAGCTGGACTTCCTGTTCGGCGAAGAACAGCGCAAGCAGATCGGCTCCACCGCCGTCGTTGCCATCAGTCACCAGGGCATCCACGGCATCCTGGCCATCGCCAGCCGTGACCCGCAGCACTACAAAAGCTCGGTCGGCACGCTGTTCCTGAGCTACATCGCCGAAGTCATGGGCCGCGTGCTGCCACGGATCAACAGCTCCCTGCGCTCGGTACGCTGATCATGGAACGGCAACTGGACGCTTACTGCGAACACCTGCGCAGTGAGCGGCAGGTGTCGCCACATACGCTGTCGGCCTACCGTCGCGATCTCGATAAAGTGCTGGGCTGGTGTGTCAAACAGAACATTGGCAGTTGGGCCGCACTGGATATCCAGCGCCTGCGCAGCCTGATCGCCCGCCTGCATGCCCAGGGACAATCGTCCCGTAGCCTGGCGCGGCTGCTGTCGGCGGTGCGTGGGCTCTATCACTATCTGAATCGCGAAGGCCTGTGCGATCACGACCCGGCCAATGGCCTGGCGCCGCCCAAGGGCGAACGCCGGCTGCCGAAAACCCTCGATACCGACCGTGCGCTGCAACTGCTGGAAGGCGGGGTTGAAGATGATTTCCTCGC
Organism: Pseudomonas putida; assembly: GCF_003228315.1. Taxonomy (NCBI): domain Bacteria; kingdom Pseudomonadati; phylum Pseudomonadota; class Gammaproteobacteria; order Pseudomonadales; family Pseudomonadaceae; genus Pseudomonas; species Pseudomonas putida. The sequence continues at coordinate 4,068,636 of NZ_CP029693.1, forward strand.
GCGCCGCGATCAGGCAATTCTCGAGCTGTTTTACTCTTCCGGGTTGCGCCTGTCGGAGCTGACCGGGTTGAACCTGGATCAGCTCGATCTGGCTGACGGCATGGTCCAGGTGCTCGGCAAGGGCAGCAAGACCCGTCTACTTCCGGTGGGCAAGAAGGCGCGCGAAGCGCTGGAGTTGTGGCTGCCCTTGCGTGCACTGGCCAATCCGGCGGACGACGCGGTGTTTGTCAGCCAGCAAGGCCGACGACTCGGCCCACGGGCGATACAGGTAAGAGTCAAGGCAGCCGGAGAGCGTGAACTGGGGCAGAACCTGCACCCGCACATGCTGCGGCACTCTTTCGCCAGCCATTTGCTGGAGTCCTCCCAGGACCTGCGGGCGGTGCAGGAACTGCTCGGCCACTCGGACATCAAGACCACGCAGATCTATACCCACCTGGACTTCCAGCATCTGGCCTCCGTTTACGACAGCGCCCATCCACGGGCCAAACGCATTAAAGGCGACGATTCATGACGATCCAACTCATCACCTTCGACCTCGATGACACCCTTTGGGACACCGCCCCGGTAATCGTCAGCGCCGAAGCCGTATTGCGTGAATGGCTGACCGAACATGCACCCAACCTGGGCGCGGTTCCGGTGGAACACCTGTGGGCCATTCGCGAACGTATCCTGAGCCGTGAACCCGGCCTCAAGTACCGCATCAGCGCCTTGCGTCGGCGCGTATTGTTCCTGGCCCTGGAAGAAGCCGGTTACAGCCAGGCGCAAGCATCGGACCTGGCCGAGCGCAGCTTCGAAGTGTTCCTGCATGCCCGGCATCAGCTGGAGATCTTCCCGGAGGTGCAACCGACCCTGGAAGTGCTGGCCAACCATTACGCCCTGGGCGTGGTGACCAACGGCAACGCCGATGTGCGCCGGCTGGGCCTGGCGGACTATTTCAAGTTTGCCTTGTGTGCCGAGGACATCGGCATCGCCAAACCCGATGCCCGACTGTTTCATGAGGCCTTGCAGCGCGGGGGAGTGACGGCTGATAAGGCGGTGCATATCGGCGATCACCCGGGAGACGACATTGCCGGCGCCCAGCAAGCGGGGCTGCGGGCGATCTGGTTCAACCCGGCGGGCAAGGTCTGGGAAGCCGAGCGTTTGCCGGATGCCGAGATTCGCAGCCTGACCGAGTTGCCGGCGTTGTTGGCGTTGTGGAACTCCAGGCAATGACACACCATCCTGTAGGAGCAAAGCTTGCTCGCGATGGCGACTGAACATGCAAAATCCATATCGACTGACATACCGCTATCGCGAGCAAGCTTTGCTCCTACAGGTGTTGTGTCAAGCCGAAGAGCTTTGTTCCAGACATGAAAAAGCCCGCAGCGACGGCGGGCTTTTTCAGTAAGCAGGGAGCAGGCTCAGATAGGCCGGCTGCCATACTTGTTGTCAGGCTTCTTGGGCGGATCGGCGACCACATTGGCCTCCACTTCCTGCACCTTGCCACCACGGGCCAGGAACTCTTCCATAGCCTTGGCCAGAGCATCACGCTCTTTGTTCTTGGCCTCGACACTCGGCAGCTCATCGACCGATACCGCAGCCTTGGCCTTGCCTTTGGCGGTCGGGACGGGTGCATCACCGCCATCGTCTTCAGCGACGTCTTCTGCCGCTGCTTCCAGGCCGTCTTCGGCCTCGTCTTCGTCGCCTACTTCGAGGTCGTCGTTTTCCAGATCATCGTCGCTCATGTTCTACCTCATGACTTGCGAAAAGCAGATTAGTTATAGCCCAGCTTAGCCCTCTGTCGAAGGCCGCCAGAAAAATTCAATAACCACCAGGTGACCAGCGGTTCATGCCTCCTCACCGTGCAAGGTGGCGAGGACTTTACGGGCACCGCCAAAATCACGGTGCTCGCCCAGATAAACGCCTTGCCAGGTTCCTAACGCCAGTCGGCCCGCCGAAATCGGCAGACTGATCTGACAGCCAAGCACGCTGGCCTTGAAGTGCGCCGGGAGGTCGTCCAGGCCTTCGTCGTTATGCTCATAGCCGTCTGTTCCTTGTGGGATCAGACGATTGAAAAATCGTTCGAAGTCGCGACGTACCGCCGGATCGGCGTTCTCGTTGATGGTCAACGACGCCGAGGTATGCTGTAGCCACAAATGCAACAGACCGACCCGGCACGCCTTGAGTTCGGGCAGACCGGCGAGTAACTCGTCCGTTACCAGATGAAAGCCCCTGGGCCTCGCCCGCAGGGTTATCAGAGTCTGTTGCCACATACAGTTCTCCGCACGTTCGGGGCGCATTCTAGCGCGCTCTGGGAAAAAACAAAGGCCCTAATACTGCTTCGAACGCCTAAGCCTTTGACCGTAGAAAATCACCCCGTGGAAACGTTCAAAAAGCTGTCGGAAAAAACCTTTCAGCTGCACCCGCGATGACAAATCGAAGACAAAAAAATGCCCGGCAAGCCGGGCAAATTTTTACATGCGCGTGCTTACAAGTTGTAGCCGCGTTCGTTATGAAGCGCCAGGTCGATGCCCACCGCTTCTTCTTCTTCGGTTACACGCAGGCCCATCACCGCATCCAGCACTTTGAGGATGATGAAGGTGGCGATCGCGGTGTAGATCACCGTGAAGCCCACGCCTTTGCACTGAATCCAGACCTGTGCGCCGATGTCGGTCACGGTGCCGAAGCCACCCAGGGACGGTGCGGCGAAAACACCGGTCAGAATCGCACCGAGAATACCGCCGATACCGTGCACGCCGAAGGCATCCAGCGAGTCGTCATAGCCCATTTTGCGTTTCAGGGTGGTCGCGCAGAAAAAGCACACCACGCCCGCCGCAAGACCGATCACCAGAGCGCCCATCGGGCCCACGGTGCCCGCCGCCGGAGTGATGGCGACCAGACCGGCAACCACACCCGAAGCAATACCCAGTGCGCTCGGTTTGCCGTGGGTGATCCACTCGGCGAACATCCAGCCCAGGGCAGCAGCGGCGGTCGCGATCTGGGTCACCAGCATCGCCATGCCGGCAGTGCCGTTGGCTGCCGCTGCGGAGCCGGCGTTGAAGCCGAACCAGCCGATCCACAGCATCGCGGCGCCCATCAGGGTGTAGCCGAGGTTGTGCGGGGCCATCGGGGTGGTCGGGAAGCCTTTGCGCTTGCCCAGTACCAGGCAGGCGATCAGACCGGCCACACCGGCGTTGATGTGCACCACGGTACCGCCAGCGAAATCGAGCACGCCCCAGTCCCACATCAGGCCGCCGTTGCCGGACCAGACCATGTGCGCAATCGGTGCATAGACCACGGTGAACCAGATGCCCATGAACACCAGCATCGCGGAGAATTTCATGCGCTCGGCGAAGGCACCGACGATCAGCGCCGGGGTGATGATGGCGAACGTCATCTGGAAGGTGATGAACACCGCTTCAGGGAACAGCGCCGCAGGCCCGGTCAGGCTGGCTGGCGTGACACCGGCCAGGAAAGCCTTGCCCATGCCGCCGAAGAAGGAGTTGAAGTTGACGACGCCCTGCTCCATGCCGGTGGTGTCGAACGCGATGCTGTAGCCATAAATGACCCACAGGATGCTGATCAGACCGGTAATGGCGAAGCACTGCATCATCACGGAAAGAATGTTTTTCGACCGAACCATGCCGCCGTAGAACAGCGCGAGGCCGGGAATGGTCATGAACAGCACCAGGGCTGTCGAGGTCAACATCCAGGCTGTGTCGCCGGAGTTGAGGACTGGGGCCGCCACTTCGTCTGCCGCCAAGGCCAGGCCGGGCATTACGATGGACAACAGGGCTCCTAGCCCTGCGAATTTACGCAGAGTCATTTTGTTTTCTCCTGGGGCGTTGGGTTTGTGGCGGCTTAGATGGCGTCGGTATCGGTTTCGCCGGTACGGATGCGAATCGCCTGTTCCAGATTGACCACGAAGATCTTGCCGTCACCGATCTTGCCGGTGTTGGCAGCCTTGGTTATCGCCTCGATGACCCGGTCCAGATCCTTGTCGTCAATGGCGACATCAATCTTCACCTTTGGCAGGAAATCGACCACGTACTCCGCGCCGCGATACAGCTCGGTGTGACCCTTCTGCCGGCCGAAGCCTTTGACTTCAGTGACGGTAATGCCCTGCACGCCGATCTCGGACAGCGACTCGCGCACGTCGTCCAACTTGAACGGCTTGATGATGGCAGTGACTAGCTTCATGAAAACTCTCTCCCGAATTGGTGGACTTGCCCCAGGAAAACAAACCCGTCTCAAGTCTAAGCGCAGTGCCTGGCTTTGTAACGCATCGTCGGCCTTACCTGCCCGTCCGACGCCAGCTAACCGCTCCTTGCCAAACACTCCCCGTGCTTCGCTCGGCGCACTGCATTCGTCACGGCGACTGCATCAGTGCATGGGTCATGAGGGTCTAAGCAGAAAGCTTGCCATCTCTGGAAATTTCACTGTTATCAAGCCTTTGCCCGCAGATGGCCGCGACTTCACAACAACACCCGGCGAGTTACGCACAACAACGGTGCGATGCCGTCCATCCGCATGCGCGAAAAGCGTGCATCCCTTGCCCGCGGATTTGACTATAGACACTGCGTGATACACTGCCCGCCATTGCTAACAGGACATTCCCCATGCTCGCGCCCAAAGACTTCCTCGACGCCCTGAGCGGCACCGCCTCCCGCCTCTTCAGCGGCGACACCCCACTGCCGAAAGCCGAAATCGAAAGCCAGTTCAAGATGCTGCTGCAAAGCGCCTTCAGCAAACTGGACCTGGTCAGTCGTGAAGAGTTTGATAGTCAGATGGTCGTGCTGGCGCGCACCCGCGCCCGCCTGGAGAGCCTTGAAGCGAAAGTGGCGGAGATGGAAGCGAAGCTGAATTCCCCAGCCGAGTGATCCCTCGCTCCCTGTGGGAGCTTGCCCGCGATAGAAGGTCGACGGGACTTTCAAATCTACCTGTAGGAACTGCCGAAGCCCGCGATCTTTTGATCTGAAGCCATGCATGCGAGAAGACATAAAAAAACCGCCCCTGCCGAAGCAGGAGCGGTTTCCATCGGTTCAATCCTTACAACGAATCATCCCAATTGTCTCTCAGAAACTCGTATAGGCGAAAAGCCCATAACGCGCTTCTAACGAGGCGCCACATATGTTTAAGAAACTTAGACATACTTTGGCCCTCCTTGCGTGGGGCCAAACCTCCGATGCACTTTCCGGCATACGAACACCTTCGGGATTACACGCGAGCGTATCCACCAAGGCGGCCGGGTGTGGGTTCCCCAAAAACAACACCGGCACGGTTCTCACACCGTGTCGAGGAACGTGAAGTCGTTACGATCCCGACCAAGCTTGGCGAGCCACCCGATGAGTGGGCATCGTCGGCGCGAATGGTATCGCAGGCGATCACGATGAAATGATCTGAATGAGCTAACAAGTTGTATCAAACCATTAGTGTTTAATCGGTCATGAATGATGCGTCGGACAATGCTTCATTTAGCGCTCCGTTTGGGGACGCATGACGTGTTCACGCGTTGGTGATACTTGCATCTACGATCAAACATGCATAACCTCAACTCACGCGAGTGTATCCACTTGGGATACGCAGGCCTTGGCCTCACCAAAGCCTGCAATCAAAAAACCGTCTTCTCAAGGCGGTTTTTTTTCGCCTGCTGTTCATGCCAAATCATCCGTAATATTCAGTGTAAATTTGCACCCTCGCCCACCCCATCAAAATCCCCTCCCAAACTACTCTTCAAAAACCCGCAGGAAGCGGCCCCCCATAGAAGCTCAAGGAACGACCATGTCCCTTTCCATCGTCCACAGCCGCGCCCAGGTTGGCGTGGATGCACCCGCTGTCACCGTCGAAGTTCATCTGGCCAATGGTTTGCCGTCGCTGACCATGGTCGGCTTGCCCGAGACCGCAGTGAAGGAGAGCAAGGATCGGGTACGCAGCGCGATCATCAATTCGGGGCTGCAGTTTCCGGCGCGGCGGATCACGCTGAATCTGGCGCCGGCGGATTTACCCAAGGATGGCGGGCGGTTCGATCTGGCCATTGCCCTGGGGATTCTGTCGGCCAGCGTGCAGGTGCCGACCCTGACCCTCGATGACGTGGAATGCCTTGGCGAACTGGCCTTGTCCGGCGAAGTGCGGGCGGTGCGCGGGGTACTGCCGGCGGCGCTGGCGGCGCGCAAGGCCGGGCGCACGCTGGTGGTGCCGCGGGCGAATGCCGAGGAGGCTTGCCTGGCGTCGGGCTTGAAGGTGATTGCGGTGGATCATCTGCTGCAGGCGGTGGCGCATTTCAACGGGCATACACCGATCGAGCCTTATGTCTCGGACGGTTTGATCCACGCCGCCAAACCCTATCCTGACCTCAATGAGGTGCAGGGCCAAATGGCGGCGAAACGCGCGCTGCTGATTGCGGCAGCCGGTGCGCACAACCTGCTGTTCAGCGGGCCTCCGGGAACGGGCAAAACCTTGCTGGCCAGTCGATTGCCGGGGTTGCTGCCGCCACTGAGCGAGAGCGAAGCCCTGGAGGTGGCGGCGATTCAGTCGGTCGCCAGTGGTGCGCCGCTCACCCACTGGCCGCAGCGACCGTTTCGCCAGCCCCATCACTCCGCGTCCGGTCCGGCGCTGGTCGGCGGCAGTTCAAAACCGCAACCCGGCGAAATCACCCTGGCCCATCACGGCGTACTTTTTCTGGATGAACTTCCGGAGTTTGATCGCAAGGTATTGGAGGTTTTAAGAGAGCCACTGGAGTCGGGCCATATCGTGATTTCCCGAGCCAGGGAGCGCGTACGTTTTCCGGCGCGCTTTCAACTGGTGGCGGCGATGAATCCCTGCCCCTGTGGATATCTGGGCGAACCAACTGGACGATGTTCATGCACACCGGACATGGTTCAGCGCTATCGCAACAAACTGTCCGGACCGCTGCTGGATCGCATCGACCTGCACCTGACGGTTGCCCGGGAAGCCACCGCCTTGAACCCCATCCCCAGGCCCGAAGATGACAGCAATAGCGCCTCTGCTCTCGTCGCCGACGCGCGCGAGCGCCAGCAGAAACGCCAGCGTTGCGCGAATGCCTTTCTCGATCTGCCGGGGTTGAAACGACACTGCACGTTATCCACAGCCGATGAGCACTGGCTGGAGTCAGCCTGTGAGCGGCTGACCCTGTCGCTGCGTTCGGCGCATCGGTTGCTCAAGGTGGCGCGCACACTGGCTGACCTGGAGCGGGTCGATGAGATCAGTCGGGAGCATCTGGCCGAGGCGTTGCAGTATCGGCCGGCGACTCAATAGGTGCTGAAACCGAGTCGGCCCCATCGCGAGCAGGCTCGCTCCTACAGTGGATCTCGGAATCCCCAAAGATCTTCTGTAGGAGCGAGCCTGCTCGCGAAAGCTATTTCAAGGACACCTCACCGAAACCGGTCAACCTCGGACCGCAAATCCGCCGCCAGCTTCTCCAGCTCTTTAGCGGTCACCGCCAAATTCGACACAACCTCACGCTGCTCACTGTTCGCCAGCGCAATGCTCTGCAAGTTACTGCTGAGCAACGTCGCAGTGCTGCTCTGCTCCTGAGTAGCCGTGGTGATCGCGGCGAACTGCTGTCCCGCCGAACGGCTCTGCTCATCGATCCGCGCCAGCGCTTCCGCAACGTTGGCGTTACGCGACAAACCTTCCTGCATCAGCACATTGCCCTGCTCCATGGTGCTGATGGCGTTGCCGGTCTCCTGCTGAATACTCTGGATCATCCCGGAAATTTCGTCAGTGGCTTCGCGGGTACGGGACGCCAGGTTGCGCACCTCATCGGCCACCACCGCAAAACCACGGCCCTGCTCACCGGCACGAGCAGCTTCGATTGCCGCATTGAGCGCCAGCAGGTTGGTTTGATCGGCAATCGCCGTAATCACCCCGACGATGCCGCCGATCTCCTGGGAACGCTGCCCCAAGGTATTGATCACTGTCGCCGTGCTGTTCAAGGCACCGGCGATCTGCTCCAGCGACGACGACGCCTCGTCCATCGAAGTGCGACCGATCTGCGTCTGCCGGGCGTTGTCCTGGGCCATGCGCTGGGTGTTGCCCATGTTGTCGGCGATGTTCAGGGACGTCGCGCTGAACTCTTCCACGGCCCCGGCCATGCTGGTGATTTCGCCCGATTGCTGCTCCATTCCCTCATAGGCACCACCGGACAGACCGGACAAGGCCTGCGCGCGGCTGTTGACCTCATGCGACGCGTTGCGGATGTGCTCGACCATGGTCGACAGCGCCTGACTCATCTGGTTGAACGCGCGGGCCAACTGGCCGATTTCGTCGTGGCTCGACACACTCAGACGCACGCTCAGATCACCGGCGCCCAGCGCTTCGGCCTGGCGCACCAGATCCCCCAGCGGCGCGAGTTTGCTGCGCAACAGCCAGACCGCCGCGCCGACTGCCAGCAACATCGCCAGCAAACTGCCGATGGCCAGGCGGATACCCACACTCCAGGTCACGGCGCTGATTTCGCTTTTTGGCATGCTCGCCACCACCGACCACGGCCCGCCTTCGAACGGTACGGCGATGCTGTAGAAGTCTTCGACCTTGTCGCTCCAGAAGTCGCCCTTGCCCGGGGTTTTAGCCAGCGCCACGACCGCCGGGACCGCTTGATCCAGCGCCTGCACCCCGGCAATCGGCACCAGCCATTTGTTCTGCTCGTCCAGCAACGCCAGGGAGCCGGTCTGCCCGATGCGGAATCGCTTGAGGTTCTCGAACTGGGCTTTCTGCGCGTCGGTGTAATCGAAGCCTACGTACAGCACCGCGATGACCTTGCCGCTGCTGTCCCGTACCGGGGTGTATTGCGACATGTAGAAGCGCTCGAAAAGCAGGGATCGACCGACGAAGCTCTGCCCCGCCATCAAGCGCGCGTAAGCCGGGTTCGCATGATCCAGGACAGTGCCGATTGCACGGCTGCCGTCCTGCTTGGTGACGTTGGTGCTGACCCGAATGAAGTCTTCGCCGCTGCGCACGAACACCGTGGCCACGCCCGCGGTCATCTGCTTGAACTCATCCACTTCCTTGAAGTTGTTGTTGAGCACTTCGCTGCCCAGGTGCAGGCCCGGTGTCTGCACGCCCGCCACGGTCACCGGTTCATCCGGGTGCACACTCAGCCCTCCGTTGAAGCGCTTCTCGAACAGCCCCGCCAGACGCAGGGTGCTTTCACGCAAGGTACCGTGGAAGGTGCTCAACTGATCGGCCAGCAACCGGGCTTCACTGGCCAGGTGCTCTTCACGGGTGGCGAGGTTGGCGGTGTCCAGCGAACGCAGGGCGAACAGGGTACTGCCGGTGATGACAATCGCCAGTATCACGGCGAGCGCAAGGCCGAGCTGTGAAGCGATCCGGGCGCGAGGTTGAGACATGACTGCTCCTGGCCGAGCAGCCGGATCATCCTGATCTCGACGCAGACTCAGCAAAATTTCTAATAATTTGGGGGGTAGCGTCGGACCTGCACGAAGGTCCCATGTGCACATTTTCGGCGGTTGAGCGGAATACTTGAGCGCTCAACCGGGACATAGCTTCATCGTTTCAGCTCAGGTGCACGACATCCGGTAATTCCATGGCCCGGACCTCACTTTGCAGGAAGTCACTGAGCCGGCGCATGCGCTCTCCGCCCGGGCGGGTTTTCGGCCAGACCAGGTAGTACTTCTCGCCACTGGCGACCGCCGTCGGCCACGGCAGGCTCAACCGCCCCTGGGCGACATCCTCGGCCACCATCAGCAAGTCGCCCATGGACACGCCGTAGCCTCGTGCGGCCGCGATCATGCCCAGCTCCAGCGTATCGAACACCTGCCCGCCCTTGAGTGACACCTGATCGGCCAGGCCCATGCGCTCCAGCCAATTGCGCCAGTCGCGGCGGTCCGGAGTCGGGTGCAACAGCTCGGTGTTGGCCAGGCGCGCGGCATCCCACGGCTGATCGCTCGGCAGATTAGGGGCGCCTACCGGAATCAATTCCTCGGGGAACAGGTAACTCGCCTCCCAGTCCGGCGGGAAATGGCCGTTGCTCAGCAGCACTGCGCAATCGAACGGCTCATCGTTGAAATCCACCGAATCGACATCCATCCAGGCGCTGGTCAATTGCACTTCATTGCCCGGCTGCAAATGGCGGAAGCGACTCAAGCGCGCCAGCAGCCAGCGCATGGTCAGGGTCGATGGAGCCTTCATGCGCAGAATGTCGTCTTCGGCGCGCAAGGTATTACAGGCGCGCTCCAGCGCCGTGAAGCCTTCGCGGATCCCCGGCAGCAGCAAGCGGGCTGATTCGGTCAATTGCAGGTGGCGACCGCTGCGGTGAAACAAGCGGCAGGCAAAATGATCTTCCAGCGTACGAATATGCCGGCTGACCGCACTTTGCGTAATCGACAGCTCTTCGGCCGCACGGGTAAACGAACTGTGCCGCGCCGCCGCTTCGAATGCGCGCAGGGCATACAAGGGAGGAAGGCGACGTGACATGGGGAAAGCTCCTACACGGGGATTCGGCCACCCTAGCAGAAACTGTTCAGCATGAGTTTGAATCATGCCATCCATCCTTTTTATCCCTTTGTGCAAACCCCTCGGAGCGCCGAGAATCGACCCTTCCTGACTACTCTCCATATTCGAGCGTGATGATCATGCAGCATCCAGCACGTACTGAACTCTGGGCCATCCTGCGGCTGTCGGGGCCGTTGATCGCCTCGCAGTTGGCGCACATGCTGATGGTCCTCACCGACACCTTGATGATGGCGCGCCTGAGTCCCGAGGCGCTGGCCGGGGGTTCGCTGGGCGCGGCCAGCTATTCGTTCGTATCGATCTTCTGCATTGGCGTGATTGCCGCGGTCGGCACCCTGGTGGCGATCCGTCAGGGCGCGGGCGATATTTTCGGCGCCGCCCGGCTGACCCAGGCCGGGGTGTGGCTGGCGTGGTTGATGGCGCTGGGTGGCGGGTTGCTGCTGTGGAACCTCAAGCCGGTCCTGCTGCTGTTCGGCCAGACCGAAAGCAACGTTCAGGCCGCCGGGCAGTTCCTGGTGTTCTTGCCCTTCGCCTTGCCGGGCTACCTGACGTTCATGGCCTTGCGTGGCTTCACCAGCGCCATCGGCCGGGCCACGCCAGTGATGGTCATCAGCCTGGGCGGCACGGTGGCCAACTTCCTGCTCAACTACGCGTTGATTACCGGGATGTTCGGCCTGCCGAAACTGGGTCTGATGGGTATCGGCCTGGTCACCGCGATTGTCGCCAACCTCATGGCCTTGGCGCTGGCGTGGCACATTCGCCAGCACCCGGCCTACGACGCCTATCCGTTGCGTCAGGGTTTGCTCAAGTTCAACCGTCAGTACCTCAAGGAACTGTGGCGCCTGGGCCTGCCCATCGGTGGCACCTACGCCGTGGAGGTCGGGCTGTTTGCGTTCGCGGCACTGTGCATGGGCACCATGGGCAGTACGCAACTGGCGGCGCACCAGATCGCCCTGCAAATCGTGTCGGTGGCGTTCATGATCCCGGCGGGGATCTCCTATGCGATCACCATGCGTATCGGCCAGCACTACGGCGCCGGGCAACTGCAGGATGCGCGACTGTCCGGGCGGGTCGGCATTGCCTTCGGTGCGGTGGCGATGCTGTGTTTTGCGATGGTGCTCTGGCTGCTGCCGAACCAGTTGATCGGCCTGTTCCTGGACCACAACGACCCGGCGTTTCGCGAAGTCATCAACCTGGCCGTGAGTCTGCTGGCGGTGGCGGCGTGGTTCGAGTTGTTCGACGGCACGCAAACCATTGCCATGGGCTGCATCCGCGGGCTCAAGGACGCCAAGACCACCTTCCTGGTGGGGCTGGCCTGTTATTGGCTGATTGGCGCGCCGGCCGCATGGTGGATGGCATTCCACCTGCACTGGGGGCCGACGGGCGTCTGGTGGGGACTGGCGTTGGGGCTGGCGTGTTCGGCGGTGAGCCTGACACTGGCGTTCGAGTGGAAGATGAAGCGGATGATCAAGCGCGACACAACGTCAGAGCAGCGCTTCGAGGTCGCCCAGCCTGACTGAGATCCCTTGTAGGAGCGAGCCTGCTCGCGATGATGGCGTGTCAGTCAGCATTGATATTGACTGGTACTCCGCTATCGCGAGCAGGCTCGCTCCTACAATGGGTCCGTGTTAGACCACGACCTCCAAAGCCGGCTGTTGATTGCTGCCAAACATCAGGTACTCCACCAATTCAGCCAGCGCCAGCGGCTTGCTGATCAAATACCCCTGCACCTGATCGCACTCGAACCCGCGCAACAACTCCATTTGCCCAGGCGTTTCCACGCCCTCGGCCACCACTTCCAGGTTGAGGTTGTGCGCCAGGTTGATCATGGCGTGGACCAGCTTGCGGTTCTCCTCGCGCTGTTCCATGCCGCCGACAAAGCTCTTGTCGATCTTCAGCAAGGTGATCGGCAGGCTGTTGAGGTGGACGAACGATGAGAACCCGGTGCCGAAATCGTCGAGGGAGAAGCGCACACCCAGGCGCCCGAGGGCGTCCATGGTCTGCTTGACCAGATCGCTGCGGCGCATGACCGCGGTTTCCGTCAGTTCGAATTCCAGCCATTGCGCCTCGACGCCGCGCTCGGCAATCAGCCGGCTCAGGGTCGACAGCAACTGGCTGTCCTGGAACTGGCGGAACGACAGGTTGATCGCCATGTGCAACGGCGGCAAGCCCAGTTCCAGCAGTGCCTGCATGTCGCGCAGGGCCCGGGAAATCACCCAGTAACCCAGCGGCACGATCAAACCGCTCTGCTCGGCCAGCGGCACGAACTCGCTCGGTGGCAGCAGGCCTCGCTCGGCATGGCGCCAGCGCACCAGGGCTTCGAGGCCGACGATCTGGCCGTCCTCCAGGTTCAGCCGTGGCTGGTAATGCAGTTCCAGCTCATCGCGGCGCAACGCCCGGCGCAGCTCGGTTTCGAGGTCGGCGATGCTGCGGGCGTTACGGTTGATGCGTTCGTTGAAGATGTGAAAGGTGCAGCCCTGGGTGCTCTTGGCCTGCTGCATGGCGATGTGGGCGTGCCACATCAGCGGGTCGGCACCGGCCTGGGCGCGGGCGTGGGCGATACCCAGGCTGGAGCCGATCAACAGGCTTTCGCCATCGATCCAATAGGGCTCGGCCAGCGCTTCGGTGATGCGTTCGGCCATCCACTCGGCACGTTGGGGCGCGCGGCGAGTGTCGATGAGCAAGGCGAATTCGTCGCTGCCCAGGCGCGCCAGCTGGTCGCCGGCTTCGAGCTGGCTCTTGAGCCGCGCGACCACTTGCAGGATCAGCCGATCACCGGCCTGATGGCCGAGGGCGTCGTTGGCGTAACGGAAGTTGTCGAGATCGAGGTGACCCAGCGCCAGGCCGCGGCCGTCGTTCTCCGCCAGGCGCGCGGTCAGCAAGGTCTGGAAGCCCTGGCGATTGGCGATGCCGGTCAGCGGGTCCTGTTCGGCCAGGCGTTGCAGAGTTGTTTCCAGCACGCCGCGCTCACGCACGTGGCGCAGGCAGCGACGCAACATGCCAGGGTCGAGATGGTCGCGTACCAGCCAGTCGCTTACACCGTCGGGCGGGGTCAGGGGCTCATGTTCGAGTAGCAGCACCGTGGGCAGACAGCAACGGCCCGGCGCCGGCTGAAGGGCCGGGATCGTCAACAACACCGCGCTGCGGTTGTCATCGAACAGACTGCTGACCGACTCCCAACTCGGCGCGCTGATGAGCACGGCCGAGCTCCCCATCGGAGCCAGACACTCGCGCAACAACGCTGCCCACGCTGGCTCTTCGGCCAATAGCAGCAAACGCAAGGGTTCGACAGGCGTAGACAAGCTAGCTCCCTAGACTCTGCAAAGATGTAGGCGACAGGCATTATGCCGATCTGATAGGCAATGACCAAATGACATCACTTATCAAACGAGGCCTTTGTATCCGAAATTACGAACATTAGCCGTGAATTCCTTGCGCATCCTGCGTGAAAGTATCAAAACCGGCAATTAGAGATCGCGTTGTGCGTCACAAGTCGGAGAGAGCAGCACAATTCTCTGAGCCTGTTAAAATGCCGGCCCATTTCGTGACCGACTCCTGAATTTACCTATGTCCCGACTCAATCCCCGGCAGCAAGAGGCCGTGAACTACGTCGGCGGCCCTCTTTTGGTGCTCGCCGGTGCAGGCTCCGGCAAGACCAGCGTGATCACCCGCAAGATTGCCCACCTGATCCAGAACTGCGGCATCCGCGCCCAGTACATCGTCGCCATGACCTTCACCAACAAGGCCGCGCGCGAGATGAAGGAACGGGTCGGGACCCTGCTGCGCGCCGGCGAGGGCCGTGGCCTGACGGTCAGCACCTTCCACAATCTGGGCCTGAACATCATCCGCAAGGAACACGTGCGTCTGGGCTACAAGCCGGGCTTCTCGATCTTCGACGAGACCGACGTCAAGGCCCTGATGACCGACATCATGCAGAAGGAATACTCGGGCGACGACGGCGTCGACGAGATCAAGAACATGATCGGCGCCTGGAAGAACGACCTGATCCTGCCCGCCCAGGCCCTGGAAAACGCGCGCAACCCCAAGGAGCAGACCGCCGCCATTGTCTACACCCACTATCAGCGCACGCTCAAGGCGTTCAACGCGGTGGACTTCGACGACCTGATCCTGCTGCCGGTGAAGCTGTTCGAGGAACACGCCGACATTCTGGAAAAGTGGCAGAACAAGGTGCGCTACCTGCTGGTGGACGAATACCAGGACACCAACGCCAGCCAGTACCTGCTGGTGAAAATGCTCATCGGCACGCGCAACCAGTTCACGGTGGTGGGCGACGACGACCAGTCGATCTACGCCTGGCGCGGCGCGCGTCCGGAAAACCTGATGCTGCTCAAGGAAGACTACCCGTCCTTGAAAGTGGTGATGCTGGAGCAGAACTACCGCTCCACCAGCCGCATCCTGCGCTGCGCCAACGTCCTGATCTCGAACAACCCCCACGAATTCGAAAAGCAGCTGTGGAGTGAAATGGGCCACGGCGACGAGATCCGCGTGATTCGCTGCCGCAACGAAGACGCCGAAGCCGAGCGCGTGGCCATGGAAATCCTCAGCCTGCACCTGCGCACAGACCGCCCTTACAGCGATTTCGCGATCCTTTATCGCGGTAACTATCAGGCCAAGCTGATCGAGCTGAAGTTGCAGCACCACCAGGTACCGTATCGCCTGTCCGGCGGCAACAGCTTCTTCGGACGCCAGGAAGTGAAGGACCTGATGGCTTACTTCCGCCTGATCGTGAACCCGGACGATGACAATGCCTTTCTGCGGGTAATCAACGTGCCGCGCCGGGAAATCGGCTCGACCACCCTGGAAAAGCTGGGTAACTACGCCACCGAACGCAAAATCTCGATGTACGCCGCCACCGACGAAATCGGTCTGGGCGAGCATCTGGACAGCCGCTTCACCGATCGCCTGTCGCGCTTCAAGCGCTTCATGGACAAGGTCCGCGAGCAGTGCGCCGGCGAAGACCCGATCTCCGCCCTGCGCAGCATGGTCATGGACATCGACTACGAGAACTGGCTGCGCACCAACAGCTCCAGCGACAAGGCCGCGGACTACCGGATGAGCAACGTCTGGTTCCTGATCGAAGCCCTGAAAAACACCCTGGAAAAAGACGAAGACGGCGAAATGACCGTCGAAGACGCCATTGGCAAGCTCGTTTTGCGCGACATGCTGGAACGCCAGCAGGAAGAGGAAGACGGTGCCGAAGGCGTGCAGATGATGACCTTGCATGCGTCCAAGGGCCTGGAATTCCCCTACGTGTTCATCATGGGCATGGAAGAGGAAATCCTCCCGCACCGCTCCAGCATCGAAGCCGACACCATCGAAGAAGAGCGTCGCCTGGCCTACGTGGGCATTACCCGCGCGCGCCAGACCCTGGCGTTCACCTTCGCCGCCAAGCGCAAGCAGTACGGCGAGATCATCGACTGCGCACCGAGCCGCTTCCTCGATGAACTTCCACCGGACGATCTGGCTTGGGAAGGCAACGACGACACTCCGACCGAAGTCAAAGCCGTTCGCGGCAATAACGCATTGGCAGATATACGCGCGATGTTAAAGCGCTAGAATTGACCACTTTTACATAGACCTTCGGCGCCACAAGCGCCATTAGAGGACAGCTTCATGGAAGCCCTGCACAAGAAAATCCGCGAAGAAGGCATCGTGCTTTCCGACCAGGTCCTGAAAGTCGACGCCTTTCTGAACCATCAGATCGACCCGGCCCTGATGAAGCAGATCGGTGACGAATTCGCCGCGCTGTTCAAGGATTCGGGCATCACCAAGATCGTCACCATCGAAGCCTCGGGCATCGCGCCGGCGATCATGACCGGCCTGAACCTCGGCGTACCGGTGATTTTCGCCCGCAAGCACCAGTCCCTGACCCTGACCGAAAACCTGCTGTCGGCGACCGTGTACTCGTTCACCAAGCAGACCGAAAGCACCGTGGCGATCTCCCCACGCCACCTGACCAGCAGCGACCGCGTGCTGATCATCGACGACTTCCTGGCCAACGGTAAGGCGTCCCAGGCGCTGATCTCGATCATCAAGCAGGCCGGCGCCACCGTGGCGGGCCTGGGCATCGTGATCGAGAAGTCGTTCCAGGGCGGCCGTGCAGAGCTGGATTCGCAGGGTTACCGCGTTGAGTCGCTGGCGCGCGTGAAGTCGCTGGCCGGTGGTGTTGTGACCTTCATCGAGTAACGCCATACCGCAACTCCACTGTAGGAGCGAGCCTGCTCGCGATTGCGGTGTACCAGTCGACATCTTCTTTGACTGATACACCGCAATCGCGAGCAGGCTCGCTCCTACAGTTGTTTTTGGGTTGCCCGTTATTGCGCGGTGGCCTTCAGGCCAGTGAGCAACAACCGCTGAAACAGCTCTTCTTTCAGGCCTTCCGGATCAGTCAGCTGCATCCGCTCCAGATGCTCGGGAAACGCCTCCGCCTGCGGCGCATCCAGCGCAGCCTTGCCCAACTCCACTATCTCGCTCAGCTTGAACTTGCTCTTCAACCAGTTCAGCGCCCGCAACAGATCCCGCTCCACCTCCGTGAAATCACACCCCAACGGATACTCCGGAAACAGGTGCCCATGTCGCGCTTGAATCCCCTGCAAACGCTGCGGGTGGTTGTCGGTGAAACGCGGATCGAGACGGAAATCCTTCGGTAGCTTGCCAACCTTCTGCGCCTGTTCGATCAGCCCGGATTGAAAACGTGAGTCCGTGATGTTCAGCAGCGCTTCGATCACCGCCGCATCGGTCTTGCCGCGCAAATCGGCGATGCCGTATTCGGTGACGACGATGTCCCGCAGGTGCCGCGGGATCGTGCAGTGGCCGTATTCCCAGACGATGTTGGAGCTGACCTCGCCACCCGACTCGCGCCAACTGCGCAGCAGCAACACCGAGCGCGCCCCTTCCAGAGCGTGGCCCTGCGCCACGAAATTGTATTGCCCACCGACGCCGCTGAGCACACGCCCGTCTTCAAGCTGATCCGCCACGCCGGCGCCGAGCAGGGTCACGGTGAACGCGGTGTTGATGAACCGCGCATCCAGGCGCTGCAGGCGCTTGAGTTCTTCCTGGCCGAAGAGTTCGTTGATGTAGCTGATGCGGGTCATGTTGAATTCGCGCCGCTTGCTGTGTGGCAAGTCGCGCAAGCGTTCGTAGAAACTGCGCGGCCCGAGGAAGAAACCGCCGTGCACCGAGATGCCATCGGCCTGCGCCGTTTCATCCAGGGTGCCGGCGTTCGCCTGTTGTTGCGTCGGCACATCCGGGTAGACCTTGCGTCGCACAATGCCGGCATCGGCCAACACCAGCAGGCCGTTGACGAACATCTCGCTACAGCCGTACAGGCCCCGGGCGAAGGGTTCGAGGCCGCCTTCGCGTTCGATCAATTGCACCCATGGGCTCAGGTTTACCTCCGCCAACAGCGACTTGTAGCGGTCGCTATCGGCCTGACGGGCAAGCAACGCCGCCGTCAGCGCATCGCCCATGGAGCCGATACCGATCTGCAGGGTGCCGCCATCGCGTACCAGGGTGCTGGCGTGCAAACCGATGAAATGGTCCTGGAAACCCACCGGCATGTTCGGCGTGGAAAACAGCGTGGTGCTGTCCTTCTCGTCGACCAGCAGGTCTAAGGTATCGATGCCCACCTCGGCATCGCCGGGCATGTAGGGCAAGTCGTTGTGCACCTGCCCGACCATGAGGATCGTCTCCCCGACAGCCCGGCGTTTGGCGATCATCGGCAGCAGGTCGAGAGTGATATCCGGGTTGCAGCTCAGGCTCAGGCGATCGGGGTGATCGGTATGGCTGGCGACCAATTGCGCCACCAGATTCAACCCGGCGGCGTTGATGTCCCGCGCGGCGTGGCTGTAGTTGCTGCTGACGTAGTCCTGCTGAGCCGGGGCACTGTTGAGCAGGCTGCCGGGCTGCATGAAAAACTGCTGGATACGAATGTTGCCCGGCAACTGGTCGCGGTGCAGGTCGGCGAGGTAATCCAGCTCCGGGTAATCACCGAAGATCCGCTCGAGGAAAGGTTCAAGAAAGCGCTTCTGCAAGCCGTCGCCCAAGGCCGGGCGCCCCAGGGACAGCGCGGTATAGATCGTCAGTTGCCGCTGTGGCAGCTGCGCGATGCGCCGATACAGCGCATTCACGAAAGGGTTGGGTTTGCCCAGGCCCAGGGGCAGGCCCATGTGGATATGCGCCGGCAACCGCGCCAGCACCTCGTCGACCGCTTGCTCGATAGAACACAGCTGCACCATCCGAACCTCCCTTACATTCCATGATCTGGGGTTGGACCGAGCTTGCCGGGTCTTTGCTGCAATGAACAGCCTGTTGAAACCAATCGACCACCCCGGCGCCCTGTAGGAGCGAGCCTGCTCGCGATGAACGACCAGGCACCGCGGGTGATCAGATAGCCCGCGTCATCGTTGACGACCATCGCGAGCAGGCTCGCTCCTATAGGGGAAAAACGACAGGCACAAAAAAGCCGCTCGAAAGCGGCTTTTTGGCAGAAGGGTCGGCTTACTTCAGGCCGGACATCTTCTGGATAGCGCCTTTGAGCTCGGCATCGGAGCAGTCGGCGCAGGTGCCTTTAGGCGGCATCGAATTGATACCGGTAATGGCCTTGGCCAGGATGCCGTCGAGGCCGCCCTGGTGATCGGCACGTTCTTTCCAGGCCGCGGCATCACCGATTTTCGGTGCACCCAGCAGGCCGGAACCGTGGCAAGCGTTGCAGTGCTTGGCAATCACTTCATCCGGGGTTTTCGCAGCACCGCCACTGGCGGCTGCCGCCACTTCCATCCCCTTGCATTCCTTGCCCTGTACACAAACCTGGCCGACTGGCTCGAGGCGCTTGGCAATGTCGTCATTCGTCGCAGCTTGAGCGCTGACAGCCCAGAGGGCCAATACGGTTGCTGGTGCGGCCAGCATTTTCATAATTAGGTTCACGCGTTCACCCTCAATGGTGGCTAGTCACGCCTGCGGCCACGGTTCGCAGGCGGGCGCAAGTATAGCGGTTAGCCCGCGACACTGAAACAACCCCAAAATCAAAGGGGTCTTGTTGCGCAACGGTAAAACGGCTCGGGGCCTCGGCCATGCTGGCAGGGCGCCTCTTTTCTTAAAAATTCGCGGGTGTAGCTGCGCTGATTAGTCGCGCCGGCGCATCGAACGGATTACGGAAACGATGCGGCTTGGTACTTTCAAAGTAGTAGCTATCGCCGGCTTCGAGCACAAAAGTTTCAAGCCCGACCACCAACTCAAGCCGACCCTCCACCAGAATGCCGGTCTCTTCGCCTTCGTGGGTCAGCATCTCGTCACCGGTGTCGGCGCCTGGCGGGTAGATTTCATTGAGGAATGCGATGGCCCGGCTCGGGTGCGCCCGGCCGACCAGTTTCATGGTCACGGCACCATCGGAAATGTCGATCAGCTCGTTGGCCTTGTAGACGATCTGGGTCGGCTTTTCCTGGAGGATCTCTTCGGAAAAGAACTCGACCATGGACATGGGGATCCCGCCCAACACTTTGCGCAGCGAACTGATCGAGGGGCTGACGCTGTTCTTTTCGATCATCGAAATGGTGCTGTTGGTCACGCCCGCGCGTTTGGCGAGTTCACGCTGGGAAAGCCCTTTGAGCTTTCGGATCGATTGCAGTCGTTCACCGACGTCCAAAGCTTGCGCCTCCAGGAATCAGGGTTGTTGAAATATTGATCGTTATCATGGCGACAGCGTTCAGTATTTACAACACCTCGACCTGAATCCTGTTCAGTCAGGCGACTTCCGGCTTGCACCCGCCGGTGTCAGTCCCCGGAATAGAGCATTGGCACGCGGCGCAAGTTGCAGAAGATCTGATAAGGAATCGTGCCGGCCGCGATGGCCACGTCGCTGGCGAGAATGTTTTTGCCCCACAACTCGACGGTCGAACCCAGGCCGGCCTGTGGAATGTCGGTCAGGTCGACGCAGAGCATGTCCATCGACACCCGGCCAATCAACTGGCTGCGCTGCCCAGCCACCAGCACAGGCGTACCGGTTGGTGCCAGGCGAGGATAGCCATCGGCGTAACCCATGGCCACCACACCGACGCGCATCGGTTTTGGCGTGATGAAGCGAGCGCCGTAACCAATCGGCTCGCCGGCCGGCAGTTCACGCACGCTGATCACTTTCGATTCGAGGGTCATCACCGGCTGCAGGCGCGCAGCCACGGCGTTGGCTTCTTCGAACGGGGTGGCGCCGTAGAGCATGATGCCCGGGCGTACCCAGTCGCTTGGAACCTGCGGCCAACCCAGCACTGCCGGCGAGTTGCGCAGGCTGACTTCGGCCGACAGCCCCTGACGTGCCACTTCAAACACTGCGACCTGCTCGGAGCTGGCCTGACAGTTCAGTTCATCGGCACGGGCGAAGTGGCTCATCAGCACGATCTTCGCCACCTTGCCGCTTGCCAGCAGACGCTGATAAGCGGCCTGGTAATCCTTCGGATGCAAGCCCACCCGATGCATGCCCGAATCGAGCTTGAGCCAGACCACGATCGGTTTGCTCAATGCTGCCTTCTCAATGGCTTCGAGCTGCCACAGCGAATGCACCACGCACCAGAAATCATGCTCGACGATCAGCGACAGCTCGTCGGCTTCAAAGAAGCCTTCCAGCAACAACACCGGAGCACGAATCCCGGCGGCGCGCAGCTCCAGGGCTTCCTCGATACAGGCCACGGCAAACCCGTCCGCCTCGGCTTCGAGCGCTTGGGCGCAACGCACCGCGCCATGACCATAGGCATCGGCCTTGATCACCGCGAGGGCGCGGGCACCCGTGACTTCACGGGCGATCTGGTAGTTGTGACGCAGGGCTTGAAGGTCGATCAGGGCACGGGCAGGACGCATGGCGGCAGACTTCTGGTCGGTCGTTGGGAAGAAAAACCGGCACTGGCTGGCGGCGATGAACCGCCAACAGTGCCGGGAGAGGGATCTATCTGACTGGCTTGAAGCAAAGCGGTCACACTCGACCGCTTGTGCAATTACTGGTGAGCCGGGGCCGGGCTGACGTGCTTGGCAGACTCCGGACGCTGGTTGCCGTAGCGGGAAATATCCAGGCCTTCGGCGCTGATCTGCGGCTTTTTCTTCGCCATCAGGTCTGCCAGCAGGCGACCGGAACCGCAAGCCATGGTCCAGCCGAGCGTACCGTGACCGGTGTTCAGGAACAGGTTCTTGAACGGGGTAGCACCGACGATTGGCGTGCCATCCGGCGTGGTTGGACGCAGGCCGGTCCAGAAGCTGGCTTCGGCCAGATTGCCGCCCTGAGGATAAAGATCATTGACGATCATCTCCAGGGTTTCACGGCGACGCGGGTTCAGCGACAGGTCAAAACCGGCGATCTCCGCCATGCCGCCGACGCGGATGCGGTTGTCAAAACGGGTGATCGCGACCTTGTAGGTTTCGTCGAGAATGGTCGAGGTCGGGGCCATGGCCGGGTTGGTGATCGGCACGGTCATGGAGTAACCCTTGAGCGGGTACACCGGCGCCTTGATGCCCAGCGGCTTGAGCAGTTGCGGCGAGTAGCTGCCGAGCGCCAGCACGTAGCGGTCGGCGGTTTCCAGCTTGCCATCGATCCACACGCCATTGATGCGGTCGCCGGCGAAGTCGAGGCGCTGAATGTCCTGGCCGAAACGGAATTGCACGCCCAGCTTCGCGGCCATTTCCGCCAGCTTGGTGGTGAACATCTGGCAGTCGCCGGTCTGGTCGTTCGGCAGGCGCAGGGCGCCAGAGAGAATATTGGTGACGCTGGCCAGCGCCGGCTCAACGCGGGCAATGCCTTCGCGGTCGAGCAGTTCGAACGGTACGCCGGACTCTTTCAGCACGGCGATGTCTTTCGCGGCGCCGTCGAGCTGGGCCTGGGTACGGAACAGTTGGGTGGTGCCCAGGCTGCGGCCTTCGTAGGCGATACCGGTTTCGGCGCGCAGTTCGTCGAGGCAGTCACGGCTGTACTCGGACAGACGGACCATGCGCTCCTTGTTCACCGCATAGCGGCTGGCAGTACAGTTGCGCAGCATCTGCGCCATCCACAGGTACTGGTCGATGTCGCCAGTGGCCTTGATCGCCAGCGGTGCGTGGCGCTGCAGCAGCCACTTGATGGCCTTGAGCGGCACGCCTGGCGCGGCCCATGGCGAGGCATAACCCGGGGATACCTGGCCGGCGTTGGCGAAACTGGTCTCCATGGCAGCAGCCGGCTGCCGGTCGACGACCACCACTTCAAACCCGGCACGAGCCAGGTAATAGGCACTGGTGACACCGATGACGCCGCTACCCAAGACCATAACGCGCATTTTCATATCCTCATCGCGGCCAGCCGCTGACGTGTGTAATACAGAGCTTTAGATGCGCGCAGTTTAAAAAAGATTCAGCAGTGATTTTCACTATATAAGCGCCTATATTTGGCGACAATTCTCGGCAAAAACCCTTTTCACGGAGGCGCATCCCCTATGCGTACCAACACGCAAACCAAACGGGAACTGGACAAGATCGATCGCAGCATCCTGCGGATCCTGCAAGCGGACGGGCGTATTTCCTTTACCGAGCTTGGGGAGAAGGTCGGCCTGTCGACCACACCCTGCACTGAGCGGGTCCGGCGTCTGGAGCGCGAGGGGATCATCATGGGCTACAACGCGCGGCTCAATCCGCAGCACCTCAAGGGCAGTCTGCTGGTGTTCGTCGAGATCAGCCTGGACTACAAGTCCGGCGATACTTTCGAGGAGTTCCGACGCGCGGTGCTGAAATTGCCCCATGTGCTGGAGTGCCACCTGGTGTCAGGGGATTTTGACTATCTGGTGAAGGCGCGGATTTCCGAGATGGCCTCGTACCGCAAGCTGCTGGGGGACATTCTGCTTAAGCTGCCCCATGTGCGGGAATCCAAGAGCTATATCGTGATGGAAGAGGTGAAGGAGAGTCTGAGCTTGCCAATTCCGGATTGAGCATTTGTGATGCCTGTTCGGCCGCCTTCGCGAGCAGGCTCGCTCCCACAGTTGATCTTCAGTGGCAACAAATTCAGTGCACGACACGATTCCATTGTGGGAGCGAGCCTGCTCGCGAATGCAGGCGACTCGGTCACCTTTAAACCAACACTTGCCTTTTCGAGGCCATGTACTCAAACACCTGCTTCTCGACCCTTGGATGAATCAAGTCCACCGGCCGCCGCCCGTTGGGGCACGGCAAGGTCTGGGTGGTACCAAACAACCGGCAGATCAACGGTCGCTCTTCATAAACAGTGCAGCCATTAGGCCCCAGGTGCACGCAATTGAGTTCGTCCATCGCCGCGTCCTGCTCAGCCCGGGTCTTGCGCGGCAGGCGCGACATTTCTTCGGGCGAGGTGGTCACCGGCCCACAGCAGTCATGACAGCCGGGCACGCACTCAAATGGGGGGATCTGCTGGCGCAGTGTGCGAATTTTCTGGCTGTTGCAGCTCATCGTAGTGCGGACCAATAACGGGACAGGCCGTGATTCTGCGGCAAAAGCCGCGATCCAGACAGCAGCAACCGACCAATGTTGCCCGTGCGCAAAGGTCCGGCTTATGCTCCGTCAAGTTTTCTAAACACAAGAATCAGGATGACGCCCATGAATGCCGGTGCCCAGCACGCTGCCTCCTACTACGCCGCCAGTAGCCTGCCGCAGCCGGATTACCCGGCGCTCAAGGGCGATGTAGTGGCCGACGTATGCGTGGTCGGCGGCGGGTTTTCGGGGCTGAACACGGCGCTGGAACTGGCGGAACGCGGGCTCAGCGTGGTGCTGCTCGAGGCGCGGAAAATCGGCTGGGGCGCCAGCGGTCGCAACGGTGGGCAGTTGATTCGCGGGGTTGGCCACGGCCTCGATCAGTTCGCCAACGTCATCGGCACCGAAGGTGTGCGCCAGATGAAACTCATGGGCCTGGAAGCGGTGGAAATCGTCCGGCGGCGCATCGATCGCTTTCAGATTCCCTGCGACCTGACCTGGGGTTATTGCGACCTGGCCAACAAACCCCGCGACCTCGAAGGCTTCGCCGAAGACGCCGAAGAACTGCGCAGCCTGGGCTACCGCTACGAAACCCGGCTGCTGCAGCCCAGCGAGATGCGCACCGTGGTGGGTTCCAATCGCTATGTGGGCGGCCTGATCGACATGGGTTCCGGGCATTTGCACCCGCTGAACCTGGCCTTGGGCGAAGCAGCCGCCGCACAGCAATTGGGCGTGAAGTTGTTTGAACAATCGGCGGTCACCCGCATCGATTACGGTCCCGAGATCCGGGTACACGCCGCTCAAGGTACGGTCCGTGCCAAAACGCTGGTGCTGGGCTGCAACGCCTACCTCAATGAGCTCAACCCGGAACTGAGCGGCAAAGTGCTGCCCGCCGGCAGTTACATCATCGCCACCGAACCCCTGAGCGAAGAACTGGCGCACTCGCTGCTGCCACAGAACATGGCGGTCTGCGATCAACGGGTGGCGCTGGATTATTACCGACTCTCGGCCGACCGCCGCTTGCTGTTCGGCGGTGCTTGCCACTACTCGGGTCGCGACCCGAAAGACATCGCCGCCTACATGCGCCCGAAGATGCTGGAGGTTTTCCCGCAGCTGGGCGATGTGCGGATCGATTACCAATGGGGCGGCATGATCGGCATCGGCGCCAACCGCCTGCCGCAGATCGGCCGGCTCAAGGACCAGCCGAACGTGTATTACGCCCAGGCTTATTCCGGTCACGGAGTGAATGCCACGCACCTGGCGGGCCAGTTGCTGGCCGAGGCCATCAGCGGGCAGCACAGCGGTGGGTTCGATCTGTTTGCCAAGGTGCCGCACATCACCTTTCCAGGCGGCAAGCTTTTGCGTTCGCCGCTGCTGGCGCTGGGGATGTTGTGGCATCGGTTTAAAGAGTTGGTCTGAAGATATTGGGGCGTTTTGGCAGACGCCATCGCGAGCAAGCTCGCTCCCACAATTGGTCTCCTGTGGGAGCGAGCCTGCTCGCGAATGGTTCTAATGATCACCTCTGCACTCAAATCCTCCAAAACGGCTTGAGCCCCTCCTCCCGCGCCTGCTCACGGGTCAGCCCGATATCCTTGAGCTGCTCCGGCGTCAGCGTCAGCAACGCCTTGCGCGTGTGCAGGCGTTGCCAGAACAGGTCCCAGCGACTCAGGCCGGACCGCGCGTTGCGCATCGGCGCATGGCGTGCGTTGTCCTTTTGCCCGATCTCCAGTTCCTGACTGCGTAACGTCAGCCGCACATCGCTCAAACCGTTCATCTTGAATGCTCCTGTTTACTTGGGTAGCCAGAGGTTTCATGATGCGCGGACGGCAAAAAGCATTACAGATCCAACTAAACTGTATTATTTCCATACAGATTTGCCGATTCTGACTCTGAATCCTGATTTTCTACCCCATCTGTACTGGTTAGCCGAACCACCTCAATCGAGACTGCGCCATGACCCTCTACGTCAACCTCGCCGAATTGCTCGGCACGCGTATCGAACAGGGCTTCTATCGCCCCGGTGACCGGCTGCCGTCCGTGCGGGCATTGAGCGTGGAGCATGGGGTCAGCCTGAGCACGGTGCAGCAGGCCTATCGCATGCTGGAAGACAGCGGGCTGGCCACGCCAAAACCCAAGTCGGGCTATTTCGTGCCGGTCGGTCGTGAGCTGCCGGAATTGCCGGCGGTGGGTCGTCCGGCCCAGCGGCCAGTCGATATCTCGCAATGGGATCAGGTGCTGGAACTGATCCGCGCAGTGCCGCGCAAGGATGTGGTGCAACTGGGCCGAGGCATGCCCGACATCACCACGCCGACCCTCAAGCCGCTATTGCGCGGGCTGGCGCAACTGAGCCGACGGCAGGACATGCCCGGTCTGTATTACGACAACATCCACGGGCACCTCGAACTGCGCGAACAGATCGCCCGGCTGATGCTCGATTCCGGCTGCCAGCTGGGCCCCGGCGACCTGGTGGTGACCACCGGTTGCCACGAAGCGTTGTCCACCAGCATCCGCGCGATCTGCGAGCCGGGTGACATCGTGGCCGTGGACTCCCCCAGTTTTCATGGCGCCATGCAGACCCTCAAGGGTCTTGGCATGAAGGCCCTGGAAATCCCCACCGACCCGCTCACCGGGATCAGCCTGGATGCCCTGGAACTGGCATTGGAACAGTGGCCGATCAAGGCCATACAGTTGACCCCCAACTGCAACAATCCGCTGGGCTACATCATGCCGGAGTCGCGCAAACGCGCGCTCTTGACGCTCGCCCAGCGTTTCGACGTGGCCATCATCGAAGACGATGTGTATGGCGAACTGTCCTACACCTACCCGCGCCCACGCACGATCAAATCCTTCGACGAGGATGGTCGCGTCCTGCTCTGCAGTTCTTTTTCCAAGACCCTCGCCCCCGGCCTGCGCATTGGTTGGGTCGCCCCCGGTCGCTATCTGGAACGGGTGCTGCACATGAAGTACATCAGCACCGGCTCCACCGCGCCGCAGCCGCAGATTGCCATCGCCGAATTCATCAAAGGCGGACACTTCGAACCGCATTTACGGCGGATGCGCACGCAATACCAGCGCAATCGCGACATGATGATCGATTGGGTCACGCGCTACTTCCCCGCCGGCACCCGCGCCAGCCGTCCGCAAGGCAGTTTCATGCTCTGGGTCGAGCTGCCCGAAGGCTTCGACACCCTGAAACTGAATCGTGACCTGCACGATCAGGGCGTACAGATTGCCGTCGGCAGCATCTTTTCCGCCTCGGGCAAATACCGCAATTGCCTGCGCATGAACTACGCTGCCAAACCAACGGCTCAAATTGAAGAAGCCGTACGCAAGGTCGGCGCTGCCGCCATCAGACTGCTGGCAGAGACCGACGGGCTGACCGACTGACCTTTCTGCAAGGACCCGCGTCCATATGCCAACATCCGCCGCCAATCGGAACGATCCTACGTGAGAGTCAGACAGCCGCTTATCACTCTGTTGTTACTCGCTTCGTTCCTCGGCGGCTGCGCCAGCCAGGACCTGCAGCGCGAGCCGAGCCAGGCCTTACCGGCCAGCGCTTCGGCCTTTGGCCGTTCGGTCCAGGCCCAAGCTGCGACTCACGAAGGTAAATCAGGCTTTCGCTTGCTGTCCGACAGCACCGAGGCCTTTACCGCTCGCGCCGAGTTGATTCGCAACGCCCAGAGCAGCCTCGATTTGCAGTACTACATCGTCCATGACGGCATCAGCACGCGCATGCTGGTGGAAGAACTGCTCAAGGCCGCCGATCGCGGCGTGCGCGTGCGCATCCTGCTCGACGACACCACCAGTGATGGCCAGGACGTCACCATCGCCACCCTGGCTGCGCATCCGCAGATCCAGATTCGCGTGTTCAACCCCCTGCACCTCGGACGCAGCACCGGCGTGACACGCACCATGGGCCGACTGTTCAATCTCTCGCAACAGCACCGGCGCATGCACAACAAGTTGTGGCTGGCCGATAACAGCATGGCCATCGTCGGCGGGCGAAATCTGGGGGACGAGTATTTCGACGCGGAACCCAAACTGAACTTCACCGACATCGACATCCTCGGCGTCGGACCGGTCGCCGAGCAGTTGGGGCACAGTTTCGACCAATACTGGAACAGCGCCCTGAGCAAACCGATCGATACCTTCGTCTCCAGCAAACCCACCGCCAAGGACCTGGAAAACACCCGGATCCGGCTGGAGGACTCCCTGAAGGAGTACCGCAAGCAGAACCACGCGCTCTATAAGCAGCTGAAGAAATTCGCCACCGCCCCGCGCCTGGACGCCTGGCGCAAGGAACTGATCTGGGCGTGGAACCAGGCGCTGTGGGATGCGCCGAGCAAGGTACTGGCCAAGGACGAGCCCGATTCGCAATTACTGCTGACCACCCAACTGGCACCGGAACTCAAAGGCGTCAGCAAGGAGCTGATCATGGTGTCGGCCTATTTCGTTCCCGGCCAACCGGGGCTGGTGTACCTGACCGGGCGCGCCGATGCCGGCGTCTCGGTGCGCCTGTTGACCAATGCCCTGGAAGCCACGGACGTACCTGCGGTGCATGGCGGCTATATGCCGTATCGCAGGGCGCTGCTGGAGCACGGCGTGCAGCTGTTCGAATTGCGCCGCCAACCCGGAGATGACAGCGGTAGCGGACCGCGGCTGTTTTCCAGCAAGTCCTACGGCGATTCCGACTCCAGCCTGCACAGCAAGGCGATCGTCTTCGATCAGCAAAAATCCTTCATCGGCTCGTTCAATTTCGACCCGCGCTCGACGCTGTGGAATACCGAAGTCGGCGTACTGGTGGACAGCCCCGAGCTCGCCGCCCGGGTCCGCGAACTGGCACTACAGGGCATGGCGCCGGCCCTGAGTTATCAGGTGAAACTGGAACATGGCCAGGTTGTCTGGGTCACCGAGGACGACGGCAAGATGCACACCGTGACCCAGGAGCCTGGCAACTGGTGGCGCCGCTTCAATGCCTGGCTCAGCAACACCGTCGGACTTGAGCGGATGCTTTGACGCGATCCTAGGCCGGCTGCACCGACCCGAACGCACCTTGGCGCGACACCAGAATCACCAACCCGAACGCCCCCGTCGCCATCAGCAACGGCAAGGCATGCCCGCTGATCCATTGGCTACCGGCGCCGGCGATCAACGGCCCGAGCAGGCAACCGATCCCCCATAGCTGCGCAATATGCGCATTGGCCCGAACCAGCGCGTCGTCGCGATAACGCTCGCCGATAAGTATCAGCGACAGGGTGAACAATCCACCGGCACTGGCGCCGAACAGCACCCACAGCGGCCAAATCAACAGCGTATCGATCAGCGGCGGAATGGCCAGGCTCGAGACCAGCAGGACCATCGCGCAGCCAGTGAACAGCGTGCGCCGCGACACGCGATCGGCCAGCGCGCCAATCGGCAATTGCAGCAGGGCATCGCCCACCACCACCGTGCTGACCATCGCCAGGGCGATTTCCGTGGTGAAGCCCTGGCGCAGGCAGTAGACCGGCAGCAGCGTCAGGATCATGGCTTCGAACGCCGCGAACAGCGACACACCCCAGGCGATCGCGGGTAAGCCGCGACAGAACGCCAGCAGATCACCAAAGGTCACACTGCAGGATTCGCTGCTGGGAGCACCGCTGCGCCCCAGCAACAGGAAAGGCGCCGCCACCAGTAAACCGACGCCGACCCAGAAGCCATAATCGTGTTCGGTGCCGAGCACGCCCAGCAGAATCGGCCCGGCCAACTGGCTCAATGCGTAGCTGCTGCCATACAGCGCTACCAGCCGTCCGCGCCATTGCTCGACCACCAGCTGGTTGATCCAGCTTTCGCCGAGGATGAACACCAGCGTCAGCACCACGCCGATCATCAAGCGCAGCGCCAGCCAGATCGGATAACTGGGCAGCAGCGCCAACAGACCGATGGACACCGCGCCACCCCACAAGCACAGGCGCATCAGGTTGGCCGTGCCCAGGCGTGACGCCAGATGACTGGAAATCTTCGCGCCCACCAGCACGCCGATGGCTGGCATCGCCGCCATTACACCGATTGCAAACGAGCCATAACCCCAGCTTTCCAGGCGAAACGACACCAGCGGCATGCTGACCCCCAGGGCCAGGCCGACACTCAAGACAGACGCCAACACGGCGAAATACGTCGCCCAACGCATGTTCCACGCTCCTGTGGATATTATTTTCTGCACACACAAAACACTGTGGGAGCGAGCCTGCTCGCGATGACGGAGCAACATTCAACATTGACGTCGACTGTCATACCGCTATCGCGAGCAGGCTCGCTCCCACAGGGGATTTGCGTCGAGCCCCGGCATTGCCAGGGCTCGCTTCACATCACAACTTGATCCAGGTCGCCTTCAGCTCGGTGTACTTGTCGAACGCGTGCAGCGACTTGTCGCGACCGTTGCCGGACTGCTTGAAGCCACCGAACGGTGCGGTCATGTCACCGCCGTCGTACTGGTTGACCCACACGCTGCCGGCACGCAGTGCACGGGCGGTGAGGTGAGCCTTGGAGATGTCAGACGTCCAGACCGCTGCCGCCAGGCCGTATGGCGTGTCGTTGGCGATATTGATGGCCTCTTCGGCGGTATCGAATTCGATGACCGACAGTACCGGGCCGAAGATTTCTTCCTGGGCGATTTTCATCGCGTTGCTCACGCCATCGAAAATGGTCGGTTCAACGTAGGTCCCGCCAGTTTCCTGGAGGGTACGCTTGCCACCGGCCACCAGTTTGGCGCCGTCGGCGTGACCGGATTCGATGTAGGACAGCACGGTGTTCATCTGCTGGGTATCGACCAGCGCACCGACGTTGGTCGCCGGATCCAGCGGGTTGCCCGGCTTCCAGGTTTTCAGCGCCTCGATCACCAACGGCAGGAATTTGTCCTTGATGGAACGCTCCACCAGCAGACGCGAGCCGGCGGTGCAGACTTCGCCCTGGTTGAAGGCGATGGCGCCCGCAGCGGATTCGGCGGCTTCTTGCAGGTTCGGGGCATCGGCGAACACGATGTTCGGGCTCTTGCCGCCGGCTTCCAGCCAGATGCGCTTCATGTTCGACTCGCCGGCGTAGATCATCAGTTGCTTGGCGATCTTGGTGGAACCGGTGAACACCAGCGTGTCGACGTCGTTGTGCAGGCCCAGGGCCTTGCCGACGGTGTGGCCGTAGCCCGGCAGTACGTTCAGCACGCCTTTCGGAATGCCGGCCTCGACAGCCAGTGCCGCAATGCGGATGGCGGTCAGCGGGGATTTTTCCGAAGGCTTGAGGATCACCGAGTTACCGGTGGACAGCGCCGGGCCCAGTTTCCAGCAGGCCATCATCAGCGGGAAGTTCCACGGCACGATGGCGGCAACGACACCCACCGGCTCACGGGTCACCAGACCCAGCTGATCGTGCGGGGTGGCCGCGACTTCGTCGTAGATCTTGTCGATGGCTTCGCCGCTCCAGCTCAGGGCTTGCGCCGCGCCGGGAACGTCGATGTACAGGGAGTCACTGATCGGCTTGCCCATGTCCAGGGTTTCAAGCAGGGCCAGTTCCTCGGCGTGCTTTTTCAGCAGGCCGGCGAAACGGATCATGGTGGCTTTGCGCTTGGTCGGCGCCAGGCGCGACCAGACGCCGGAATTGAAGGTGGCGCGAGCGTTTTCCACGGCGCGCTGGGCGTCGGCGGCGTCACAGCTGGCAATCTTGCCAAGCAGGCGGCCATCGACCGGGCTGATGCACTCGAAGGTCTCGCCGGAAACGGCATCGGTGTACTCGCCATTGAGGTAAGCGCGGCCTTCGATCTTCAGGTCGCGAGCCTTTTGTTCCCAGTCGGCACGAGTCAGGGTGGTCATACGAGTGTCCTCCTCTTATTGAATACGACACCCGCGCTTTCGCGGGTGCTTTCAGGAATTCCGCCCGGCCAGGCTGCTTTTCGGCTCTGGGCATCCGCCACCCTAAACCAGCGGCTGGTGAAGTTTCAATATATTTGACATAACGCCGGCAAACGGCCTTGCGATGTTCATTTTAATAAACATAGACTTTGACCAAATCAACCACTCGCACCGCAATGACGGGGGACAACAACAATGAGCATCCAGAACATCGTCGACTTCAGCCAGGCCACCACCGCCGCCGAACGCTATCGCCCGGATCCGGCGAAAGTGCTCAAGGGCGACCCCGAGCAAGCGGTGTACAACCACTACAACAGCCCTTGTGGCCAATTGAACGCTGGTGTGTGGGAAGGAGCCGTTGGCCAGTGGACGGTGAATTTCACGGAACACGAATACTGTGAAATCGTGCAGGGCGTGTCCGTGCTGCGTGATCTTGATGGTAATGCCAAGACATTGCGTGTTGGCGATCGCTTCGTCATCCCGGCAGGTTTCCGGGGTACCTGGGAAGTGCTGGAGCCTTGCCGCAAGATCTATGTGGCGTTTGAGCAGAAGGCCTGAGTTTACTCGTCGTTTGAACTGACGCCTTCGCGAGCAGGCTTGCTCGCGAAGGGGCACTGACAGACAACGCGTAACCAGCAGGCAACAAAAAAGGCCCGTATCTCGCGATACGGGCCTTTTTCGTAAGTCGGGAAAAATCAATTACTTGATTTTGCCTTCCTTGTAGATCACGTGCTTGCGAACAACCGGATCATATTTCTTGATCTCGATTTTGTCCGGAGTAGTGCGCTTGTTCTTGTCGGTAGTGTAGAAGTGACCAGTACCGGCGCTCGAAATCAAACGAATCAATTCACGCATGATTAGCTCCCTTAAACCTTGCCATCGCGACGAAGTTCGGCCAGCACGACACTGATGCCACGCTTGTCGATGATGCGCATGCCTTTGGCAGATACGCGCAGACGTACGAAACGTTTCTCTTCTTCAACCCAGAAGCGGTGATGCTGCAGGTTCGGCAGGAAACGACGACGGGTTTTGTTGTTTGCGTGGGAAATGTTGTTCCCAGTCACCGGACCCTTACCGGTAACTTGACATACTCTAGACATGCCTCAGCCCTCTAAAACCACATGCCCAACCCGGCATGGGTTGGCCGCTTAATCTCTAGTCATTGTGGCGCCAGGCGCCGCGATTCTTTAGAGGTCTTACCGGCTACACCTACAGTGAAGGAACCGGGCCCCTAGAAAAGAGCGCTGCTTTATACCAGAAAGACTGGAGAGCAACAACATTCGCTGTGCCCTGAATCGATAAAAACCCGGTTTTTCCCGCTTCAAGCGCTTTGGATAAGGGCTGTTGGCGATTTCGACCGCTCGTCGCAGAAAACCGCAATCGCGGGTTTCCCAACCAGGCACAGCAAAATCAGGCGCCTATAGTCCACTCAAAATGAAAAAGGGGATAGTCATTTGCAAGGCAGCCCACTAGGGTAAGCCTTTTCCAGACTGCACTTGCAGATGGGCCTTCGATCTGTAAAGGAATCCGACCATGCGCCTCGCTGCTCTACCCCTGTTGCTCGTCCCTCTTCTGCTGAGTCCTTTGGCCCAGGCAGCGGCCCTGAGTGTCTGCACCGAGGCCAGTCCGGAAGGATTCGATGTGGTGCAGTACAACTCGTTGACCACCACCAATGCCTCTGCCGATGTGCTGATGAACCGTCTGGTGGATTTCGACACCGCCAGCGGCAAAGTGGTGCCCAGCCTCGCCGACAGCTGGGAAGTCAGCCCCGATGGCCTGACTTACGTGTTCAAGCTGCACCCACAGGTGAAATTCCACCGCACCGACTACTTCAGCCCGACGCGCGAACTGACCGCCGAAGATGTGAAGTTCAGCTTCGATCGCATGCTCGACCCGGCCAACCCGTGGCACCAGGTCGCCCAGAGCGGCTTCCCCCACGCGCAATCGATGCAATTGCCAGCACTCATCAAGAAGATCGACGCACTTGATCCGCTGACCGTGCGTTTCACCCTTGATCACGCCGACTCGACCTTCCTGGCGACCTTGAGCATGGGTTTTGCCTCGATCTACTCGGCCGAGTACGCCGACAAACTGTTGAAGGCCGGCACGACGGAAAAGCTCAACAGCCAGCCAATCGGCACCGGGCCCTTTGTTTTCACGCGCTTCCAGAAAGACGCCTCGGTTCGCTACAAGGCCAACCCGGACTACTTCGGCGGCAAGCCGTCGGTGGACCCGCTGATCTTCGCCATCACGCCTGATGCCAACGTACGCCTGCAAAAGTTGCGTCGTAACGAATGCCAGATTGCCCTGTCGCCCAAGCCACTGGACGTACAGGCTGCTATGAAAGAACCGACGCTGAAAGTCGAAAAGACTGAAGCCTTCATGACCGCATTCGTCGGCATCAACAGCCAGCATCCTCCCCTGGACAAGCCGGAGGTGCGCCAGGCGATCAACCTTGCCTTCGACAAGGCCAACTACGTCAAAGCCGTGTTCGAAGACACCGCCGAACCTGCCAACGGCCCTTACCCGCCGAACACCTGGAGCTACGCCAAAAACCTGCCTGGCTACCCCCATGACATGGCAAAAGCCAAGGCATTGATGGCCAAGGCCGGGCTGAAGGACGGTTTCCAGACCACCATCTGGACTCGCCCGTCAGGCAGCTTGCTGAACCCGAATCCAAGCCTTGGTGCACAACTGCTGCAGTCGGACCTCGCGGAAATCGGCATTCAGGCCGAGATTCGTGTGATCGAATGGGGTGAACTAATCCGCCGCGCCAAGGCCGGCGAGCACGATCTGCTGTTCATGGGCTGGGCCGGTGATAACGGTGACCCGGACAACTTCCTCACGCCGCAGTTTTCCTGCGCCGCGGTCAAGTCCGGTACTAACTTCGCCCGCTACTGCAACCAGGATCTGGACAAGCTGATCAGCGCCGGCAAGACCACCGGCGAACAGGGCGTGCGCACCAAGCTCTACGAACAGGCCCAGGCGCAGATCCAGCAACAGGCGCTGTGGCTGCCCCTGGCCCATCCGACGGCGTTTGCCCTGACGCGCAAGGATATCGAGGGTTATCAGGTGAGCCCGTTCGGACGGCAGGATTACTCCAAGGTGAGTTTCAAATAATCAACACACAAACCTGTAGAAGCGAACCTGCTCGCGATGGGCGTCAACGATGACGAGGGTCGTCTGGATGAACGCGACGCCCCTGCCACCATCGCGAGCAGGCTCGCTCCTACAGAGAAGCCTTCACATCCAGCCATACTCGGCCATCGACAGCGGATCGCCATCCCCGATGATGAAGTGATCAAGCACCCGCACATCAATCAGCTCAAGCGCCTTCTGCAAGCGCTTGGTCAGCGACCGATCGGCCTGGCTGGGGGTGGAGTTGCCCGACGGGTGGTTGTGGCAGAGGATCAGGGCGGCGGCGTTGTGTACCAATGCGCGCTTGACCACCTCTCGTGGATGGACGCTGGTGTTGTCGATGGAGCCGCGAAACAGCGCCTCAAAGGTCAGCACCTGGTGTTTCGAATCCAGAAACAGACAACCGAACACCTCGTGTGGCTCATGCCGCAGCATCGCCTTGAGGTAATCACGCACCGCATGTGGATTCTCGAGGGCCGGCTTAAGGCGCAATCGTTCGGCCAGATGCCGTCGACTCATTTCCAGCACCGCCTGCAACTGTGCAAATTTTGCCGGCCCCAGCCCCAACTGCGTGCTGAAGGCGGCGAGATCTGCCTCCAACAACGACCGCAGGCTGCCAAACTGGCTCAGCAGATGCCGCGCCAGATCCACCGCGCTTTTGCCGGACACACCGGTTCGTAAAAAGATGGCCAGTAATTCGGCATCCGAAAGGCATGCCGATCCCTGCTCAAGCAGCTTCTCCCGCGGCCGCTCCGCCGCCGGCCAATCGCGAATACTCATAGCACCTCCCTGTCTGTGGGCGCCGCTGTTCCATAGCGGGCGCTGTGATATCGTAGCCCATCTTTTTTGCGGGCGAATTCACCCTGGGGAGGGGGTTTCGCTACGTATGTCACCAACGAATTGAAAGGCAGATCTATGCAGCGGCTGTATCGGAAACGCATTGTTCTGGGCGTCGGCGGCGGCATTGCTGCCTACAAGAGCGCCGATCTGGTTCGCCGCCTGATGGACCAGGGCGCCGAAGTGCGCGTGGTCATGACCCGTGGCGGTGCCGAGTTCATCACTCCGCTGACCATGCAGGCCCTGTCGGGACACCCTGTACACCTGGACCTGCTGGACCCTGCAGCCGAAGCGGCCATGGGGCACATCGAGCTGGCCAAATGGGCCGACCTGGTGCTGATCGCCCCAGCCACCGCCGACCTGATCGCCCGGCTGGCCCAAGGCATTGCCGATGACCTGCTGACCACGCTGGTGCTGGCCACCGATGCGGTGGTCGCCGTAGCTCCAGCGATGAACCAGGCCATGTGGCGCGACCCGGCCACCCAGGCCAACCTGCAAACCCTTGAAAGTCGCGACCTGAAAGTCTTCGGCCCCGCCTCCGGCAGCCAGGCCTGTGGCGACGTAGGCCTGGGCCGCATGCTCGAGGCCACCGACCTGGCCCAGCTTGCCGCGGACTGCTTCAAGCGTCAGGCACTGACCGGCAAGCACGTACTGATCACTGCCGGCCCGACCCAGGAAAACATCGATCCGGTGCGCTACATCACCAACCACAGCTCCGGAAAAATGGGCTTTGCCCTGGCCGAAGCCGCAGTGGAAGCCGGTGCCCGCGTGACCCTGATCACCGGCCCCGTGCACCTGCCGACCCCGGATCGCGTCACCCGTATCGACGTGGTCAGCGCCCGCGACATGCTCGCCGCCTGCGAAGCGGCGATTCCTTGCGACCTGTTCATCGCCTCGGCTGCGGTTGCCGATTACCGCCCGGAAGTCGTCGCACCACAGAAACTCAAGAAAGATCCTACGAACGGCGACGGCTTGTTGCTACAAATGGTGCGCAACCCGGACATCCTGGCCAGCATCGCCACGCGCCCCGACCGCCCGTTCAGTGTCGGTTTCGCCGCTGAAACCGAACACCTGCTCGACTACGCTGCCCGCAAGTTGAAAGACAAGAATCTCGATTTGATCGTCGCCAACGACGTCGCCAACCCGAGCATTGGCTTCAACAGCGAAGAGAACGCCTGCAGCGTGATCGACCGCGACCTCCACGCCACACTTTTCGCCCAGACCAGCAAGAGCAAGATTGCTCGACAGCTGATCACCTTCATCGCTGAACGACTGAACCAGGTTTAATTTACATGCACGCTTTGCAAGCCAAGATCCTCGACCCTCGCATCGGTACCGAATTCCCGCTGCCGCAGTACGCCACTCCGGGCTCCGCTGGCCTGGACCTGCGCGCCATGCTGGAAAAAGACATTGTGATCAAACCGGGAGAGACGGTGCTGATCCCGACCGGGCTGTCGGTCTACATCGGCGACCCGAGCCTCGCCGCCCTGATCCTGCCGCGCTCCGGCCTGGGCCATAAGCACGGCATCGTGCTGGGCAACCTGGTCGGTCTGATCGACTCGGACTACCAGGGCCCGCTGATGGTGTCCTGCTGGAACCGTGGCCAGACCGACTTCACCATGGCGGTAGGAGAGCGTCTGGCGCAGCTGGTATTGGTGCCGGTGGTTCAGGCTCATTTCGAGATGGTCGAAGAGTTCGTCGAGACCCAGCGCGGCACCGGCGGTTTTGGCCACTCCGGCAGCCATTGATCCGAAACGCAGCCCCTTCAGGGAGCCCGCCTGAATCAAGGCATTGGCTGGTCAAACGACTGTCGACATTGCTGGCATGGCCTTTTCGCACCACGAACTCTCTGCGAAAAACGCCGTCATACCTTCCAGTTTGAGCTTGCCGCCGAATGATTCGCCGGCAAGTCCAGCCACTTTCAAGATGGAGCATTTCCGCAGATGAGCACCCCCGCCCGCGTCGCCCCCAAGTTCCCCGACAGTATTTTTCGTGCCTACGACATTCGTGGCACCGTCCCGGAATTTCTGAACGCCGAGACGGCTTACTGGCTCGGTCGCGCCATCGGTGCCCAGAGCCTGGCCCAGAACGAACCGAATGTTTCCGTCGGCCGCGACGGTCGTCTTTCCGGCCCGGAACTGGTGGAGCAATTGATTCAGGGCCTGGCCGACAGCGGCTGCCACGTCAGCGACGTTGGCCTGGTACCGACGCCTGCGCTGTACTACGCCGCCAACGTACTGGCCGGCAAGTCCGGTGTGATGCTGACCGGTAGCCACAACCCGTCGAACTACAACGGCTTCAAAATCGTCATCGCGGGCGACACCCTGGCCAACGAACAAATCCAGGCCCTGCACGATCGCCTCAAGAACAACGACCTGAGCAGCGACAAGGGCAGCATCACCAAAGTCGAAATTCTCGACCGCTACACCACCGAAATCGTCCAGGACATCAAGCTGGCCCGTCGCCTGAAAGTCGTGGTGGACTGCGGCAACGGTGCGGCCGGTGTGATTGCCCCACAGTTGATCGAAGCCTTGAACTGCGAAGTCATCCCGCTGTTCTGCGAAGTCGACGGCAACTTCCCGAACCACCACCCGGACCCGGGCAAACCTGAAAACCTCGTCGACCTGATCGCCAAGGTCAAGGAAACCAACGCCGACATCGGCCTGGCTTTCGATGGCGACGGTGACCGCGTCGGCGTGGTGACCAACACCGGCACCATCGTGTTCCCGGATCGCCTGCTGATGCTGTTTGCCCGCGACGTGCTGGCCCGTAACCCGGACGCGGAAATCATCTTCGACGTCAAATGCACCCGTCGCCTGATCCCGCTGATCAAGGAATACGGCGGCCAGTCACTAATGTGGAAGACCGGTCATTCGTTGATCAAAAAGAAAATGAAACAATCCGGCGCCCTGTTGGCCGGCGAAATGAGCGGGCACATCTTCTTCAAGGAGCGCTGGTTCGGTTTCGACGACGGCATTTACAGCGCCGCACGGCTGCTGGAGATTCTCAGCAAGGAAAAATCCACCGCGGAAGAGCTGTTCGCCACCTTCCCGAACGATATTTCTACGCCGGAAATCAATATCCATGTGACCGAAGAGAGCAAATTCAGCATCATTGATGCATTGCATGACGCACAGTGGGGCGCAGGCGCCGACCTGACCACCATTGACGGCGTGCGAGTCGACTATGCCAAAGGCTGGGGCCTGGTTCGCGCCTCCAACACCACACCGGTGCTGGTACTGCGGTTCGAGGCCGATGACGAGGCAGAACTTTCGCGCATCAAGGACGTTTTCCGCGTCCAGTTGAAGCGCGTTGCACCTGATCTCCAACTACCGTTCTGATTCACCCGGAGCCCTGAATGACCCTCGAACGCGAAGCCGCCGCCAACACCGCCAAGGTCCTGTCCGAAGCGTTGCCTTACATTCGCCGCTATGTCGGCAAGACACTGGTGATCAAATACGGCGGCAACGCGATGGAAAGCGAGGAGCTGAAAACCGGCTTCGCCCGCGACATCGTGCTGATGAAGGCTGTCGGCATCAACCCGGTCGTGGTTCACGGTGGTGGCCCGCAAATCGGTGATCTGCTCAAGCGCCTGTCGATCGAGAGCCACTTCGTCGACGGCATGCGCGTCACCGACGCCGCGACCATGGACGTGGTGGAGATGGTCCTCGGCGGCCAGGTCAACAAGGACATCGTCAACCTGATCAACCGTCATGGCGGCAGCGCCATCGGCCTGACCGGTAAAGATGCCGAGCTGATCCGCGCGAAGAAGCTCACCGTCACCCGCCAGACCCCGGAGATGACCCAGCCGGAAATCATCGACATCGGTCACGTCGGCGAAGTGGTCGGGATCAACACCGACTTGCTGAACCTGCTGGTCAAAGGCGATTTCATTCCGGTGATCGCACCGATCGGCGTTGGCGAAAACGGCGAGTCGTACAACATCAACGCCGACCTGGTGGCCGGTAAAGTGGCCGAAGCACTCAAGGCCGAAAAACTGATGCTGCTGACCAATATCGCCGGCCTGATGGACAAGTCGGGCAAGGTCCTGACCGGTCTGAGCACGCAGCAAGTCGATGACCTGATCGCCGACGGCACCATCTATGGCGGCATGCTGCCGAAGATCCGTTGCGCGCTGGAAGCGGTCCAGGGTGGCGTGGGCAGCTCGCTGATCATTGATGGTCGCGTGCCGAACGCGATCCTGCTGGAGATCTTTACCGATACCGGCGTGGGCACCCTAATCAGCAATCGCAAGCGTCACTAAGCGATAGCGCATACGAAAAGACCCCGCTCAGCCTGGCTGAGCGGGGTCTTTTTTTGCCTGCACTCCACTGTAGGGGCGAGCATGCTCGCTCCTACAGAGGCCGCGTGTGCTAAACGCCGAACTGTGCGCGGTACGCTTCCACGGCAGGCAGGTGTTGCTTGAGCTGAGGATCGTCAGCCAGGAACTCCAGCACCTGGTTCAGCGAAACAATGCTGATCACCGGAATGCCGAAGTCGCGCTCCACTTCCTGAATCGCCGACAGCTCACCGTTGCCGCGCTCCTGACGGTTCAGGGCGATCAGAACGCCCGCCGCCTTGGCGCCATCCTGGGAGGCGATGATCTGCATCACTTCGCGGATGGCGGTGCCGGCGGTGATCACGTCGTCGATGATCAGCACTTCGCCGGTCAACGGTGCACCCACCAGACTGCCACCTTCGCCGTGGGCCTTGGCTTCCTTGCGGTTGAAGCACCATGGCAGGTCACGGTTGTGATGCTCGGCCAACGCCACGGCAGTGGTCGCCGCCAAAGGGATGCCCTTGTAGGCCGGACCGAACAGAACGTCGAAGGGAATGCCGCTTTCGGCAATGGCGGCGGCGTAGAAACGCCCCAGCTGCGCCAGGGCCGAACCCGAGTTGAACAGGCCGGCGTTGAAGAAGTAAGGACTGGTACGCCCGGACTTCAGGGTGAACTCACCGAAGCGCAAAACGCCGCGATCGATGGCAAAACGAATGAAATCGCGCTGATACGCTTGCATGAAAAAAACCCCAAATACCACGGATTTAGCTAATTAGCTTGACGCCGTGTATCATACACGCACGCGATTTTTGGGGCCATTTATGCGGATCATCAGTGTGAACGTCAATGGTATTCAGGCTGCAGTCGAGCGCGGTTTGCTCAGTTGGCTGCAGGCTCAGAATGCCGACGTCATCTGCCTGCAGGACACCCGTGCCTCCGCCTTTGAACTGGACGATCCAGCCTTCCAACTGGATGGATACTTCCTTTATGCCTGCGACGCCGAAGTCCCCGCCCAAGGTGGTGTGGCTTTGTATTCGCGGTTGCAACCGAAGGCTGTCATCAGCGGTCTCGGTTTCGAGACGGCCGACCGCTACGGGCGCTACCTGCAAGCCGATTTCGACAAAGTCAGTATTGCAACCTTGCTGCTTCCGTCGGGTATGAACGGCGATGAGGACTTGAACCAGAAGTTCAAGCTCATGGACGACTTCGCCAAGTACCTGGACAAGCAGCGGCGCAAACGCCGCGAGTACATTTATTGTGGCTCGCTGTACGTGGCGCAACAGAAGCTCGACATCAAGAACTGGCGCGACAGCCAGCAATCTCCGGGCTTCCTGGCACCTGAACGTGCCTGGATGGACGAGATTGTCGGCAACATGGGCTACGTCGATGCCTTGCGCGAAGTCAGCCGCGAAGGCGACCAGTACAGCTGGTGGCCGGACACCGAACAGGCAGAAATGCTCAACCTCGGATGGCGTTTCGACTATCAGATCCTGACACCGGGTCTGCGCCGCTTCGTACGCAGCGCGCGCCTGCCACGTCAGCCACGGTTCTCGCAGCACGCGCCGCTGATCGTGGACTACGACTGGACGCTGACCATCTAAGCGTCGTTTCACCATAAAAAATGCCCGTATCGCGAGATACGGGCATTTTTTATGCGCCAGTTCGAGCCAGCGGCTGCCTCAGACCGCCGCAATAAACGGCAGGGACAGGTACAACTTGATCACGATGACATTGATGATGTCGATAAAGAACGCGCCCACCATCGGCACCACCAGGAACGCGATC
This sequence comes from Pseudomonas putida, assembly GCF_003228315.1. Taxonomy (NCBI): domain Bacteria; kingdom Pseudomonadati; phylum Pseudomonadota; class Gammaproteobacteria; order Pseudomonadales; family Pseudomonadaceae; genus Pseudomonas; species Pseudomonas putida. Next base: position 4,110,486 of record NZ_CP029693.1, read on the forward strand.
TGCGAAGGCCCATAGCGCTGCGTCACCGCCTGCATATTCGCGATGGCCGTTGGCGTCGCACCCAACCCGAAACCACAATGCCCTGCCGCCAATACTGCCGCATCGTAGTTGCCGCCCATCATTCTGAACGTCACGAAAATCGCGAAAAGTGCCATGACCAACGCCTGCACAGCCAGGATGATAAAGATCGGCAAAGCCAGCGCCGCCAAATCCCACAGCTTGAGCGACATCAGCGCGATGGCAAGAAACAGCGACAGGCTGACATTTCCCAGCACCGAGACTTCACGCTCGAATACCTGATAAAGACCAAAAATTGAAAGACCGTTGCGCAGCAACACCCCTCCGAAAAGCACGCAAACGAATGTCGGCAACTCGAATGCCGTCCCGTGCAGCAGACCATTCAAAAGATTGCCAAACAGCAGGCTGACTGCGATCAAAGCCAGGGTTTCGATAAACGTAAAGGGAGTGATCGAGCGCTCTTTGTTCGGCTGTTCAAAACCCTTCGGCAGGCGCGGTACCTCCTGCATGTTGCAGCCAGGCACCTCCACACGCCTGATGAGCAAGCGCGCGACCGGACCACCGATCAATCCGCCCAACACCAGACCGAAGGTCGCTGAGGCTATCGCCAGTTCAGAAGCGGAAGCCAGGCCGTATTTCTCGCTGAATACCGTTCCCCATGCAGCGCCAGTTCCGTGACCGCCCGCCAGGGTAATCGAACCCGTCAACAACCCCATCAGCGGATCGAGTCCCAGCATGGCTGCCAGTCCGATACCCATGGCGTTCTGCAGCACCAGAAGTCCGGTGACCGCCAATAGAAATATCCCCACTACGCGGCCGCCTTTCTTCAGGCTGGCGAAATCTGCACTCAAACCGATAGTCGCAAAAAACGCCAGCATCAAGGGAGTTTGCAGCGAAGTGTCGAAACGGACTTCAACATCAAGCGTTCGCAATACCAGAAGGATCACGGCAATCAACAGACCACCCGCCACAGGCTCGGGAATATTAAAATTGCGCAGAACACCAACACGGGCAATAAGACCACGTCCCAAAAGAAGCACAAGGGAGGCGGCCACGAGCGTGCCGTAAAAATCGAGCTGAATCATTTGGATTATTCTTGACTGTATATTCAGGGGCGAACTCTTCCTTATGTCTGCCTCATGAACCGGCTGATTGTCTCAACACTGACCACACTGAAATTCAAGAACCTTCAATGGTTTGAACATATAGAAATATTGTCGATTTAATATTTCGCGCGAGGACTTTACCAATCACAAAGTCTCGCTGCCAAGGACATGAAGTCACACTAAGAAACCACAGTTGTGACTAAACATGTAAGTGCGGCATATATATAAAATATTCACACGCCATTCATCGCAGACAGATTAGTCCTACACATATTGAGGATTATCTTAGTTGCAAAAAGCCCCGACAAGTCGGGGCTTCTGGTTTTCAAATTTTCGAAACTGCATCTTCAAACGCGGGAGGCTTGAACAGGCGCTATTTGATCAAACGCCATGTGAAAGGATAACGGTATGGAAAACCATCATTGGCCTTCACCCCGGCAATGATCGTCAGCACCAGCGCGCCAATGGCGATCAAGCCAAACAGGAAGAACCCGATAATCACCACCATCAGCAGGAAACTGATGGCGGACGCGATAGCGACGGTGATCTGAAAATTCAACGCTTCCTTGCCCTGGGCATCGATGAACGGGTCCATCTCGCGCTTCATCTGCCACAGAATCAGAGGGCCAATCAGTGTGCCGAACGGCACCCAGATTCCCAGCAAGGCGGACAAGTGACAAAACATCGCCCACTGCCGGACTTCTTTACTCGGGGTGGGAAGCAGTTGTTGCTCGTCACTCATGGCGTCCTCCTTGCCAGTAGCCATCCGATCAGTCAGCCAGTGCAGCCTTTTGCAGATCGAAAATCTCGTTCATGCCTTTTTTCGCCAGCTCCAGCATGGCGTTCAGGTCTTCAGGCTGGAACGGCGCGCCTTCGGCAGTACCCTGAACTTCGATGAAGCCGCCAGTGCTGGTCATCACAACGTTCAGGTCGGTCTCGGCAGCCGAGTCCTCAAGGTAGTCGAGGTCGAGTACCGCTTCGCCCTGGTACATGCCGACGGAAACCGCACCGATCATTTGCTTGAGCGGGTCGCCGCCTTTCAGGCCGCCGCGCTTCTTGATCACTTTCAACGCGTCGACCAGGGCCACCATGGCGCCGGTGATGGAAGCGGTACGAGTACCACCGTCGGCCTGGATCACGTCGCAGTCGACGTACAGGGTGACATCGCCCAGCTTGGACATGTCCAGCGCAGCGCGCAGGGAACGACCGATCAGACGCTGGATTTCCAGGGTACGGCCGCCTTGTTTGCCGCGACTGGCTTCACGCTGGTTACGCTCACCGGTGGCGCGCGGCAGCATGCCGTACTCGGCGGTCAACCAGCCCTGGCCCTGGCCCTTGAGGAACCGCGGCACGCCGTTTTCGACGCTGACGGTGCAGATGACCTTGGTATCACCGAACTCCACCAGTACAGATCCCTCGGCGTGTTTGGTGTAGTTGCGGGTAATGCGGATCGAGCGAAGCTGATCGGCAGCGCGACCACTTGGACGTTTCATAAGGGATACCTGTACGGGGACGGAAAACTGCGGAGCATTATAGAGCCGCCAGCCATGCGTGGGCACTTCTAAAAAAATCCTCCGACGAGCAAAGGCTCTGAACAGCCCGTTGCCGACGACCTGCGGCTCTTTGTCACCTCGTGTGTTTGGGGGCACCCATCGCTCTGCGCTACAATCCTGCGCCTTTGCTGCCAGTCGGCTTTAATTCATTCATATCGGATACCCGGAACGCCTGTTTCTGGCCGATCTGCATTGCGAGGTGCCTCCCATGGTGCACAGCATGACCGCCTTCGCCCGCGTCGAGAAAGCCGGCGTCCAGGGCACCCTGAGCTGGGAGCTGCGCTCGGTCAACAGCCGCTACCTGGAACCCCACGTGCGCCTGCCGGAGTCCTTTCGCGATCTCGAGGGCGCTGTCCGCGAAGCACTGCGCCAGGGCGTGTCCCGAGGCAAGCTCGAGTGCACCCTGCGCTTTACCGAAGAAAATGCCGGTAAACCGCTGCAAGTGGATCAGGCACGCGCCGCGCAACTGGTTGCGGCCGCGGAGACCGTCGCCGGCCTGATCAAGAACCCCGCAGCCTTGAACCCCCTCGAAGTGTTGGCCTGGCCCGGAGTACTGGTGGGCGACGCCAGCGATCCGCAAGCCTTGAACGCCGAGGCCCTGGCACTGTTCAACCAGGGCCTGAAGGAGCTCAAGGCCGGCCGCGAGCGCGAAGGCGCGGAGCTGGCACGGCTGATCGACGACCGCCTGACCTCCATTGAAGAAGACGTGGTGACCCTGCGTGAACTGGTTCCACAGATGCTCGCCACCCAGCGCCAGAAAGTGCTCGACCGCTTCGCCGACATGAAGGCCGAGATGGACCCGCAGCGCCTGGAGCAGGAAATGGTCATGCTCGCGCAAAAAAGCGACGTCGCCGAAGAACTGGATCGCCTGAGCACTCACATCATCGAAGTTCGCCGGGTGCTCAAGTCCGGTGGAGCTGCCGGGCGACGCCTGGACTTCCTGATGCAGGAGCTCAATCGCGAGGCCAACACACTGGGCTCCAAGGCCTTCGATCCGCGCAGTACCCAAGCGGCGATCAACCTCAAGGTGTTGATCGAGCAGATGCGCGAACAAGTGCAGAATATTGAGTAAGGCAAACCTGACATGACCCACAGCACCGGCACCCTGTACATCATTTCCGCCCCCTCCGGCGCGGGCAAAAGCAGCCTGGTCAAGGCCCTGACCGACGCCAACCCGGAGATCCGCGTCTCGATCTCCCACACCACCCGCGCCATGCGTCCCGGTGAAGTGAACGGCGTGAACTATCACTTCGTTGACCGCAGCGAATTTGTGAAGATGATCGAGCACGGGGATTTCCTCGAGCGCGCCGAAGTCTTCGGCAATCTCTACGGCACCTCGCAAAGCCACCTGCAGCAGACGCTGGATGAAGGCCACGACCTGATTCTGGAAATCGACTGGCAGGGTGCCGAGCAAGTGCGCAAGCTGATGCCTCAGGCCCGTTCGATCTTCATCCTGCCGCCGTCGCTGCAGGCCTTGCACCAGCGCCTGACCAACCGTGGCCAGGACAGTGACGAGATCATCGACGGCCGGATGCGCGAAGCCGTCAGCGAAATGAGCCACTACGTCGATTACGACTACTTGATCATCAACGACGATTTCGCCCACGCATTGCACGATTTGAAAGCGATTTTCCGTGCCAATCAGCTGCAGCAGAAGCGTCAGCAGCAGCGTCACGGCAAATTGCTGGCTGAATTGTTGGGCTGATCCGCTCTTCCCAAAACCGCTGCGAGGGCTTTACATTGGCACTTGCAGCGCGTTGAAGGGCTTGATCAAAAAATCAGCGCTTCCCTAATCGCTGGTGATTTTTTAAACTGTCGAGTCCGCTCGCCCATCCGGGCAGCGCGCATATTGCATTTGCTACGAGGAAGACCATGGCCCGCGTAACCGTTGAAGACTGCCTAGAACACGTGGATAACCGCTTTGAGCTGGTCATGCTCTCTACCAAGCGTGCCCGTCAACTGGCCACCGGCGGCAAAGAGCCGAAAGTAGCATGGGAAAACGACAAGCCTACCGTTGTCGCCCTGCGTGAAATCGCTGAAGGCCTGATCGACTACGCCGCTATCGCCGAAGCCGAAATCGTTGAAGATGAACCGCTTTTCGCTGCATTCGAGGACGAGTCCAACGAGGCCGTCTAAGCCTATGCCTGGTCGACGTAGCACGGCGCGGGATCACAGCTTTTGGCAGGAGACATCATGCCGAGCATAGACGCCCTCGCCGATCGCTTATCGACCTACCTCGGCAAAGACCAGGTCAACCTGGTCCGCCGAGCGTATTTCTACGCCGAACAAGCCCACGACGGCCAACGCCGTCGCAGCGGCGAGGCGTACGTCACGCACCCACTCGCGGTTGCGAATATTCTTGCCGACATGCATATGGACCATCAGAGCCTGATGGCGGCCATGCTGCATGACGTGATCGAAGACACCGGTATCGCCAAGGAAGCGCTGCAAGCGCAGTTCGGTGAAACCGTGGCCGAACTGGTCGACGGGGTCAGCAAACTGACCCAGATGAACTTCGAGACCAAGGCCGAGGCACAAGCCGAAAACTTCCAGAAAATGGCCATGGCCATGGCACGCGACATTCGCGTGATCCTGGTTAAGCTGGCCGACCGCCTGCACAACATGCGCACCCTGGAAGTGCTGTCCGGCGAAAAGCGCCGACGCATCGCCAAGGAAACCCTGGAAATCTATGCGCCCATCGCCAACCGGCTGGGCATGCACGCCATCCGCATAGAGTTCGAAGACCTCGGCTTCAAGGCGATGCACCCGATGCGTTCCGCGCGCATCTACCAGGCCGTCAAGCGCGCCCGGGGCAATCGCAAGGAAATCGTCAACAAGATCGAAGAGTCCCTCAGCCACTGCCTGGCCGTCGACGGCATCCAGGGCGAGGTCAGCGGTCGCCAGAAACACCTCTACGGCATCTACAAGAAGATGCGCGGCAAGCGCCGGGCCTTCAACGAAATCATGGACGTCTACGCGTTCCGGATCATCGTCGACAAGGTCGATACCTGCTACCGCGTGCTGGGGGCTGTTCATAATTTGTACAAACCGTTGCCCGGTCGCTTCAAGGATTACATCGCGATCCCCAAGGCCAACGGCTATCAGTCGCTGCACACCACGCTGTTCGGCATGCATGGTGTTCCGATCGAGATCCAGATCCGCACCCGCGAGATGGAAGAGATGGCCAACAACGGCATCGCCGCCCACTGGCTGTACAAATCCAGCGGCGACGAGCAGCCCAAGGGCACTCACGCCCGCGCCCGGCAGTGGGTCAAAGGTGTGCTGGAGATGCAGCAACGCGCCGGCAACTCGCTGGAATTCATTGAAAGCGTGAAGATCGACCTGTTCCCGGACGAGGTCTACGTCTTCACGCCCAAAGGCCGGATCATGGAGCTGCCCAAAGGCTCCACGGCGGTCGACTTTGCTTACGCAGTGCACACCGACGTGGGCAACAGCTGCATCGCGTGCCGGATCAATCGTCGTCTCGCGCCACTGTCCGAACCGTTGCAAAGCGGCTCCACGGTCGAGATCGTCAGCGCCCCGGGCGCACGACCGAACCCGGCGTGGCTCAATTTCGTGGTCACCGGCAAGGCACGCACGCACATCCGTCATGCGCTGAAACTGCAACGCCGCTCCGAGTCCATCAGCCTGGGCGAACGCCTGTTGAACAAGGTCCTCAACGGTTTCGACAGTTCGCTGGAAAAAATCCCGGCCGAGCGTATCAAGGCCATCCTCAGCGAATATCGCCTCGAACTGGCTGAAGACTTGCTCGAAGACATCGGCCTGGGCAATCGCATGGCCTATGTCGTGGCGCGCAGGCTGCTGGGCGAAGGCGAACAGCTGCCGAGCCCTGAAGGCCCGCTGGCGATTCGCGGCACCGAAGGCCTGGTGCTCAGCTACGCCAAGTGCTGCACACCGATCCCGGGCGACCCGATTGTCGGCCACCTGTCCGCGGGCAAGGGCATGGTTGTGCACCTGGACAACTGCCGCAACATCAGTGAAATCCGCCACAACCCGGAAAAATGCATCCAGCTCTCGTGGGCCAAGGATGTCACCGGCGAATTCAACGTCGAACTGCGCGTCGAGCTGGAACACCAGCGCGGCTTGATCGCCCTGCTGGCCAGCAGCGTCAACGCAGCCGACGGCAACATCGAAAAAATCAGCATGGACGAACGCGATGGTCGCATCAGCGTGGTCCAACTGGTGGTCAGCGTGCACGACCGCGTGCATCTGGCCCGCGTGATCAAGAAACTGCGTGCCTTGACCGGGGTGATCCGCATCACCCGCATGCGTGCGTAGCCACCCATCCATTACAAGGAGTCCTTCATGACCAAGACTGTTATCACCAGCGACAAGGCCCCGGCCGCCATCGGTACTTACTCCCAGGCGATCAAGGCTGGCAACACCGTTTACATGTCGGGTCAGATTCCTCTGGACCCAAAAACCATGGAACTGGTCGAAGGCTTCGAAGCCCAGACCGTCCAGGTGTTCGAGAACCTCAAGGCTGTTGCTGAAGCCGCTGGTGGTTCGTTCAAGGACATCGTCAAGCTGAACATCTTCCTCACCGACCTGAGCCACTTCGCCAAGGTCAACGAGATCATGGGCAAATACTTCGAACAACCTTACCCAGCTCGCGCCGCCATCGGCGTAGCAGCCCTGCCAAAGGGTTCGCAGGTTGAAATGGATGCCATCCTGGTCATCGAGTAACGTGCCCGGCGCAGCCACAGGCTGCGCCACCGCTCTGCTGTAAAGAAAAGCTTGAAAGGATTCCACCATGCGCAAAGCGCTTGCTCTCTCGCTGCTCGCCCTGCTTTTGGGCGGTTGTGCCAGCAACCCTGCCGATCGTGATATCAGTGGCACCTGGATCAACCAGGTGGCGATCGATGCAGCCTCCAAGGGCGTTCCCCTGCGCGAAGCGCTCCAGGCCTATGGTCCGAACCTGGAATGGGACGTCAACACCAAGGCCGGTCAGGCCCGCTACACCAATGGTTTTGAAAATGTCGACGGCAAGCTGTCGGGCGAAGAGTCCGGCGCCTGGAAAATCGACTTTTATGGCAGCTCCGGCAGCGAGCTGAAGCGCGACGGCAAACAATTGAGCCAGGCCGCGACTGAAAACGAACCGGCCCAGGTCTTCGATCGCGCGCTGATCCCGGTCCCCGAAGGCGCGCCGATCGGTGCCAGCTTTGAACGTGCGCTGTACTCGGCCTATATGGGCGGCACGTGGAAAGTCATCAGTGGCCCCGGCGAAGGCAACACCGTGCAATTTCAGGCCGACGGTCAGGTGACGGGCCTGCAGGGTGCGGATCGTTATGCGCTGTGCCTGGCCGGTGATTGCGCCTCGATGAGTGGCGGCAATGACAACATGTGGCTGCAGCTCAATGGCCAGGGAAATCCGTGGATCTTTGCGCGCAAGGGCAAGGAGCTGGAGATCTTCCAGGCCGTGAACACCGCCCTGGCGGATGAACAGCCTCAGTTCACGCCGGGTGATCGCAAGTGGCTGCTCGAGAAGCAGTAACCCGGTTCTAACTGCAAAGCACACCCCATGTAGGAGCGAGCCTGCTCGCGATAGCGGTGTGACAGTCAACGATGATGTTGAATGTCATGCCCTCATCGCGAGCAGGCTCGCTCCTACAGTGGTTATGGGGCGTCTGGACGTCAGCATCGCCCCTCAAGAATCGCCGCATAACCCTCGCGGAAACTCGGATACTTCGGCTCCCATCCCAAAGCCCTGGCTCGGGCATTGCTGCAACGCTTGCTCCCGGTGCGTCGCACACTGGCCTCGTCCGCCCATTCGGTCACACCCAAATACTCGCGCATCCAGCCCACCACATCCGCCAGCGCGGCCGGCGCGTCATCGACACCGATATAGACATCATCCAGCGCTACACCCCGGCGATCCGCCTCAAGCAGATACGCCATCAACCCGGCAGCGTCATCGGCGTGAATTCGATTGGCATACAGCGGCGGATCGACCGCCACGCGATAACCCTCGCGCACCTGAGTCAGTAGCCGCTCACGGCCCGGACCATAAATGCCGGTCAACCGCAAAATGCTGGCAGGAATGCCGCTACCGAGCGCAATCTGCTCGGCTTCGAGCATCAAGCGCCCTGAAAAGCCGGTAGCCACAGCTGGCGAAGCCTCATCAACCCACTCGCCCTCCTGCTGCCCATAAACACTGCTGCTGGAAACGAACAACAGACGACTGGGTGCTTGCCCGTAGTCGTCCAGCCACTCCAGCACATGCTGCAGTCCCTCGACATAAGCGGCGCGATAGCCAGCCTCGTCATGGTTAGTGGCAGCCGCGCAATACACCAGGTAATCCACTGCACCGATTGGCCAGGTCGCCGGGCATTCCTTGTTGAACAGGTCGCCTGCAACACCGATCACCCCCTCGGGCAATCGGGAAACGTCCCGACGCAGGCCATGGACCTCCCACCCTGCAGCCAACAATTGCTTGGCCAGGCGGCTGCCAACATCACCGCAACCGGCGATCAAAACAGAAGGCGCGGACATCAGAAAACTCCCTTGGGAAACGGACAGACTAGCGCTGGCACTGGACGAGCGGCCAGCAATACAGGAAAAAAAGAGACTCTATTACTTTTGTTAACAAGAATTACTTGCAATAATGCGCGCCACTTTTGTTCTCGGCCTCACGAGGCCTGGAAGAGCACCATCGTTTTTCTATCTCAGGTCCGGCCAGCATGACACGCAACCAAACCCTCGCTTCGCCAACCAAACGACCTCGCGCCTGGAGCGCTGTGGCCGCCCTGCTTCTCAGCCTGATGCTGGCACCGGTTGCCGCTTTCGCTGACGCACAAGCACCCGCCAACGCGCCAGCCACCGCAGACCATACCGCCCCGGCTGTCACGCCTGTCGCTACCGACCCGGCCCAGGCAGCACCGGCTCAAGATGCCACTAGCGAAAACGTCCCTGAAGTCCTCGAAGCCGACAACACCCTGGGCATGGCCCATGACCTGTCGCCGTGGGGCATGTACCAGAACGCCGACGTCGTCGTGAAAAGCGTGATGATCGGCCTGGCCATCGCCTCGATCATCACCTGGACCATCTGGATCGCCAAGGGCCTTGAGCTGCTGGGCGCCAAGCGCCGCCTGCGCACCGAGATCGTCCACCTGAAAAAGGCCGCCACCCTCAAGGAAGCCAGCGCCACCGCCACCAAACCCGGCACCCTTGCCAATCTGCTGGTGCACGACGCGCTGGAGGAAATGCACCTGTCGGCCAGCGCCCGGGAAAAAGAAGGCATCAAGGAACGCGTCAGCTTCCGTCTTGAGCGCCTGGTCGCGGCCTGCGGTCGCAACATGAGCAGCGGCACTGGTGTGCTCGCCACCATTGGCTCTACCGCGCCGTTCGTCGGCCTGTTCGGTACCGTATGGGGCATCATGAACAGCTTCATCGGCATCGCCAAAACCCAGACCACCAACCTCGCCGTCGTGGCACCCGGCATCGCCGAAGCCCTGCTGGCGACCGCACTGGGTCTGGTGGCGGCGATTCCTGCGGTGGTGATCTACAACGTGTTTGCCCGCTCCATCGCCGGTTACAAGGCGCAAGTATCCGACGCGTCGGCAGAAGTCCTGCTGCTGGTCAGCCGTGACCTCGATCACCAGCCTGAGCGCAGCTCGCAACCGCACATGGTGAAAGTGGGGTAATCGGCCATGGGCCTGCATTTGAAAGAAGGGGCAGACGACGATCTGTCCGAGAACCACGAAATCAACGTTACGCCGTTCATTGACGTGATGCTGGTGCTGTTGATCATCTTCATGGTGGCGGCACCGCTGGCCACCGTGGACATCAAGGTCGACCTGCCCGCCTCCACCGCCAAACCGGCGCCACGGCCGGAGAAACCGGTGTTCCTCAGCGTCAAGGCTGACCAGCGTCTGTATCTGGGCGACGACGAAGTGAAGGCCGAAGCACTCGGCGCCACGCTCGACGCCAAAACCCAGGGCAAGAAAGACACGACAATCTTCTTCCAGGCCGATAAAGGCGTGGATTACGGCGACCTGATGAGCGTGATGGACAAACTGCGCTCGGCCGGTTACCTGAAGGTCGGTTTGGTTGGTCTCGAGTCGGCAGCCAAGAAATGATCACAACGCGCCATAAGCTGACGCGTTACAGCGGTAGCCTGGCCATTGTGCTGGGTGTTCACGCGCTGGCCATCGCGCTGGCCGTGAACTGGACCGCCCGCCCGCCCATCGAATTGCCACCCCAGGCAATGATGGTCGAGCTGGCACCGGTTCCGGCTCCGCCACCGCCTGCACCGCCGAAGGTCGTCACCCCACCGCAGCCACCGGCTCCGGTTGAAGAATTGCCGATTCCGAAATTGGCCGAAGCGCCGAAGGCCGAGATCGCCGTTCCGAAACCGGTCAAGCCCAAGCCCAAGCCGCAACCGCCCAAGCCTGTGGAGAAAAAGCCGGAGCCACCGAAGGAAAAACCTTCCGAGGCCAAACCGAGCGAAGCACCACCGACGCCGGCACCGACCGAGAAATCCGCGGCACCCGATCCGGGTCCTTCGGCTGCTCAAGTCGCTGCCAAGGCCAGCTGGGAAGGTACTCTGCTAGCGCACCTGCAGAAGTACAAAAAATACCCTGCCAGCGCACAGGCACGGGGCAAGGAAGGCGTGAACCGTCTGCGATTCGTGGTGGATGCCGAAGGTAATGTGCTGTCGTTCGAACTGGTGGGGGCCTCAGGCACGGCCGATCTGGACCGGGCCACTCTGGACATGATCCGTCGCGCCCAGCCGCTGCCAAAACCACCGGCACACATGCTCACCAACGGCTCCATCGAAATCGTCGCGCCGTTTGTCTACAAGATCGAACGCAGGCGTTAACGCACCACCGACCCATTGTGGGAGCGAGCCTGCTCGCGAAGAGGCCGCTCCATTCAATCTCTTCATCGAAGATTGAACCGCTTTCGCGAGCAGGCTCGCTCCCACTCAGGTTCTCGCATCACCCCCAAAGGCACCGAAAGGTGCCTTTGGCATATCTACCCACGGCAAACCGGCATTGGCCGGTGTCACCCGACACATACCTTCTGATAACGTGCGTCTATCGATTGCAGCCGGTATGCTTGGCCCGCATCTTCATGGACGCTTGCTATGACTCTCACAGAATTACGCTACATCGTTACCCTCGCCCAAGAGCAGCATTTCGGCCACGCGGCCGAGCGTTGCCACGTCAGCCAGCCGACCCTGTCGGTGGGCGTGAAAAAGCTTGAAGACGAACTCGGTGTGCTGATTTTCGAGCGCAGCAAAAGCGCCGTGCGCCTGACCCCGGTCGGCGAAGGCATCGTGGCCCAGGCGCAAAAGGTGCTGGAACAGGCCCAGGGCATTCGCGAACTGGCCCAGGCCGGCAAGAACCAGCTGACCGCGCCGCTGAAAGTCGGTGCGATCTACACGGTTGGCCCCTATCTGTTTCCCCACCTGATTCCGCAACTGCACCGGGTCGCCCCGCAGATGCCGTTGTACATTGAAGAAAACTTCACCCACGTGCTGCGCGACAAACTGCGCAATGGCGAACTCGACGCGATCATCATCGCCCTGCCGTTCAACGAAGCCGACGTGCTGACGCTGCAGCTCTACGACGAGCCGTTCTACGTCCTGATGCCGGCCCAGCACCCGTGGACACAAAAGGAATCCATCGACGCCAACCTGCTCAACGACAAGAGCCTGTTGCTGCTGGGCGAAGGCCACTGCTTCCGCGACCAGGTGCTGGAAGCCTGCCCGACCCTGACCAAGGGCAATGACGGCGCCAAGCACACCACGGTGGAATCCAGCTCGCTGGAGACCATTCGCCACATGGTTGCATCGGGCCTTGGCATATCGATCCTGCCGTTGTCGGCGGTGGACAGTCATCACTATGCCCCCGGCGTGATCGAAGTCCGCCCGCTGTCGGCACCGACACCCTATCGCACGGTGGCGATCGCCTGGCGCGCCAGCTTCCCGCGGCCCAAGGCCATTGAAATCCTCGCTGACTCCATTCGCCTGTGCTCGGTGGCCAAGCCGTCCGCGCAGGTGGTGGCAGGTTAAGCACGCGTCATGACGGAGTTGTCGCAGGTGTCGGTGACGGCACTCAAGGGTGTCGGCGAAGCCATGGCCGAAAAATTGGCCAGGGTCGGCCTGGAAAACCTCCAGGACGTGCTGTTTCACTTGCCGCTGCGCTATCAGGATCGCACCCGCGTGGTGCCGATCGGTGCGCTGCGCCCGGGCCAGGATGCCGTGGTCGAAGGCACGGTCAGCGGTGCCGACGTGGTGATGGGGCGGCGCCGCAGCCTGGTGGTGCGCCTGCAGGACGGCACCGGCGGGCTGAGCCTGCGCTTCTATCACTTCAGCAACGCGCAGAAGGAAGGCCTCAAGCGCGGCACGCGGATTCGCTGCTATGGCGAAGCGCGCCCCGGTGCTTCGGGGCTGGAAATCTACCACCCGGAATACCGCGCCATCTCCGGTGATGAACCCCCACCCGTGGACGCAACCCTGACTCCGGTGTACCCGCTCACCGAAGGCCTGACCCAGCAACGCCTGCGCCAACTGTGCATGCAGACCCTGACCATGCTCGGTCCCACCAGCCTGCCCGACTGGCTGCCGACCGAACTGGCCCGCGACTACCAATTGGCGCCACTAGCCGATGCGATCCGCTATCTGCACAACCCGCCTGCCGACGCCGACGTCGACGAATTGGCCCTCGGTCATCACTGGGCTCAGCATCGCCTGGCTTTCGAAGAATTGCTGACTCACCAACTGTCCCAGCAGCGCCTGCGCGAAAGCATGCGTTCGTTGCGCGCACCGGCCATGCCCAAAGCCACGCAGTTGCCGCCCAAATACCTGGCCAACCTGGGGTTCAACCCCACCGGTGCCCAGCAACGGGTGGGCAATGAAATCGCCTATGACCTGAGCCAGCACGAGCCCATGCTGCGGCTGATCCAGGGTGACGTCGGCGCGGGCAAAACCGTGGTCGCCGCCCTCGCCGCATTGCAGGCACTGGAGGCCGGCTATCAAGTAGCGCTGATGGCGCCCACCGAGATTCTCGCCGAGCAGCACTTCATCACCTTCAAGCGCTGGCTCGAACCGCTGGGCATTGAAGTGGCGTGGCTGGCCGGCAAGCTCAAGGGCAAGAACCGCGCCGCCGCGCTGGAGCAGATCGCTGGCGGCACACCGATGGTGGTGGGCACCCACGCGCTGTTTCAGGACGAAGTGCAATTCAAGAATCTGGCGCTGGTGATCATCGACGAACAGCATCGCTTCGGCGTGCAGCAGCGCCTGGCACTGCGCCAGAAAGGTGTTGGCGGGCGCATGTGCCCGCATCAGTTGATCATGACGGCCACGCCTATTCCGCGCACGCTGGCCATGAGCGCCTACGCTGACCTCGACACCTCGATCCTCGACGAACTCCCCCCTGGCCGGACCCCGGTCAACACCGTGCTGATCACCGACACCCGACGCGTCGAAGTCATCGAGCGGGTACGAAGCGCCTGCGCCGAAGGGCGCCAGGCCTACTGGGTTTGCACCCTGATCGAGGAGTCGGAGGAGCTGACCTGCCAGGCCGCCGAAAGCACCCATGAAGACCTGACTGCTGCGTTGGGCGAGTTGAAAGTCGGGCTGATCCACGGTCGCATGAAGCCAGCCGAGAAGGCTGCGGTCATGGCTGAATTCAAGGCCGGCCACCTGCAGCTGCTGGTGGCCACCACCGTGATCGAGGTCGGCGTGGATGTGCCCAACGCCAGCCTGATGATCATCGAAAACCCGGAACGCCTGGGGCTGGCGCAACTGCACCAGTTGCGCGGCCGCGTCGGACGGGGCAGCGCGGCCAGCCATTGCGTGCTGCTCTATCATCCGCCGCTGTCGCAGATCGGCCGCCAGCGCCTGGGCATCATGCGCGAAACCAACGATGGCTTTGTCATCGCCGAAAAAGACCTCGAACTGCGCGGCCCCGGTGAAATGCTCGGCACGCGGCAGACAGGCCTGCTTCAATTCAAGGTCGCCGACCTGATGCGCGACGCCGACCTGCTGCCCGCAGTACGCGACGCGGCCCAAGCCTTGCTCGAACGCTGGCCGGATCACGTGAGTCCGTTACTCGACCGCTGGCTGCGCCACGGGCAGCAATATGGACAAGTGTGAGCACCGTCTCAGTTTCCGGAGGATGGGCCCCCGCAAGCTGGTTATACTCCTGCAATTGTTTTAGTACGGATACAGACCATGACCGAAGCTGCCCTTGCACCCGCTACCCCGCACACTCCGTCGGTCATTCGGATGCTGCTGGACAAGCTGGGCATCGCCTATGAAGAAGTGCTCGACCATCACGGATTGAATCCGGCGCGCAAGGTCCAGGCCGTACTGCTCGACGACGCTGTCGGCTCGCTGATGGTGCTGTTCCCGCAGAGCCAGTTGCTCGACCTCAACCGTTTGACCGAACTCACCGGCCGGCGCCTGACCGCCGTATCCACCGAGCGCCTGATCAAGATGCTCGGCAAGCACAACCTGAGCCTGCTGCCGGGCATTCCTGCCCTCACCAGCGCCCCATGCCTGTACGAAGAAAGCTTGCTGCGCGAGCCGAAAGTGCTGGTCAATTCGGGGGAGCCGGATGTGCTGCTGGAAATCTCCAGCGAAGCCTTCAAGTCCATGCTCAACAAGGCCAGCGCCGCCAATTTCGGTGAACCGCTGAGCAGCATTCGCCCGAACCTGGATCGCCCCGATGATGACCGCGAGGAAATCACCCAGGCTGTTCAGGCGTTCACCGCACGGCGTATCCAGCAACGCCTGGAAGCGACCATCGAAATTCCGCCCCTGGCCGAAACCGCGCAGAAGATCATCAAGCTGCGCGTCGACCCCAACGCGACCATCGACGACATCACCGGCGTGGTCGAAACCGACCCGGCCCTGGCCGCACAGGTGGTGAGCTGGGCAGCGTCGCCGTACTACGCCTCGCCGGGCAAGATCCGTTCGGTGGAGGACGCCATCGTGCGGGTCCTGGGTTTCGACCTGGTGATCAACCTGGCGCTGGGCCTGGCCCTGGGTAAAACCCTGAGCCTGCCCAAGGACCACCCGCAACACAGCACGCCGTACTGGCAGCAATCGATCTACACCGCCGCCGTCATCGAGGGCCTGACGCGCGCCATGCCGCGCACCCAGCGCCCGGAAGCCGGCCTGACCTACCTGGCAGGCCTGCTGCACAACTTCGGTTACCTGCTGCTGGCCCATGTGTTCCCGCCGCACTTCTCGCTGATCTGCCGGCATATGGAGGTCAATCCGCACCTGTGCCACAGCTATATCGAGCAGCATCTGCTGGGTATCAGCCGTGAACAGATCGGTTCGTGGCTGATGCGCTTCTGGGACATGCCCGAAGAACTGGCCACCGCGCTGCGTTTCCAGCACGACCCGCTTTACGACGGCGCTTTCGCCGAGTACCCGAACCTGGTGTGCCTGTCGGTACGCCTGCTGCGCAGCCGTGGCATCGGCTCGGGCCCGGACGAGGACATCCCCGACGCCCTGCTGGAACGCCTGGGCCTGAGCCGCGAAAAAGCCAACGACGTGGTCAGCAAGGTCCTCGAAGCCGAGGTGCTGTTGCGCGAACTGGCCTCGCAGTTCAGCCAATCCTAATAGCATCGCGGGCAAGCCCGCTCCCACAGGGGTTAATCAAAACCTGTGGGAGCGGGCTTGCCCGCGATGAATCCACCTCGGTTTAACCGACTATCTCAAGCCTTTGGCTTGGCCTTCCTCGGCTTCAAATACTTGGTCAACCCCTGGAACCAGATCACCAACGCCGGGTTGCCCTTGATCTGAATCGACTTGTCCTGAATCCCGGTCATGAACGCCAACTGCTTGTTCTTCGCCTGCATCGTGGCAAAGCCGTAGGCTGCATCCTTGAAGGCGATGGCAAACGCAGGCTCGGCATGTACCCCGCCCTTGCTGGTGATGCGCTGATCCTTCACCCGGAAATGTCGTGCCACCTTCCCGTCCAGGGTCTGCAGCTGGAACACCAATTCCTTGTCACCCAACTGCTGCTGAAACGCAGGGTTGGTCCGGCTGGCCTTGCCCATCAACAAACCCAGCATCCACAGCAGAAAACGAAATTTCATGCGCAAGCCTCAAGAGAAAAATGAACGGCCGGCGCATTGTATCGAGCGAAGGCAATAAAGCCACTATCGCGTTTAATTAGCAGAAGATGGACTGCTTTTTGACGCTGATGACTACCAAGTCACTGTCGATACGTTCAATACAGAACGCCCTGCAATACCTCATAAACGATCCCGGTGCCGGCCGCGATCAGCACGATATCGCTGCCCGCACGGCGCCATTCATAGCCTGGGTAATAAGGCAGGCGACTCAAGGCGCGATTATCCAGGCGCTCACCGTAGTAACCATGGGGCAGTGGTCGCCCGCGGACTACATAGATACCAGGCGGTGGAGGCGCGCCGCGTACGAAATAGTCGCGATGATCGTGAATGGTCTGACGGACCGGGCCAAAGTCCCGTGGCGGCGGACCACCGTGATAATGCTCCTGCCCACCTCGGTGATCGTCATCGTAGTGTTCGTAATGCCCCTGTGGGCCGCCGTGGTCATGATCGTCGCGCTGATCGGCGCTGGCGTGCAGCAACGGCGTCGCACTGAGCATCAGCACGCCCAGGCTGGTCATCAGACGTTTCGGCATTTTCATTCGGGATTTCCTCACAACACCTACAGCAAAAAGGGCTTCAGAACGTAGTCCTGAAGCCCTCGGTCTTGCTGTTTAGTCTGTGTCGAAAGGCGCTAATTCCTCTGTATCAGGAACTTTACTCTCAGCTGACACGGGCCTTACGTACGCCGTCGGCGAGCGCCGAGCACAGGCTCAACACGCCATCGACAGCCTGTTCTGGCGTGGCTGCTTCGGCGATCTGATCGATCAGCGCGGAGCCCACCACCACACCATCGGCCAGACGCGCGATGTTCGCAGCCTGCTCCGGTGTGCGAATCCCGAAACCGATGCTGATCGGCAGATCGGTATGGCGACGCAGACGGGCCACCGCTTCTTCGACGTGCTCCAGTGTCGCCGCTCCCGCACCGGTCACACCGGCCACAGACACGTAATACACAAACCCGGAGCTGCCATTGAGCACGGTTGGCAGACGCACATCGTCAGTGGTCGGGGTGGTCAGACGGATGAAGTCCAGGCCCGCGGCCTGGGCCGGGTCACACAGCTCGCCGTTGTGCTCGGGCGGCATGTCGACCACGATCAGGCCATCTACACCGGCTTCCTTTGCTTCAGCAATGAAACGTGGCACGCCGTACTTGTGGATCGGGTTGAAGTAACCCATCAGCACCAGCGGCGTTTCATTGTTGTCCTTGCGGAACTCGCGAACCATTTGCAGGGTTTTCGCCAGATTCTGCTTGGCGCCCAGCGCACGGATGTTGGCGAGCTGGATCGCCGGGCCGTCAGCCATCGGGTCGGTGAAGGGCATGCCCAGCTCGATCACGTCGGCGCCCGCTGCCGGCAAGCCCTTGAGGATCGCCAGGGAGGTGTCGTAGCCCGGGTCGCCAGCGGTGACGAAGGTCACCAGGGCGGCGCGGTTCTGTTCCTTGAGTTCGGCAAAACGCGTTTGCAGGCGGCTCATCAGTGTTTCTCCTGCGAGGATTGTTCCATATGGTGCATCACGGTCTGCATGTCTTTGTCGCCACGCCCGGACAGGTTGACCACCATCAGGTGATCCTTCGGCAGCTTCGGTGCGCGCTTGAACACTTCAGCCAGGGCGTGGGCGCTTTCCAGCGCCGGGATGATCCCTTCCAGGCGGCAGCACTGGTGGAAGGCGGCGAGTGCTTCGTCGTCCGTCACCGAGGTGTACTGAACGCGACCGATGTCATGCAACCAGGCGTGTTCCGGACCGATGCCCGGATAGTCCAGGCCGGCGGAAATGGAGTGGGCGTCGATGATCTGGCCATCTTCGTCCTGCAACAGGAAGGTACGGTTACCGTGCAACACGCCCGGAACGCCGCCGTTGAGGCTGGCGGCGTGCTTGCCGGTTTCGATGCCGTAGCCGGCCGCTTCAACGCCGATGATCTCGACGCTCTTGTCATCAAGGAACGGGTGGAACAGGCCCATGGCGTTGGAACCACCGCCGATGCAAGCCACCAGGCTGTCCGGCAGACGGCCTTCCTGGGCTTGCAGCTGGTCACGGGTTTCCTTGCCGATGACCGCCTGGAAGTCGCGAACCATCGCAGGATAAGGGTGCGGACCGGCCACGGTGCCGATCAGGTAGAAGGTGTTGTCGACGTTGGTCACCCAGTCACGCAGGGCTTCGTTCATCGCATCCTTCAGGGTGCCGGTGCCGGCCACGACCGGAATCACGGTGGCGCCCAGCAGCTTCATGCGGAACACGTTGGCCTGCTGGCGCTCGATGTCGGTGGTGCCCATGTAGATCACGCATTCCAGACCGAAGCGCGCGGCCACGGTGGCGGTCGCCACGCCGTGCATGCCGGCGCCGGTCTCGGCGATGATGCGTTTCTTGCCCATGCGCCGCGCCAGCAGGATCTGGCCGATGCAGTTGTTGATCTTGTGCGCGCCGGTGTGGTTCAGCTCTTCACGCTTGAGATAAATCTTCGCGCCGCCACAGAATTCGGTCAGGCGTTCGGCGAAATAGAGCGGACTTGGACGACCGACATAGTCGCGCTGGAAGTAGGCCAATTCTTCCTTGAAGGCAGGATCTTCCTTGGCCGCTTCGTATTCGCGGGCCAGATCGAGGACCAGTGGCATCAGGGTTTCAGCGACATAACGGCCGCCGAACGCGCCAAACAGGCCGTTGGCGTCAGGGCCGTTGCGCAGATTGGTCTGGGTCATGGGGCGCTCCAGTTGAATGCGAGAAATAGTGTTTTTGAACAAAGAGTGGGCTTCACTCTACCCCTGACGCCGCATGCTGAAAACCGATAAGATCGCTGCAACCTGTCAGGAAAACTCACAGATACCATGAGCCACGAACTGCCACCTCTGAACGCCTTGCGTGCCTTCGAAGCCACTGCCCGATTGAACAGCGTCAGTCAGGCTGCCGAACAGCTGCATGTCACCCATGGCGCGGTGAGCCGGCAATTGAAGGTGCTGGAAGAACACCTCGGCGTGAGCCTGTTCACCAAGGAAGGTCGCGGCCTCAAACTCACAGATGCCGGCATGCGCTTGCGTGATGCCAGCGCCGAAGCTTTCGAGCGCCTGCGCACGGCCTGTGCCGATATCTCCCGCAGCACCGCCGATGCGCCCTTCGTACTGGGCTGCTCGGGCAGCCTGCTGGCCCGCTGGTTCATCCCGCGCCTGGGACGACTGAACGCCGACCTGCCGGATCTGCGCCTGCATCTGTCCGCTGGAGAAGGCGATCTCGACCCCCGTCGTCCTGGGCTGGACGCCTTGCTGGTGTTCGCCGAGCCTCCCTGGCCGGCGGACATGCAGGTGTTCGAGCTGGCCAGCGAACGGATCGGGCCGGTCATGAGCCCCCGCTTCGTCGGCTACGACAGGCTCAGAAACGCGCCGCCGACTGCCCTTCTCGGTGAACCATTGCTGCACACCACTTCCCGTCCGCAGGCCTGGCCCAGTTGGGCACAACAAAGCGGCCTCGACGCCGGGGCGTTGAAGTACGGTCAGGGCTTTGAACATTTGTATTACTTGCTGGAGGCGGCCGTCGCCGGATTAGGCGTGGCCATCGCCCCCGAGCCGCTGGTGGCCGAGGACTTGAAGGCGGGTCGACTGGTAGCACCCTGGGGTTTCAGCGAAACCCCAGCGCAATTGGCATTGTGGCTGCCAAAGCGCGCCGCGGACGGGCGCGCCCGGCAACTGGCGCAGTGGCTGAAAAACGAACTGCGCCAGACGGATTAGTCACCGCGCCTGCACATCAGGTACGCGGCCAGCAGGCCTAGCGCACCGACGGCAACACCCGCTGTCGTCCAGGGATGTTCCTGGGCGTAATCGCGGGTGGCAATTCCGGTTTCCCGGGTCTTCACTTTAACTTCCTCATAGGCATCCGAGAGCAGATGGCGCGAATGTCTCAGCGCATTCTCGGCGTTGCCCTTGAGGACCTTGAGGGTTCTACGCGACTCGTCGGAGGCGTCGTCCTTCAGGCTTTCCAGGGATTTGAGCAGACTCTCGATTTCCGCTTCCATGCTTTGCAATGAGGCTTTGCGTAACGCGCTGTTGGCCATGGTGGCTCTCCTGCATTGTTGATGAGTGGCGTGTGTTGGTTGGGACTTCGGGGGCTCGAGAAAGTGCAGTAAATGTGAACTTGCCTGTGGGATCGACCGACAGAAGAAAGTCAGAAAATCACTGCTAGGCTGTATGCAAACCCAAGGAGAACGCCATGACTGACCATCACACTTACAAGAAAGTCGAACTGGTTGGCTCGTCCACCAGCAGCATTGAAGACGCGATCAACAACGCTCTGGCCGAGGCCCATAAAAGCCTCAAGTACATGGAATGGTTTGAAGTGACCGAAACCCGGGGACATATCAAGGACGGCAAGGCTGCGCATTTCCAGGTGACCCTCAAGGTGGGGTTCCGGATTGCCAGCAGCTGATCGGTTTTCGACCTCCGAGCTTGCACGCTGGCCGAGTGCCATAGGGATTGGCAAGGCGCTACATGAGTGAATCCGGCCCATGACCGGATGCCCCTTTTGATCCGACCAGAGAATGCCACTGATGAAGAGATTTATTTTGGCGGTAGGTTTGTTATGCCTGGCGGGCACTGCCATGGCTGACGGCAAGTCCTGCGAAGAGCTCAAAGCCGAGATCGCCGCAAAGCTTGATGCCAAGGGTGTTTCCAATTACTCGCTGGACATCGTCGACAAAGGCGCCAGCGCCGGCGGAAAAGTCGTCGGTACCTGTGAGAAGGGCACCAAGGAAATCGTCTACAAGCGCTAGATCACAAATACCTGTAGGAGCGAGCCTGCTCGCGATGGTCTCAAGGACAACGCGCTGCATCAGACAGTGCGTGTCATCGTTGACGACCATCGCGAGCAGGCTCGCTCCTACAGTGGTGAGCAGGGCACACCTCAGCCTTTCATGACCTGCGCCAGCAGCTCGTAGGAGTGCAGGCGATCAGCGTGTTCATACAAATCGCAGGTGAAAATCAGTTCATCGGCTTGGGTCTGCGCGATCAGCACTTCCAGCTTGGCGCGGATTTTCTGCGGACTGCCAATCATCGCCAGGCCCAGGAAGTCCATGACCGCCTCCCGCTCATGGGGCAACCACAGGCCGTTCATGGTTTCCACCGGTGGACGCTGCACCAGGCTCTGGCCGCGTATCAGGGCGAGGATGCGCTGGAATACCGAGGTCGCCAGA
The DNA here is from genome assembly GCF_003228315.1 of Pseudomonas putida. Lineage (NCBI taxonomy): Bacteria > Pseudomonadati > Pseudomonadota > Gammaproteobacteria > Pseudomonadales > Pseudomonadaceae > Pseudomonas > Pseudomonas putida. The sequence continues at coordinate 4,132,454 of NZ_CP029693.1, forward strand.
TAGTCGGCCTGTTCATCGGTATCGGCGGCCACCAAGGGCACACCGAGCATCACGTAAGGCTTGTCCAGCACCTCTGAAGGCTTGAAGTGATTGCGGTAGACGCGAATCGCTTCATGCATGTAGCGCGGTGCGAAATGTGAGGCGAAGGCGTAGGGCAAACCGCGCTCACCTGCCAGCTGTGCACTGAACAGGCTGGAGCCGAGCAACCAGATCGGCACATTGGTATTGGTCCCCGGCATCGCGATGACACGCTGGTCCGGTGTGCGCGGACCCAGGTAGCGCACCAGTTCGGCCACATCTTCCGGGAAATCGTCAGCACTGCCGGAGCGCTCGCGGCGCAACGCGCGGGCGGTCATCTGATCGGAACCCGGAGCACGTCCCAGGCCAAGGTCGATACGCCCCGGATACAGGCTTTCAAGGGTGCCGAACTGTTCGGCGATGACCAGTGGCGCGTGGTTGGGCAGCATCACCCCGCCCGAGCCCACACGAATCGTCGACGTGCCGCCCGCAAGATACCCCAGCAACACCGATGTCGCGGAACTGGCGATGCCATCCATGTTGTGGTGCTCGGCGACCCAGAACCGGTTGTAGCCGAATTTCTCGACGTGTTGCGCAAGGTCCAGCGAATTGCGCAGCGACTGCGCCGCGCTGCCGTTTGCTCTGACGGGCACGAGGTCGAGGGTCGAGAACTTGATGTCGGACAGTCGTTTCATAAGCCTGCTTCTCCAATTGAGGGCGCAGGTTTTTTCTTGCGAACGAAAACCTGCCGAATCCAAAAGCGTGTTTCATGCAATGTGGGCATATACCCGAGTTTCAATAGCTGAGGGAAAATTTCCTACTAAAGAAGTAGGTCAATCGGATCAAGTGAACTTTGCGCCACGGTCTATCCTCAGAAACCTGTAACCGACCATCACACAGGCGCAACACCTTGCGCCGGATCCCGAGGAGACAGGCATGGCTATCATCAAGAAGGCATCGGCACATTGGGCCGGTGATCTGAAAACCGGCATCGGCTCGATTTCCACCGAAACCGGCGTACTCAGGGAAGCGCCCTACGGCTTCAAGGCACGATTCGAAGGCGGCAAGGGCACCAATCCGGAAGAACTGATCGGCGCGGCCCACGCCGGGTGCTTCTCCATGGCCTTTTCCATGATCCTTGGCGAGGCAGGCCTGAAGGCCGACAGTATCGATACCAACGCCGAAGTCACCCTGGACCAGGTGGACGGCGGCTTCGCGATCACGGCGGTGAAGCTGATCCTCAAGGCGAAGATTCCCGGTGCCAGCCAGGCGCAGTTTGATGAACTGAGCAAGAAAGCCAAGGAAGGTTGCCCGGTGTCCAAGGTGCTGAATGCGAAAATCACACTTGAGGCGACGCTGGTGAACTGAGAAGCAAAAGATCGCAGCCTTCGGCAGCTCCTACATTGAAAAGCGATCCCATGTAGGAGCTGCCACAGGCTGCGATCTTTTTTTGCCTTGTAACAAAACAAGGCTCATGAATATGTGGTCGAATAAATGACAGCAGTCAAAACGCAGAATCCTGCGTGCTGCTTCAAGGGAGCTGCAACCATGAAACGTTTTGCCTTGACGGTTATCTGCTGCGCATTGGCTACCTCGGCCATGGCAGCTCCGAAACCCTGCGAAGAACTCAAGGCTGAAATCGAAGCAAAGATCCAGGCTCGCGGGGTCACGTCCTACACCCTGGAGATCGTCAGCAACAGCGAAGTGCATGATCAGAACATGGTCGTGGGCTCGTGCGAAAACGGCACCAAGAAAATCATCTACCAGAAAAACGACCGCTGAATGCCCTAGGGCACGCAGTTGGTCTGGCGATCTTCGGCGACGATTTCATGCCGGGCGTTGAACAGGCGAGCTTCGGGGGTGAACGCCATGGAACGCGCTTGTAGCAGATAGCGTTGGCCGGCTTCGAAATGGTCGTACTTGATGATCATGTAGCACAGTCGCTCCGTGCCTCCGTCGAACAAATCCGAGCCGCCACTGGGCACTTCGAAATCGAAGCGAACGGTCAATTCGTGGCTCCCGGGAGTCACCTCAAAATATCGCCCGTCTCTCATTCGCTGGCCGTCCAGCCGCTCGGCCATCAGCAACTTGTCGTTGGGAAATGGCGTGGAAAAGTCGACCCACGCCATTTTTGGGTTGGCCGCGGGCATCGGCGTCGAACAACCGGTAACCGCGATTGCAGTGAGCAACAACATCAACCTGCACATGATGAATGTCCTGAATACCCAGTATTCAGAATAGCGCCGATCAGGTGTGTTGGCAGCCAGCCGGTGTGCCTTGGCCGATCACTTTGCGCTGCTGATCGTAGAGCTTGGCCCAGGGCCGAAAACCGATATTCCCCGCTTGTAGCTGATAACGCTCCCCGGCGTTGAATTCGCTGAATTTCACGTTCATCTGACAATCGCGCCACAGCGGCTTGGCGTCGGGCCCGATGTTGGTGGGTTGCACGGGAAACTGATAGCGAACCTTGAGCTCATGACTACCGGGCTGCACCTGAAAGTAGCGTTTATCGGTCGTCGCCTGGTTATCGACCCCCAGCGCCAGCAGCGCCGTATCTTCCTGATGGGATTCCAGATCGATCCATGCTTGCGTCGGATCATGATGAGGCAAGCCGAACCCGGCACAACCGGCCAGTGTCAGCAGGCCTCCCATCAGCATCAAATTGCGCATAGCGGAGCTCCAGTCAGGCGGGATAGTCTTGCGAACAGACTCTCCAGGGATTTTTTATTTTGATGAGGCCGTGTCCAAGCCTTGGGTTACTTGATCGCGTTTTTCGCGTTTTGTTTCCGGCTGCGTTGCTTTTGTTACTCAACGGTTGTTCCACCGTCAGCTACTACAGCCAGCTGGTCAGTGGCCAGGTGCAATTGCTGTGGGCCAGGGAGCCGGTTTCAGAGGTCATCGCCGATAACCATCGGGATGAGAAACTGCGCGCTCACCTGAGCCAATCGCAAAAGGCCAGGACCTTCGCCAGCCAGCAACTGCATCTGCCGGACAATCAGAGCTACCGGCTCTACGCGGATATTGGCCGGCCCTATGTGGTCTGGAACGTGTTCGTCACCCCGGAGTTTTCCCTCAAGCCGCAGAACCACTGCTTCCCGATCGCCGGCTGCGTGGCCTATCGCGGCTACTACAGCCAGAGCGCGGCGCGTGGCGAAGCAGCGCTGCAACGCCTGCAGGGCATGGATGTGACCATCGGTGGCGTCGAGGCCTATTCGACCCTTGGCTGGTTCAACGATCCAATCATGAGTTCGATGATGAACTGGGGCGACGAGCGCCTGGCTACGCTGATCTTTCATGAACTGGCACATCAGCGTGTTTATGTGAAGGACGACACGGAGTTCAACGAGTCGTTTGCCACGTTCGTCGAGCAGGAGGGCACCCGCCAATGGCGTACCTGGCGCAATTTGCCGCCGGACAATGCCGACCAGGCAAAGCGCCGGGATCAGTTCACTCAGCTTGTTCTCGACACCCGCTCCCGACTTGAACAGCTTTACACCCAGCCTCTGCCACCTGAACAGATGCGCCAGCGCAAGGCGGCGGAATTCGAGCGCCTGCGTGGCGAGTACCGGCAACTGCGTGACAGCCAATGGGTGGGAGATAAACGTTACGACGCGTGGATCAATGCGCCAATGAACAATGCGCGGTTGCTGCCATTTGGGCTTTATGACCAGTGGGTGCCGGCGTTTGTAGAACTATTCAAGCAAGTGAATGGGGATTGGGTGAGGTTCTACGCGGAAGTCGAGCGGATGGGCGCATTGCCGATTGAACAGCGCAAGACGGCATTGAAAGCCCTGGCGACATCCACTATTTCCGGCGCCTGAGCGTATGCCATCGCGGGCAAGCCTTGCTCCCACAGGGCTCCGGTTGTACGCAATGCTTCGAATGACACAAATCCGTGGGAGCAAGGCTTGCCCGCGATGGCGCCCTTAAGGTTTCACTAGTACAGGATCACAACCAAATCGCGTCCCACAATGGATAATCCCCAGCTTTCTCGACCAGTCCCGCACGCAATGGATTGGCAACGATGTAGCGGGCTACTGCCTGCAGATCCTCTTCTTTTCGAATGGCGCGATCATGAAATCCCGACTGCCACAATGAACCCTCTCTCTGTAGCAAGCGGTTGAGCGCAACCGTTGTCCGCGACTTTGTGCGCCCCATTAAAGAGCGCAACGGCAGGTTTTTCAGTTCGATCAGCCAGTGGAAATGATCCGGCATGACAACGAAGGCTAATGAATTGGCCGATTGCTCTTGCTGCGCTTTGCGAAACGCGTGGACAACCAATCGGCCCGCCTCAAAGCTGGAAAGGACGGGCTGGCGGTTGCTTACAACAACCGTCAACAAATAGATCTGTCCCGCCTCCGAGTAGCGACCCGAACGCAAACGATGGGAGTGATTCTGGCTTGTCATGAGTGATCCTCCTTGATCATGGCCTGACTCATCAGGCTAGATCGATGAAGGAGGGTCCGAGCTAATCAGTGGATCAGGATATGTCAGAGCTGACGCCATCGCGGGCAAGCCTTGCTCCCACAGGGCTCCGGTTGTACGAAATGCCTCGAACGACACTAATCTGTGGGAGCAAGGCTTGCCCGCGATGCGATCTCAAGTGCGCCGCAAAAACGCCTGATGCATCTCCTTCAGCGTTTCGAAATGATAAGCCGGCGATTCAGCGCTGAGTTCTTCCCGACTGCCAAACCCGTACCCCACCGCCGCCGCATCCAGCCCATTGCTGCGGGCGCCAATCAGGTCGTGCTTGCGGTCGCCGATCATCAGGGTGTCCGTCGGGTCCAGGTCTTCTTCGGCCATCAAGTGAGCAATCAGCTCGACCTTGTTGGTCCGGGTGCCGTCCAGTTCGCTGCCGTAGATCACTTTGAAATGCTTGGCGAAGTCGAAATGCCGGGCGATTTCCCGGGCGAAGACCCACGGTTTCGAGGTCGCGATGTACAGCTGTCGACCTTGCCCGCCCAGGGTTTCCAACAGCGGCATGACACCGTCGAACAAACGGTTCTCGTACAGCCCGGTGACCTTGAAGCGTTCGCGGTAGAAATTCACCGCCTCCCAGGCCTTGGCCTCGTCGAAGTCATAGAACTGCATGAAGGCCTGCAGCAACGGTGGCCCGATGAAGTGCTCGAGCTTGGTCAGGTCGGGCTCTTCGATGCCCAGCTTGCTCAAGGCGAACTGAATCGAACGGGTAATGCCTTCGCGCGGGTCGGTCAGGGTGCCATCGAGGTCGAACAGAATGGTTTGGTAGTGCATGTCGAATCCTGAATAAGAGCGTCGAAGTCAGATATGGTCGTAGCCTTCGGCCAGATGCAGATCCTTGAGCTTCACGTAGTTCGCCGCGCTGTAGGTGAAAAACGCCTGTTCCTTGTCCGTCAGCGGCCGGATCTGTTTCACCGGGCTGCCCACGTAGAGGAAACCGCTTTCCAGGCGCTTGCCCGGCGGCACCAGGCTGCCGGCGCCGATGATCACATCATCGGCGACCACCGCACCGTCCATGACGATGCTGCCCATGCCGATCAACACCCGGCTGCCGACGGTGCAGCCATGCAACATGACCTTGTGGGCAATGGTCACGTCATCGCCGATCAGCAGCGGGAAACCCTCGGGATTGAACGGCCCGGCGTGGGTGATGTGCAGCACGCAACCGTCCTGCACGCTGGTGCGCGCACCAATGCGGATGCGGTGCATGTCGCCACGAATCACGGTCAATGGCCAGACCGAGCTGTCCTCGCCGATCTCGACGTCGCCGATCACCACGGCCGAGCTGTCGACAAAAGCGCCGTTGCCAAGCAACGGCGTGTGGTTCTGATACTTGCGAAGGGACACGATAGGTTCTCTCTCTGTCGCTGATAGCTGCGGTGAGTGCCGATTGTAATTAAGATGGCTGCATGTTTCTTCCAGCCAAGGTGTCAACCGTGAGCGTGAACAACCCTCTTTTGCAGTCCTACGACCTGCCGCCGTTCTCCGCGATCCGTGCCGAACACGTGCAACCGGCCATCGAGCAGATCCTGGCCGACAACCGCGCCGCCATTATCGAGATCCTCAAGACCCAGGGCAAACAACCGACCTGGGCCGGCCTGGTGCTGGCGATGGACGAACTCAATGATCGCCTGGGCGCTGCATGGAGCCCGGTCAGCCACTTGAATGCCGTGTGCAACAGCGCCGAGTTGCGCGAAGCCTATGAATCCTGCCTGCCGGCCCTGAGCGCTTACTCCACCGAGATGGGCCAGAACCGTGAGCTGTTCCAGGCCTATGAAGCCCTGACCAGCAGCCCTGAAGCCGCCGGTTTCGATGTGGCGCAGAAAACCATCCTGGAACATGCCCTGCGCGATTTCCGCCTGTCGGGCATCGACCTGCCGGAAGCCGAACAGAAGCGCTACGCCGAAGTGCAAAGCAAGCTGTCCGAGCTGGGCAGCCGCTTCTCCAACCAGTTGCTGGACGCGACCCAGGCCTGGACCAAACACATCACCGACGAAGCCGCCCTTGCCGGCCTGACCGATTCGGCCAAGGCGCAGATGGCTGCCGCGGCCCAGGCCAAGGGCCTCGACGGCTGGCTGATCACCCTGGAATTCCCGAGCTACTACGCGGTGATGACCTACGCCCAGGACCGTGCCCTGCGCGAGGAAGTCTATGCCGCCTACTGCACCCGTGCGTCGGACCAAGGCCCGAATGCCGGCCAGAACGACAACGGCCCGGTCATGGAAGAAATCCTCGACCTGCGTCAGGAGTTGGCCAAACTGCTGGGCTTCGCCAGTTTCTCGGAGTTGAGCCTGGCCACCAAAATGGCCGAATCCAGCGATCAGGTGCTGAGTTTCCTGCGCGATCTGGCCAAGCGCAGCAAGCCGTTCGCGGCCCAGGACCTGGAACAGCTCAAGGCATATGCCGCCGAACAGGGCTGCCCTGACCTGCAAAGCTGGGACAGTGGTTTCTACGGCGAGAAACTCCGCGAGCAGCGTTACAGCGTTGCCCAGGAAGCCCTGCGCGCCTACTTCCCGATCGATAAAGTGCTGAGCGGCCTGTTCGCCATCGTCCAGCGCCTGTACGGCATCGAGATCGCCGAGCAGAAAGGCTTCGACACTTGGCATCCGGATGTTCGCCTGTTCGAAATCAAGGAAAACGGCCAGCACGTCGGCCGCTTCTTCTTCGACCTCTATGCCCGCGCCAACAAGCGCGGCGGCGCCTGGATGGATGGCGCTCGCGATCGTCGTCGCACCGCAGAAGGTGTACTGCAAAGCCCGGTGGCCAACCTGGTGTGCAACTTCACCCCGGCCGACAGCGGCAAGCCTGCGCTGCTGACCCACGATGAAGTCACCACCCTGTTCCACGAGTTCGGCCACGGTCTGCATCACCTGCTGACCCGTGTCGAACATGCCGGCGTCTCCGGCATCAACGGCGTGGCCTGGGATGCGGTCGAGCTGCCGAGCCAGTTCATGGAAAACTGGTGCTGGGAGCCCGAAGGCCTGGCGCTGATTTCCGGTCACTACGAAACCGGCGAGCCTCTACCTCAGGACCTGCTGCAAAAAATGCTCGCGGCGAAAAACTTCCAGTCCGGCCTGATGATGGTCCGCCAGTTGGAGTTCTCGCTGTTCGACTTCGAACTGCACGCCACCCACGGCGATGGCCGCAGCGTGCTGCAAGTGCTCGAAGGTGTGCGTGACGAGGTTTCGGTGATGCGTCCGCCGGCCTACAACCGTTTCCCCAACAGCTTCGCGCACATTTTCGCTGGCGGTTATGCGGCCGGTTACTACAGCTACAAATGGGCGGAAGTGTTGTCGGCCGATGCGTTCTCGAAGTTCGAGGAAGAAGGCGTGCTCAATGCCGACACCGGTCGCGCGTTCCGCGAGGCGATCCTGGCACGAGGCGGCTCCCAGGAACCGATGGTGCTGTTCGTCGACTTCCGTGGCCGTGAGCCGTCGATTGACGCACTCTTGCGCCACAGCGGCCTGAGTGAAGGCGTCGCAGCATGAGTGAGGGTCCTGTGATTACCAAACGACGCTTTATCGCCGGTGCGGTGTGCCCGGCCTGCAGCGAGCCGGACAAATTGATGATGTGGAGCGAAGACAACGTCCCCCATCGCGAGTGCGTCGCCTGCGGTTACTCCGACACGCTGAATGAACAAGGCCTGTCCGTGCCCAAGGAGTTGGGCACGCGGGTCAATACACCGGCGGTGAAAGTGGCGGATGCAAAGGTTCAGGCGGTGCAGTTTTTCCCCAACCCGAAACTGAAAAAGAAGCCTGACGACCCCCAATAAGCGGTCAGAATCACCTTCCACTGCGCAACGCAGTGGAAGGTGTCATCACTGCACGTGAGCCGACTGGAACCAGCTCTTCATTGAACACGCCGCGAACGGGCTGGTGCTGCAATCACCATTGACCAATGCAGTGCGAAGCTTTTCGACATCGGCCTGCATCATGTAACGCACGCCGTCCTTGAAGTGACCGCTTTCACCGAAACCACCTCGGGTCATTTCGCTCAAGGCCTCTTCCTTGCTCCAGCCCTGGATCACAACCCGATACATCGCCGCCATCAGGCCTGTGCGGTCAGAGCCGTGCTTGCAATGCATCAGCACCGGGCCCTTGGTTTCGGCCTCCTGAATCGCACGCAATGCCTTCAGCACGTCGGCGTCATCCACATGATTGGTGCGATAGGGCAGTTGCACCTGGGTGATATCGGGCTTGGATAACCAGCGCGAATCCGATTCGGGCAGAAAGTTGATGACGGTTGCGACCTTGAGCTTTTCCAGCAACGGCACCGCGGCACTGTCAGGCAGCGCGCTGCGGTACAGCGTCGGCGACATCTGGAACAGATTGTATTGCGCTTCGACCGGCTGCGCCCATTCCGCTGGACGGGTCGCAGCGGTGTCATCGGCGTGGGCAAGAGACAGATTGAAAAGCGCAACCAGTGACAACAGTAATGCCGCAGGTGAAAGACGCGGTAAGCGCATGCTCGGACGACCCCGGGAAATGTGAATGAGTGGGCACAGTCTCGCGTTTTGCTGGTTAAGAGCCTGTGAGGTGACTGTCAAAGAATCGTGAATTGCAGGATTTTCAGTTTGTTCTTATTTCAAAATATATAAGTCAAATGCAAGAACGGCACGAAAGTTTCGTGCCGTTCTTATGTTCCGGGTTACGTGAATTCAACTATTAGAGTGCACGCGATACTTTGGATGAATCAGGGATTAATGATCTTCGAATAAGCTTTCGCCAACCCCATCAATACCGCCTTGTCCTGCAAATCGATATCGCCATCGCCATCCACATCTGAAGTAGCCTTTATTGTGAAGGTGACGCCGCCATCGTTCGACACCGCCTCGCGCAGGGTCGAGTCGAGCAGGGCACAGGTGACTTCACGGTTTACCGGGTCGTAACCTTCTTCCTTGAGAGCGAACTGCATGGATACTCTGACTTCTTTTGGATTAGTGGGGCCTGGACGTAATAACTGTAGAAACACACCGCGCTGATTGTAAGTCGACATTATTTAAATCCTTTTAATAATGAGCACACGACCAATTCGTGTATTGAAGATGGTACTGATGAAATAGCGGGACACGGCGGGCCATATGTTTCCCGCCGTGACATGAGTATTAGTGCGAATGCTCCGGGTGCCGAACGGCACTGGCCTGACTGTCGAACCTCGGATACTGTATACCCATACAGCCAAAGGATCGCAACGATGGCTACCCCACTGCCTCCTCGCGGGCGCGGCACCGCGACCAACCCGCACAATCGCTTCGCCCCCAACCGCTCGGTGGCCGAGGACGACGGCTGGTACCAGGAAGTGCCAATGACCCAGGGCACCGAGGTACAAATCGAGACGGCAAAGACCATCATCACCCGCAACAACTCGCCGGACCTGCCTTTCGATCGTTCGATCAACCCTTATCGTGGCTGCGAGCATGGCTGCATTTATTGCTACGCACGCCCCAGCCATGCCTATTGGGACATGTCACCAGGGCTGGACTTCGAAACCCGGCTGATTGCCAAGACCAACGCCGTGGACGTGCTCGAACAGCAGCTGTCCAAACGCGGTTATCAATGCGCGCCGATCAACCTCGGCTCCAACACTGATCCTTATCAGCCGATCGAGCGCGAATACAAACTCACCCGACAAACCCTCGAAGTGCTGCTGCGATACCGGCATCCGGTCACCATCGTCACCAAGGGTTCGCTGATTCTGCGTGATCTGGATCTGCTCACCGAACTGGCCCGGCACAGGCTGGTGGCGGTGATGATCAGCCTGACTTCGCTGGATGACGAACTCAAACGCATCCTCGAACCCCGCGCCGCGGCGCCAAAGGCCCGGTTGCGGGCGATTCGGGTGATGCGCGACGCGGGGATTCCGGTGGGCGTGCTGTGCTCGCCGATGATTCCGATGATCAACGACAGCGAGCTCGAAAGCCTGCTCACCGAAGCCCATGCCGCCGGAGCGCAAAGCGCCGCCTATATGATGTTGCGCCTGCCGCTGGAAGTGGCACCGCTGTTCGAGGAATGGCTGGCCGCCCACTACCCACAGCGGGCCGCGCATGTCCTGAGCCTGATTCGCCAAAGCCGGGGCGGTGAGCTGTACGACAGTCGCTTTGGCGCGCGGATGCGTGGCGAAGGGCCGTTTGCCGACCTGCTGGCGCAACGTTTCACCAAAGCCATCAAGCGCCTGGGGCTCAATCACCGGGAAGGTTTCAACCTGGACTGCGACGCCTTCTGTCCGCCCGGTCGCCAAATGTCATTGATTTGAGGACAATTGGCCTATGTTTGAGGACGGGGAAACAGGCGAAATCGTCAGGCTGGTCACGTTTTTGTGACCTGGAACACACGGTCCAGAGCCTTTGATTCAGTTTGAGTTAAGATTTGGTCGCTACCTTGTTCATCGAGTGACTGATGGGTCGAGCCTCATGACCTGGATGTTTTTTAACCAGCCACTGGCTTCACGCCGGACAATCGGGACAGTTCCCCGAGCCCGCCAAAGAGGATGAATCATGAGTGACAAGGATAAACAGCCGTTGGCTGCGTCGGCCTCCACCCAGCCCGAGGTGGAATCCGCCGATGCAGCGTTGAAGCATATCGTTGACGGCTTTTTGCATTTTCATCATGAGGTCTTTCCGCAGCAGGAAGAGCTCTTCAAGAAACTCGCCACGGCGCAAACGCCACGGGCGATGTTCATTACCTGCGCTGACTCGCGCATCGTTCCCGAACTCATCACCCACAGCTCTCCAGGCGATCTGTTCGTCACCCGTAACGTCGGCAACGTCGTCCCGCCCTACGGGCAGATGAACGGCGGCGTCTCCACGGCCATCGAGTACGCGGTGCTGGCGCTGGGCGTGCAGCACATCATCATCTGCGGCCACTCCGATTGCGGCGCGATGCGCGCGGTGCTCAACCCTCACACCCTGGAAAAAATGCCCACAGTCAAAGCCTGGCTGCAGCATGCGGAAGTGGCGAAAACCATGGTGCACGACAACTGCAACTGCGCCGACGAAAACGAGACGATGCATGTCCTCACCGAGGAAAATGTCATCGCTCAACTGCAACACTTGCGCACCCACCCCTCGGTAGCCTCGCGCATCGCCAACGGTCAACTGTTCATCCATGGCTGGGTCTACGACATCGAATCCAGCAAGATCAAAGCCTACGACGCCGATCAGGGTCGTTTCCTGCCGCTTGATGGCAGCGTGCCGATTCCGATGGCGACGCCCAAAGCGCGCTTCTAAATCCTCCTAAAAATCCGCGTGGTCTGACGCCGGTCGCTGTTTCAGCGGCCCGGCTTCGCCACGCCTGAAGAAAACTTCGGGAGAATCACTATGCGTGCGGCTCAACTCAAAGCTGTTATGCCACGGGAGCTGCTGGCTTCGGTGGTTGTGTTTCTGGTCGCCCTGCCCTTGTGCATGGGCATCGCCATTGCCTCGGGGCTACCGCCAGCCAAAGGTTTGATCACCGGCATCATCGGTGGCCTGGTCGTGGGCTGGCTGGCGGGTTCTCCGTTGCAAGTCAGCGGCCCGGCGGCGGGCCTGGCGGTGCTGGTGTTCGAATTGGTGCGCCAGCATGGGGTGGCCATGCTCGGGCCGATCCTGTTGCTGGCAGGGTTTCTGCAATTGCTGGCGGGGCGATTCAAGCTCGGGTGCTGGTTCCGGGTGACGGCACCGGCCGTGGTGTACGGCATGCTCGCCGGGATCGGCGTGCTGATCGTGCTCTCACAGGTGCATGTGATGCTCGACGCCGCGCCAAAACCCTCTGGCCTCGATAACCTCACGGCCTTCCCCGGCGCAGTGGCCCAGGCGCTGCCGTCGTTTGGCTGGCAGGCCGGACTGCTGGGGCTGTCGACCATCGCGGTGATGTGGCTATGGGAAAAACTGCGCCCACATTCACTGCGCTTCATTCCCGGCGCGCTGCTCGGGGTGGGCCTGGCGACGATCGCCAGCCTGCTGCTGGCATTGCCGGTGAAACGGGTCGAAGTCCCGGCCAATCTGGCGCAAGCCATTGATTGGCTGAAACCGGCCGACCTGCTCAACCTCGCCGATCCCGCGTTGCTGATTGCCGCTTTCGCCGTGGCCTTCATCGCCAGCGCCGAAACCCTGCTGTCCGCTGCGGCCGTGGATCGCATGCACAGCGGCGAGCGAGCGGACTTCGACCGTGAATTGTCGGCACAAGGGGTTGGCAACATGCTCTGCGGGCTGCTCGGCGCCTTGCCGATGACCGGAGTTATTGTGCGCAGCTCGGCCAACGTGCAGGCCGGCGCAACCACCCGCTACTCGACGATTTTCCACGGCCTGTGGCTGCTGGGGTTCGTATTGCTGCTGTCGAGCGTGCTGCAAAGCATTCCGGTGGCGAGCCTGGCCGGCGTGTTGGTCTATACCGGCTTCAAACTGGTGGATCTCAAAGCCTTTCGCGGGTTGGGTCGTTATGGCCGGATGCCGATGTTCACCTACGCCGCGACAGCCTTGGCGATTATTTTCACTGACTTGCTGACCGGTGTTCTGATCGGTTTCGGTCTCACGCTGGTGAAACTGGCACTGAAGGCTTCACGGTTGAAAATCAGCCTGATCGACCTGCCTCAGGCCGGTGAAATGGAACTGCGCCTGAGCGGCGCGGCCACCTTCCTCAAAGTACCGGCGCTGACCCAGGTATTGGGCAGCATTCCTGCGGGCACAACGGTGCACGTGCCGCTCAATAACCTGAGCTACATCGATCACTCGTGCCTGGAGTTGCTGGAAGAATGGGGTCGGGCGAATGCGGCCAAGGGCTCGACGCTGTTGATCGAGTCGCGGGGGTTGAAGCGCAGGTTGGAGGGGCGTGTTAGAACCAATACCGGTATCGGCGCGGCAGGCTAAAAAACCGCCCCTGTAGGAGCGAGCATGCTCGCGATGGACCAGAGAACACCGCAGGGCATCAGGAGCCCCGCGTAATCGTTGTCGACCATCGCGAGCATGCTCGCTCCTACAGGGGAAGGTGGAGGGTCAGGCTTCCAGTTCGAGGCCCACACCCAGCCGGCGGGACATGCACGGCCAGCGCTTCCACGCCGCACCGGTGTCCGGGCTGCTGAGTTTCTCGCGGTAGGCCTCGACCGACTCCAGCGCGAAGCTGTCGTCGTTGAGCATCTCGTCCACGGCGTGATGCACCGCCTCGTCCAGTTGGTTGGCAAATTCCTCACCGATCAATTGGTGAGCAATCAGATTGGCGACCGTCATGTCCAGTGGGATCAATGGCTGGCCGAAATGCTTGATGTACAGGTCGTTGACCTCTTCGACGAATCGGTGCGCCAGATAGGCTTCATCCAGCAAGCTGTCGAGCCCGACATGGCCGGCCATGATGGCGGGCGGCTGAAGGAAATACTGCTCGGCAATTTTCAGCACCGGTTTGATCTGCGACTCGATTCCCGCTTCCCTGGCGACTTCATTGGCTGCTTCCAGCAGATCAGGCACTTCGTCGATGTAGGCGGCGACAAAACGTGTCAGCACGCCGTTGGCATCGGCTTCCGGCAATTGGATCGCCGGGTGGAGATGAGGCAGTTTGCTTTCCAGTTGACGGGTCAGCAGGCCGGTTTCGGCTTCGTGTTGTTGGGCTTTTAGGATCTGCTCGCGCAATGCGGCGGTGTTCATGAAAACTCCAGGAAACAAGGCAATGAATTAGGGAAGACATAACTTAGCTGGCTTACGAAAAATGCTAAGACGCATTTGTCATAATTGTTTCATCCTTGAGACGCCCCCGTTATATCGGTTTGCCACCACTCATCCTCATCCTTCTCCATTCTTGACCTGCAAAGCAAGTTAATGCTGTTTCAGATGATTTACGCCTTCACATTGCGAGGTGAGAGTCGCTGTCTATACTCGCTCATGAATGGAGTTAGCTGATGACGCCCGACTGCAACTGCAGCAAGGCCCGGCAATTCAAGTTCGTAGTCTGATGCAGCCGCTCCCTTGCCGCAGGTGAAAGCCGGCGGGATAACAAGAACGATAAGGGGAACCCGCAATGATGCGACATCCACATGTCTGGATGGGCCTCCTGTTGTGGTCGATTTTCAGCCCGGCGCAAGCAGCCTGGACTGTGAATATGGCGCCTGGAGCGACTGAAATCAGTCACGCTGTATTTGACCTGCACATGACCATTTTCTGGATCTGTGTAGTGATTGGCATCATCGTCTTCGGCGCCATGTTCTGGTCGATGATTCTGCATCGCCGCTCGACCGGGCAAGTCGCCGCAAAATTTCACGAAAGCACGACCGTCGAAATCCTCTGGACCATCGTGCCCTTTGTGATTCTGGTGGTCATGGCCATTCCCGCGACAGCCACCCTCATCAAGATGTACGACGCCAGCGAGCCGGATATCGATATCCAAGTCACTGGCTATCAGTGGAAGTGGCACTACAAATACCTGGGCCAGGACGTCGAGTTCTTCAGCAACCTGACCACCCCCGCCGAGCAGATCCACAACAAGGAAGCCAAGGGCGAGCACTACTTGCTCGAGGTCGACAAGCCGCTGGTGCTGCCGGTTGGCGCCAAGGTGCGTTTCCTTGTGACCTCCGCCGACGTGATCCACTCCTGGTGGGTACCGGCCTTCGCGGTCAAGCGCGATGCGATCCCCGGGTTCGTCAACGAAGCCTGGACCCGTGTCGAAAAACCCGGCCTCTATCGTGGCCAGTGCGCCGAGCTGTGCGGCAAGGACCACGGGTTCATGCCGATCGTGGTCGACGTCAAGGAAAAGGCCGACTACGAAAAATGGCTGGCCGATCGCAAGGCTGAAGCCGCGCAACTCAAAGAGCTGACCAGCAAGGAATGGACGCTCGACGAGCTCAAGGATCGCGGCGACAAGATCTACCACACCACCTGCGTGGCCTGTCACCAGGCTGAAGGCCAGGGCCTGCCGCCGATGTTCCCGGCCCTCAAGGGCTCGAAAATCGCCACCGGCCCGAAAGAAGCTCACCTGAGCCTGGTCTTCCACGGCAAGCCCGGCACCGCCATGGCGGCGTTCGGCAAGCAGCTCTCGGAAGTCGATATCGCGGCCGTCGTGACCTACGAACGTAACGCCTGGGGCAACAACAAGGGCGACATGGTCACGCCGAAAGAAGTGCTTGAGCTGAAACAGGCGGAAAGCAAATGACCCGGACCATAGCGCACGCAAGCAACCGGTCGGGGCAATGCGCCCCGGCCCGCCCAGCCCATTCGTTGACAGGAGACAGGCCATGAGCGCCGTCATCGATGACCATGGTCATGCCGACCACGCCCACGGCCCCGCCAAAGGCCTGATGCGCTGGGTACTGACCACCAACCACAAGGACATCGGCACGCTGTACCTGTGGTTTGCGTTCTGCATGTTCCTGCTCGGCGGCTCGTTCGCGATGGTGATTCGCGCCGAACTGTTCCAGCCAGGCCTGCAAATCGTCCAGCCGGAATTCTTCAACCAGATGACCACCATGCACGGCCTGGTGATGGTCTTCGGTGCCGTGATGCCGGCCTTCGTCGGCCTGGCCAACTGGATGGTGCCGCTGATGATCGGCGCGCCGGACATGGCCCTGCCGCGCATGAACAACTTCAGCTTCTGGCTGTTGCCCGCTGCGTTTGGGCTGTTGGTGTCGACGCTGTTCATGCCCGGTGGCGGTCCGAACTTCGGCTGGACGTTCTACGCCCCGCTGTCGACGACCTACGCGCCGGAAAGCGTGACGTTCTTCATCTTTGCCATCCACATGATGGGGATCAGTTCGATCATGGGCGCGATCAACGTGATCGCCACCATCCTCAACCTGCGCGCCCCCGGCATGACGTTGATGAAAATGCCGCTGTTCGTCTGGACCTGGCTGATCACCGCGTTCCTGCTGATCGCGGTAATGCCGGTGCTGGCCGGGTGCGTGACCATGATGCTGATGGACATCCACTTCCACACCAGCTTCTTCAGTGCGGCCGGTGGCGGTGACCCGGTACTGTTCCAGCATGTGTTCTGGTTCTTCGGCCACCCCGAGGTGTACATCATGATCCTGCCGGCCTTCGGCGCCGTCAGCTCGATCATCCCGGCGTTCTCACGCAAGCCGCTGTTCGGCTACACCTCGATGGTCTACGCCACGGCGAGCATCGCGTTCCTTTCGTTCATCGTCTGGGCGCACCACATGTTCGTGGTGGGCATTCCGCTGGTGGGCGAGCTGTTCTTCATGTATGCCACCATGCTGATCGCCGTACCGACCGGGGTGAAGGTGTTCAACTGGGCGAGCACCATGTGGCAAGGCTCGCTGACCTTCGAAACACCGATGCTGTTCGCGGTGGCGTTCGTGATCCTGTTCTCCATCGGCGGCTTCTCCGGCCTGATGCTGGCCATCGCCCCGGCGGACTTCCAGTACCAGGACACCTACTTCGTGGTCGCGCATTTCCACTACGTGCTGGTACCGGGAGCGATCTTCGGGATCTTCGCCTCGGCGTACTACTGGCTGCCGAAATGGACCGGCCACATGTACGACGAAACCCTCGGCAAGCTGCATTTCTGGCTGTCGTTCATCGGCATGAACATGGCCTTCTTCCCGATGCACTTCGTGGGGCTGGCGGGCATGCCGCGGCGGATCCCGGACTACAACCTGCAATTCGCCGACTTCAACATGGTGTCGTCGATCGGCGCGTTCCTGTTCGGCTCAACGCAGATCTTCTTCCTGTTCATCGTCATCAAGACCATTCGCGGCGGCCCACCAGCCCCGGCCAAACCCTGGGATGGGGCTGAAGGCCTGGAGTGGAGCATTCCGTCACCGGCGCCGTACCACACCTTCACCACGCCGCCGGAAGTGAAATGAAACACCTCACTGTAGGAGCGAGCATGCTCGCGAAAAACCCGAGAGCGCCGTGGGGTTTCAGGCACCCAGCGTCATCGTTAACGACCATCGCGAGCATGCTCGCTCCTACAGGGTTATACGAAGAGGTCGGGAATCATGGCTGACTCGATTTCACTGAAGAAACTCGTCACCCGCCTGTTGCTGGTGGTGGTGGCGATGTTTGTCTTCGGGTTTGCCCTGGTGCCGATCTACGACGTGATGTGCAAGGCCTTCGGCATCAACGGAAAGACCGCCGGACAGTACGAGGGCGAGCAGACGGTGGACACATCGCGGCAGGTTCGCGTGCAGTTTCTGTCGACCAACTCCGCCGACATGCCCTGGGATTTCTACCCCAAGGGCGAAGAACTGACGACCAACCCCGGGGCGGTGAACGAGATGATCTTCATCGCCCACAACCCCACCGACCGCCCGATGAGTGCCCAGGCCGTGCCGAGCATCGCGCCCAGCACGGCGGCGGCGTACTTCCACAAGACCGAATGCTTCTGCTTTACCCAGCAAGTGCTGCAGCCCGGTGAACGAATAGAAATGCCGGTGCGCTTCATCGTTGACCGTGACATGCCCAAGGATGTGAAGCATTTGACGCTGTCCTACACGCTGTTCGATATCACCGCCCGACATCCACCGGTCGCTGTAAACACTGGCGGTTGAGCGTGCCCGATAAGGAGAACAATAAATGGCAACTCATGAGCACTATTACGTTCCGGCCCAGAGCAAATGGCCGATCATCGCCACCGTCGGGATGTTCGTCACCATGTTCGGCCTGGGCACCTGGTTCAACGATCTGAAGGCTGCGCGGCCGGAATCCCACGGCCCGCTGATCTTTTTCGTTGGCGGCCTGATGCTGGCCTACATTCTGTTCGGCTGGTTCGGCACGGTGATCAAGGAGAGCCGCAGCGGGTTGTACAGCGCGCAGATGGATCGCTCGTTCCGCTGGGGCATGAGCTGGTTCATTTTCTCGGAGGTCATGTTCTTCATCGCCTTCTTCGGCGCCCTGTTTTATGTGCGCCACCTTGCCGGGCCAGCCCTCGGCGGTGAAGGCACCAAGGGCATCGCCCATATGCTGTGGCCGAACTTCCAGTTCACCTGGCCGCTGCTGGACAACCCCGACTCCAAGCTCTTCCCGCCACCCAAGGAAGTCATCAGCCCCTGGGGCCTGCCGCTGCTCAACACCGTATTACTGGTCAGCTCCAGCGTCACCGTGACCATCGCCCACCACGCCTTGAAAAAGGGCCATCGCGGCGCATTGAAACTCTGGCTGGCGATCACCGTGTTGCTGGGCTGTGCGTTCCTCGGCTTCCAGGCCGAAGAGTACATGCACGCCTACCACGAACTGGGCCTGACCCTGGGCTCGGGCATCTACGGTGCCACATTCTTCATGCTCACCGGGTTCCACGGGGCCCACGTGACCATCGGCACCATCATCCTGTTCGTGATGTTGATGCGGATCATGCGCGGGCACTTCGACAACGAGCATCAGTTCGGCTTCGAGGCGGCGAGTTGGTACTGGCACTTCGTGGACGTGGTGTGGATCGGGTTGTTCGTTTTCGTTTACGTGCTGTGACGCGTTCCACTTAACGCCTTACCAAGGCGCATGCGACACCAACTGGCCGCTGAAGAAACCCCAGGCAATCAAGCCCACGGTCACGGCGGCCAGGGCAACACGGACACTCAAGGCAATGACGAGGCGGTTTGAACGGCTGTCGTCCTTGACCAGAAAAAACAGGCCGCTGAACAGGCTGACAACCGTGGCAATCAGCATCAGGACGATAGCTGCTTTGAGCATGGGGACACTCCGGGGGACATGCGATGCATTTGAGTATAGCTATCGCGCTGACCGACTTTCTGGCCACGCCATGAAGCGCTTTCGGCCGGGCGTTGTACCGACGCTGGTGGTCGCCCTTCTGCTGCCGCTGCTGGTGTCGCTCGGGTTCTGGCAACTGAGTCGCGGCGCGGAGAAAAGCGCGCTGCTGCAAAGCTACGCCGAACGCCGGGCCGCCGAACCGATGGCCAGCACCGAACTGCAACACAGCGCAGACCCGGCTTTCCGCCAGGTACGCCTGCACGGTCAATTCGATGCCGCCCACAGCCTGCTGCTGGACAACCGCCAGCGCGGCGGCAAGGTCGGGGTCGAGTTGCTGCAACCGTTCCAGGATCAGGCAACGGGATTGTGGCTGCTGGTCAATCGCGGCTGGTTGCCCTGGCCGGATCGCCGTACCCCACCGCAATTCACCACGCCCGCTGAAGTCCTGAGCCTCGACGCCTGGGTCTACGTGTCCCCCGGCGCTGCCTTCCAGCTGCACGCCGACCCGAGCACCAGCGCCTGGCCAAAACTGCTGACGGCCATTGACCCCAAGGCGCTCTGGACCTCCCTGGACCGCGACGGCTTTGCCTACGAATTACGCGCAGAAACCGGCCCCGCGACGTACCAGGCCGATTGGCCGGTGGTCGCCATGGGCCCGGAGAAACATATCGCTTATGCCGTTCAGTGGTTCGCCATGTCGATCGCCCTGTTCGGCCTTTATCTGTACCTCGGCTGGCACAACGCAAAGGAGAAACACCATGGGAGCGGCCATGAATCCACCCAGCATGTCTGAGGCCAAAACACCGGCGACGCGGCGCAAGGGACGCATTCAACTGTTGCTGATCCTGCTCGGGGTGGTCGGTCCGATGATCCTCGCCACCGGCATGTACAAATTGCAGTTCTGGGTGCCGGAGGGCCGCAGCTATCACGGTGAATTGATCGGCAACGGCCAGTCCCGCGCCGACCTTGGTGTGCAAGCCGATGAGCAGCGCTGGCAGCTGTTGGTGACCGCGCCGCAGGAATGCGCCGTGGACTGTCAGCAACTGGTGTACCTGGCCCGGCAGATTCAGATTGGCCTGGGCAAGGACGCCTCGCGCGCCAGCCATGCCATCGCCACCGCACAGCCTCTGAGCGGCGACTACGACGCCAAGCTGACCCGCGAATACCCACAGTTGCAGCGTTATCCGCTGGACCTGGGCACGTATCGCAAGACCTCGCCGGACCAGGCCTTGCCGCACCTGTGGATCGTCGACCCCCACGGCAATCTGGTGCTGCGCTACGACCCTTCGGTCAAAGGCAAGGACCTGCTCAACGACCTGCGCCACCTGCTGAAACTGTCGAACATCGGATAAGGGCATCGTCATGGCCAAACCTGGATTTCGCCTCGCGCTGTTTGCCACCCTGCTGGCGCTGATTGTGGTGTTGCTCGGCGCCTACACCCGCCTGACCCACGCCGGTCTCGGCTGCCCGGACTGGCCCGGCTGCTACGGCTTCATCAGCGTGCCGAAAAGCGAAGCCCAGCTGGCCCATGCCGAACTGCATTTCCCGGACACCCCGGTGGAAGCCCACAAGGGCTGGAACGAGATGATCCATCGCTACTTTGCCGGCACCCTCGGCCTGCTGATTTCAGTGTTGGCCGGCCGCGCGTGGGTGAATCGCCGGCATCCGGGGCAACCGCTGAAACTGCCGCTGTTTCTGCTGGGGGTGGTGTTCGCCCAGGCGGCTTTCGGCATGTGGACGGTGACGCTCAAACTCTGGCCGCAGGTGGTGACCGGGCATTTGCTCGGCGGTTTCGCCACCTTGAGTCTGTTGTTCCTGCTGACCTTGCGGCTGTCCGGAGTCTTGCCGGCGCTGACGGTGCCACGCCGCTTGCAATATTGGGCTACCGCCGGGCTGTTGCTGGTGATCGGGCAAATCGCCCTTGGCGGCTGGGTCAGTTCCAACTATGCCGCCGTGGCCTGCATCGACTTCCCCACCTGCCACGGCCAATGGCTGCCGGCCGCCGACTTCGCCAACGGCTTTCACCTGACCCAGCACATCGGCCCGAATTACCTCGGTGGCCAGCTCGACAGCGATGCCCGCACGGCGATTCACCTGACCCATCGCATCGGTGCCTTGCTGGTGACGCTGGTGCTGTTCGGCCTCGCCTGGCAGTTGAAGGTCGTTGGCATGACACGGCTGGCAGGGTTGGTACTGGTCGCCCTCGCCGCGCAGATCACCCTGGGCATCAGCAACGTGCTGTTTCATCTGCCGCTGCCCGTAGCCGTGGCGCACAACGCCGGCGGCGCGGCGCTACTGCTGACGATGGTGCTGGTCAATTATCACGCGCGAACCAGTCTGGTGCGGGTCACACAGCCGTCACGCTGGCGTTTCAGCCCGCGTAAACAATCCGCCGGGCCCATAACAATAAAAGGAGAGATGCCATGGCGATTCTGATCGGCGAACGTCCCAGCCAGGCGATCTGGCGTGACTACCTGGAGCTGACCAAACCCAAGGTGGTGGTGCTGATGCTCATCACCTCGCTGGTCGGGATGTTCCTCGCGACCCGCGCCGGCGTGCCCTGGACCGTGCTGGTGTTCGGCAACCTGGGCATCGCCTTGTGTGCCGGGGGAGCGGCGGCGGTGAACCATGTGGTGGATCGGCGGATCGATGCGGTGATGGCCCGCACCCACAAGCGGCCATTGGCCGAAGGACGGGTTTCACCGGCGGCGGCACTGACGTTCGCCCTGGTGCTGGCGCTGCTGGGGCAGGCGTTACTGCTGGCGTTTACCAACCCGCTGACGGCCTGGCTGACCCTGGCGTCCCTGCTCGGCTACGCCGTGATCTACACCGGCTTCCTGAAACGCGCGACACCGCAGAACATCGTCATCGGCGGTCTCGCCGGCGCCGCCCCTCCACTGCTGGGCTGGACCGCCGCCACCGGCCACGTCAGCGCCGAACCGCTGTTGCTGGTATTGATCATCTTCGCCTGGACCCCGCCGCACTTCTGGGCGCTGGCGATCCATCGCAAGGAGGAATACGCCAAGGCCGACATCCCGATGCTGCCGGTCACCCACGGCGAGCACTACACCAAGGTGCACATCCTGCTTTATACCGGCGCGCTGCTGGCCGTCAGCATGATGCCCTACGCGATCCACATGAGCGGCCTGCTCTATCTGATTTGCGCCGCAGGGCTAGGCGCAAGGTTTCTGCAATGGGCCGTGGTGCTGTACCGTGGCACTCGGCCGCACGCGGCGATCAACACCTTCAAGTACTCTATTTATTACTTGTTCCTGCTGTTTATCGCCCTGCTCGTAGACCACTACCTGATGTTGAACCTATGACTCGAACCCAAAAAACCGTCTTCATCCTTGTTGCCCTGATTGCACTGGTCCTGGGCCTGACCATCAACAAAGTGCTCTCCAGCAAGGGCCAGGGCGACCCGACGGCGCTGATCGATGCCGGCATCATCCTGCTGCCGCAAAGCCGCACCCTGCCGGATGTGAGCATGACCGATCAGGACGGCAAACCGGTGGCGATCAACGAGCTCAAGGGCAAGTGGAGCCTGCTGTTCTTCGGCTATACCTTCTGCCCGGACATCTGCCCGACCACCCTCGCCCAGCTGCGCCAGATCAAGAGCGAACTGCCGCCGGAGGCTGTGGCCAAGTTGCAGATCATCCTGGTCAGCGTCGACCCGAACCGCGACACACCCAAGCAGCTCAAGCAGTACCTGGGCTACTTCGACCCGCAGTTCATCGGCCTGACGCCTACATCCACCGATGAGCTGCAGAAAGTCGCCAACGCGGTGAGCATTCCGTTCATTCCGGCTGATACCAGCAAGCCCAATTACACGGTGGATCACAGCGGCAACCTCGCGGTGATCGGGCCGGACGGAACGCAACGCGGGTTTATTCGGGCGCCATTGAACAATGTGAAGCTGGTGGCGCAGTTACCGGTGATGGTTAACCGTAAATAATCGTCGCATCTCTCCCTGTAGGAGCGAGCATGCTCGCGATGGACTCCAGAACACCGCTGGGTATCAGGCTCCCAGCGTAATCGTTCACCTCCATCGCGAGCATGCTCGCTCCTACAGGGGGCCGTGTTTCAGGCATAAAAAAGGGGACGCTCATGGCGTCCCCTTTTTTAATTGCATCAGCCAATCAGAACGCCGGCACTACCGCGCCTTTGTACTTCTCGACGATGAATGCCTTCACTTCCGGGCTGTGCAAGGCAGCAACCAGCTTCTTCATCGCTTCGCTGTCCTTGTCGTCCGGACGGGCAACCAGGATGTTCACGTACGGCGAGTCGCTGCCTTCGATGACCAGTGCATCCTTGGCCGGATCGAGCTTGGCTTCCAGCGCGTAGTTGGTGTTGATCAGCGCCAGGTCGACCTGGGTCAGCACGCGCGGGATGGTCGCGGCTTCCAGTTCACGGAACTTCAGGTTTTTCGGGTTCTCGGTGATGTCCTTGACGGTCGACAGGATGTTGTTCGAATCCTTCAACTTGATCACGCCCGCCTTGTCCAGCAGCAACAGTGCGCGGCCGCCGTTGGTGGCATCGTTCGGGATCACCACGGTGGCGGTGCTTGGCAGCTCGGTCAGCGCCTTGTACTTGCTGGAGTAAGCACCCAGCGGCTCCAGGTGCACGCCGGCAACCGACACCAGGTTGGTGCCCTTGGCCTTGTTGAACTCATCGAGGTACGGCTGGTGCTGGAAGAAGTTGGCGTCCAGACGTTTCTCGGCTACCTGTACGTTCGGCTGGATGTAGTCGGTGAAGACCTTGACCTTCAAGTCCACGCCTTCTTTGGCCAGCGCCGGCTTCACGAACTCGAGAATCTCGGCGTGCGGCACCGGGGTGGCCGCAACGGTCAGGGTGTCGGCGTGGGCGGAAAAGGCCGCAACGGCAGCGAACGCGACGAGTAGTTTTTTCATTCAGCTAACTCCTTTAGAGGCGCCCGTTTTGGCGCCTGCCAGCGAATGGCCGGCACATGTCTTACTTACGGGAAAAATGCACAACCAATTTGTCGCCAACGGTTTGCAGGACCTGCACCAGCACCAGCAGCAAAATCACCGTGACCACCATCACGTCAGTCTGGAAACGCTGGTAGCCGAAACGGATCGCCAGGTCACCCAGACCACCGGCGCCCACCACACCGGCCATCGCCGTGTAGGAAACCAGTGTAATCGCAGTCACCGTAATCGCCGCGAAGATACCCGGACGGGCCTCCGGCAATAGCGCATTGGTGATGATCTGCCGGGTGGTCGCGCCCATGGCCTGGGTCGCCTCGATGATGCCGCGATCCACTTCACGCAGCGCGGTTTCCACCAGTCGTGCGAAGAACGGCGTGGCACCCACCACCAATGGCGGAATCGCACCGGCGACACCCAGCGAGGTACCTGTGATCAGCACAGTGAACGGGATCATCACGATCAGCAGAATGATGAAGGGCAGCGAACGCAGGATGTTCACCACCAGCGACAGCATCGCGTAGACACCTTTGGCTTCCAGCAATTGACGCGGGCTGCACAGGAACAACAGCACGCCCAGCGGCAGACCCAGCAGCACGGTGAACAGCAGCGAACCGCCGAGCATCAGCATCGTGTCGCCGGTGGCCAGCCAGATTTCGTACCAGTCGATGTTGGAGAAGAAACTCATCAGGGCTTCCATTAGCGCAGCACCTCCATGTGGACGTCGGCCGCGGTGAAGCGGGCGAAAGCCGCTTCCATGTCACCGCCGGTCACGGCCAGGGTCAGTTGCCCGTAAGGGATGTCTTTGATGCGGTCGATACGACCGGCGAGGATGCTGTAGTCCACACCGGTTTCGCGGGCGACGGTACCCAGCAACGGCGCGTAGGTCGCTTCGCCCTGGAAGGTCAGACGCACGATACGGCCCGGCACATGGGCGAAGTCGTCGCGCTGTTCGCTTTCGTCGATCTGCTCGTCTTCCTGGACGAAGCGCTTGGTGGTCGGGTGCTTCGGATGCAGGAACACCTCGGCCACCGAACCTTGCTCGACGATCACGCCAGCGTCCATCACGCCGACCTGATCGCAGACACGGCGGATCACGTCCATCTCATGGGTGATCAACACGATGGTCAGTTTCAGTTCGCGGTTGATCTCGGCCAGCAGTTGCAGGACCGACGCCGTGGTCTGCGGGTCCAGGGCACTGGTGGCCTCGTCGCACAGCAGGATTTTCGGCTTGGTGGCCAGGGCGCGGGCAATGCCGACACGCTGCTTCTGCCCACCGGACAACTGCGCCGGGTACTTGTTGGCGTGATCGGACAAACCCACGCGCGCCAGCAACTCGGCAACACGCTGGTCGATGTCGCTGCGGGACATTTCACCGGCCAGCGTCAGCGGCAGCGCGACGTTGTCGGCCACGGTCTTGGAAGCCAGCAGGTTGAAGTGCTGGAAAATCATCCCGACCTGTTGACGGAAACGGCGCAGGCCGTTGGCGTCGAGCGCGGTGACTTCCTCGCCGTCGACGATGATTTTGCCGCCGCTGGCGTTTTCCAGGCGGTTGATCAGACGCAGCAGGGTACTTTTTCCCGCACCGGAATGGCCGATCAGGCCGAAGACCTGGCCGTTCTCAATCGTCAGACTGGTCGGGTGCAGGGCGGGGATATCCTTACCGGCGACGCGGTAGGTTTTATGGACGTTTTGAAACTCGATCACGTAGCGAACCTTGTGGGGCGCGTTGGAAAAGGATCAGCGGTTAGCCGGGCGCGCATTTTAGCCTGTCCGTATAGAGGTTCTTAGCATTTATTTCGCTTTCATCCAGCGTTTTGGCAATAACGCGATCAAAGGTCAGATAAAAGGAACGCCCAAAAACCTCATCAGTCACTACTTAGGCCACTCGAAAATGCCTGAGGAGTCATGCCTGATGAGCACCAAGAAGCCCGCCGCCACCAAGAGCGCAATGGCCGGAACCGATACCCCGGACCGCAAGAACACCAACGCCAAGCTCGATAGCCTGGAACAATTCCGCTCCGATGCCACCGGTGAAGCCTTGCGAACCAATCAAGGCGTGAAGGTGGCGGACAACCAGAACACGCTGAAGGCCGGCGCTCGCGGGCCTTCGCTGCTGGAAGACTTCATCATGCGTGAAAAGATCACGCATTTTGACCATGAGCGCATCCCCGAACGCATCGTGCATGCCCGCGGCACCGGGGCCCATGGCTACTTCCAGTCGTACGAAAACCATAGCACGCTGACCAAGGCCGGTTTCCTACGGGACCCAGGCAAGAAAACCCCGGTGTTCGTGCGTTTTTCGACGGTGCAGGGACCGCGCGGGTCAGGCGATACCGTGCGTGATGTACGAGGTTTCGCCGTGAAGTTCTACACCGATGAAGGGGTCTACGACCTGGTGGGCAACAACATGCCGGTGTTTTTCATTCAGGACGCCATCAAGTTTCCCGACTTCGTCCACGCGGTGAAGCCCGAGCCCCATAACGAAATGCCCACCGGCGGCTCGGCCCACGACACCTTCTGGGACTTCGTTTCGCTGCAGCCGGAGTCGGCGCACATGGTGATCTGGGCCATGTCTGACCGAGCAATCCCGAAAAGCCTGCGCAGCATGCAGGGCTTCGGCGTGCATACCTTTCGCCTGATCAATGCCGAGGGCCAATCACGCTTCGTCAAATTCCATTGGCGCCCCACCGCCGGGACCTGTTCGCTGGTGTGGGATGAAGCCCAGAAGCTGGCGGGAAAGGACACCGACTATCACCGCCGCGACCTGTGGGAGGCCATCGAAACGGGCGATTACCCGGAATGGGAACTGGGGGTGCAGGTCATTGAAGAAGAGAACGAGCACGCCTTCGATTTCGACATTCTCGACCCGACCAAGCTGATTCCTGAAGAGCTGGTGCCAATCACCCCGCTGGGCAAGATGGTCCTGAACCGCAACCCGGACAATTTCTTCGCCGAGACCGAACAGGTTGCGTTCTGCCCGGGGCACGTCGTGCCGGGGATCGACTTTTCCAACGACCCGTTGCTGCAAGGTCGGTTGTTTTCCTACACCGATACGCAAATCAGTCGACTGGGCGGGCCGAACTTTCACGAGATTCCCATCAACCGCCCGGTGATCCCTGTCCACAATGGCCAGCGCGACGCCCAGCATCGCAGCACCATCGACAAGGGACGCGCAGCCTACGAGCCGAATTCCGTCGATGGCGGCTGGCCGAAAGAGACCCCGCCGGCAGCCGTGGACGGCGGTTTCGAGAGTTATCACGAGCGCATCGACGCCAATAAAATCCGTCAGCGCAGCGAATCGTTCAGCGACCACTTCTCCCAGGCACGGCTGTTTTTCCACAGCATGAGCACGCACGAGCAGGAACACATTATCTCGGCGTATAGCTTTGAGCTGGGCAAGGTCGAGCGCGAGTTCATCCGGGCACGGCAGGTCAACGAAATCCTCGCAAACATTGATTTGGAACTGGCCAAGCGGGTCGCGCAGAACCTGGGGTTGCCGGTGCCGAAGGCTGGGACAGTCAAAGTTGCGAAAACGTCTCTGGAGCGTTCGCCGGCCTTGAGTCAGGCCAACTTGCTGCCCGCCGATATCAAGACCCGCAAAGTCGCGATTCTCGCTGCCAATGGCGTCGACAGCGCGGCGATTGATGCCATGAAGAAAGCGCTGAAGGCCGAAGGCGCCCACGCCAAACTGCTGGGCCCGACCTCGGCGCCGGTGAAAACTGCCGACGGCAAGTCGTTACCCGTGGATGCGTCGATGGAAGGTTTGCCTTCAGTGACGTTCGACGCGGTGTTCGTGCCGGGTGGCGCCGCATCGATCAAGGCCTTGAGCGCTGACGGCGTGGCGCTGCATTACCTGCTGGAGGCTTACAAGCACCTGAAAGCGATTGCCTTGCATGGCGAGGCGAAGCAGTTGCTGGACGTGTTGAAGCTGGAGGTGGATGCGGGGTTGGTCGTCGGGGCGGACGCCAAGCTGTTCAAGGCGTTTATTGCCGCGATCGGGCAGCATCGGGTTTGGGAGAGGGAGGCGAAGGCCAAGGCGGTTCCTGCCTAGGTCTTGAGTGGATTGAGAGGTCGCCATCGCGAGCAAGCCTTGCTCCTACAGGGTAAGGGTCGTTCATCAATATGTGGACGACCTAAAACCTGTAGGAGCAAGGCTTGCCCGCGATGCTTTTAAGGTTGCTTACGCGGAGTCAAAACCACCTGCGCCGGAACACCGCGATCAATCTTGCGCTCCAGCTTCAGATCAAACTGCGGATCAAGCTTGTTCACCCGCTTGGTCAGCAAATTGGCCAGCCAGGGGTAATCATCGGTACGCGGCACCTGAAGGCTCACATCACACTGAAAGTTCACCACATCGGCGGCGATGGCATCCAATTGGCGGCGCATTTTGCCCATATCGTTGATATTGAGCTTCACCGTGGTGCTTTCAGCCTCCGGGTCGATGACCTTGGCCTTGCGCCTGGCTTCGGCTGACTTCAGGTCGGCTTCGGCTTTGTCCAGTTCCGCCTTGCGCGCTTGCGCGACGGCACCATTGACGCCCCCGGTCAGCGCAGGCGCCTTGGGCATCAACGCGCGGGCACGGGCCAGGGCCGTGGCGGCTGCGTTGACGTCGCCTTTTTGCAGCACGATCTGGCTGCGCATCAAATAGGCTTCGGCCAATTGCCGCTGGTATTGCTCCAGGGACTGATCGTTGGGCGATTCCGCCTGCAAGGCAGCCAGTTGATCTTCGGCCGTCGCCAGCTCGCTGCTGGCCAGGCTTTGCTCAAGCTGGGCAATGGCCGTGGCCCGCGCGTCCGGGGTCTCGGCCGCCGGCGGCGTGCTTTGGCATGCGCCCAGCAGCAGGGAAAATGCGACCAGGAGCACATATCGGGAGGTGAACAGCTTCATTCCTGCGACTCTCTAATTGCGCAAAAAGCGAGCAAGTCTACACCCCTCGACGGGGCAGAACAAAACTCAGCAGAAACAGTGCGGCGGCCGTCACAACGATGGACGGGCCGGCCGGGGTGTCCTTGAACCAGGACAATGCCAGCCCGCCGCACACGGCGAGTATGCCCAGCAGGCTCGCGCCCAGTGCCATCTGCTCCGGGGAGCGGGCGTGACGTTGTGCCGCAGCCGCCGGGATGATCAGCAACGAGGTGATCAACAGGACACCGACGATTTTCATCGCCACGGCAATCACCACGGCAATCAGCAACATCAGCGCCATGCGCAGCCCGGCCACCGGCAGGCCTTCGACCTTGGCCAGTTCTTCATGCACGGTGATGGCCAGCAAGGGGCGCCACAGGGTCACCAGCAACACCAGCACCGCCGCGCTGCCACCGAGGATCCAGGCCAGATCGGTCGGACTGATCGCCAGCAGGTCGCCGAACAGATAGGCCATCAGGTCGATCCGGACTTCGTGCATGAAGCTTAGTACGACCAGGCCGAGAGAGAGGGTGCTGGGTGCGAGAATTCCCAAAAGCGTGTCGGACGCCAGCGGTTGGCGCTGCTGCAAGGTCACCAGCAGCACCGCCAGCAGCAGGCAGCCCACGGTGACCGCGACTGTCGGGCTGACATCCAGCAGGAAGCCCAACGCCACCCCCAACAGCGCCGCGTGGGACAGGGTGTCGCCGAAATAGGCCATGCGCCGCCAGACCACGAACGACCCCAAGGGGCCCGCGACCACCGCCAAAGCCAGACCTGCAAGCAGGGCGTAGAGCAGGAAATCAGCCATGCTTGCAGTTGTCTCCGTGCACATGGTTATGGCCCGACGCGGGCGCCTTGACCACCGAGCCGTGCAGATCGTGGGCGTGGTCGTGATGGTGGTGATAAATCGCCAGGCTGGGTGCGTTCTTTCCGAACAGCTCGACGAAGGCCGGATCCCCACTGACCTGCTCGGGATGCCCGGAGCAGCAGACGTGACGATTGAGGCAGACCACTTGATCGGTGGTGCTCATCACCAGATGCAGATCGTGGGACACCATCAACACGCCGCAGCCGTGGCGGTCACGCAGGCGGGTGATCAGGCTGTAGAGCTCGGCCTGGCCGGCCACATCGACGCCTTGTACCGGTTCATCGAGCACCAGCAGTTCCGGTTCGCGCAGCAGGGCACGGGCCAGCAGGACGCGCTGCATTTCGCCGCCGGAGACGCTTTGCACCGGGCTGTCGATAACGTGCTCGGCGCCCACCTCCTTGAGTGCGGACAGGGCCATCGCACGGTCCACGCCCGGCACCAGGCGCAAGAAACGCAGCACCGAGAGCGGCAGGGTCGGATCGACGTGCAGTTTTTGCGGCATGTAGCCGACACGCAGTTTCGGCTTGCGCCAGACCGTGCCGCTGTCGGGTTTCAACAGACCCAGCACGGCCCGGACCAGCGTGGTCTTGCCGGCACCGTTGGGGCCGATCAGGGTGACGATCTGCCCGGGCTCGACGCTCAGCTCGATGTTATCCAGCACAGGCTGCCCGGCAAAAGTGACGGCGACCTGCTGCAAACGGATCAACGCATTGCTCATCAAGCCCCCTGGCAACCCGAGCAGAGACCGACCACTTCGACGGTCTGACCTTCGACGACGAACCCGACATCGGCAGCGCTGGCGATGATCGCGTCGCTGATGGGTTTCTGTTCGAGTTCAATGGCGGCGTGGCAGTCGCGGCAGATCAGGAACTGGCCCTGGTGCGGGTGCTCCGGGTGATTGCAACCGATGAAAGCGTTGAGCGAGGCGATACGGTGCACCAGGCCGTTCTCCAGGAGGAAGTCCAGCGCGCGGTACACCGTTGGCGGCGCGGCGCGGCGACCATCCTGCTCACTGAGCACCGCGAGAATGTCGTAGGCGCCCAGCGGTTTGTGGCTTTGCCAGACCAATTCCAGCACCCGCCGACGCAAGGCGGTCAGGCGCAGGCCCTGGCGCTCGCACAGGGCATCGGCCTCGGACAAGGCGCTGTGCACGCAATGAGAGTGGTCGTGGGGACGGCTGGCAATCGGTGTGATAGACATGAGCGGCGACGAGTTTTGTGAGAGACGTTATTATGTTACCCGTTCTCGCCTCTTCGAGTGGTCATCGTGTCCCGACTTTTTTCATACTTTGTCGCATTTATCGCAAGTTTTCTGCTGATCGGTCAGGCGCAAGCCGAGGTCAGGGTCCTCACCAGCATCAAGCCGCTGCAATTGATCGCCGCTGCCGTGCAGGATGGCGTGGCGATTCCGGAGGTCTTGCTGCCGCCGGGCGCGTCGCCGCATAACTATGCCTTGCGACCTTCCGATGTACGCAAGGTGCAATCGGTGGACCTGCTGTACTGGATCGGGCCGGACATGGAGGGGTTCCTGCCTCGCGTACTGAATGGCCGCTCGCTGCCGAGTGTCGCCGTACAGGACTTGCCCGGCATGAAACTTCGCCGTTTCGCCGAAGATAGCCACTCCCACGCCGAAGAAGCCGACGAACACGACCACGATCACCGTCCGGGCAGCCTGGATGCGCATTTGTGGCTCTCGCCCGTCAACGCCCGGGTCATCGCCACGAAGATGGCCGCCGACCTCAGCGCCGCCGACCCCGCCAACGCGGCGCGTTACGAGAGCAACCTCAAGGCCTTTGATGAACGTCTCGACGCCCTCGACCTGCGCCTGAAGAAGCGTCTGGCCGGCATTGAAGGCAAACCCTACTTCGTCTTCCACGAAGCCTTCGACTACTTCGAAGATGCCTACGGCCTGAAGCACACCGGCGTGTTCAGCGTTGCCGCTGAAGTTCAGCCGGGCGCCCAGCATGTCGCGGCGATGCGCGCGCGTTTGCAGGAAGTCGGCAAGACCTGTGTGTTCAGCGAACCACCGTTGCGTCCGCGCCTGGCGGAAACCCTGGTGGCCGGGCTGCCGGTGAAGTTGGCGGAGCTGGATGCGCTGGGTGGATACACACCGGCGACCGCTCAGGGGTATGAGCAGGTGCTGGAGAAGTTGGGGAATGATTTGGCGGGGTGTTTGGAGTCGTTGTAACAGGCACACACCTGTGGCGAGAGAGCTTGCTCCCTCGCCACAATATTTAAAGGGCGAAAGGCAACGGCGTATTGACGGTCTGCCGCTGCGCCAACCGCAGCTGGAACTCCATCGGATCGTGAATCAACACATCCTGCCCGGCGAACGATTCCGCCGCGATCAGACGCGACAACCAGAACCGCACACACGCCACCCGCAGCATGGTCGGCCACAGCTCGGCCTCGGCGGCGGTGAACGGACGCAGTGCGGCATAAGCGCCCAGCATCGCCCGCGCCCGCGGCCCGTCGATCAGGCCGTCGTCATCCGAACACCAGTCGTTCAAGGCAATCGCCACGTCGTAGAGCATCGGCCCCGAGCAGGCGTTGTAGAAGTCGATCAAGCCGGTCAGGTGCGTGCCTTCGAACATCGCGTTATCGCGGAACAGATCCGCGTGGATGTTGGCGCGCGGCAGGGCCAGGATTTTTTCTTTGTGCAGGGTGATTTCATCCAGCGCCCGTTCCAGTAGCGCTTTCTGCTCGGCATCGAGGTGCGAGAGAAACTGCGTGCCCTCCTCCAGCATCCAGTCCAGGCCACGATCGGTCTTGCGCTTGATCATGTTGTCGGCCTGGGTCGCCAGGTGCAGATGCGCCTGCAACTCACCCACCTGCGCGCAGTGCTGGGTGTTGGCTTGCTTGATGTGCTTGCCGGCCAGGCGTGGTTGCAGGAGCGCCGGCTTGCCGGCCAGTTCGCGCAACGCCACGCCGTCGGTGGTGCGCAGGGCGTAAGGCACCGGCAAGTCAGCGTCGTGCAGGACGTCGAGCAATTCGATGAAGAACGGCATCTCCTGGACCGGGCCGCGTTCGACCAGCGTCAGGACAAACTCGCCCTGCTCCAGGCTGATAAAGAAATTGGTGTTTTCACTACCGGCGGCAATCCCCTGGAAATCAAGCAGGCGGCCAAGGCCATAAGGGGCGAGAAAGGTTTCCAGCTCGGGCCGAGCCAGGGGGGTGAACACAGACATGTTTAAGCTGCCAGTACGGGCGCCGCTTGCGAGCCAGCGCCAATTGAAATTAGGAAACTATTTCCACTCGAAAATCTTCCACGACGGAATCAGCATATCCGGCTGATCCGAGCGGATGAAGTTTGCATCTGTACCGTCCGCACGCACCAGAAAGTACGGTTTCCCGCCTTTCGGAGTGACCTTGATGGCATATAGAAAACCATTCTGACGGTACTCTTGAATCGTTTTATCGCCTTCCGTGCGAATGGTTACATCCGGATCCGGCGTCGGTGCATCGTTCGCCGCCATCACGGCCAACGGTGTGATTGCAAACAACCCAGCCAGCAACAGGCGATTTAGTGTGCGCATGATAACCTTGTCCCTTTGTCGTCAACGGTCCCGCTATTCTAGCGCCGGACCCGCCGAAAAGGTTGATCGTGCTCATGAGCCAAGCCCCCCTCGTCCTGGTGGACGGTTCTTCTTACCTGTACCGCGCCTTTTTTGCGCTGCCACCTTTGACCACTTCCAAAGGCCTGCCGACCGGAGCGGTCAAGGGCGTGTTGAACATGCTCAAGAGCCTGCGCAAGCAGTATCCCGACAGCCCGTTCGCCGTGGTGTTCGACGCCAAGGGTGGGACCTTTCGCGATGAGATGTACGCCGAATACAAGGCCAACCGCCCGAGCATGCCCGACGACATGCGCCTGCAGATCGAGCCCCTGCACCAGAGCGTGAAAGCACTCGGCTTTCCGCTGCTGTGCGTCGAGGGCGTCGAAGCCGACGACGTGATCGGCACCCTGGCCCGCAGCAGCGCCGCCGCCAACCGCCC
Organism: Pseudomonas putida; assembly: GCF_003228315.1. Classification (NCBI taxonomy): domain Bacteria; kingdom Pseudomonadati; phylum Pseudomonadota; class Gammaproteobacteria; order Pseudomonadales; family Pseudomonadaceae; genus Pseudomonas; species Pseudomonas putida. Next base: position 4,166,282 of record NZ_CP029693.1, read on the forward strand.
GGTGATCATCTCCACCGGCGACAAGGACATGGCGCAGCTGGTCGACGGGCACATTACCTTGGTCAATACCATGACCGGTAGCTCGATGGACGTGGAAGGCGTAAAGGAGAAATACGGCGTCGCTCCCGAGCAGATCATCGATTATCTGGCACTGATGGGCGATTCTTCCGACAACATTCCGGGCGTTCCCGGCATCGGCCCGAAGACCGCTTCCGGCCTGCTGGTGGGCGTGAATGGCGGCCTGACCGAACTTTACGCGCAGCTCGATATTGTTCCGACCCTGCCGATCCGCGGCGCCAAGACCCTGCCGGCCAAGCTCGAAGAGCACAAGGACATGGCATTCCTCTCCTATCAACTGGCGACGATCAAGGTCGATGTGCCGCTGGATGTTGGCCTCGACGACCTGCAAATGGGTCCCGAAGACCCGGTCAAACTCACCGAGCTCTACAACCTGCTCGAATTCAAGAGTTGGTTGAACGATTTGCAGCGCGACGCCAAGCGCGCCGAACTGAGCACCGCCGCCGAACCTGAGCCGGCACTCGACCTGTTCAGCGCCGCCGAGGCCGAAGCGCCAGCAGCCGCCTCTGAAACCCGCTACGAGACCATCCTCGATCAGGCACGCTTCGACGTCTGGCTGGAGAAATTGAACAACGCCAAACTGTTCGCTTTCGACACCGAAACCACCGGCATCGACGCGCAACAGGCACAACTGGTGGGCCTGTCGTTTGCCGTTCAGCCCAACGAAGCGGCCTACATCCCGCTGACCCACTCCTATATCGGCGTGCCGGAGCAGCTGGATCGTGACACCGTCCTGCGCGCCCTCAAGCCGATTCTGGAAGACCCGAACAAACTCAAGGTCGGCCAGCACGCCAAGTTCGACATGAACATCCTGGCCAACTGCGCCATCGGCGGCGATCAGGCCAACGGCATCACCGTGCGCGGCATCGCCTTCGACACCATGCTCGAATCCTATGTGCTCAACTCCACGGCCACCCGCCATGACATGGACAGCCTGGCGCTGAAGTACCTGGACCACACCACCGTGAGCTTCCAGGACATCGCCGGCAAAGGCGTGAAGCAGCTGACGTTCGATCAGATCGCGCTGGAGCAGGCCGGCCCCTATGCCGCCGAAGACGCCGACATCACTCTGCGCCTGCACGAGGCGCTGTTCGACAAGCTCAGCGCCATTCCGAGCCTGGCCAGTGTGCTGACCGACATCGAAATCCCGCTGGTGCCGGTGCTGGCGCGCATCGAACGCCAGGGTGCGTTCGTCGATGCCGCGCTGCTCGGCGTCCAAAGCATCGAACTGGGCGACAAGATGGTCGCGCTGGAGCGTGAGGCCTTCGAGATTGCCGGTGAGGAGTTCAACCTCGGCTCACCCAAGCAACTGGGCGTGATCCTCTACGAAAAACTCGGCCTGCCGGTGCTGAAGAAGACCGCCAAGGGCCAGCCGTCCACCGCCGAAGAGGTGTTGGCCAAGCTGGCCGAAGAAGACTATCGGCTGCCCAAGGTGCTGATGGAATACCGTTCCATGAGCAAGCTGAAAAGCACCTACACCGATCGCCTGCCGGAGCAGATCAACCCACGTACCGGGCGAATCCACACTTCGTACCACCAGGCAGTCGCGTCCACCGGACGCCTGTCCTCCAGCGACCCGAACCTGCAGAACATCCCGGTGCGCACCGCTGAAGGGCGGCGCATCCGCCAGGCGTTCGTGGCGCCGGCTGGCTACAAGCTGCTGGCAGCGGACTATTCGCAGATCGAGCTGCGGATCATGGCGCACCTGTCCCGGGACGAAGGCCTGATGAATGCCTTCCGGCACAATCTGGACGTGCACACCGCGACCGCCGCCGAGGTGTTCAAGGTCGAACTGACCGATGTGACCTCCGATCAGCGTCGCGGCGCCAAGGCGATCAACTTCGGCCTGATCTATGGCATGGGCGCACAAAAGCTCGGCAAGGACATCGGCGTCGATACCAAGACCGCCAAGGCCTACATCGACACCTACTTCGCCCGCTACCCGGGTGTGCGCGAGTACATGGACCGCACCCGCGCCCAGGCGGCGGACCAGGGTTATGTGGAGACTTTCTTCGGCCGCCGCTTGTATCTGCCGGAGATCAACTCCAACAAGCCGCAGGAACGCGCTGCCGCCGAGCGCACGGCGATCAACGCACCGATGCAGGGCACCGCGGCCGACATCATCAAGAAAGCCATGGTGGCTGTGGATAACTGGCTGACGTCCTCCGGGCTCGACGCCAAGGTGATCCTGCAGGTACACGATGAATTGGTGCTGGAGGTGCGTGAGGATCTGGTCGATCAGGTTCGCGATGAAATTCGCGTTCACATGAGTGGCGCGGCAAAACTGGATGTTCCGCTACTGGTCGAAGTCGGCGTGGGCAACAACTGGGATGAGGCGCACTAAGCCGTCTGTCGGCTAGTTTTCAGGCATCAGCCTGCTCGAGACGGCGTGTCAGTGGGATCCAATGCCCCCGGCACACCCTCGCGAGGCCCGAAATCACTGGGTTTGGCTGCGGCGTGGCGCCGCGCCGGAGCGCGAATCGACCCTTAGTACGGAAAATCCGTCGGTCAATTCCAAAGACATTGAAAAAAATTCTGAACTAATCTGAAGAAGCACCACTCAGAGATACTGAATGGCTGGTGAAGCCCTTCGATGCTCCTATGTTGTGTTAAGTGTTGGCAGATATCTGGACCCCGCCCTAGCGGTCTAGAACTTGAACCCCGGAACTTCCCCCTCCCCATAGAAGTCCGGGGTTTTTTTTGCCCGCAGAAAACTGCCCGGGGCGCGCCCCAGACAGTTCCCGGCCCTTACTGCGCCTCTGCCTCGGCGCCTTTGTCCGCCAGCTCCATCCAGCCCGCCAGCACTGTGTAGGCCTCTTCCAGCCCCATGCGCTTGGGCGCCGAGAACAGCTGGATCGTCACTGCGCTGCCCCAGCCCTTGCGGATTTCCGATTGAACCTTGAGCAGCGTGTTTTTCGCCGCGCCATAGGTCAACTTGTCCGCCTTGGTCAGCAGAATGTGCATCGGCATGCCGCTGGCGACGGCCCAGTCGAGCATCAGCAGGTCGAAATCTGTCATCGGGTGACGGATGTCCATCATCAGAATCAGACCTTTCAAACTCTCGCGGCTGCCCAGGTAGGCCTCGAGGTGACGCTGCCAGTGTTGCTTGAGCGGGATAGGGACTTTTGCATAACCGTAGCCCGGAAGGTCGACCAGACGGCGTTCATCGTCTAGCTTGAAGAAATTCAACAGTTGCGTGCGCCCCGGCGTTTTCGAGGTTCGCGCCAGGCTGGCATGGGTCAGGGTGTTGAGAGCACTGGACTTGCCGGCGTTGGAACGCCCGGCGAAGGCGACTTCAAAACCTTCGTCATCCGGACATTGGTCGACTTTGGCCGCGCTGAGCATGAAGGTGGCCTGTTGGCACAGACCGAGGATGGGATTCTTGAGTTGCATGGGATTTCCGATGTGGGCGGCGCCTGGAATGGGCGCGGCAAGCGGTGTCGCTTCCGTTTCAGTGACGCCAGTATATAATGCCGCAGATTTTGTGTGCGCTTTGTCCCAGCGTAGGACGAAGTTCACGAGAGCGACAGAACTGAATTGCGCACTAGAACGCAGCACGCTCTCAACCCTGAAAAGGTCGTTTTATGACGAAATGGCTGCTGGTAGCCGGGGTCTTGATGCCGCTTTACAGCGCTCAGGCTACACAAGATCCGGAAGCCGTGTACAACCGTGTTTGTGGTGCCTGTCATTCCGGCCAACTACCCATGGCGCCCAAAAGAGGCGATCAGGAAGCTTGGACGCCGAGGTTGGCGAAAGGTATGGAGACGCTGGTACAACACGTGACCCAGGGTTTCAAGGCGATGCCGCCGCGTGGTTTGTGCATGGACTGCAGTGCCGAGGATTACCGAGCCATCATCCAGTGGATGAGCGAGTAAACCCGGTCCATAACTCTTAACCCTTAGCCGTAGTTGGATTAGCTGATGAACAAACTGATCGTGAGTCTGCTGTTGACCGTGGGGATCTCCGGCGCTGCCTATGCCGCAGGTGAGCCAGTAAAACCTGGTGACGCCGCAGCAGGCCAGGCAAAAGCCGCCGTATGTGGCGCCTGTCATGGCCCGGATGGCAACAGCATGGCGCCTAACTTTCCAAAACTGGCCGGCCAGGGTGAACGCTACCTGACCAAGCAGCTGCACGACATCAAGTCGGGCAAGCGCACCGTTCTGGAAATGACCGGCCTGCTGACCAACCTGAGCGATCAGGACCTGGCGGACATCGCCGCCTACTTCGCCAGCCAGAAAGGCAGCGTCGGCGCCGCCGACCCGAAAATCGTGGCTCGCGGTGAAGCGCTGTTCCGTGGCGGTGACCTGGCCAAGGGCATGCCAGCCTGCACCGGTTGCCACTCGCCAAACGGCGCGGGCAACGCCGCTGCCGGCTTCCCGCACCTGGGTGGCCAGCACGCTCAATACGTCACCAAGCAACTGACCGATTTCCGCAAGGAAGAAGGCGGCCGCACCAACGACGGCGACGCCAAACCGATGCAGAGCATTGCCAAGAAGATGAGCGACGAAGACATCGCCGCCGTGTCGAGCTACATTCAAGGCCTGCACTAAAACCGGTGAGTCGGGCGTAGCGTGAGGCATACAACTCTTGCAACGTTAACGCCCGATTAATCCATTGCAGGAAGTATAAAAAGGGTGGCTTTGGCCGCCCTTTTTTGTGGCTGCTGCCGTTACACTACAGAACTCACGCCCGCCTCGACCTGTCTGAAAACAGGTCGCGCGAGGCGATAAAATTTGTCCAGGAGTAAAGCATGCGTAATCTGATCATCAGCGCCGCACTGGTCGCTGCCAGCCTGTTCGGCATGACTGCCCAGGCCGCCGAAACCCCAGCCGCCCCTTACGTTGAACTGAGCAATCCGGTTCCGGTCGCCGTTCCAGGCAAGATCGAAGTGGTGGAGCTGTTCTGGTACGGCTGCCCGCACTGCTACGCCTTCGAGCCGGTGATCAACCCTTGGGTCGAGAAACTGCCTTCGGACGTTAACTTCGTCCGTATTCCCGCCATGTTCGGTGGCCCGTGGAACGCCCACGGCCAGATGTTCCTGACCCTGGAAGCCATGGGTGTGGAGCACAAGGTTCACGCGGCGGTGTTCAACGCGATTCAGAAAGAACACAAGAAGCTGACCGACAAAAATGAAATGGCGGACTTCCTGGCCACCCAGGGCGTCGACAAGGACAAGTTCCTGGCCACCTTCGATTCTTTCGCCATCAAGGGCCAGATCGTGAAGGCCACTGACCTGGCCAAGAAATATGAGATCACCGGTGTTCCAACCATGATCGTCAACGGCAAGTATCGCTTTGACGTGGGTTCTGCCGGTGGCGCTCAAGAAGCCCTGCAACTGGCCGACAAGCTGATCGACAAAGAGCGAGCAGCCAACAAGGCGGCCTCCAACTAAAAGGCTTTACCCACCATGCGCCGCTGGGGAAGTGAACGCAGTGTTGGCCTGCATGATCCGCGGGTCAACGAGCATCATCTGCAAACGACGGGCCTGCCCGAAGACAGCCGTTTGCGTTTGCTCAGTTTCAATATCCAGGTCGGCATCAGTACCGAACGTTATCGGCATTACCTGACCCGGGGCTGGCAACACCTGTTGCCGCACCCCGGGCGTGCCGACAATCTGCAGAAAATCGGCAGCCTGCTCGGCGACTTCGATCTGGTCGCCCTGCAGGAAGCCGACGGCGGCAGCCTGCGCTCAGGCTACGTCAATCAAGTCGAACACCTGGCCCAGCTCGGCGCCTTTCCCTACTGGTATCAGCAACTCAATCGCAATCTCGGACGCTTCGCCCAGCACAGCAATGGCGTGCTGAGCCGCCTGCGGCCGTGGGCGATCGAGGATCATCCGTTGCCGGGGCCGAAAGGTCGCGGAGCGATTCTGGTGCGCTTCGGCGAAGGCCCGGATGCCATGGTGGTGGTGATGATGCACCTGGCCCTCGGCGCACGGACCCGCAGCCTGCAACTGGCCTATATCCGCGAGCTGATTGGTGGCTACAAGCACCAGGTCCTGATGGGCGACATGAACACCCATGCCAGCGATCTGCTGCAAAGCTCGCCTTTGCGTGACCTCGGCCTGCTCGCGCCACAGCTGGAAGCGACATTCCCCAGCTGGCGTCCGCAACGCTGCCTTGACCACATTCTCCTGAGCCCGAGCCTGACCCTGGAAAAGGTCGAGGTGCTGGCCCAACCCATTTCTGATCACCTGCCCGTCGCGGTAGAGATTCGTCTGCCGAGTTCGCTCACGGCCGATGCATTGCCCGCGTTGAGTCCTACCCATCGCGGAACCCCTGAATGAGCGACGACGCCCAGCGCTGGAAAGAGAAATACCTCAAAAGTATCGAACAACAGGAAAAGCTCGAACGCCGCTGGGACGCCCGCCTCGACTTGCTGCGCCGCGGCCTGGTGCGCAGTACGCTGGCGGCGGAAGGCACCGACCGCGCCGTCGATCAATGCATGAAGGAAATGCGTGAAGTCGTGCGCACCGACGACATGGATGCAGGCCTGGCAGCCCTGATCCCGCGCCTGGAAAAAGCCGTGCTCGACTCCGAGCAGCGCAGGGAAACCCGCATCAACCAGACCAGCGCCGCACTGACAGCGCTCGTCACTCAACTGCAAACCTTGCCGCTGCCTCGGGAAGTCAGTCGTCCGCTGAAGAATTTCGCCAAACACCTGGATGACCGGGTCAGCCAGGCGCGCGAGATGCCGTTGCTGCTCAGTGAGCTGAGCGGTTTGCAGGGCAAGGCCTTGAGTCAGCTGGAAACCCCGGCGGAACCTGATCGACCCAGCCTGCTGCAACGATTGTTCGGGCACCGCGAAGCCGATGATGCAACAGCCCAGGCCGCGCCGATCGCCGAGCAACAGCCCATTCGGCCGGTGGAAACCGTACACCCTGCGGTAGAAGTTGAGTTGCACGTCGAAACGCCGGAAGCGACGTCCGAGCCACAAACTCCGCAGATGACACCTGCGCCGACAATTCCAGCCATTGAACCGACGGTACTCGAAGCACAGCCAGAGCCTGCGACGCTTGCGCCAACAGAACCCCAGTCAGATCCATCCGAAACAGCTGCAACCGTCTCCGAGGCGCCCGCAGCCCCGATCGAACCGGCCATCAATCCCGACGAGCTGACCCACACCGAGCCTGCCGCCCCACAGCCCTCGGAACTGGCTGCCGACGAGCCCGAGCAGCCCGCGCATGACGTTCTCTATGCCCTGCCAGACTCCCCCGAGCCGTCCTACAGCTCGGTGGCCAAGCACATCGAAGAGACCTTGCTGGGCCTGCTCGACGATCTGACGATCCCCGAGCACCATCGCCCGCAGGCGGATTCGATGCGCTATCGCCTGCAAAACGGCTTGAACTGGTATGAGCTGCTACCCATCCTCGACGATCTGGCCACCCTGATGCTGGCCATCTCGGGCAGCGGCCAGCACGAATTCGAAACCTACTTGCAGCATCTCAATGAACGCCTCGAAACGTTCCAGAGCAATCTGCAAGCCGCCAGCGAGGGCCATGCCGACAACCGCAGCGCCGCCCAGGCCATGGACACGCAGATCCGCGAGCAAGTGGATGGCATGCAGAGCAGCATGCATGAAGCGTCCAACCTGGACGACCTCAAAGTGGTGCTGGAAAACCACCTCGAAGGCTTGCTCGGCACCATGGATCGTCATCGCCAGCAACGCGACGAGCGCGAGCAGGAGGTAGCGGCCCGTCTGCAGAGCCTGGCCGAGCGCGTGACCCACATGGAACAGGAGGCCCTGGGCTTTCGCGAACACCTCGAAGAACAGCGCCAGAAAGCCTTGGTCGACCCGCTGACGGGATTGCCCAACCGCGCGGCCTGGAGTGAGCGTCTGGAGCATGAAGTCAGGCAGTGGCAACAGCACGGCAATACGTTGATGCTGGCCATGCTCGACCTCGATCACTTCAAGCGCATCAACGATAACTACGGTCACCTGGCCGGTGACAAGGTACTGAAAATCATTGCCACGGTGCTGCGCAAGCGCCTGCGCGGAACAGATTTCATTGCCCGGTTTGGTGGTGAAGAGTTCGTCCTGCTATTGCCGTCGACGGTGCCGGCAGCCGGGATGAAACTGCTGGAGCACCTGCGCGCCTCGATCGAAGCCTGCCCGTTCCACTTCAAGGGTGAGCCGGTCACCGTCACCATTTCCATGGGTTTGACGGCGTTCAAAGCCGGTGAAAACAGCGATCTGGTGCTCAAGCGAGCCGACCAGGCGCTTTATCGTGCAAAAAATGCCGGGCGCAATCGAGTGGAGTTGGGCTGAGTGGCCGTACCGGCACTGATTTAAAACTTTGTCATTGCCCGCCGCACGCAAGGCAGTACGTTACACTGTTGCATTACTGTCTTGCGTGTATTGCCCAGCCATGAAATTTTCCGCGTTCATCATCACGTCACTTCTGCTTCTGGCCGGCTGTGCCAGTGGCCCTCGCTACGACACCAGTCACCCTTCCAGCAATCACGACAGCCGCATCCAGTTCGTGGTGTTGCATTACACAAACGCCTCGCAGGAACGTTCGCTGCAATTGCTGACAACGGGTGAAGTCAGCAGCCATTACCTGATCGGCGACGACAAAAAGGCGACCATCTTCAAATTGATGGATGAGAACCAGCGGGCCTGGCACGCCGGAGAAAGCCAATGGCAAGGCCGGACCTGGCTGAACTCGAGCTCCATCGGCATCGAAATCGTCAATCCGGGATTCAAGGACACCCCCACCGGACGTCTCTGGTACCCCTACAGCGAAGCGCAGGTGCAGTCCATGATCGTGCTGCTCAAGGACATCACCACTCGCTACCGCATCAGTCCTCGCAGCATCGTTGGTCATAGCGATATTGCCCCCCTGCGCAAACTGGACCCGGGCCCGCTGTTTCCCTGGAAGCGCCTGGCGGCGGCAGGTTTCGGCATCTGGCCCAACGAGCAGGCCGTGGCGCGGCAACAGCTACAATTTGAAGCACAGCTGCCCAGCGTCAGCTGGTACCAGTCGCAGTTAGCCCGCTTCGGTTACGAGATTGCACAGACTGGCGAACTCGACGTCGCCACTCGCCATGTAATCGCTGCCTTCCAGATGCATTTCCGGCCCTCGCGCTTTGACGGCACGCCGGACGCGCAAACAGCGGCGCTGCTCCAGGTGTTGAATCAGACAAAATAGTGACGACCGCCCGACGGTCAGCGCGCCGTTGCCGATCAGCAGCTATAACTCATTGGTAATTCGCCGGATATCCACGATGCCTGCTGCCAGAGAGACATTCCGTAATTGGTTCTATCGCCCGTGGTTTCTGGCGATGATGGCGGCTGTCCTGAGTGCAACGCTCCTGATGTCGGGCAGTTTGTTCATCGCCCTGCACCAGGTCGAGCAGAACGAAAGCCTGGAAATGAATGCCCAGGGCGAGCGCTTCCTCGCCCGCTTGGAGCAACTGTTCGGGCAACTGCGTGAAAGCCTCGACGACCTGGAAGCCCAGCCGCTTCGGGGCTGCGATGACGAAATGATCGCGACCTTGCAGCAAGTCACGTTCAACTACCGCTTCGTCTACGAAGCCGCGTACATGGATTCGACGCGCATCTGCTCCAACCGACCGCGACAGGAAGGTTTGTCGCTGGTACGTCCTCCCGACATCAAGGGTCCCACCTACAGCTACTGGCTGAACACCACCACCGAACCCGATGAAAACCGCGCGGCACTGATGCTCGGGCGCGGCAATTTTCGCGTCGCGACCTCCCGCGGGCATTTGACCGACATGGTCGATCTGTCGCCCGGCAGCAGCCTCTTGGTCGTCCTGGACCGTGGTACTCGGGCAATCCCCGTGCTGGGCGCCGCACAGGTGTGGCCGCCGTCCGAACACTGGCCACCGAAGAGCCGGGATGCCCTGCAAGTCACGCAGAAGCGTCTGATCTACCGCATGCCCACCGACAACCCGGAGTACCAACTGGTGCTCATCAGCCCCCGCGGCGGCACACACATACCGCCGATGTGGTGGTGGCTGCTCCCGGTCTGCCTGAGCTTGTCCCTGTGCGTAGGGTTCCTGGTGTTCCTGCTGGTGCGTCAGCGGCAGTCGCTGGATGCGGAATTGACCGGCGCCATACGCCGGGGCGAATTGCAGGTCCTGTATCAACCGATCTTCGACCTCGACAGTCGCAACTGTGTCGGCGCCGAAGCCTTGCTGCGCTGGCGCAGGCCGGACGGAACGCTGACCAGCCCTGACCTGTTCATCCCGATGGCGGAGAACACCGGGCAGATCCGGCAGATGACCGACTTCGTCCTGCAACGCCTGCTGGAGCAACTGGGTCAACTGTTGCGAGCCAATCCGCAGCTGTACATCTCGGTCAACCTGGCGGCCTGTGATGTGATGGTGCCGCGTATCGGCCAGGTGATGGCGCGCTTGCTGACCCTGCATCGGGTTGCCGCCCGGCAGATTGCCTTCGAGGTCACCGAACGCGGGCTGATCGACGTGGTGGTGGCGCGAGAAAACCTGCAAGCGCTGCGCGATGTCGGCCATCAGGTACTGATCGATGACTTTGGCACGGGCTATTGCAGCCTCGCCTACCTGCAAACCCTGCCCGTGGACTGCCTGAAGATCGACAAGGCCTTTATCGATGCGCTGGGCCATGACGCCGCCAGCAGCGGTGTCGCCCCGCACATCATTCATATGGCGCAGTCGCTGCACCTGAAGGTGATTGCCGAAGGCATCGAGCATGAGGCCCAGGCGGAGCTCCTGAGCAGTGAAGGGGTGAAATTCGGCCAGGGCTGGCTGTTCGCCCATGCCTTGAGCGCCGTGCAGTTCATCGAGTTGATTACCCGTGGCCGTCGGCTGGCCGGCCGACGCCTGGATGATGAAGCGTAAGGTGCGCTAGACGGTCAGCGCCATGTAGAACTGCGTGCCCTGCCCCGGCCGCGAATAAACGCCCATCCGCCCACCGTGCAACTGGACGATCTCCTTGCACAACGCCAACCCGAGTCCGGCGCCACCCTTCTTGCGGCCAACCTGCACGAAGGGCTCGAAGATTCGCCCCTGTTGCCCGTAGGCAATGCCCTCGCCGTTATCCTCGACACTGATGATCACCCGATCGCCATGGCGCCGAGCCTGCAAGCGAATGAGGCCACCGGCGGCGGTATGGCGCAGCGCGTTGTCGATCAGATTGTCGAGCACCCGATCCAGTTGCGGCTGGTCGGCCTGCAAGCGCGGCAGCGGCCCCTGCACCTCCACCAGCAACTCGATGCCCTTTTCCTCGGCGTCGCTGCTAAAGCGCAGCTGCGCCTGCTCCAGCAGGTCGTCGATGGAACAGGGTGCCAGGCTGAGCTTCTGCAGGCCGTTCTGGTAGCGCGAGAAATTCAGCAGGTCGTTGATCAATTGCATCAGGCGCTGCATTTCTTCGTTCACCGTATCCAGCAGGTCGGCTTCACGGGAGTCGGGGGCGAAATGCGCGCGCTCGCGGAACAGGCCAAACGCCATGTGCATGCCGGTCACCGGCGTGCGCAGCTCATGGGAGGCGCGCAGCACGAACTCGCTGCGCACCCGCTCGAAGGCACGCTGCTCGGTGACGTCATGCAGCACCATCACCGCGCCGAGAATATGTCCCTGGGTATGAACCACAGGCGTCAGGCTGAAGGTCAGCAAGCGGGTCTCACCGTCGACCTCGATACTCAGGTCCTCCGGTTGACGCTCCAGCGAGCCACCGCGCAGCACCATCTGTATTTGTTCATCGAGTTCGGGACGTTGCAGGGCCACGTCCAGCGCTTGCCCGACCCGATCAGCCTCCCAGCCCAATTGGCGCTGGGCCACCGGGTTGAGATGCTCCAGGCGCCCCTGGCGATCGATCATCAACAAGCCGTCGTCGATGCTGTCCAGTACGGCCTGCAAGCGCTGCTGCCCCGCCAGCAGCTCATCGACATTGGTGGCCTGGTGTTCGCGCAACGCCTCGGCCATGATTCCGAAACGCCGGGTCAGCTGGTTCAACTCGACTGCCGAGGACACCGGCAGCGTGACGTCGAAATTGCCCTGGCCGATATTGTCCGCCGCCTGCGCCAGCGCCTCGATGGGTTCACCGAAACGCCGGGCGATGGCATGGGCGGTCACGAAGCCGATAATCAGCACCGCCAATCCCACCAGCCCCAGCAGGCCAGCGATCAGCAAGGCACGCTCGCGGGCCTGACGCTCGGTATCGTTGATGTTGTCCAGCGCCCGCTTGTGTTCGGCAATCAGGCCATTGCGCAAGGCATTGAATCTGTCCGTGAGCTCGTCGTTGCCGCTCAGCACATGGGTGGTATCAGGCGCCACTTCGTACGCCTTGATGAAACTCAGGTAGTCCGCCTTGGCCCTCTTGAAGCCGAATTCGCTACTCTCGCCCTCCGGCTCCTGGGCAATGCCCTCCTCCAGCAACTGCAGATAATGCTGTTTGGAGGTTTCGAAGGCCGAAGAGTCCGGTTGCTCGCTGAGCATGATGATCAGCTGATCGCCCAGGGTCTGGCGCAGCTTGAGGCCGATATCCAGGGTGACGAAATTGTTGCGCACCAGCGCTTCCTGGGTACCGGCCATCTGCATCACGCTGACCAGGCCGAGCATCAGCCCAAGCAGCGCGACGGTGATCAGTGCGGAGATGCTCAGGAACAGCCGGGTCCGCAACTTCATCGCCAGTTTCATCAGCGGCTCACAAGTTGTATTGCTTGCGTTTGCGGTACAGGGTCGACGCGTCAATCCCCAGGGTCTTGGCCGCCTGATCCAGTGTGCCGGCGGTGGCGAGGACCGCACCGATATGCGCTTTCTCCAGCTCATCCAGACTCAGGGCTGCGCCGATGCGCGGCGCATTGTTGATCGGCGTTTCCGCCATCCCGAGGTGACTGACCTCCACCCGCTCCTGCGCACAGATGATGCTCGCGCGCTCCACCACATTGCGCAGTTCACGGATGTTCCCGGGCCAGCGATAGCCCAGCAGCGCTTCGCGGGCTTCCTCGCTGAAGCCCCGGGCCGGGCGCGCGTACTCTTTGACGAAGCGCGCCAGGAACCGGTCGGCCAGGGTCAGGATGTCTTCCCGGCGCTCGCGCAACGGCGGCAGGTGCAAGGTGATGACGTTCAGGCGATAAAGCAGATCTTCGCGGAAACGGCCGTCGCGAACCATGTCCTCGAGGTTCTGGTTGGTGGCCGCCAAGATGCGTACATCGGCGCGACGGGTGACCGGGTCGCCGACCCGTTCGTATTCCTTGTCTTGAATGAAGCGCAGCAACTTGGGTTGCAGGACAAGGGGAAAATCGCCGATCTCGTCGAGAAACAGCGTTCCGCCATCGGCCTGATTGACCCGCCCCAGCGTGCTTTCGCTGGCCCCGGTGAACGCCCCGCGGCTGTGGCCGAACAGCTCGCTTTCCATGAGCTCGGCGGTCAGCGACGGGCAGTTGATGGTGATGCAGGACTTCTTCGCGCGTTTGCTCCAGCCGTGAATGGCCTGGGACAGTTCGCCCTTACCGGTGCCCGACTCGCCGAGAATCAGGATATTGGCATCGGTGCCGGCGACCTGGCGGGCGGTTTCCAGCACAACCTTCATGGCCGGGCTGTGGGAGTCCAGGCCATCCCTGGGTTTGCGCACCTCGCCTTCCAGCGCTTCCAGGCGCGCCGACAACTGCCGCACTTCCAACTGTTTGGCGGTGGCCAGTCGCAACTGGTCCGGGCTGCATGGCTTGACCAGGTAATCCGCGGCACCGGCCTGAATGGCATCGACCGCCGTGTCCACCGCCGAGTGCGCGGTAACGATCACCACGCGCATCCAGGGCGCCTGAATGCGCATCTGAGCCAGGACATCCAGGCCGTTGTCCTCTCCAAGCCGCAGATCGAGGAAACACAGATCGAAAACCTGACGTTGCAGCAGCATGTCGGCCTGGGCGGCGCTGTTGGCCGTGGCCACGCTGTAGCCTTCGTCTTCGAGGCAATAACGGAAAGTACGCAGGATGGCGGACTCATCATCCACGAGAAGAATACGGCCCTGATGCTCCGTGGCTGATTCCATTTTCCTACGCTCCTTTATGAATGATCTTGGTTTAGTCCCGGAAAAATCGGGCAAGTTGCATGGTTCATTCTGATCCTTTCCTGCGATGACAGGATAGTTATCTCCTGCCGCACCGGTTTGCGCGCTGATTTCGTGCGCCTTTTATAGATAGGCACTTATCAAACGCCGGATCACGTTTATTTCTGACAGCTGCGCCCTTCTCTCAATTCAAAAATATTGCGCGGTCAGGCAGGTCGATCGTGCATTACGCACGACCGCGCGAAAGCCCATCGTGCAGGATGCGTCCGAAGGACAATACGCCATCATTTTAACTTATTGATTTATATGGATTTTTTGCCAGGAAAAATCTGGCACGCAGGCTGCAATAGCTGAAATATCGCAGGGCAACAACAAAACGCCCTCAACCGACTACCCCAAAGTGGGAGGAGCTTCAGGATGAATCGCCAACGTGCCACCCAATCGCGGCTTTCTCCCTTGCATCTGCAGCAAGGCCTGTTCGCCGTATTGGCATTGCTGATCACCTTGATTGCCGGTCAGCAATTTCTGCGCTGGGAACAGAACCAGCAGCAGGTAAGGCCAAGCGTGTCGTTTCAACACCCGACGCAAACCCACTTCAGTGCCGCCCGCAGCGGCATGGACGACAGCACTTCGATGCGAATGCTGGATGTCGACCAACACCAGACGATGGAGCAATCGCCTCGTCAGGAACGCTGGGTGTTCTAGATCCACACCCCTGACGCGCTCGAAGCGCCAGGCAACGCAAGACCTCTAAATAAATAGAAGCGTAAGGAGAATCACCATGTTGAGCTGGGCAATTACATTCTTGATCATTGCCATTGTCGCTGCCGTACTGGGCTTCGGTGGTATCGCGGGCACCGCCACGGGTATCGCCAAGATTCTCTTTGTCGTCTTCCTGGTGATGTTCATCGCTTCCTTCTTCTTTGGCCGTCGCGGCCGAGGCTGACCGGACACATGACAAGGAAAGAGGCGCAAAGCCTCTTTCCCGGTGCGCCCACCCGAGGAAGGCAGGCGCATGACCAGGGGGCCGGGACGTTCTGCCTGTTTCAGGGGCGGAGTGACCTACGGGTACAGGGAGTGCCTGCGCAAGGGTCGGGTCAGGAAAAGCTGCTGCGCAGGTTCGCCGATCTTCGATGAATCGACGGACCTGCGAAGAGCTTGAATAGGCAAAGCATTGAATTAGAGCGATCCATCGGTTTTTCGATCATCCCCGCTGCACCCCCTCCTTCACCGTCGGAAAAACACTTTCCCAGCGACCGTATATCGAGAAAAGACGCCATTGTCAGACAAGAAATTCGTCGAGTCCCAAGCTGAATTTTCCCGAAAATGACTCTTCGCAAATCTGATCAAAAAACACTCAAATAGCGCTGCAATGGCCGGTTCACGGCACCTATGTCTGCCGAAATGTCGTATTCGAACCGATTGCGACGTCGCTTTCAGCTAAAAGACCTCATGCCGATTCGGCATAGGGTAGGCGTTTACGGCATTAGACGTCGCTTCCTTGCATCGGAATAGTTGCGCCTTTTTTCGCCTGCCAGAGAGCCATAACAAGTGCTCCGGGGCTCCTTATACGGGGGCATTTGCACGCGACTCTTTCGCCACAAGCGGACACGGGTCGCGCAACTGCTCGAGTCAAACTGAAGTAAGGGTAAAGATATGAAGAAGGCAAAGCTTAGCCTCGCCTGGCAGATCCTCATCGGTCTGGTATTGGGGATTGCAATCGGTGCGTTGCTCAACCATTTCAGTGCCGAGAAAGCCTGGTGGATCAGCAACGTTCTGCAACCGGCAGGCGATATCTTTATCCGTCTGATCAAGATGATCGTGATCCCGATCGTCATTTCCTCGCTGATCGTCGGCATCGCGGGCGTGGGCGATGCGAAGAAACTCGGGCGCATCGGCCTGAAGACCATCATCTACTTCGAAATCGTCACGACCATTGCCATCGTCGTCGGTCTGGTGCTGGCCAACGTGTTCCACCCGGGCTCGGGCATCGACATGAGCACCCTGGGTACCGTGGACATCTCCAAGTACAAGGCGACCGCAGCCGAAGTCCAGCATGAGCATGCGTTCATCGAGACCATCCTCAACCTGATCCCGTCGAACATCTTCGCGGCCATGGCCCGCGGTGAAATGCTGCCGATCATCTTCTTCTCCGTGCTGTTTGGCCTGGGTCTGTCGAGCCTGCAAGCGGATGTACGCGAACCGCTGGTGAAGATGTTCCAGGGCGTGTCGGAAGCCATGTTCAAAGTCACCCACATGATCATGAACTACGCCCCGATCGGCGTTTTCGCCCTGATCGCGGTCACTGTGGCCAACTTCGGCTTCGCTTCCTTGCTGCCACTGGCGAAACTGGTGGTGCTGGTTTACTTCGCCATCGCCTTCTTCGCCTTCATGGTGCTGGGCCTGGTCGCTCGCCTGTTCGGCTTCTCGGTGATCAAGCTGATGCGCATCTTCAAGGATGAGCTGGTACTGGCCTACTCCACCGCCTCCTCCGAAACCGTGCTGCCGCGCGTCATCGAGAAGATGGAAGCCTACGGCGCACCAAAAGCCATCTGCAGCTTCGTGGTGCCGACCGGTTACTCGTTCAACCTCGACGGGTCGACCCTGTACCAGAGCATCGCGGCCATCTTCATCGCCCAGCTGTACGGCATCGACCTGTCGATCAGCCAGCAGCTGCTGCTGGTGCTGACCCTGATGGTCACCTCCAAAGGCATCGCCGGCGTACCGGGCGTGTCCTTCGTGGTGCTGCTGGCCACCCTGGGCAGCGTGGGTATCCCGCTGGAAGGCCTGGCGTTCATCGCCGGTGTCGACCGCATCATGGACATGGCCCGTACCGCACTGAACGTGATCGGCAACGCCCTGGCCGTGCTGGTGATCGCTCGTTGGGAAGGCATGTACGACGACGCCAAGGGCCAGCGCTACTGGAACTCCCTGCCGCACTGGCGCAGCAAAGAGAAGCTGCCGGCTGGCGAGACGTCCCGTAACTGATCAAGGCGTGTTGGTATCGGCTTTTCTGTAGGAGCGAGCCTGCTCGCGATAGCGGTGTTTCAAACAACAGATATGTTGAATGTGCCGCCATCATCGCGAGCAGGCTCGCTCCTACAGGGGTTTTGGGCCAGCCCCCAAATTCCGGTTGCCGACCAAAAACAAGCCAGACAAACCCCGGAGAAATCCGGGGTTTGTCGTTTCTGGCCACCCCGCTATCATTCGCCCATCTTTTGGGGGATTTGACTGATGCTCAATGGCCTGTGGCTTGGCTTCTTTATCGTGGCCGCCGTATCGGCGCTGGCGCAATGGCTGGTCGGCGGCAATGCCGGGATCTTCGCGGCGATGGTGGAAAGCATCTTCGCCATGGCCAAGCTGTCAGTCGAAGTCATGGTGTTGCTGTTCGGCACCCTCACCCTCTGGCTGGGCTTTCTGCGGATCGCCGAGAAAGCCGGGATCGTCGAATGGCTGGCCAAGGCCCTCGGCCCGCTGTTTCTGCGCCTGATGCCGGAAGTGCCGCCCGGTCACCCCGCCATCGGCCTGATCACCCTGAACTTCGCGGCCAATGGCCTGGGCCTGGACAACGCCGCCACACCCATCGGCCTCAAGGCCATGAAGGCCCTGCAGGAGCTCAACCCCAGCGACACCATCGCCAGTAACGCGCAGATCCTGTTCCTGGTACTCAACGCCTCCTCCCTGACCCTGCTGCCGGTGACGATCTTCATGTACCGCGCCCAGCAAGGCGCGCCCGATCCGACCCTGGTGTTCCTGCCGATCCTGCTGGCCACCAGTTGCTCGACCATCGTCGGCTTTCTGTCCGTGGCGTTCATGCAACGCCTTCGCGTGTGGGACCCGGTGGTGCTGGCCTATCTGATTCCCGGCGCCCTCGCCCTTGGCGGTTTCATGGCGTTGCTGGCGACGCTTTCTTCCGCCGCACTGGCGAGTTTGTCATCGATCCTCGGCAATCTGACGCTATTTGGCATCATCATGCTGTTTCTGGTGATAGGTGCGTTGCGCAAGGTGAAGGTCTACGAGGCCTTCGTCGAGGGCGCCAAGGAAGGCTTCGACGTGGCTAAGAACCTGCTGCCGTATCTGGTGGCGATGCTCTGCGCGGTGGGCGTGCTGCGGGCGTCCGGGGCACTGGACTTCGGCCTGGACGGGATTCGTCATTTCGTGGAGTGGGCCGGTTGGGACACACGCTTTGTCGACGCGCTGCCGACGGCGATGGTCAAGCCATTTTCCGGTAGCGCCGCCCGGGCGATGCTGATCGAAACGATGAAAACCTCGGGCGTGGACAGCTTCCCGGCGCTGGTGGCGGCGACTGTTCAGGGCAGTACCGAAACCACGTTCTATGTACTGGCCGTGTACTTCGGTGCGGTGGGTATCCAGCGGGCGCGGCATGCGGTGGGGTGTGCGTTGCTGGCGGAGCTGGCGGGTGTGCTTGGCGCAATCGGGGTTTGCTACTGGTTCTTTGGCTAACCACGCCGCCCTGTAGGAGCGAGCATGCTCGCGATGGTCGTCAACGATGACGCGTGCATTCTGGATAAACGCGGTGCTCCTGCCACCATCGCGAGCATGCTCGCTCCTACAGGGGGTTGCGTGGGCTCAGGGTCTTGGTGGCGGCGCCACTTTCTGCCCTTGCTCGACCGCCCATGCCACCACCTGCGCCGTCAGCTGATCGCTGGCCTGGCCGAACCCGGCCACCACCGCCGGCACCTTCACATCACTCAATGATTGGCGCACTTCAAAGCGTTTGCTGGCGAGTAGTCGCTGGTCATAACCGCGCACGAGCAGCGCATCGAACCGCACGACGACACTGGCGGCGGTCCCTTGATACTCCGCCTGAAACGCCTGCAAGCTGCCACCCAGCTCCAGATCTGCCTGGAAATTGCTGTCGTCGGTACTGAGCAGCGTCACCCGGCCATCACGCTGGAACCCATCCAGCAGGCGGTTACGCAGCAGTACCGGCGCCGGGTCGCTCCAGCGCGACGCCTTGTAGGTGCTGATCACATCGCCCGCAGGGATGACAGCGATATTCGGACTGTTCAGCGCCTCGCTGGCCTGGGGCTTGTTCAAGCGCAACGACCAGCGCAGCGGCGTGCCGTGACTGGCGGGCAGGGCGCTCTGTGCCGAGGGTAATCGATACAGGGTGAACGGCTCGGGCTCGGGCAGGATCGAGCAGGCACCGAGCAGCGTGAAGCTGGCGAGGAGGGCAAAGCGGGTCAGCTTCATGGGGTGAATTCCTTGTGCTTGTCGCTACCCAGCAGATAACCGCTGGGGTCGGCCTCCAGACGTCGCGTGATCGTCCTCAGTGAGGTCAGGGTTTCTCGTAGCTCACGCACCGCAGGGGCCAGGCCATTGAGGCCCTGCATGCCGCTGTTGAGCGAATCCTGGTTGGCCGTGATCAGCTTGTTGATCGTCGCGCTGCTCTGTTCCAGCGACTTCATCGCCTGTTCGGCACTGCCCAACATGTCCTTGCCATGCTCATTGAGCAGCCCGTTGGCATTGCGCATCAACGCCGTGGTCTGTTCCAGCATGCTGCCGGCCTGCTTGCCGATCGAGCCCAGTTGCTGCATGGCCTGGCGAATATCTTCGCGCTGGTCGGCGATGGTGCCCGTGGTGACGTCAAGATGTTCGAGGATCTTGCTGATATGTTCGATGTTCTGCTCGGAAAACATCTGGTTCGCGTTCTGCATCAGCGAGTTGACCCCGGACAGCAGATCATTGCTGTCGTTGATCAGGCGAGCGATGGGCGAGGGCTTGGCGACGATCACCGGCAGCTTGCCGTCCTTGCCCCTGAGTTTCGGACTTTCCGGCGTACCGCCACTGAGCTGGATGATCGACGTCCCGGTAACGCCGGTCAGCGCCAGCTTGGCCTGGGTGTCTTCCTTGACCGGGGTATCGCCGGCCAGGCGGATACGCGCCAGCACCCGGCGCGGGTCTTCGGGGTCCAGGCGCAGCGACACCACGTCGCCCACCTTGATCCCGCTGTACTGCACCGAGCTGCCGTTGGACAGGCCGCTGACCGCTTCGTTGAACACCACTTCGTAATCCTTGAACTCGGTGTCGACGCTGGATTTGGCCAGCCACAGGCCGAAGAGCAGGGCGCCTGCCACCACAATCACGGTGAACAGGCCGATCAACACATGATGGGCTCGGGTTTCCACGTCAGACCTCGTTGAACTGTTGGGCGGCTGTCAGCGCCGCGCGGCCGCGAGGGCCATGGAAGTACTCATGAATCCACGCGTCGTCGGTTTCCGAGACGACATCGATGGCATCGGCCACCAGCACCTTCTTCTGCGCCAGCACCGCCACCCGGTCGGTGATGGTGTAGAGGGTGTCGAGGTCGTGGGTCACCAGGAAAACGCTCAGGCCCAGGGCATCGCGCAGGGTCAGAATCAGTTGATCGAAGGCGGCGGCACCGATCGGATCGAGGCCGGCGGTGGGTTCGTCGAGAAACAGGATGTCCGGATCCAGCGCCAGGGCCCGGGCCAGCGCCGCGCGCTTGATCATGCCGCCGGACAGGGACGCGGGATATTTGTCCGCCGCCGACAACGGCAGCCCGGCCAGGGCCATTTTCACCGCCGCCAGATGCTCGGCGTCGTCGCGGCTCAGGCCGGCGTGTTCGATGAGGGGCAGGGCGACGTTTTCGGTCACGGTCAGCGAAGAGAACAGGGCGCCTTTCTGGAACAGCACACCGAAACGCCGCTCCACCAGCGAGCGCTCGCGCTCGGGCAGGCTGGGCAGGTTTTTGCCGAAAACTTTCACCATGCCCTCGCTGGGCTGGCGCAAGCCGACGATGCTGCGCAGCAGCACCGATTTGCCGCTACCGGAGCCGCCGACCACGGCGAGGATTTCGCCCTTGTACAGGTCCAGGTCGAGGTTCTCGTGCACACTCTGGCGGCCAAAGCGATTGCACAGCCCACGGACTTCGATCACCGCCTCGGCGGGCCCTCGGGGCATACGGTTCACCAACTGATCTCCATGAAAAACAACGCGGCCACGGCGTCGAGCACGATCACCACGAAAATCGACTGCACCACGGCGGAGGTGGTGTGTGCGCCCACGGACTCGGCGCTGCCACTGACCTTGAAGCCTTCCAGACAACCGATGGCAGCGATCAGGAAGGCAAACACCGGCGCCTTGATCATGCCCACCAGAAAGTGCTGAACACCGATGTTCGTTTGCAGCAACGACAGGAACATCGCCGGGGAAATATCCAGCGACACCGCGCAAACCAACGCACCACCGACAATCCCCGAGACCATCGCCAGAAACGTCAGCATCGGCAACGCCACCAGCAGGGCCAGGACCCGGGGCACCACCAGCAGCTCCATGGGGTCGAGGCCCAGGGTGCGGATCGCGTCGATTTCTTCGTTGGCCTTCATCGAACCGATCTGCGCGGTGAAGGCGCTGGCGGTGCGCCCGGCCATCAGGATCGCCGTCAGCAATACCGCGAACTCACGCAGGAAGGAGAACGCCACCAGATGCACGGTAAACACCGTGGCACCGAAGTTGGCCAGTACCGTCGCCCCGAGAAACGCCACCACGGCGCCCACCAGGAAGGTCAGCAGGGCGACGATGGGTGCGGCGTCGAGGCCGGTCTGTTCGATGTGCGCAATCATCGGCGTGACCCGCCAGCATTTCGGGCGAAACAGACCGCGCACGATGGTTTCGAGGATCAGGCCGACGAAACCCAGCAGTTGCAGGGTGTCCTGCCAGACGGTGTCCACCGCACGGCCAATACGCGTCAGCAATTGAATGCCGACGCTGATTTCCGGCTCCTTGATCGGCACGCAGAAATCGGTCAGCGAGCGATAGACCGTCTGCAGCAGGGCGCGGTCGGGGGCCGAAAGGGTGCAATCTGGGTGTTCGGCGGAGCGGCCCAGGCGCTCCGAGCCCAGCAGCTCCACCAGCAACGAGGCACCGGCGGTATCCAGGGCGCCCAGGCCGTTGAGGTCGATGCGGGTATTGGCGTCGTAGTGGCCTTCGAGCTTCTCGCTCAAGCGCTTGAGGTCGGCGTAATGGGCAAGCGTCCAGTCCCCGGTAACCCGTATCTGAGGCGGGCTAAGCGAGGTATCGAGTCGGGCATCGCCGGCCACTGTGTCGCTGCTCATAAGCTCCGTGCTTTCAAGTGATTACGCAGATCTACGTAATAGCACGAACCCGGTCACTTTTCTTTGGTCGGTGTGCTGTCGGTGATATCAAAACGCAGTACGCCGATGACTTGACCGTCTTCAGTCAGCACCCGGACCTGCCATTTGCCGACCGGATTACCGGGGAAATTCTGCTTGTGGGTCCACGCGCGGTAGCCTTCCTTGCGCCCGCCGTGGATGTCCAGGGCAATGCGGTCGACCTCTTTGCCGTTGAATTGCCAGACGTGATAAATCCGCTCGTCGAGGCCACGCGGGGCGTTGATCGCGGTGTAGGCGTACAGCCCGTCGGCACGGATCTGCGCGGCGCTGACTTCGTCCAGGCTCTTGCCCGGGGTGCGGTCCTGCAGTTGCGTGCTGATCGCCACGTCGGTCATCCACAGCGTCGCTGGCGGCACCCACGAACGCAGGACCCAGCCCACACCACCGATGCCCACGGTGATACAGAGAATCGCCAAGGCGTTGCGCACAGTGCGGATCGGGAAGATCGAAGCCAGGCTGGGGAAAGACAACAGCACCGCGATGCCCAGCGCATATTTGAAACTCTGCGAGGTGGTCAGGTGCATGATCACCGGCAATGCGGTGAGCAGGGCGGCGAACAGGGTCAGCGTATGCAGCGCCAGGAACGCCCAGCGCCGTGGCGCCAGCCACTTGTAGTACAGCGGGTCGATGATGGAAATCAGCGCGGCGATGCCCAACAGCCCGGTGAAGAACAACTGGCCGCTGTTCCAGGTGGTGGTGACGAAAAAGAACGGCAGAACGAAAAACAGACTTTCCTGGTGAATCATCTGCGTCGCGTAACGCAGCAGTGGCTGGGGAATTTCCCGCTTGAAGATCCGGGTGAACAGCTTGGTCAGGCTGTTTTCCAGCATCAGCCAGACCCAGCTGATCAGCATGATGGTGGTGATCCAGCTCGCCAGACCCTGTTGCCGATCCACCAGAATGAAACTGCCGACCCCGGAGATAAAACCACCAAGCGCGATGACCCCAGGGTAGCGCTTCATCAGTTCGAGGATGCGCTGTACGAAAAGGGTCAGGGTCGGCATTCGGCGGGTTCACAGTAGTCGTAGGAAAAATCCTCGACAGGTTACCGCTGGCGGGGCGGTGTGGCGAGCATCCGAGCGTGTTTGGACGGTGAATCTCATGAAGCCAAAAAGATCGCAGCCTGCGGCAGCTCCTACATTGGAATGTGTACTCCTGTAGGAGCTGCCGCAGGCTGCGATCTTTTAGCGTCTGCGATAAAACTGCCAGCCCGCCAATACCACCACGATCAGCCCCAACACCCCGGCAATCAGCCACAGCACCTGATCATCACCGAGCAACGGTTTCTCGATCCGGATGTACCCCGGCTGCAGGAGCAGTTCGCGCATGGCCTTGTTGGCTTCCGCAAGGCTGACCGATTGCAGCTCACTGGCCGGGTTGGCGAAACGGCCGTCCTCGTAGTCGCCGATGGCACTCCAGTAGTAGTCGGCCAGCGCACTGTTGCCTTGCACCGCCCAGGACTGGCGGGCGATGGCGGCCTGCTTGAGGCGGTTGAAGGTCTCGGCGTTCAGGCCGTCCTTGAGCAAGCCGGCCTTCAATTCATCCAGGACCTTTAGCGCTTCGTCGACGTCGTCGCGCTCAAGATCGGCATTCAGGCTCATGAAGCCCACACCGCCGAACACCTCGCGCTCGGCCCACGGCCCATAGGACAAACTGTGCGCCAGGCGCAACTGGCGATAGAGCGCCCAGTCCAGATAGTCCTTGAGCAGGTCGAAGGTCTGGTCGTGCTGATCCTCCAGTACCGGCTCCGGAACCAGCCAGTGCAACTTGGCGCTATCGCCGATAAAGCCGCGAATCAGATTGCGCTCATGGGCGGCGCTGGTCTTGATTTGCGGCAGTTCCGGGTGGTCGCTTGGATCGATCGGCTTCAACGCACCGTAGGTCCGCTCCAGATAGGCCGGCAGCAGGCGATCGAGATCGCCGACCACGATCAGTGTCATGTTGTTGGGCGCGTACCAGTCCTTGCGCACCTTCTCCAGTTGCGCGCGGGTCAGTTGATCGACCTGGGCGCGCTCGGAGCACTTGAGACCCAGTTCGACGGCCAGTTGATTGCTGGCGGTATGGCCCAAATCCTGGCGGTCCAGCCAACGCTGCAAATGCGAGTAATGGCCGCCGTCTTCGCGTTCGACCACTTGCTTGGCGGCATTGACGGCGTTGTCGTCGAATTGGGTCTGGGTCAGCAGGTCCAGCAGCAGATCGAGGACTTTGCGCTGGTTTTTCGCCGGGGCCTCGATCACGAATGTGGTGTCGGCGTTACTGGTGTAAGCGTTCCACTCGCCACCCAGCGCCTGCATGCGCTCCTCCAGGCCGCCTTCGCCGCTGGCGTCGATGCCGCTGAACAGCAGGTGCTCGAGAAGGTGCGGCAGTTCCTTGTCGGCACAGCTGAAGTCATCGATACCGACACCCACCACCAGCCGAATCGCTACATGCCCACGGTCGACACCGGGCTTGAGCAGCAATTGCAGGCCATTACGCAGGGTGTAGCCCTCGACCTGGAAGCGATCCAGGGCAAGAGAGGGGAGAGAACCCAGCAGTAGACAGGCGAACAGCAGGCAACGCATAACGAGCTTCCAGGCAAACGATTGGAGATCCGTGTCGTCAGTCAGGCCGTCTTCGCGAGCAGGCTCGCTCCCACAGTGGATTTGCGGCGTTCACAAAACCCATGTGGGAGCGAGCCTGCTCGCGAATGGCCTTCAAGTCGAACCCATGTTACTGACTGATCGCACCGCCAGACGTTCAAGGCGAATGCGTAATGTCAGCCATATCGTCCACCGCCAGCGCACCGGTTTCCGAGGTTTCCAACACCACATAGGCACTGCTGCAGAACAGCGAATTCAAACGTTTCATGTCGGCGATCAGCTCAAGGTGCAGGGAGCTGGTCTCGATACTCTGCACGATCTTACGTTGCAAACGACTGACATGCGCATGGGCCAGGCGGCGTTCCTGTGCGCGAAAGCGACGTTTCTCGCGCAACAACTGCCGGGCGCTTTCCTTGTCGGCACTGAGAAACACCGACAATCCCAGCCGCAGGTTGGCAATCAGTTGACTCTGCAACCCCGCCAGTTCTTCCAGCCCCACCTCGGAAAACGAGCGGCGCTGGGAAGTTTTCTGCTGCTGAACCTTGCGCAACATGCGTTCGATCAGGTCGCTGGCCAGTTTCAGGTTGATCGCCAGCTCGATGATCTCGGCCCAGCGCCGGCTGTCCTGGTCGCTGAGGTCTTCCCGGGGCATTTGCGCCAGATAGAGTTTGATCGCGCTGTAGAGCGATTCCACATCATCGGTCAGGCGGCGCACTTCCTGGGTGACAGCGGTTTGCTTGCCGTGCAGCACGTCCTGCATGGCTTCGAGCATGTTGTCGATCAGGTCACCCATGCGCAGGGTTTCCCGCGCCGCGTTGGCCAGTGCGAGGCTGGGTGTGACCAGCGCCGTCAAATCAAGGTGGCGGGGTTTGGCCGTGCCGTTGGCTTGCGGGCGCTCCGGCAGCACCCAGGCGCAGAACCTGGCCATCGGCCCGACGCTGGGCAACAGGATCAGACAGCGCGCGGTGTTGTAGAGCAGGTGGAAGCCAATGACCATTTCCTGAGGACTGAAGTCGAGGCTGTCGATCCAGTGCACCAGGGGGTCGAGCACCGGAATGATCAGCAACAGGCCGATCAGTTTGTACAGCAGGCTGCCCAAGGCCACCTGACGCCCGGCGGCGTTCTGCATGCTGGTGCTGAGGAACGCCAGCACACCGCTGCCGATGTTGGCGCCAATGACCAGGCCAAGGGCCACCGGCAGGCCGATCACCTTGGCGCCGGCCAGGGTCGCGGTCAGCAGCACGGCCGCCAGGCTGGAGTAGGAAATCATGGCGAACAGCGCGCCCATCAGGGCATCGAGCAGGATGTCGCCGGTCAGCGAGGCAAAGATCACCTTGACGCCTTTGGCGTGGGTGATCGGGGCGGCGGCCTCGACGATCAGTTGCAGCGCCAGAATGATCAGCCCCAGGCCAATCGCCACGCGGCCCATCTGGCCCAGACGGGTCTGTTTGCGCGACAGGAAGAAAATCACCCCGATGAAAATCAGCAGCGGCGACAGCCAGGACAGGTCGAAGGTCAGCACCCGCGCCATCAGCGCCGTACCGACGTCGGCCCCGAGCATGGTCGACAAGGCCGGGGTCAACGCCATCAGGCCCTGACCGACGAAGGAAGTCACGAGCATCGCCGTGGCGTTACTGCTCTGGACCATCGCCGTCACCGCGATCCCCGAGAGAAAAGCCAGCCAGCGTTTGGACATGTTGCGGCCAATGACATGGCGCAGGTTGGAGCCGTACACCCGCAGGATGCCGGTTCGGACGATGTGCGTGCCCCAGATCAGCAAGGCCACGGCTGAGAGCAAATTGAGCAGGGTGAGCATGACGGCCCCCTGTGGTGGTAGCGCCCCAAAGGAGCAAGTTGACGGTACCGCGACGTTCTACGTTTTGTACTTAAGCTGTAGTTGGCTAACGGTCTGGGCGCCAGCATCGCATAGCTAAAGTCGTCTTTGAAACAAAACTGTCATGAAAACAGCTTCATGCAGGCGTGAAAAAGGGACCCGAAGGCCCCTGGAATTCGCTTTCTGTAGGAGCGAGCATGCTCGCGATGGGTGAGTGGTCGCCATGGGTGTCAGGTGCCCAGCGTCAGCGTTGACGACCATCGCGAGCATGCTCGCTCCTACAAAGGGTTTTGCGTTACTGGCCGGGAATGTCCTTGCGCAGTTTCACCGGATCTTGCTGCTGCTTCTTGCGGGCAATGGCGGTGCGCATCTTGATGTTGATCGCTTCCACCGCCAGCGAGAACGCCATGGCGAAGTAGACGTAGCCTTTTGGCACGTGAACGTCGAAGGATTCGGCGATCAGCACGGTACCGACGATCAGCAGGAACGCCAGTGCCAGCATTTTCAGCGACGGGTGCTTGTCGATGAACGCGCTGATGGTGCCGGAAGCCCACATCATCACCAGTACCGCCACGATGATCGCCGCGACCATGACCGGTACATGGGAGACCATGCCGACAGCGGTGATCACCGAGTCCAGGGAGAACACGATGTCGATGATCGCGATCTGGACGATGGTGTAGAGGAAGTTGCCGCCCTTGCCACTCGGCTCGTCGTTGGTTTCGTCTTCACCTTCCAGCGCGTGGTACATCTCCTGGGAGCTTTTCCACAACAGGAACAGGCCACCGAAGAACAGGATCAGGTCGCGACCGGAAATACCCTGGCCGAACACTTCGAACAGGTCGGCGGTGAGGCGCATGACCCAGGTGATCGACAGCAGCAACAGAATCCGCGTCACCATGGCCAGCGCCAGACCGAAGATTCGGGTGCGCGCCTGCATGTGTTTGGGCATGCGGCTGACCAGGATCGAAATCATGATGATGTTATCGATACCCAGGACGATTTCCAGGGCGGTCAAGGTAAAGAAGGCAACCCAGATTTCAGGGTTGGTCAGCCATTCCATGTGTATTCCTTTGAGCGAGTGTTAAACCACAAAGGGTCCAGGCTTCAGACTGCGAAGCCGGGACCCCGGGTGGCGAGTCTTTGGATTATAGAGTGCTGAACAGCGGGAAAATCCCCATCAGCAACGCGGCAACCAGTATGCACATGCACACCAGCACTGCCCACTTGAGGGTAAAGCGCTGGTGATCACCGAAATCGATACCGGCCAGGGCCACCAACAGATAGGTCGATGGTACCAGCGGGCTCAGCAAGTGGACGGGCTGACCGACGATCGAGGCACGTGCCATTTCCACGGCGGTAATGCCGTAGTGGCTGGCGGCTTCGGCCAGTACCGGCAACACGCCATAATAAAATGCATCGTTCGACATGAAGAAGGTGAACGGCATGCTCACCAGCGCCGTGATCACGGCCAGGTACGGGCCGAGGAAGTCCGGGATCACCGACAGCAGGCTTTTCGACATCGCGTCGACCATGCCGGTGCCGGAAAGGATGCCGGTGAAGATACCGGCGGCAAAGATCAGCCCGACCACGGCCAGCACGCTGCCAGCGTGGGCCGCGACGCGGTCCTTCTGCGCTTGCAGGCATGGATAGTTGACGATCATCGCGATACTGAAGGCCACCATGAACAGCACCGGCAGCGGCAACAGGCCGGCGATCAGAGTGCACATCAGCGCCAGGGTCAGGGCACCGTTGAACCAGATCAGATTCGGACGACGGGCATCCGGGAACTGCGAAACGGTGATTTCGCTGTGATCGATCTCATCGCCCACCAGGTGCAGCTCACCCAGACGCGCACGTTCACGCTTGCCGTAGAAATAGGCGATGGCGAGGATGGCCACGACACCGGCAGCCATCGCCGGAATCATCGGCACGAAGATCGCCGAAGGGTCGACATGCAGCGCACTGGCCGCACGAGCGGTCGGGCCACCCCATGGGGTCATGTTCATCACGCCACCGGCGAGGATGATCAGGCCGGCCATGATCCGCGGGCTCATGCCGATACGGCTGTAGAGCGGCAGCATGGCGGCGACACAGATCATGTAGGTGGTCGCGCCGTCACCGTCCAGGGAGACGACGAGGGCCAGTACGGCCGTACCGACCGACACTTTTAGCGGGTCACCCTTGACCATCTTGAGGATCTTGCGCACGGCCGGGTCGAACAGGCCGGAGTCGATCATCAGGGCGAAGTACAGAATGGCAAACATCAGCATCACGCCGGTCGGCGCGAGCTTGGTGATGCCTTCGAGCATCATCGGGCCGATTTTCGGGCCGAAGCCACCAAACAGGGCGAAGACGATCGGGATGATGATCAGAGCGATCAGCGCGGACAGGCGCTTGGTCATGATCAGGAACATGAAGGTGATGACCATGGCAAAGCCAAGGAAAGTCAGCATGGGAATACTCCAGGCGTAGCGCAGCTTAGGGAATGGGCGGACCGGGTGGGATCAGCGCAAAACGGGAAGCACGAGGCGTACGGGTGGAGTTGTGGCGAAGCGGCGGGTAAAGGACATCAGGGTCACCATTGTTGTTGTTAAATGGACCTGGCGAGCAATCGAACGCTCGCATTGGCCAACCGGTCTATTGCCGGCAGTGGAGGCGATCCTAATCGGGGAAGCTTTCAGCCAGCTTTCGCCAATGAAAGGGTTGACCGGAAGTACGACCGGTCGTCGGACGGGGTAGGGGCAGGGAATGAGACCGAGTTGAATTCATCGCGAGCAGGCTCGCTCCTACAGGGGACCTGGGTGGTGCACAAATCACTGTAGGAGCGAGCCTGCTCGCGATGGCGCCCGTAAGAACGCATCAGGAGGAAAAGGTATGCCTGACATCCACACCGGCGGCTGCCATTGCGGACAGCTGCGCTACCAGTTCAGCGGCCCGCTGCAAGACATCGCCCACTGCCATTGCTCGATTTGCCGAAGGGTCAGTGGCGGCATCGTGACCACCTGGATCACCGTCCCCTCATCGGCCTTCCAATGGCTGGCGGGCACGCCATCGCGGTACGACTCTTCATCCACCTGCGTGCGATATTTCTGCGGCCATTGCGGGGCGCAGCTGGCACTGACGACCCACCTCAGCCCCGAGAGTATCGATGTGACCATCGCCACCCTCGACCATCCAGAGCAAGCGCCGGCCGAGCGCCACATCTGGACCGACAGCCGCCTGCCATGGCTGCATCTGGACGAGCATCTGCCCGAGGAACCGGAAGAAACCCTGTAGCCTGATCAAAAAATAGACAGGTCCAACGGTCGAATCGCGCCCATCCAGATCGCGTGATCGCGGTGGTCCAGCAGATCGTTGCCGGTATCGGGATGCAGGAACACCACCAGCCCCTTGCGGTTGAGCGCCAGCCACGGCAGCACTTCGCCGATCAGTTCCGGGCCGAAGGCCAGCTGGCAACTCCAGTCCGGATGCGGGCCCACAGGGCGCTCGTGCATGCGACCCATCTTCAGCGGGAATAACTGCGCCGCCTGCTCGCACAGCGTGCGCGCCTGATCGATGGTGGCGGCATCGAAATAAACATGGGCGTGATAACCCTTGATCGTTTGCATCTGGAGCCCTCTGAATCGGTTCGAACCCTCGTTGTTACCTGCATGTCACACACCATATAGGCGACAAACAAGGAACTGCGCCATGAAAAATGCCGAAACGCCGGTGGTGAAAGTAGTGCTCTATGGTGCCATGAGTAGCCTGGGAAGCGCCCTGATGGCTGAATTGCTGCGGCGCCAGCATGAAGTGATCGCCATTCTCGATGATTTGAACGCCCTCGCACCGCGGCCTGGCCTGCGCACCAAGACCGGCAATCTGTTCGAGGCTGAACGGGTCAAGCAAAGCGTCGCTGGCAGCTCGGCGGTCATCTGCCTGCTGGACTCGCCCGGGTTGCCGCTTAACAGCGAATACGTGGAAAAAACCATTGTGCCGGGGCCGGTCGAGCAAGTGCTGGCGTCGGATGCGTTGATCGACGGGATGCTGGCCGCCGGCATAGGCCGGTTGTTTCTGGTGGGCAATTTCGAGGTTCTGGATGATCCGGACACCTTTGATCCGCTGCAACGCCACGCCGCCGAGGAAATCCGCGAAGCGCTGCAAAGCAGTGCCTTGCAGTGGACACTGGTGAATGCGCCGCGAGGCGTGCCCGGCTTGACCATTGAACATTTCAGCCAGACCGGGGGCACCCTGGAGCCCGGTCTTGCCGAACCGCTGGAGCGGCTGATGCGCACGGCGGTGGGGATTGCCGATGAATTGCAGTTGAACCTGCACGTCGGTGAGCACGTGGACTTCGTCGCGATCTCTTGATGTTCAAACCGCAATCGAAGGAAACGACAAGCCATTGAGCGACTGCGCACTGCTGGCCTGTTCAGCCATCACCCAATCGACAAACCGCTGGATCAACGCCCCGCGCCGTTTGCGCTGGGGCAGTACCACGTAGTATCCGAGCCGCGAAATCACGGTCTCGGCAATCGGCCGGCACAACAAGCCTTGCGCCAGCAAGTTATCCACAAGGTGCCGCCAGCCGATCGCCACGCCCTGGCCGCCAATCGCCGCCTGAATCAACAAGGTGTAGTTGTCGAAACGCAATTGACCCGGGGCAGGGGGCGAGGTGATCCCCAGTTCGCGAAACACGCCGCTCCAGTCAAACCAGTTGCTGCTGTATTCACCGCGCAGGTGCAGCAGCGGGAACTCCAGCAAGGCGTTGGCCGGCAAGGGCAGGGTGCGTTCATTCAATAGCTGCGGGCTGCACACCGGAAAGACTTCCTCGCTGAACAACCAGTGGCTTTCGCCCTGTTTGAAGCGACCATCGCCGAACAGCACGGCCACATCAATATCGGTGCGCAACATGTTGTGGCTGCGCTCGCTGGTCACCAGGCTGACATCCACTTGCGGATTGGCCGCGTGAAAACGGTGCAGACGCGGCATCAACCAGTAGGCGGCGAAGGCAAAATCGGTCGCCACCTGGAGGACTTCGTGTTGCTGCTGTGCGCTGATGGCGCTCAATCCTGCGTCGATATTCTGCAAACCGAGCTGAACCTGCTCGAAAAGGATCATTCCCGGCTCGGTCAGTTCGATGCCGCGATAAATGCGGTCGAACAACCGGGTCGCCAGTTGCTCCTCCAAGCGCTTGATCTGCTGGCTGATCGCCGGCTGCGTGGTACCCAGCTCTACCGCCGCCGCCGTGAAACTGCGATGCCGCGCTGCCGCTTCAAAGGCGCGGAGCAGATCGAGAGACAGGTCACCGAGGGCGTCATACATAAGCTGTGCTTATCCTAGTCATTGCCGCGCATGGGCTTTACCGCAAAGAGCGGGGATTTCATTCTCGATCCCAGCACTCTCGCATAAACGTCCACTATGGAATGCCGCGATCACATGAAGCGCAAGAACATTCTTTTCATCATGGCCGATCAAATGGCCGCGCCAATGTTGCCGTTCTACGGTCCTTCGCCCATCAAGCTGCCTAATTTGAGCCGCCTCGCCACCCAGGGCGTGGTGTTCGACTCCGCGTACTGCAACAGCCCGCTGTGCGCGCCGTCGCGTTTCACCCTGGTCAGCGGCCAGTTGCCGAGCAAGATCGGCGCCTTCGACAACGCCGCGGATTTCCCCGCCGATGTACCGACCTATGCCCATTACCTGCGCCGCCTGGGTTACCGAACCGCGCTATCGGGCAAGATGCACTTCTGCGGCCCGGACCAGTTGCACGGCTACGAAGAGCGCCTGACCAGCGATATTTACCCGGCCGACTTCGGTTGGGCGGTGAACTGGGACGAACCGGACGTGCGTCCGACCTGGTACCACAACATGTCATCCGTACTACAGGCCGGTCCTTGTGTACGTACCAACCAGTTGGATTTCGACGAAGAGGTGGTGTTCAAGGCCCAGCAGTACCTCTTCGATCACGTTCGCGAGGACGGCGATCAACCGTTCTGCCTGACCGTTTCGATGACCCACCCACATGATCCGTACACCATTCCCAAGGCGTTCTGGAATCTGTACGAGGATGCCGAAATTCCGTTGCCGGTGACCCCCGCTCAACAGGATCTGGACCCGCACTCCCAGCGTTTGCTCAAGGTCTATGACCTGTGGGAAAAACCGCTGCCTGTGGATAAGATTCGCGACGCTCGCCGCGCCTACTTCGGTGCGTGCAGCTATATCGACAGTAACGTCGGCAAACTCCTGCAAACTCTCGAGGAAACGGGGCTGATCGATGACACCATCATCGTCTTCTCTGGCGACCACGGCGACATGCTGGGTGAGCGCGGCCTCTGGTACAAAATGCACTGGTATGAAATGGCGGCACGGGTGCCCCTGTTGATAAGTGCACCGGGGCAATTCGGCGCCGGTCGAGTCAGCGCCTCGGTGTCCACCGCCGACCTGTTGCCGACCTTCGTCGAACTGGCGGGCGGCTCCCTGGAACCTGGCCTGCCGCTGGATGGCCGCTCACTGGTTCCGCACCTGCAAGGGCAGGGCGGGCATGACGAGGTATTCGGCGAGTACATGGCCGAAGGCACCATCAGCCCGTTAATGATGATTCGCCGTGGTGCCTACAAATTTATCTACAGCGAAGACGACCCTTGCCTACTCTTCGATGTGCACAATGACCCGAAAGAGCTGGAAGAACTCAGCCAATCGCCGCAACATCGCCAGCTGTTCGACGAATTTCTCGCCGAAGCACGGGCCAAATGGGACATACCGTCGATTCACCAGCAGGTGCTCGCCAGTCAGCGACGCCGGCGTTTCGTCGCCGAGGCGCTGACCCTCGGCAAGCTGAAGAGTTGGGATCACCAGCCACTGGTGGACGCCAGTCAGCAGTACATGCGCAACCATATCGACCTTGATGATCTGGAGCGTAAAGCACGTTATCCACAACCCTGCCAAAACCAATAATGTTAAGGGGAAGTCCATGCAACGGTTATCCACAGTACTGACGGTCGGGCTCCTGGCCCTGAGCAGTGCATCGGCGTACGCCGATCAATGCGAGACGGTGAAAATGGCGGATCCTGGCTGGAGCGACATCGCTGCGACCAACGCCATCACCGGGTTTCTGCTGGACGGCATGGGCTACAAGGCCAAGGTCGATACCCTCGCGGTACCGATTACCTTTGGCGGGCTCAAGGATGGCCAGGTGGACGTGTTCCTGGGTAACTGGATGCCGGCGCAGCAAGGTTTCTACGACAAATTCGTGGCCACCGGCGATGTCACGCAACTGGCCAAGAACCTCGACGGCACCGAGTTCACCCTCGCCGTACCGGACTATGTGTGGGACGCAGGTGTGCATAACTTTGCCGACCTGAACAAGTACGCGGACAAGTTCGACCACAAGATCTATGGCATCGGCTCGGGTGCACCGGCGAACATTTCCCTGCAGGAAATCATCAAGAAAAACGATTTCGACATGGGCCAATGGAAACTTGTCGAGTCCAGCGAACAGGCGATGCTGGCCGAAGTGTCCCGCGCGGTGAAGAAACAGAAGTTCGTGACCTTCCTTGGCTGGACGCCGCACCCGATGAACGTGCAGCTGAAAATGCACTACCTCAAGGGCGGCGAGAAATACTTCGGTGACACCGGTTCGGTTCATACCTTGACCCGCAAAGGTTATGCACAGGCCTGTCCGAACGTCGGCAAGCTGCTGACCAACTTGAGTTTCACTCAGGACATGGAGAACAGCATCATGGCCGAGGTGGTGAACAAGAAAGTCAGCAATGCCGATGCGGCCAAGGCCTGGATCAAGGCCAACCCGGCGGTGCTGGACAAGTGGCTCGATGGCGTGAAGACCGTGGATGGCAAGGATGCGTTGCCAGTTGTGAAAGCGAAGCTGTAAACCTGTGGGAGCGAGCCTGCTCGCGAAAGGCCCGTCAGATCCGAAATTTGTATCGACTGACACTCCGCATTCGCGAGCAGGCTCGCTCCCACAATGTCTGGTGCTGATACCCTTATGCAAAACCCCAACCGAGAGGCTTCATGGCCCTTCCCAGCCGCCATTCACTCTTCCCCTTTCTCAGCTGGTTGCCCCGCCAAACCCGCAGCAGTGTCGGCCGCGACCTGATCGTTGGCCTAAGCGGCGCGATTCTCGCGTTGCCGCAATCCATTGCCTACGCGCTGATTGCCGGTCTCCCACCGGAATACGGCTTGTACGCGGCGATCATCCCGGTGTTGATTGCGTGTCTGTGGGGCTCGTCCTGGCATTTGATTTGCGGTCCTACGGCGGCCATTTCCATTGTCCTCTACGCCAGCGTCAGTCCTCTGGCCGTGCCGGCGTCACAGGACTACGTCACCCTGATCCTGTTACTGACGTTCCTGGCCGGGATTTTCCAGTGGTTGCTGGGCTTGTTGCGCTTTGGCGCACTGGTGAACTTCGTTTCTCACTCGGTGGTGCTTGGCTTCACCCTCGGCGCGGCGGTGGTCATTGCCATCGGCCAGTTACCCAACCTGCTGGGGCTGGACTTGCCCAGCCAGGCCACCGCGCTGGACAGCTTCATCACGCTGTTCAGGCACCTCTCACAAATCGACAAACCCTCGCTGGCGCTGGGATTGGCGACGGTGGTGACCGGTGTGGTTCTCAAATGGCTACTGCCGCGCTGGCCGACGCTGTTGATCACCCTCGTACTGGGTTCACTGCTGGTCTGGCTCTGGCCGTCGATGTTCGGGCATGTGGCGCTGGTCAGCGCTTTCACCGGCAAACTGCCGCCCTTCAGCCCGCTACCACTGGACCTCGACCTGATCCTGCGCCTGCTGCCCAGCGCGGTGGCCGTGGGCATGCTTGGCCTGGTCACCAGCCTGTCGATTGCCCGCTCGCTGTCGGCGCGCTCGCAGCAATTGCTCGACGCCAATCAAGAAGTCCGCGCCCAGGGTTTATCCAATATCGTCGGTGCGTTTTTCTCAGGTTCCTTGTCAGCCGGATCTTTCACCCGCTCGGGCCTGAGCTACGAAGCGGGGGCCTGCTCACCCCTGGCGGGGATCTTTTCGGCGATGTGGGTAGCGTTGTTCGCGGTCTTCGGCGCGCAACTGATCGAACACATTCCGATCCCGGCCATGGCCGGCAGCATTTTGCTGATCGCCTGGGGCCTGGTGGACCATCGTGGCATTCGCGCGTTGCTACGGGTCAGCCGCGCCGAGTTCGTGGTCATGGCCCTGACCTGTGTCGCCACGCTGTTGCTGGAACTGCAGACGGCAATCTATGCCGGGGTGCTGGCGTCGCTATTCTTTTACCTCAAGCGCACCTCGCAACCGCGGGTGCAGCATGTGCGCGACGGTGATGAGGACATTTTGCGGGTGGGCGGTTCGATCTTTTTCGGCGCCAGCCACTACCTGCAAGTGCGCCTGCAGCGGATGCACGGCGCGCGGGTGGTGATCGAAGCGCAACAGATCAACTTCATCGACTATTCCGGCGTGGAAATGCTGCATCAGGAGGCGCGACGGCTGTTGCGCCAGGACCGCAGCCTGACGTTGCGCAGGGCGCGGCCGCAGGTGGTGGAAGAGTTGAGGAAGCTTGAAGGGGCGGAGAAGTGCCCGATCCGGTTTGAAGACTGAATACCATTTACTGTAGGAGCAAGGCTTGCCCGCGATAGCGGTCTCAAGGGCGCCATCGCGGGCAAGCCTTGCTCCTACAGGGGGCGTTACGCGGCCAGTTGTCGACGCAATTCGGCCAGCACCGGCGCCGTGTCCGGGCGCACGCCGCGCCACAGGAAGAAGGCTTCAGCCGCCTGTTCAGCCAGCATCCCCAAGCCATCCATCGACACCGCCGCGCCATGCTCGCTGGCCCAACGACAGAACGAGGTTGGCTCCTTGCCGTACATCATGTCGTAGCACACCGTTTTGCCCGGTTCGATCAGGCTGGCGGCAATCGGCGGCACATCCCCTGACAGGCTGGCGGACGTGGCATTGATGATCAGGTCGACCGATTCCTCCAGCCAGTCGTAGCCACTGGCCGATACCGGCCCCAGGTCACAGAACAGTTCTGCCAGCAACTCGGCCTTGTCCACGGTGCGGTTGGCGATGATCACCGATGCCGGCTGTTCGGCCAGTAATGGCTCCAGCGCACCGCGCACCGCGCCGCCGGCACCGAGCAGCAGAATGCGTTTGCCCTTGAGGCTGAACCCGGTGTTGACCGTCAGGTCCCGCACCAGGCCGGCGCCGTCGGTGTTATCGCCCAGCAAGGTGCCATCGTCGAGCTTGCTCAAAGTGTTCACCGCGCCAGCCCGCTGCGCCCGCGCGGTCAGGCTGTTGGCCAGGCGGAACGCTTCTTCCTTGAACGGCACCGTCACATTCGCGCCGCATCCCTCGAGGAAAAACGCCCGCGCAAAGTCGGAAAAGTCATCGAGCGGCGCCAGCGAAGCGCTGTAGTCCAGTTGCTGGGCGGTCTGCTCGGCGAACAGGCGATGAATCAGTGGCGACTTGCTGTGGCCAATCGGATTACCAAAAACAACATAGCGGTCCATCAACAATCCTCGTTCAGGCTTCGGCCAACCAGTCGCGGTCTTGCAGGAAGTACTCGGTCAGGCGTGCTTCTTCGCTGCCGGGTTCGGCTTTCCAGTCATAGCCCCAGCGCACTTGCGGCGGCAGGGACATGAGGATCGACTCGGTACGACCGCCCGATTGCAGGCCGAACAGCGTGCCACGGTCGTACACCAGGTTGAACTCGACATAGCGGCCGCGGCGAAATTCCTGGAACTCGCGCTGCTGCGCCGTGAAGGCATCGTGCTTGCGGCGCTGCACGATCGGCAAATAAGCATCGATGTAGGCATCACCAATGGCGCGCATGAAGGCGAAACTGGTGTCGAAGTCCCACTCGTTCAGGTCATCGAAAAACAGGCCGCCGATGCCACGAGGTTCGTGGCGATGCTTGATGTGGAAATAGCTGTCGCACCAGGCCTTGTATCGCGGATAGACATCCGGGCCGAACGGCGCGCAGGCCTGTTCGGCGACGCGGTGCCAGTGCACGCAGTCTTCGATGTTGCCGTAGTAGGGGGTCAGGTCGAAGCCGCCGCCGAACCACCAGACCGGCTCTTCGCCTTCTTTTTCGGCAATGAAGAAACGCACGTTGGCGTGGGAGGTCGGGACGTGCGGGTTGTGCGGGTGAATCACCAGCGACACGCCCAGGGCTTCGAAGCCACGCCCGGCCAGCTCCGGACGATGGGCGCTGGCGGACGGTGGCAGGCCGCTGCCGTACACATGGGAAAAGTTGACGCCGCCCTTTTCGATGACCGTACCGTCTGCGATCACCCGCGTGCGTCCGCCACCGCCGGCAGGCCGGGTCCAGGCGTCTTCGACGAAGCGGGTGCCGCCGTCTTCGGCTTCCAGCGCGGCGCAGATACGGTCTTGCAGGTCGAGCAGATAGGCTTTTACGGCCTCGGTGCGGGTAGTCATGGCATCACCTTGGATCGGGCAAAGCTACACGGCGTTCTAAAGGCCGGCGGCAAATTGCTGCACAGGATAACACCGCACATCACTGCGTCGCAGTTGACGAAGATCAACCTTAGGAGTTCGATAGGGCGCTTCGCATTTCCACAATCAGCATCGATCTCAGGAGAGAACAGATGGCAAAGCGTATCCAGTTCCGTGCCCATGGCGGCCCCGAAGTGCTCGAGTATGTGGATTACCAACCCGCCGCACCGGGTCCGAAGGAAGTCCGCGTGAGCAACAAGGCCATCGGCCTGAACTTCATCGATACCTATTACCGCAGCGGCCTCTATCCGCCGCCCTCGCTGCCATCGGGCGTAGGGTCGGAAGGCGCGGGCGTGGTCGAGGCCATCGGCAGCGAAGTCAGCCGATTCAAGGTCGGTGATCGCGTCGCCTACGGCAGCGGCCCGCTGGGTGCGTACAGCGAGTTGCATGTCTTGCCCGAGGCCAATCTGGTGCACCTGCCAGACGCCATCAGTTTCGAACAGGCTGCCGGCGTCATGCTCAAGGGCCTGACGGTCCAGTATCTGTTGCGTCAGACCTACGAACTCAAGGGTGGCGAGACCATTCTGTTCCACGCCGCTGCCGGCGGTGTCGGTTCCCTGGCCTGTCAGTGGGCCAAGGCGCTGGGCGTGAAGTTGATCGGCACCGTGAGTTCACCTGAGAAAGCCGCCCTGGCCAAGGCCAACGGTGCCTGGGCCACCATCGACTACAGCCATGAGAACGTCGCGCAACGGGTGCTGGAATTGACTGACGGCAAGAAAGTCCAAGTGGTGTATGACGGCGTGGGCAAGGACACCTGGCTGACGTCCCTCGACAGCGTTGCAGCGCGAGGGTTGGTGGTGAGTTTCGGCAATGCATCCGGTGCGGTGGACGGGGTGAATCTGGGGATTCTCGCGGCGAAGGGTTCGCTGTATGTCACCCGGCCGACTCTGGGGACTTACGCCAACAATGCACAGAATCTGCAGCGCATGGCGGATGAGCTGTTCGAGATGATCATCAGCGGCAAGCTGAAGGTGGATGTCAGTCAGCGGTTTGCGCTGGCTGATGCGGCGAAGGCGCAGACTGAGTTGTCGGCGCGGAGAACGACTGGATCGGTTGTGTTGTTGCCTTAAGGACGCCATCGCGAGCAGGCTCGCTCCCACATGGGTTATGTGTCGATCACAAATAACCTGTAGGAGCGAGCCTGCTCGCGAATGGCAGCAACGCGGTCTTAATCCGGGCGCACAACTCTGCCGGTGGCCAGATCGCGAATCACGCTCGGGTTCTTGCGCCCGCCCAGCAACCCGCCCAGCACCATATCCACCTCTCCCCGGAAATACTGCTCGACGCGAAGACGCGTGCGCGCCGCCGGGCGACCCTGTGGGTTGGCAGAGGTCGACACCAGCGGCCCGACCAGTGCACACAGCTCGCGCACCTGAGGATGATCGCTGACCCGCAGCGCCACCGTGTCATGAACGCCGGTAATCCACTGCGGCAGCAGGTTCTGATGCGGCACCAGCCACGTGTTTGGCCCCGGCCAGGTGCTGGACATGCGGTCCATCCACAGTTCAGGGAAATCCTCGAACAGGAAGTCGAACTGGCGAATGTTATCGGCGACCAGAATCAGCCCCTTATCCACAGACCGGCCCTTGATCAGCAACAAACGCTCCACTGCCTCTTCGTCCCATGGGTCGCAACCCAGACCCCAGACAGCTTCGGTTGGGTAGGCAAGCACCGCCCCGGCGCGAATAGCTCGTGCGGCTTGTTGCACACGCCAACTGTTGACCATGAATAAACTCTCCAGAATAAGGCTCTGCGCAGTTTACCGATCTTGTTTATAAAACCTAGCTCACGCGCGCAATCCATCGGCCGTTTTCGCAGACGGCGCTGCCCTCCATCTCCAGTTCAGTCAGCGCGATCAGTACTTTGGGCAAGGCCCAGCCACTGGCATCGGCCAATGCCTCGCTGGTGTGGGGCGCGGCGTGCAGCAAGGCCAATAGTGGATGACTTGCCGCCATGGCGGGGGCGGGGGAGAAGGACGGCTGCTGCCAGCCGCGCAGGGCTTCGAAGATATGCTCGACGGTTTCCACCAGCGCCGCACCATCGCGGATCAACTGGTGACAACCCTTGGCGCCCGGATGATGGATCGAGCCCGGAATCGCGTACACCTCGCGCCCCTGCTCCGCCGCCAGCCTGGCGGTGATCAGCGAGCCACTGGCCACACTGGCCTCCACCACCAGTACACCGAGGGACAGGCCACTGATGATGCGATTGCGTCGGGGAAAGTTGCTGGCGCTGGGGCCGGCGTCCAGGGGGAACTCGGACAGTACCGCACTGCCCGAGGCGATCATCGCGTCGGCCAGCCGTCGATTGCGCTGTGGATAAAAATTTTCCAGACCCGTACCCAGAACTCCGATTGTCTGACCACCGACATCCAATGCGGCCTGATGAGCGGCAGCATCGATACCCAGCGCGAGACCGCTGGTGATCACGAAACCGGCACTGGCCAGGCTGCGGGAAAACGCGGCAGCCGTGTCCATGCCCGGCCTTGAAGCGCGACGACTGCCGACCATCGCCAGCTGCGGTTTTTCCAGAATGCCGGGATCGCCCGCCACGAACAGCAGCGGCGGCGCGTCGCTGATTTGCGCCAGCAGTGCAGGGTAGTCAGGCTGGTCCCACATCAATAAATGCTGGGCAGGACGCTCTAGCCAGGCCAGTGCATGGCTGGCTCCATCGCGAATTTCAGGGCAACGCCGGGCCTCCGCACAGCTCAGCGGCAAGCCCAATGCACGCCAGGCGCTGGCCGGTGCGCTGATGGCTTTGGACGCTGAACCGAAGGCTTCCAGCAATTTCCTGAACCGCGCCGGGCCGAGTTCCGGCAAGCGGTGCAGACGTAGACGAGCTTCCAGTTCCGCAGGGGAAACCGGTGCAGCAGTAGGTAGCGACATGGATCATCCTTGATCGTTATAAGCCCGTATCCAGACGGGAATAAGCTGTGGATAACTCTGTTGGTAACTTGTGAAGCCTGCTTACGGATTTCGTACTTTATCCATCACCGCCAGCGAGCGCGAGGCGTTGAGCACCAGCCCGTAGCTGAGCTTGTCGTAGGTACGGAACACCATCAGCAGACCGGCGCGCTCATCGGGAATCTTCAGCGGCTGACCGGTGATCCGGTCGCGCACGGTTTCACCGGTTTTCATCACGGCCAGCACGTTGCCTTCGACCAGACCATCACGCTGGCCCTTGTTCAGCGTGACCACATCCAGCGCTCCGATCTGGGTAACGCCACGGGGTACGTCGATGATCAGGCCGTCGACCTGATCTTTCGGTGCGCTGGGCATGAACGTCGAGTTGATCGCGCGCTCTTCACTGCTGAACAAACGATCGCCCAGGCGCACTTCCTGGGTGGTGCGCTGCAAGGCCAGGGTGGCGACGTCACCTTCGGTGGCGACAATCTCGCCGCCACCGATGTCATCGGCATTGATCCCCAGAAATTCCTGGGTTTGCGGGTCGGTGTAGACCTTGCCCTGGCGGAAGATGCCGTAGACAGGTTGCGCCATGTCGAAGTGGCCACGAGCGAAGATGCGATCGCCCATGCCGCTGAGTACGCGTTCGGCATCACCGGCCACGATGTACGGCGCCTTGTCGAAATCTTCGGCCTTGTCGACGATGCGGTTGCTCAGCAGAAAGCTGTTGATAGATTTCAGCGGGATGCTCGGAATGGCATCGGCCACCGGGCTGCTGCGTACTTTCGGCGAAAGCTTGATGGTGCCGCGAGAAGCGCCACGATTGAGTGTCAGGCGAGGCTGACCGTTGACGTAGACCAGCGAAAGCGTGTCGCCGGGGTAGATGAGATTGGGGTTTTCGATGTGTGGATTGGCTTGCCACAGCTGCGGCCATTGCCACGGTTCACGAAGGAATTTGCCCGAGATCCCCCAGAGTGTGTCCCCCGAGACCACTGTGTATTGCTGTGGAAAACCTTCCTTGAGTTGCACTTGCCCGTGGGCCCAACCGGCAGAGACCAGAAGGAGCAGGGCGAGTAGTGATTTCCTCATGCGGTGAATCCCTTTATTATGTCCGTTCGCGTGAAACGCCAGAGCCGTCAGTGGCTCGCTCCCCACTTGCTTATGCATGGAAGGGAGCTACGTTTTACAACGGTAGCCTGCATCTTCGGACTCGCCAGGCACCGACCCGACCATACCTCACACGTGCATTCATCAAGCTTATGGCCATTTTGAACATCCTCGAATTCCCTGACTCGCGCCTGCGTACCATCGCCAAACCGGTGGCCGAAGTGGACGACGAAGTGCGTCAGTTGGTCGATGACATGTTTGAAACAATGTATGAGGCTCCAGGCATCGGCCTCGCCGCGACCCAGGTCAACGTCCACAAGCGCATCGTTGTCATGGACCTTTCCGAAGACCGCA
This sequence comes from Pseudomonas putida, assembly GCF_003228315.1. Taxonomy (NCBI): domain Bacteria; kingdom Pseudomonadati; phylum Pseudomonadota; class Gammaproteobacteria; order Pseudomonadales; family Pseudomonadaceae; genus Pseudomonas; species Pseudomonas putida. Next base: position 4,208,820 of record NZ_CP029693.1, read on the forward strand.
CCGAGCCGCGAGTGTTCATCAATCCCGAACTCGAGCCCCTGACCGAAGACATGGGCCAGTATCAGGAAGGCTGCCTTTCGGTACCGGGCTTCTACGAAAACGTCGATCGCCCGCAACGGGTCAAGGTCAAGGCGCTGGACCGCGACGGCAAGCCTTACGAACTGATCGCCGAAGATCTGCTCGCCGTGTGCATCCAGCATGAATTCGACCACCTCAACGGCAAATTGTTCGTCGATTACCTGTCCACGCTCAAACGCGACCGCATCAAGAAGAAACTGGAAAAGCTTCATCGCCAGAACGCCTGATGCCCCTCTTCAAAGGCTTGCCGCGGCAAGCCTTTTTCTTTTCAAGAAGCTTTGCAATAGAGAGCCACCCATGACCGAGCCACTGCGCATTGTCTTTGCCGGCACCCCGGAATTCGCCGCCGAACACCTCAAGGCCCTGCTGAGCAGCCCGTATGAGATCGTCGCGGTCTACACCCAACCGGATCGCCCGGCAGGTCGTGGGCAGAAGCTGATGCCGAGCCCGGTCAAGCAGCTTGCTCTGGAGAACAACATCCCGGTGCTGCAACCGCCCACCTTGCGCAACGCCGACGCTCAGGCCGAACTGGCCGCACTGAAACCGGACTTGATGGTGGTGGTCGCCTACGGCCTGATCCTGCCGCAGGTGGTGCTGGATATTCCGCGCCTGGGTTGCATCAACAGCCACGCGTCCCTGCTGCCGCGCTGGCGCGGGGCGGCGCCGATCCAGCGGGCCGTCGAAGCCGGTGACGACGAAAGTGGCGTGACCGTGATGCGTATGGAGGCGGGTCTGGACACCGGCCCGATGCTGCTGAAAGTCACCACGCCGATCAGCGCCGAAGACACCGGCGGCAGCCTGCACGACCGTCTGGCTGAAATGGGGCCGCCCGCCGTGATTCAAGCGATTGCCGGACTCGCCGCCGGGACGCTGGAAGGCGAGGTGCAAGACGACAGCCTGGCCACTTACGCACACAAGTTGAATAAAGACGAAGCCCGCATTGACTGGACTCGCCCTGCAGTTGAACTGGAGCGCCTGGTGCGCGCCTTCAACCCTTGGCCGATCACCCACAGCACGCTCAACGGCGAAGCCCTGAAAGTACTGGCCGCCAGCCTCTCGCAAGGCAAGGGCGCACCCGGGGAAATCATCGGCGCCAGCAAGGACGGCCTGATCGTCGCCTGCGGTGAACAGGCCCTGTGCCTGACCCGCCTGCAATTGCCCGGCGGCAAGGCGCTGAACTTCAGCGATCTGTTCAACAGCCGTCGCGAGAAATTCGCCATCGGTACGGTGCTCGGCCAAGCGGCGGACGCTCAATGAATCCGCGTCTGGCCGCCGCCAAGGCACTGGCCGCTGTACTCAGCGGAAAAGCCTCGCTCAACAGCTCATTGCCGACTCAACTGGACAAGGTCGAAGACCGCGATCGCGGCTTCACCCAGGACTTGGCGTTCGGCACCGCCCGCTGGCAACCGCGCTTGTCGGAGCTGGCGGCCAAGCTGCTGCAAAAGCCGTTCAAGGCCGCCGATGCCGATGTCGAGGCGCTGATGCTGGTCGGTCTCTACCAGTTGCTCTACACCCGCGTGCCGGCCCATGCCGCCATCGGCGAAACGGTCGGTTGCGCAGACAAGCTGAAAAAGCCCTGGGCCAAAGCCCTGCTCAACGCCGTACTGCGCCGCGCCCAACGGGAAAGCGAAGCGCTGCTGGCGGAGCTTGAGCGCGATCCGGTGGTGCGCACCGCTCACCCGCGCTGGCTGCAAAAATCCCTGAAGGCGTTCTGGCCGGAGCAGTGGGAGGCGATTTGCGCGGCCAACAATGCGCACCCACCGATGATTCTGCGGGTCAATCGTCGCCATCATTCTCGTGACGCGTATCTGCAGTTGCTCGTTGAGGCCGGCATCACCGCCAGCCCATGCGTTTACAGCCGCGATGGCATCATCCTCGACGCGGCCGCCGACGTTCGCAGCCTGCCAGGGTTCGCCGAAGGCTGGATCAGCGTGCAGGACGAAGCGGCGCAACTGGCCGCCGACCTGCTCGATCTCGCGCCTGGCCAGCGGGTGCTGGACGCTTGCTGTGCGCCGGGTGGCAAGACTTGCCACATCCTCGAAGCCGAACCGGCACTGGCCGGCGTAGTGGCGGTGGATCTGGAGGCCAAACGCCTGGTGCGGGTGCAGGAAAACCTCGATCGCCTTGGCCTGAACGCCGAACTGATCGCCGCCGACGGCCGTGACACTCAGGCCTGGTGGGACGGCAAACCGTTCCAGCGCATCCTGCTGGACGCGCCGTGTTCGGCCACCGGCGTGATTCGTCGGCACCCCGACATCAAGCTCACCCGCCAACCGGACGACATTGCCGCGCTGGCGCTGCTGCAAGGCGAGTTGCTCGACGCCATGTGGAAAACCCTGGAAGTCGGCGGCATCCTGCTCTACGCCACGTGCTCCACCTTGCCGACCGAGAACACTGAAGTCATCGAAGCGTTCCTCGCCCGCACACCCGGGGCCCGTGAGCTGGACCTCGCCACCGCAGCGGGCATCAAGCAGCCCCATGGCCGTCAATTGCTGGCCCAGGAAGGCGGGCACGACGGGTTCTATTACGCCAAGCTGATCAAGATCGCCGCCGCGCGCGGTTAAACGGATTCAATGGAGTGACTGGATGAAAATCATCATCCTTGGTGCAGGGCAGGTGGGCGGGTCGCTGGCGGAACATCTGGCCAGCGAGGCGAACGACATCACGGTGGTCGACACCGACGGCGAACGCCTGCGCGACCTCGGTGATCGCCTGGACATCCGCACGATACAGGGCCGCGGCTCGATACCGAGCGTGCTGCGCCAAGCGGGTGCCGATGATGCTGACATGCTGGTCGCCGTGACCAACAGCGACGAAACCAACATGGTCGCCTGTCAGGTCGCCCACACCCTGTTCCACACCCCGACAAAGATCGCTCGTGTGCGCGAAGCCGCGTACCTGACCCGCGCCGATGAGTTGTTCGATAACGAAGCGATTCCGGTGGACGTGCTGATCAGCCCGGAGCAAGTGGTCACCAACTACATCAAGCGCCTGATCCAGCACCCCGGCGCCTTGCAGGTGATCGACTTCGCCGAAGGCAAGGCACAACTGGTGGCGGTGCGGGCCTATTACGGCGGGCCGCTGGTGGGTCAGCAACTGCGGCAGTTGCGCGAACACATGCCCAACGTCGAAACCCGCGTGGCGGCGATTTTCCGTAGGGACCGGCCAATCCTGCCCCAGGGCGATACGGTGATCGAAGCGGACGACGAAGTGTTTTTCATCGCGGCCCGAGCAAACATTCGCGCAGTCATGAGTGAAATGCGCCGTCTCGATGAGACCTACAAACGCATCGTCATTGCCGGTGGCGGGCAGATCGGCGAGCGTTTGGCCGAAGCCATCGAAAGCCGTTATCAGGTGAAGATCATCGAGATGAACCCGGCCCGCTGCCGCCATCTCTCCGACCACCTCGACAGCACCGTGGTGCTGCAGGGCAGCGCTTCGGACCGCGACCTGCTGTTGGAAGAGAACATCGCCGACGCAGACATCTTCCTGGCCCTGACCAACGATGACGAAGCCAACATCATGTCGTCGCTGCTGGCCAAGCGCCTGGGTGCGAAGAAGGTGATGACCATCATCAACAACCCGGCCTACGTGGATCTGATCCAGGGCGGCGACATCGACATCGCCATCAGCCCGCAACTGGCAACCATCGGCACCTTGCTGGCCCACGTGCGGCGCGGCGACATCGTCAGCGTACACTCACTGCGTCGGGGCGCGGCGGAAGCCATCGAGGCCATTGCCCATGGTGATGCGAAATCGAGCAAGGTCATCGGCAAGGCCATCGAGAACATCGGCCTGCCGCCAGGAGCCACCATCGGCGCGATCATCCGCGATGAAGAAGTGATCATTGCCCACGATGACACGGTGATCCAGACCGGGGACCACGTGATTCTGTTCCTTGTGGATAAAAAGCATATTCGCGATGTGGAAAAGCTGTTCCATGTGGGATTGAGCTTCTTCTGATCCGGTAATTGCTGTGTCTGAACGGACCTCATCGCGGGCAAGCCTTGCTCCTACAGGTTTGGGGCGCACACATAACCGGTGAACGGCTCGAACCTGTAGGAGCAAGGCTTGCCCGCGAAAGCAATCTCAAAATCGCAGATCACTCAAAGGAAATACCCATGATCGAATCCCTGGAAAAAATGCTCGCCAAGGGTGTGGATAACCCGCTGCTGCGCTTCGGCCTGGGCAAGGGCTATCTGGATCTGGGGGAGAGCGCCAAGGCTGTGGAACACTTCCAGCGCTGCGTCGAGCTCGATCCGAAGTATTCGGCGGCCTGGAAACTGCTGGGCAAGGCCCATCTGGCGCTGGCGGATTACGCGGCTGCGCGCCAGGTGTGGGAGAAAGGCATCGAAGCGGCGCAAAACCACGGCGATAAACAGGCCGAGAAAGAAATGACGGTGTTCCTGAAGAAACTCGACCGCCAGGCCCACTGATCAGAGATAACGCAGGCCGATCCCTTCGGCGTCCACCTGCACCACTTCCATCTTCACCTTCGGCGCGCCTGTGGGTAAGTCCTGGACTTGCCCATAAACCACGGCGCCTCGGGGTAATGCCGACAACGCCGGATGCTTGACGTAAACACCTGTGGTCGACAGGTTTCGCGTCTGGCCCAGACATTCGCCGAAGCTTTCGTGACTGATCTTTATGCGAAAGGATTTGCGGTGTTCGGACATCTATTGCGCCCTTTAATGAACGGTTGTGGATAAACCCGAACCCAAGGTTATCCACAGATCATGCCAATCGACTCAGTACCAGCGTTCTTCTCCCGGAGGACGCTTCTTGAAGCGCTTCATGCTCCACATGTATTGGCTCGGATACGCCGCCACGTAGCGCTCGACCACCTGGCTCATCGCCGCGCACGACGTAGCGGTATCGGTGCTGTACATGGCTTCGGGCGCGGCTTCCAGGATCACTTTGTAGCCTGAACCGTCCGGCAGCCGCAGCGCATGCAGGAACACACCCACCGCCTTGTGGCCTGCGAGCATGTTCGGTACGAATTTGCTGGTCAGCGCCTGAGTTGCGAAGAACGGCACAAATATACCGGCGGACTCGGCCGGTTCCGGGTCAGCGGGAATGCCCACTGCACCACCTTTGCGCACTTCCTTGATGACACTGAGGATGCCTTCCTTGGTCGACGCGGCAACTTTGTTGCCCAGTTGCACCCGCTGCTTTTGCAGCAACTCATCCACAGCCTTCAACTTTGGCGGACGATAAAAGATGATCGGTTTGCACTGGCTGCAATAAAAGTGGTTGAGCACTTCCCAGTTACCCAGGTGACTGGTGATGCCCACGACGCCTTTGCCGGAGGCCAGAGCATCCTTCAACACCTCGAGGCCTTCGACTTCGCGCACCAGGTCGATGGATCGTTGAGCCGGCCAGATCCAGGCGCAGGCGCTCTCGGTCAGGGACTTGCCGATGTCTTTCAGGCTCTGCCCGACCAGACGCTCGCGCTCGGCGGGGTCCATCTCGGGAAAGCATTTGGCGAGGTTGATCCGCACCACATCGCGGGAACGGTTGGGGGTTTTCCACATCACCCAGCCGATGGCTGAGCCAACGGCCTGCACTGCCCGCCACGGGAGCAGGGCAAACAGCCGCAGAGCGCCTACCAGCAAGGCGCCTTTAAACTTATCCACAGGTCACTCCTGATCTTGTGCTGTGCGCGAGGCGGCTATTCTAACCGCCGTTCGCCAGCATCGCGTAGCGGTCGCAATCGCGCGTGTGGTCCATGACCATGCCCGAGGCCTGCATGAAGGCGTAGCAAATGGTCGGCCCGACGAAGGTGAAGCCTGCCTTCTTAAGGCCCTTGCTCATCTCCACCGCCTCGGGCGTGATAGCCGGTACTTCGCTGCGATCCTTGAAATGGTTGATCTTCGGCACATCGCCGACGAAGGACCAGAGAAACGCCACCGGGTCATGCAGCTCCAGCCAGGCCCGGGCGTTGCGCCGGGCGGCATTGAGCTTCAAGCGATTGCGGATGATGCCGGGGTCGAGCATCAATTCATCGATTTCCGCGTCGCTCATCTGCGCCACGCGCTGCACGTCGAAGCCGAACATCACCTGGCGATAATGCTCGCGTTTGCGCAGCACGGTGATCCAGGAAAGCCCGGCCTGGAACCCTTCGAGCAAAAGCAACTCGAACAAACCCTGCGCATCGCGTAGCGGCGTGCCCCACTCCTGATCGTGATAAGCCATGTACAGCGGATCTTCGGAACACCAAAAGCAGCGTGGCATAAGGCTCCAGGGGGCGTGCGCAGCAATGAATCGGGTATACTCCCGCTCTTTAAATCGCAGCCCAAGAAACAGGTGAATTTCGTGAGCCAGCCTACGCCAGCCGTGCGTACCTTCCAAGACTTGATCCTCGCCCTCCAGCAATACTGGGCCGAGCAAGGTTGTGTGGTACTTCAGCCCTACGATATGGAAGTAGGCGCCGGCACTTTCCACACCGCTACATTCCTGCGCGCCATTGGCCCGGAAACCTGGAACGCCGCCTACGTGCAGCCAAGCCGCCGTCCGACTGACGGCCGCTACGGGGAAAACCCGAACCGCCTGCAGCATTACTATCAGTTCCAGGTCGTGCTCAAGCCGAACCCGGACAACTTCCAGGAGCTGTACCTGGGCTCCCTCAAGCACGTGGGCCTGGACCCACTGGTGCATGACATCCGTTTCGTCGAAGACAACTGGGAATCGCCGACCCTCGGCGCCTGGGGCCTGGGCTGGGAAGTCTGGCTCAACGGCATGGAAGTGACGCAGTTCACTTACTTCCAGCAAGCGGGCGGTATCGAGTGCTACCCGGTGACCGGCGAGATCACTTACGGCCTGGAACGCCTGGCCATGTACCTGCAGGGCGTGGACTCGGTCTACGACCTGGTCTGGGCCGACGGTCCATTCGGCAAAGTGACTTACGGCGACGTGTTCCACCAGAACGAAGTGGAGCAGTCGACCTACAACTTCGAGCACGCCAACGTCGAGAAGCTGTTCGAACTGTTCGATTTCTATGAAAGCGAAGCCAAGCGCCTGATCGAACTCGATGAGCCGCTGCCGTTGCCGAGCTACGAAATGGTGTTGAAGGCCTCCCATACCTTCAACCTGCTGGATGCGCGCCGGGCGATTTCCGTGACCGCGCGTCAGCAATACATCCTGCGTGTTCGCACCCTGGCGCGTTCCGTTGCGCAAGCCTACCTGCTGGCTCGCGCCAAGCTGGGCTTCCCGATGGCGACCCCGGACCTGCGTGACGAAGTACTGGCCAAGCTGGAGGCTGCACAATGAGTGCTCTGGATTTTCTGGTTGAACTGGGCACTGAAGAACTGCCACCCAAAGCCCTGAACACCCTGGCCGAGGCGTTCCTTGCGGGTATCGACAAGGGCCTGCAAGCCGCCGGCCTGAACTACGAGACCAAAACTGTTTATGCGGCGCCGCGTCGCCTGGCCGTGCTGATCACCGCGCTGGCCACCCAGCAACCGGATCGCAGCATCAACCTGGACGGCCCGCCACGTCAGGCCGCTTTCGATGCCGAAGGCAATCCGACGCAAGCGGCACTGGGCTTTGCCAAGAAGTGCGGCGTCGACCTGAGCGAAATCGATCAGAGCGGCCCGAAACTGCGCTACAGCCAGAGCATCGCCGGCAAGCCGACCGCGAGCCTGCTGCCGACCATCGTCGAAGACTCCCTGAACGACCTGCCGATTCCCAAGCGCATGCGCTGGGGCGCGCGCAAGGAAGAGTTCGTGCGTCCGACCCAGTGGCTGGTGATGCTGCTCGGTGACCAGGTCATCGACTGCACCATCCTCGCCCAGAAGGCCGGTCGTGACTCCCGTGGTCACCGTTTCCACCACCCGGAAAGCGTGCGCATCGGTTCGCCGTCCAGCTACCTGGCCGACCTGCGTGCCGCCTATGTATTGGCCGATGCCAACGAGCGTCGCGAGATCATCAGCAAGCGCACCGAAGAACTGGCCACCCGCCAGGAAGGCACCGCCATCGTGCCGCCGGACCTGCTCGACGAAGTGACCGCGCTGGTCGAGTGGCCAGTACCGCTGGTGTGCTCGTTCGAAGAACGCTTCCTCGATGTGCCGCAAGAAGCCCTGATCACCACCATGCAGGACAACCAGAAGTACTTCTGCCTGCTGGATGTCGACGGCAAGTTGCTGCCACGTTTCATCACCGTGGCCAACATCGAGAGCAAGGACCCGCAGCAGATCATCGCCGGTAACGAGAAAGTGGTTCGCCCGCGCCTGACCGACGCCGAGTTCTTCTTCAAGCAAGACAAGAAGCAGAAGCTGGAAGACTTCAACCAGCGCCTGCAAAACGTGGTGTTCCAGGAAAAACTCGGCAGCGTCTATGACAAGGCCGAGCGCGTTTCCAAGCTCGCGGCCTACATTGCCGCGCGCATTGGCGGCAACGCTTCCTGGGCCGCCCGTGCTGGCTTGCTCTCCAAGTGCGACCTGGCGACCGAAATGGTCGGCGAATTCCCGGAAATGCAAGGCGTCGCCGGTTACTACTACGCCCTCAACGATGGCGAGCCGGAAGATGTGGCCCTGGCGCTGAACGAGCAGTACATGCCGCGCGGTGCTGGCGCTGAACTGCCGTCCACCCTGACCGGTGCTGCGGTGGCCATCGCCGACAAGCTCGACACCCTGGTCGGCATTTTCGGTATCGGCATGCTGCCGACCGGCAGCAAAGACCCGTATGCCCTGCGCCGTGCTGCACTGGGCGTGCTGCGTATCCTGATCGAGAAACAACTGGATCTGGACCTGAACGACGCCGTGGCCTTCGCCGTGAACGCGTTCGGCGCCAAGGTCAAGGCGGCCGGTCTGAACGACGCGGTGCTGGAATTCATCTTCGACCGCCTGCGTGCGCGTTACGAAGACGAAGGCGTCGATGTTGCGACTTACCTGTCGGTCCGTGCCCTGAAGCCGGGTTCTGCCTTGGACTTCGACCAGCGCGTGCAAGCGGTGCAAGCGTTCCGCAAGTTGCCGGAAGCGGCTGCGCTGGCGGCAGTGAACAAGCGTGTGTCGAACTTGCTGAGCAAGGTCGAAGGTTCCGTGCCGACCGTCGTTGAAGCCAAGTACTTCGACAACGCCAACGAGTTCTCCCTGTACTCGGCGATCCAGCAAGCGGACCAGGCTGTACAGCCGATGGCCGCCTCGCGTCAGTACAGCGAGTCCCTGGCTCGCCTGGCTGCCTTGCGCGAGCCAGTGGATGCGTTCTTCGAAGCCGTAATGGTCAACGCGGAAGACGCCAAAGTCCGCGCCAACCGTTATGCCTTGCTGGCGCGTCTGCGTGGGCTGTTCCTCGGCGTCGCCGATATTTCGTTGCTGGGGTAAGACTGTTTGAAACTGCTGATTCTCGATCGGGACGGAGTGATCAATTACGACTCCGACGCTTACATCAAATCGGTGGAGGAGTGGATTCCACTTCCCGGTTCGATCGAAGCCATCGCGCAGTTGAGCAAGGCCGGCTGGACGGTAGCGGTCGCTACCAACCAGTCGGGCATCGCTCGCGGCTACTACGACATCGCCACCCTCGATGCCATGCACGAGCGCTTGCGCTCGCTGGTGGCCGAGCAGGGTGGTGAAGTCGGGCTGATCGTCTATTGCCCGCACGGGCCGGACGACGGCTGCGATTGCCGCAAGCCCAAACCCGGGATGTTGAAAAACATCGCCGCGCATTACAACGTATCGCTGACTGACCTATGGTTCGTCGGCGATAGTATCGGTGACCTGGAAGCCGCCAAAGCCGTCGATTCTCAGCCAGTTTTGGTAAAGACCGGGAAAGGCGAAAAGACTTTGGGCAAGACCCTACCGGCAGGCACCTTGATTTACGACGATCTGGCGGCGATTGCCGCAGAACTTATCCACAAATAGAGCGCTTTCGACAGATCGGGAGTGCGCTTGAATAGTCGGGCAATGCCCGTAACGGTAAACGTCGCCATGTCGATACTGCAGGCCATCAGAATCTTCCTCTTTTACCTGCTGCTGGGTACCACTTCCCTGCTGTGGTGCAGCCTCAGCTTTTTTATTGCGCCCTTTCTGCCATTCAAGGCGCGCTATCGCTTCATCAACGTTTACTGGTGCCGCTGCGCCTTGTGGTTGAGCAAGGTGTTCCTCGGTATCCGCTACGAAGTAAAGGGCGCAGAGAACGTACCTGACCGCCCGTGCGTGATCGTGTCGAATCACCAGAGCACCTGGGAGACGTTCTTCCTGTCGGCCTACTTCTCGCCACTGAGCCAGGTGCTCAAGCGCGAACTGCTGTATGTGCCATTCTTCGGCTGGGCCATGGCGATGCTGCGACCGATTGCCATCGATCGTGACAATCCGAAAGCCGCACTCAAGCAAGTCGCGTCGAAGGGCGACGAGCTGCTCAAGGACAACGTCTGGGTGCTGATTTTCCCTGAAGGCACCCGCGTTCCGTACGGCACTGTTGGCAAATTCTCCCGCAGCGGCTCGGCCCTGGCGGTCAATGCCGACCTTCCGGTACTGCCGATTGCGCATAACGCCGGCAAGTTCTGGCCCAAGCTGGGTTGGGGCAAGAAGCAGGGGGTGATCACCGTGATCATCGGCGCACCGATGCATGCCGAGGGAAGCGGGCCACGCGCCATCGCCGATTTGAATGATCGGGTGCAGGCCTGGAACGAGCAAACGCAGCGTGAAATGGGTTCGCTGCCACCGTCTCCGCAGGCCCCGGCTGCCAGTGATCAGGTGGCCGTCTGAGATTCTGTGGATAACCTGTGTACCAATTAATTGACAGGTTTCGAATTTCCTCACTAAACACATGATTTATATAGTTATTTTTTAAAGCTCTAAAATTCCGAAAAACGTGCATAAGTTTTTTTCGGGCGCAAAAAAACCGGCTGATATAGCCGGTTTTTTTATGCCTGCAATTGGGCCGTTTCACTCTTCGTACAACGGGAACTGCAGACTGAAACAAGTGCCTTCTCCAACCACGCTGCGGCAATCGATACGCCCACCATGACGATCCACCACGGCCTTGACCATCGACAGTCCAAGCCCCACGCCATCAATTCCTTGAGCCGAGGAAAACCGTCGGTATTGGCTGAACAGATCCGGCAACTCATGCGTAGCGATCCCCTTGCCCTGATCGATAAGTTCGCAGTTGAGCCATCCGTCACTGCAACTGACCCGCAAACTCACACAGGTACCACTGTCGCTGTACTTGATAGCGTTCTCCAGCAAATTGAACATCGCACGGGTCAGCAAGGCCTGATCCGCCATGATCAGGCTTTCCTGAGCCTGCTCGTCGATCTGCTGGGACAATTCGATCTGTTTCTGCTGGGCAATGGGCAAGGCCTGGTCGAACACATCCAGCACGACCATGGCAAAAAGACTTGGCTGAAACGCATAGGCTTCGGATTCGGCCTTGGCCAACTGGACGAAACCGTCAGTCAAATTCAATGCTCGGCGCACCTGTAACTCGATCTGATCGAACAATTGCGCATCACCACCGACCTGATGGCGATGCACATCCAGCAGGGCAAGAATGGCCGAGTGGGGCGCTCGCAGGTCGTGTGACAGAAAGCGCAGCATCACGCTGCGTTGTTCCTCCGCTTCACGCTCAACGCTCAGGTCCGTCAGGCTCAGCAGCCAGCCGACTGGCGTATCACCATCCACTGGAAGCAAAGGCGCGCTTTCCAGACGCAGGCTGCGCTCCTTGATATCGCGGAACTCCAGCAACGGTAATTCCGATAACAGTGTTGGCGCACCGTGCGCCAATGCCGGATAGCCCAATTGCTTCAATTGTTCAAAAACGTCATCGCCCACCAAGTCAGCGCTGAACAATTCACGGGCCTTGCGGTTACCCAACAGGATGCGTCCCTTGGGGTCGCTGATGAGCGTTGCGACGGGCAGATACTCCAGCCCATCCGCGATGAAACGTCGCGCATCGCGAGTACGGCTGATGGCTTGCTCCAGCGCAATGACCTGGCCGCGCAAACGGTCGCCTGTAGGGAAATGTGAGCGACGGCGCTCGGGGAAGATTTTCGGTTCGCTATCGAGTCGCGCCAACTCCCAACCGAAATAGGTCAACACCACACTCAGGCGTCGCCAGTTCCAGATCAGATAGCCGAACAGAATGCCCAATATACTCGGGGTCGGGGACCACCAATATCGTTGGTCCGCCAGACCAGCGCTGGTCAGAAAGGCAATCCCCATGCCTGCCAGCGTCAGCCAAAGCGCCAGGCGCGGAAGCCACAGCAACAGTCCCAGCACCGAGATCAGCAGCGAAAAAGATAGAAGCGCGCCGAGGGCTGGAGTGTCATCGTGCAGGTTCATTTGCGTGCGATAAGACAGCAGGGCGGTCAGCGGCAACAACACAACGCTTATCCACAACCATTCGCGGACCATTTTCCTGAACAGTCGCTGGACTTGCGTCGGTTCCCGGCTTTCCCGGCGGCGCTCTTTTATCTTGGATACCCTGTCGCGAGTGAATTCGTTCATGGGGCACAGGTCTGGGTGGGTGACTGAAATCATAGCGGACGTCGACCAGCGGCGGGCTTCTTACTTTCACTCCTTCCAGCGAGAAGCTATCGTCCTTTCATTCTGGAGAGCTTTCAGAGCCAAGGAACCACCGCCCATGCGAATTGCAGTTCTCGACGACGAACCGGCTGAGTTGCGCCGGGTGGAACAGACGCTCCATCAGATGGCCGAACCTGGCGAGGACGCCTGGGCCTTGCACAGCTTTGAGAGGGGAGAGGACCTGCTGCGCCAGCTGCGCAGGGAAACCTACGATCTGCTGATCCTTGACTGGCAGTTGCCGGATCTCACCGGTATAGCGCTTCTGCAATGGACCCGCGAACACATGGACGCCCCTCCCGCGGCCATCATGCTCACCAGCCGCGATGCCGAAAGCGATATCGTCCAGGCGTTGAATGCCGGGGCCGATGATTACGTGAGCAAACCCTTCCGTCCCAACGAGCTGAAAGCCCGTGTGACGGCGGTGCTGCGTCGGCGTAGCCAGCAGCGTACCGCGGCGAGCGAAGTGCTGAGCTTTAATGACCTGGTGTTCGATGATGCAGACCTGACCATCAAGCGCGCAGGCAAGCCCATTGTCCTGACCGAGCGGGAGTACCGCCTGGCCCGCTGCCTGTTCACCAATCTCGGTCGGCCGTTGTCGCGGGAATACCTGTACCAACGGTTCTGGACGCACGAGGAAATAGACTCCTCCCGACCGCTGGACACGCACATCTATCGACTGCGCAACAAGCTCGGTTTGACCGCCGACCGAGGTTGGCAGTTGCTGACCATCTATGGGTATGGGTATCGCCTGGAGAGCGTGACGACTGCGACTTCGTAAATGGCGGAATGTTGAAGGCAATAAAAAAGGCCAACGCTTGCGCGTTGGCCTTTTTTTGGCGGCAGACCCCGAATCAGAAGTCCAGGTTGGAAACCGCCAGGGCGTTGCTTTCGATGAAGTCACGGCGAGGTTCGACCGCATCACCCATCAGGGTGTTGAAGATCTGGTCTGCACCGATGGCGTCTTCGATGGTCACTTTGAGCATCCGGCGTACGCTTGGGTCCATGGTGGTTTCCCACAGCTGATCCGGGTTCATTTCGCCCAGACCTTTGTATCGCTGAATGGTGTGACGCTTGGTGCTTTCAGCCATCAGCCAGTCCAGTGCTTCCTTGAACTCGGTGACCGCTTTCTTGCGCTCGCCACGCTGAACGTACGCGCCATCATCCAGCAGCGTGCTCAACTGCGCGCCCAGCGAAACGACGGTCTTGTAGTCGTTACTGCCGAAGAAGTCACGGTTGAAGGTGACGTAGTTCGACAGGCCATGGGAGATCAGTTCGACCTCTGGCAGCCATACGCCGCGTTCACGGTCTTCACGCAAGCTGGCCTTGTAGACCAGGCCGGACTTCTCGACGGTACGCAGACGCGCTTCGTACTGAGCCAGCCAGTCTTGCATCTTGGCATGATCGCCGAGCATTTCCAGGCTCACGGCCGGAAGGTAGATGAAGTGCTCGGTCAGTTCCTGCGGGTACAGGCGCGACAGACGCTTGAGGGTCTTCATCACCATGCGGAAGTCGTTCACCAAACGCTCCAGCGCTTCGCCAGAGATGCCCGGGGCGTCTTCGTTCAGGTGCAGGCTCGCATCTTCCAGAGCCGACTGGGTCATGTACTCTTCCATGGCCTCGTCGTCTTTGATGTATTGCTCTTGCTTGCCTTTCTTGACCTTGTACAGCGGCGGCTGGGCGATGTAGATGTAGCCGCGCTCGATCAGTTCCGGCAGCTGACGGAAGAAGAAGGTCAGCAGCAGGGTACGGATGTGCGAACCGTCGACGTCAGCATCGGTCATGATGATGATGTTGTGATAACGCAGCTTGTCGATGTTGTACTCTTCGCGGCCGATACCGCAGCCCAGCGCGGTGATCAAGGTGCCCACTTCCTGGGAAGAGATCATCTTGTCGAAGCGCGCCTTTTCGACGTTCAGGATTTTACCCTTGAGCGGCAGAATGGCCTGGGTCCTGCGGTTACGTCCCTGCTTGGCGGAGCCGCCAGCAGAGTCACCTTCCACGAGGTACAGTTCGGACAGGGCAGGGTCCTTCTCCTGGCAGTCGGCCAGTTTGCCCGGCAGACCGGCAATATCCAGGGCGCCCTTACGGCGGGTCATCTCACGGGCCTTGCGCGCCGCTTCACGGGCACGTGCGGCGTCGATCATCTTGCCGACAACCAGCTTGGCTTCGTTCGGGTTCTCCAGCAGGAAGTCGGAGAAGTACTTGCCCATTTCCTGTTCAACCGCCGTCTTCACTTCGGAAGACACCAGCTTGTCCTTGGTCTGGGAGCTGAACTTCGGATCCGGCACTTTCACCGAGATGATCGCGGTCAGGCCTTCACGGGCGTCGTCACCGGTGGTCGCGACCTTGTGCTTCTTGGCCAGGCCTTCCTGCTCGATGTAGTTGTTCAGGTTACGCGTCAGTGCAGAACGGAAGCCCACCAGGTGAGTACCGCCATCGCGCTGTGGAATGTTGTTGGTGAAGCACAACAGGTTCTCGTTGAAGCTGTCGTTCCACTGCAGGGCGATTTCCACGCCAATGCCGTCTTCACGCTGGATGTTGAAGTGGAACACCTGGTTGACCGCAGTCTTGTTGGTGTTCAGGTATTCAACGAACGCACGCAGGCCGCCTTCGTACTTGAACAACTCTTCCTTGCCGCTGCGCTCATCCTTGAGGACGATGCCGACGCCGGAGTTGAGGAAGGACAGTTCACGAATGCGCTTGGCCAGGATGTCCCAGCTGAAGTGAATGTTCTTGAAGGTTTCGCTGGAAGCCTTGAAGTGGATCTGGGTGCCAGTGGTCTCGCTGTCACCAACGATGGCCATCGGCGCCTGTGGAACACCGTGGACGTAGGTCTGTTCCCAGATCTTGCCGCTGCGGCGAACAGTCAGGACCAGCTCTTCGGAAAGGGCGTTCACTACCGAAACACCTACACCGTGCAGACCGCCGGATACCTTGTAGGAGTTGTCGTCGAACTTACCGCCAGCGTGGAGGACGGTCATGATGACCTCGGCAGCGGAAACGCCTTCCTCTTTGTGCACGTCTACCGGGATGCCACGGCCGTTGTCGCGAACGGTGATGGATTCATCCGGGTGAATGATGATGCTGATGTCGTCGCAATAGCCGGCGAGTGCTTCGTCGATCGAGTTGTCGACCACCTCGAACACCATGTGGTGCAGGCCGCTACCATCATCGGTGTCGCCAATGTACATACCGGGACGTTTGCGTACGGCATCCAGGCCTTTCAGCACTTTAATGCTCGTTGAGTCGTACGTATTTTCTTCGCTCAATGCCTTCACTCCCGATGGTCGTGGGTCTGGGTGATACGGCCCTGTTCCACGTGGAACAGAGCGACTGGCGTTTCCGTCTGCCAGCCCTCCCTCAATAATTCGTCATCTACACAGGTGATAAAGACCTGGCAGCGTAAGTCTTCCAGCAAGCGGCAAAGCGCGCGACGGTGGTGCTCGTCCAGCTCGGACGGCAAGTCATCCACCAGATAAATACACTGACCGCGCCGAGCCTGGCTGACCAGATGCCCTTGGGCAATCCGCAATGCACACACCACCAACTTCTGCTGTCCACGGGACAAGATGTCCGCGGCATTGTGTGCGCCCAATCTGAGACGCAAATCTGCGCGTTGTGGTCCTGCCTGGGTATGACCCATTTGCTGGTCCCGATGAAGGGAGCCGGCAAGCACGTCGCTCAATTCGCGGTCTTTGTCCCAGCCTCGGTAATAGCTGAGCGTTAAGCCCTCAAGCTCAACCAATTCGCTCAAAGTTTGTTCAAAGACTGGTTTCAACGCTTTGATGTAGGCGCGGCGGTATTCATCGATTTCAGCGCTGGCCTGGCACAGTTCCCTGTCCCAAACCGCTTGCGAAACGGCGTCAAGTGTACCATGCCGCAGCCAAGAGTTTCTCTGGCGCAGGGCCTTCTGCAAACGCTGCCAGGTTGACATGAAGC
Organism: Pseudomonas putida; assembly: GCF_003228315.1. Lineage (NCBI taxonomy): Bacteria > Pseudomonadati > Pseudomonadota > Gammaproteobacteria > Pseudomonadales > Pseudomonadaceae > Pseudomonas > Pseudomonas putida. Next base: position 4,225,364 of record NZ_CP029693.1, read on the forward strand.
GAGGTTCCACGTGGAACACACCCCAATCGAGAAACTGGCGACGAATCTTCGGCGCACCTTCCAGCAAGCGAAAGCTATCCGGGTTAATCAACTGCAGCGGCAGCATTTCCGCCAGTTGTGCCGCACTGCGAGCGTTCTGCCCATCAATGCGAATCTGGAACTCCCCCTGGCGATCTCGGGAAATGCCGAGCGCGCTGTGCCCACCCTCAGCCAATTCAACTTGGCCGAATACCGTGCAGGCCAGTTGTTCGTACTGAATGACCGGTAAAAGGCGGGTGCTACGGAACGAACGGGCAAGCCCCAGCAGGTGAATGGCTTCCAGAACACTGGTTTTGCCGCTGCCGTTGGCGCCGTAAAGAATATTGATTCGGGGGGAGGGGGAGAAGGTCACCGGGTGCAGATTGCGCACCGCGGTGACCGAAACGCGACTTAAGGACATCTAGCTTCTGCTGAGCATGATCACAGACGCATCGGCATGACAACGTAAGCCGAATCGTCGTTGTCGGACTCTTGCACCAGTGCACTGCTGTTGGAGTCGGACAGGATCAGGCGAACTTGCTCGGTGGTCATCACGCCCAGCACGTCGAGCAGATAGCTGACGTTGAAGCCGATTTCCAGGGAGCCGCCGTTGTACTCAACGCCCACTTCTTCTTCCGCTTCTTCCTGCTCCGGGTTGTTCGCCTGGATCTTCAGTTGACCATTGGCCAGTTGCAGGCGAATGCCGCGATATTTCTCGTTGGACAGGATCGCGGTACGGCTGAAGGCTTCGCGCAGTGCCTGGCGATCACCGAGAACCAGCTTGTCACCACCTTTAGGCAGCACACGCTCGTAATCCGGGAACTTGCCGTCGACCAGCTTCGAGGTGAAGGTGAACTCGCCGGTGGTGGCGCGAATGTGATGCTGACCCAGAACGATACTGACGATGCCTTCAGGCTCCGTCAGCAGACGCGCCAATTCAAGAATACCCTTGCGTGGCACGATGACCTGGTGGCGATCCTGCTGACCGATGTCCGCTTGCATGGAGCACATGGCCAGGCGGTGACCGTCGGTGGCTACGGCGCGAATAATGCCGGCGGACACTTCCAGCAGCATGCCATTGAGGTAGTAACGCACGTCCTGTTGGGCCATGGCGAAGCTGGTGCGCTCGATCAAGCGGCGCAGCTTGCTTTGCTCGAGGCTGCAGGTCAGCGAGCCCGGGCCTTCTTCTACGGTCGGGAAGTCATCGGCAGGCAGGGTCGACAGGGTGAAACGGCTACGGCCAGCTTTTACGACAAGCTTCTGCTCGTCGACCTTGATGTCGATCAGCGCATCGTTCGGCAAGCTTTTGCAGATGTCCATCAGCTTGCGCGCAGGCACGGTGATGGAACCGGATTCCGCCGGCTCTTCGAGTTGAACCCGACCGACCAGTTCGACTTCCAGGTCGGTACCGGTCAGCGACAGTTGCTGGCCTTCGACAACCAGCAGCACATTGGAGAGCACCGGCAAGGTCTGGCGGCGCTCGACGACGCCTGCGACCAGTTGCAGGGGTTTCAACAGGGCTTCGCGTTGAATGGTGAAATGCATGGTCTAGTCCCTTGCCTTAATAAGCTGCGCTGGTGTTCATCAAGTGGTCAGTGTACGCAGCAGGTTCTTGTAGTCCTCGCGGATGTCCGCGTCGGATTCCTTAAGTTCGTTGATCTTGCGGCAGGCGTGCAACACGGTGGTGTGGTCACGCCCGCCGAACACATCGCCGATTTCCGGCAGACTGTGGTTGGTCAGCTCCTTGGACAATGCCATGGCGACCTGACGCGGACGGGCGACCGAACGCGACCGGCGTTTGGACAGCAAGTCGGAGATCTTGATCTTGTAGTACTCGGCGACGGTGCGCTGAATGTTATCCACAGAGACCAGCTTGTCTTGCAACGCCAACAAATCCTTGAGGGATTCGCGAATCAGCTCGATAGTGATATCGCGCCCCATGAAGTGGGAGTGGGCGATCACGCGTTTGAGTGCGCCTTCCAGTTCTCGGACGTTGGAACGAATGCGTTGGGCAATGAAGAACGCCGCATCGTGTGGCAGTTCGACTTTGGCCTGGTCGGCCTTCTTCATCAAAATCGCCACGCGGGTTTCCAGCTCAGGAGGCTCGACGGCTACTGTCAGGCCCCAGCCGAAGCGGGATTTCAGACGCTCTTCCAGGCCTTCGATTTCTTTCGGGTAGCGGTCACTCGTGAGAATGACCTGCTGGCCACCTTCGAGCAGGGCGTTGAAGGTGTGGAAAAACTCTTCCTGGGAACGTTCCTTGCGGGCGAAAAACTGAATGTCGTCGATCAGCAAGGCGTCCACAGAACGATAGAAGCGCTTGAACTCGTTGATCGCGTTCAGTTGCAGCGCCTTGACCATGTCGGCCACGAATCGCTCGGAATGCAGGTACACGACCTTGGCATTCGGGTTCTTCTTTAATAGGTGGTTACCCACAGCATGCATCAAGTGGGTTTTACCCAGGCCCACGCCGCCATAAAGGAAGAGCGGGTTGTATCCATGCTTGGGATTGTCCGCCACCTGCCAGGCAGCAGCCCGGGCCAGTTGGTTGGACTTGCCCTCAACGAAGTTTTCGAAGGTGAAAGTGCGGTTCAGGTAACTGGTGTGCTTGAGCGCACCCTCGACCTGCACGGTGCGTTGTTCAGTACGAACCGGAGCCTGCTGCGAGCTGGCGCCGGCCATCGGGTCGAAGCTTTCGCGCGAAGGTTCTTCTTCAATGACTTCGGCGGCCTTTTGAGTCGCACGCTTGGTCGGTGCGGCGACTGGCGCCGGAGCGGCGGGTGCCGGAGCAACCTGAGCCTGAGCTGCAACAGCCGCGGCAGCCAACGGTGCATTGGGTGCGGCACGCGGAGCAGAGCTGCGTTTACTACCTATTAATAAGGAAAGCGCAGGCGTCGACCCGTTGCCGTGCTCGTCGAGCAATTCCAGGACGCGGCCCAGATACTTTTCGTTGACCCAGTCCAGAACAAAACGGTTGGGCGCATAGACACGCAACTCGTCGCCTTCGGCTTCGACCTGTAGTGGACGGATCCAAGTGTTGAATTGTTGGGCAGGCAGCTCATCGCGAAGAAGCTCCACGCACTGCTGCCAAAGTTCCACTGACACGGACATCCCCTAAGTTGAAAGCCGGTGAGGCAAAAACAAGCGGCCATTGTAACGATCAGACGCCGACTTATCCACACGTAGGTGGGTGATCGGCCAAGAAGAATCAACGCTTTATATGCCAGAAAGACGACCAATGGTCTGTGTATAAGCTCTGTGGATAACCAGCCTTGAGATCATTGCACAACTGGGGGCGAAACTCAGTGGATAACCCGCCTGTGGATAAACTCCACTTTCACACACAGGTTTTCCGACAGTGCAGCACAGGCTCATCACTGTTTTCCACCGTAGTTGTCATTCTCTGTACAGCCCGTCAAATAAGGCCTAGAACTAGTTATCCACAGATGAGGTCGTCCCTAGCCTTTATAAGCTTTACAGAAAAGCTTTAAATACTTTCCTTCTTTATTTTTATGTTTGATGAACGATCAGTGTCCAGGCAGAAGCACGGAAAGCTGCTTATAAGGAAATGTTGGTTGGAAATTGACCTGCGGGCTTGCTTTCTCTAGAATCCCCGGTCTCTTAAAACGGGGGCCATTCCGGCCCGTTGTGGACGAACCAGGTAACACGACATGAAACGTACTTTCCAACCAAGCACTATCAAACGCGCTCGTACCCACGGTTTCCGTGCTCGCATGGCTACCAAGAACGGTCGTGCCGTCCTGTCGCGTCGTCGCGCCAAAGGTCGCGCACGTCTGGCAGTTTGATAATCCGGCACTGGAGGTGAGTCAGGACTTCAGTCGGGAAAAGCGTCTGCTTACACCCCGGCATTTCAAGGCAGTCTTTGACTCCCCTACCGGCAAGGTTCCGGGGAAAAATCTCCTGCTCCTTGCACGCAACAATGATCTCGATCACCCCCGTCTCGGGCTGGTTATCGGGAAAAAGAGCGTAAAGCTCTCGGTTGAACGCAATCGCCTCAAACGTCTGATGCGCGAATCGTTTCGCCTGAACCAGGATTCACTGGTCGGCTGGGACATTGTTATCGTCGCGCGCAAGGGTTTGGGTGATGTAGAAAACCCCGAATTGATTCAGCATTTCGGCAAGCTCTGGAAACGTCTGGCACGCAGCAAGCCGGTACCGGCAGTCAAAACCGAAACTGTAGGGGTAGACAGTCCAGATGCGTAAACTGGCACTCGTTCCGATCCAGTTTTACCGCTATGCCATTAGTCCCCTGATGGCCAATCACTGTCGTTTCTACCCCAGTTGTTCCTGCTACGCGTTGGAAGCCATCGAAAATCATGGCCTTCTGCGCGGTGGCTGGCTGACCTTTCGTCGTTTAGGTCGCTGTCATCCGTGGAATCCCGGTGGTTATGACCCGGTTCCACCTATCCCTACCTCCCGTTCTTCTTCGATGGCCGAGTAATCATGGATATCAAACGCACGATCCTGATCGTCGCCCTGGCAATCGTGTCCTACGTCATGGTTCTTAAATGGAACCAGGACTACGGTCAGGCTGCCTTGCCGACTCAGAATGTTGCTTCCAGTACGACCGCACCGGGTCTCCCGGATACGGCAACTGGCAATAAAGCGTCCGTCAGTGACGACATTCCACACGCCGCAAACGATACCAGTGCACCTGCCGAAACTCCGGTCGCTGCAAGCACAGACCTCATCCAGATCAAAACGGATGTGCTCGACCTGGCCATCGATCCACAAGGTGGTGATGTCGCCCAGCTCAAACTGCCGCTGTATCCGCGTCGCCAGGACCATCCGGAAATTCCATTCCAGCTGTTCGACAATGGCAACGAGCGTACTTATCTGGCTCAGAGCGGTCTGATCGGCACCAACGGTCCGGATGCAAGTCCTGCCGGTCGTCCGGTTTACTCCTCGGAGAAGAAGGTTTATCAACTGGCCGACGGTCAGGACCAATTGGTCGTGGACCTGAAGTTCAGCAAGGACGGTGTCAATTACATCAAGCGTTTCACTCTGAAACGCGGACTGTATGACGTAACCGTCAGCTATTTGATCGATAACGAGAGCGCGCAGCCGTGGTCCGGCGCGATGTTCGCGCAATTGAAACGTGACGCCAGCTCGGATCCTTCCTCCAGCACTGCTACCGGCACCGCGACTTACCTGGGCGCCGCCCTGTGGACAAGTTCCGAGCCGTACAAGAAAGTGTCCATGAAAGACATGGACAAGGGCGCGCTGAAGGAAACCGTTACCGGTGGTTGGGTTGCCTGGTTGCAACACTACTTCGTGACTGCGTGGATTCCGGCGAAGGGCGAAAACAACATCGTCCAGACCCGCAAAGACAGCAAAGGCAACTACATCATCGGCTACACCGGTCCTTCGCTGACCGTTGCACCGGGTGCCAAGGCTGAAACCAGTGCCATTCTGTACGCCGGTCCGAAAAGCCAGGCCGTACTGAAAGAGTTGTCCCCAGGTCTGGAATTGACCGTCGACTACGGCATTCTGTGGTTCATCGCTCAACCGATCTTCTGGTTGCTGCAACATATCCACGCCATTGTGGGTAACTGGGGCTGGTCGATCATTTTCCTGACTATGCTGATCAAAGGGCTCTTCTTCCCGTTGTCGGCCGCCAGCTACAAATCCATGGCCCGCATGCGTGCAGTGGCTCCGAAACTGGCTGCGCTGAAAGAGCAACATGGCGACGACCGGCAGAAAATGTCGCAAGCCATGATGGAGCTGTACAAGAAAGAGAAGATCAATCCGCTGGGTGGTTGCTTGCCAATCCTCGTGCAGATGCCGGTTTTCCTTTCGCTGTACTGGGTTCTGCTGGAAAGCGTTGAAATGCGCCAGGCGCCATTCATGCTGTGGATTACTGACCTGTCGATCAAGGATCCGTTCTTCATTCTGCCGATCATCATGGGTGCAACCATGTTCATCCAGCAGCAGTTGAACCCGACTCCACCGGATCCGATGCAGGCCAAGGTGATGAAGCTGATGCCAATCATCTTCACCTTCTTCTTCCTGTGGTTCCCGGCTGGTCTGGTGCTGTACTGGGTAGTGAACAACTGCCTGTCGATCGCCCAACAGTGGTACATCACTCGTAAGATCGAAGCGACTACCAAAGCAGCCGCCTGATTTACACTGTGGACAACCACTCAAAACGCCCCCTAGTGGGGCGTTTTGCTATCTGTCATTTTTGTCTGGATACCGGTTTATGAGCCCTCCCCGCGAAACCATTGCCGCCGTCGCCACTGCTCAAGGTCGTGGCGGTGTCGGCATCGTCCGTATTTCCGGGCCGTTGGCCAGTGTGGCGGCCAAGGCCTTCAGCGGTCGCGAACTCAAGCCGCGATTTGCCCACTATGGTTCGTTCCTTGGTGAAAACGACGAAGTGCTGGATCAGGGACTCGCACTGTATTTTCCGGGTCCGAACTCGTTCACCGGTGAAGACGTGCTCGAGTTACAAGGTCACGGCGGACCGATCGTTCTGGATATGTTGCTCCAGCGCGCTCTTGGATTGGGCTGCCGTCTGGCCCGACCAGGAGAATTCAGCGAACGTGCGTTCCTGAATGACAAACTCGACCTGGCCCAGGCCGAAGCCATTGCCGATCTGATCGAGGCCAGTTCTGCACAGGCTGCTCGCAATGCATTGCGCTCGTTGCAGGGTGCATTCTCGGCGCGTGTGCATAACCTGACCGAGCAGTTGATCGGTTTGCGCATCTACGTCGAGGCGGCGATCGACTTTCCAGAGGAAGAAATCGACTTTCTTGCCGATGGCCATGTGTTAAGCATGCTCGATAAAGTACGCGACGAACTATCCACAGTCATGCGTGAGGCCGGGCAGGGTGCCTTGCTTCGCGATGGTATGACGGTGGTGATCGCTGGTCGGCCAAATGCCGGCAAATCAAGCCTGCTCAATGCCTTGGCCGGTCGCGAAGCCGCCATCGTTACCGAAATTGCCGGTACGACCCGGGATGTCCTCCGCGAACATATCCACATCGATGGCATGCCGCTGCATGTGGTCGATACCGCGGGTTTGCGTGATACCGATGATCATGTGGAAAAGATCGGTGTCGAGCGTGCTTTGAAAGCCATTGGCGAAGCGGATCGCGTTCTGTTGGTAGTCGATGCCACGGCTCCCGAAGCACTCGATCCCTTTGCACTGTGGCCGGAGTTTCTCGAAACCCGCCCCGATCCCGCGAAAGTCACCCTGATCCGTAACAAGGCTGATCTGACAGGTGAAGCGATTGCTTTGGATGTCAGCGACGATGGCCATGTCACCATCAGTCTGAGTGCGCGGTCTGCAGGTGCCGGGCTGGAGCTGCTGCGCGAACACCTCAAGGCCTGCATGGGTTACGAACAGACCTCGGAGAGCAGTTTTAGCGCTCGCCGGCGCCATCTCGAGGCGTTGCGCCACGCCAGTGATGCACTTGAACACGGCCGTTCACAGCTGACTTTGGCGGGTGCCGGAGAGCTGCTGGCCGAGGATTTGCGCCAGGCCCAGCAATTCCTGGGAGAAATCACCGGCGCATTCAGCTCCGATGATCTGCTTGGACGGATTTTCTCCAGCTTCTGCATCGGTAAATAGCCCCTTCTGTTGTCCACAGACAGGCCATTCGTGCCTGTCTGTTTCCTCCTTTTTCTGAAAAACAACACCAGTGCTGAGCAGGTTCATCCTGCTTGAGCGGATTTTCTGCGCCTGGATATCCTTCAATTAGCAAATTTCTGTGGATTAAGCCCTGTGAATAACCGCAGCTGAGCACAGTTGATAACAGGGCCCGAAAACTGAATATAAACGCCGTTGTGGATAACCATCACTCTAATCCACAGGCTTACACCGGTTATCCAAGGGCCTCATTGGCACATGAACACAGGGTTATGAATCTCTGTACATCACGAATATAAAGGCTTACATAAATCTATCCACAGAAAGGCAGGTCCGTAGAAATAAACATAAAAACAAAGGTTTTATAAATTTCTCTCTTTTTAATTTCTATAACGCCGACTTCTCCACAGCTGGTTAAATTTTGTGCAAAGGGTTCTTTAGGAAGGGCGAAGTCCCTATACTTGTCGACCAGGTCCAGAAACCTGAGCCCAACTATTCCTGAATTACCTACTTAAGCAGGCACGAGGTGCGTGGTGGATTTCCCTTCCCGTTTTGAAGTGATCGTCATCGGCGGCGGTCATGCCGGTACCGAGGCAGCACTGGCCTCAGCACGTATGGGGGTAAAAACCCTGTTGCTGACGCATAACGTGGAAACCCTCGGTGCCATGAGCTGCAATCCCGCGATTGGCGGGATTGGCAAAAGCCATCTGGTCAAGGAAATCGATGCCCTGGGTGGCGCGATGGCTCTGGCCACCGACAAAGGTGGTATCCAGTTTCGTGTATTGAACAGCCGCAAAGGCCCAGCTGTACGTGCAACCCGGGCTCAGGCAGACCGGGTTCTGTACAAGGCCGCTGTCCGCGAAATCCTGGAAAACCAGCCCAACCTGTGGATATTTCAACAGGCCGCCGACGATCTGATCGTCGAGCAGGAACAAGTCCGTGGTGTTGTTACCCAGATGGGCCTGCGTTTTCTCGCGGACTCTGTGGTTTTGACCACAGGTACCTTCCTCGGTGGACTTATCCACATTGGTTTGCAGAATTTTTCTGGCGGTCGCGCCGGTGATCCACCGTCGATCGCGTTGGCTCACCGTCTGCGTGAACTGCCGTTGCGCGTGGGTCGCTTGAAAACCGGCACTCCGCCGCGCATCGACGCCCGGTCTGTGGATTTCTCCGTGATGACCGAACAACCGGGTGATACGCCGATCCCGGTGATGTCGTTCATGGGCAACAAGGAACAGCATCCACAGCAGGTCAGTTGCTGGATTACCCACACGAATGCGCGTACCCATGAAATCATTGCTGCGAACCTCGACCGTTCGCCGATGTATTCCGCAGCCGGTGAGATCGAAGGCATCGGTCCGCGTTATTGCCCGTCAATTGAAGACAAGATCCATCGCTTTGCCGACAAGGCGAGTCACCAGGTCTTCATCGAACCGGAAGGTCTGACCACAAACGAGTTGTACCCGAACGGGATATCCACATCCCTGCCGTTCGACGTGCAATTGCAAATCGTGCAATCGATCCGCGGCATGGAAAACGCGCACATCGTTCGCCCGGGCTACGCCATCGAGTACGACTATTTCGATCCGCGAGATCTCAAGTACAGCCTGGAAACCAAAGTGATCGGCGGGTTGTTCTTTGCCGGTCAGATCAACGGTACAACCGGTTACGAAGAAGCCGGCGCACAGGGTTTGCTGGCCGGAACCAACGCTGCGCTGCGTGCACAGGGCAAAGAAGCCTGGTGCCCGCGTCGCGACGAGGCCTACATTGGGGTGTTGGTCGACGACCTGATTACACTCGGGACCCAAGAGCCTTACCGGATGTTCACGTCCCGTGCCGAATACCGATTGATCTTGCGTGAAGACAACGCCGATCTGCGCCTGACCGAAAAAGGCCGCGAACTTGGCCTGGTGGATGATACGCGTTGGTCTGCTTTCTGCAAAAAACGCGAAAGCATCGAACTGGAAGAGCAGCGTCTGAAAAGCACCTGGGTTCGTCCGAATACTGAACAAGGCGATGCCATTGCCGAAAAATTCGGCACGCCGCTGACGCATGAGTACAACTTGCTCAATCTCTTGAGTCGTCCGGAAATCGACTACGCTGGTCTGGTCGAAGTGACCGGTGGCGGCGCAGAAGATCCACAGGTTGCCGAGCAGGTCGAAATCAAGACCAAATACGCGGGGTACATCGACCGTCAACAGGACGAAATCGCTCGCCTGCGCGCCAGCGAAGACACGAAACTGCCTGTGGATATCGATTACACGAATATTTCCGGTCTCTCCAAAGAGATCCAGAGCAAACTCGGCGCGACCCGTCCGGAGACCTTGGGCCAGGCATCACGTATTCCGGGTGTTACCCCGGCAGCGATTTCGCTGTTGATGATTCATTTGAAAAAACGCGGCGCGGGCCGTCAGTTGGAGCAAAGCGCTTGAGTTCGTTGGTCACCTCGCAACATTCCGAAGAGTTATCCACAGGTGCTCGCCAGCTTGGTGTCACGCTGACAGAAACCCAGCACACACAGCTGCTGGGTTATCTGTCCCTGTTGATCAAATGGAACAAGGCTTACAACCTGACCGCTGTACGTGATCCGGATGAGATGGTGTCGCGCCATCTGCTCGACAGCCTCAGCGTGATGTCATTCATCGAAAACGGTCGCTGGCTGGATGTTGGTAGCGGCGGCGGAATGCCCGGCATTCCGCTGGCTATCCTGTTTCCGGAGTCTCAAGTGACTTGCCTGGACAGCAATGGCAAGAAAACCCGCTTCCTGACCCAGGTCAAACTCGAACTCAAGTTGGATAACCTGCAAGTTATCCACAGTCGTGTCGAGGCGTTCCAGCCCGCCCAGCCGTTCAACGGGATCATTTCCCGTGCGTTCAGCAGCATGGAAAACTTCACCAACTGGACACGTCACCTCGGGGACGCCGATACGCGCTGGCTGGCAATGAAGGGCGTTCATCCCGCTGATGAACTGGTAGCATTGCCGACAGACTTCCACCTCGATAGCGAACACGCCCTGGCCGTACCCGGTTGCCAAGGCCAACGCCATCTGCTGATACTGCGCCGCACGGCATGATTGGGAACACAAGCAAGAATGGCTAAGGTATTCGCGATAGCGAACCAGAAGGGTGGTGTGGGCAAGACCACCACCTGTATCAACCTCGCTGCATCACTCGTCGCAACCAAGCGCCGGGTGTTGTTGATCGATCTCGATCCACAGGGCAACGCCACCATGGGTAGCGGTGTGGATAAACATGGCCTGGAGAATTCGGTCTATGACCTGCTTATCGGTGAATGCGATCTGGCTCAGGCCATGCATTTCTCCGAGCACGGCGGTTATCAACTGCTGCCGGCCAACCGTGACTTGACCGCGGCCGAAGTGGTTCTGCTGGAAATGCAGATGAAGGAGAGCCGCCTGCGCAGTGCGTTGGCGCCTATCCGTGAAAACTACGATTACATTTTGATCGACTGCCCGCCGTCGCTGTCGATGCTGACGTTGAATGCCCTGGTTGCCTCGGATGGGGTCATTATCCCCATGCAGTGCGAATACTTTGCACTCGAAGGTCTGAGCGACCTTGTGGATAACATCAAGCGCATCTCTGAGCTGCTTAATCCGGACCTCAAGGTAGAAGGGCTGTTGCGTACGATGTACGACCCGCGCCTGAGCCTGATGAACGATGTGTCGGCGCAACTCAAGGAACACTTCGGTGATCAGCTCTACGACACCGTCATTCCGCGCAACATCCGCTTGGCCGAAGCTCCGAGCTACGGCATGCCTGCGTTGGCTTACGACAAGGCGTCGCGTGGTGCTGTCGCTTATCTGGCCCTGGCAGGCGAAATGGTGCGCCGTCAGCGCAAAAACTCACGTATCGCCGCCGCTCAGGCAACTTAAGGAATCCCCATGGCCGTCAAGAAACGAGGTCTCGGACGTGGACTGGATGCACTGCTGAGTGGTCCGACCATCAGCTCGCTGGAAGAACAGGCCGCGCAAGCCGATCACCGCGAGCTGCAGCATTTGCCTCTGGATTTGCTCCAGCGCGGCAAATATCAACCGCGGCGCGATATGGATTCGCAAGCGCTCGAAGAGTTGGCGCAGTCGATCAAGGCCCAGGGCGTCATGCAGCCAATCGTGGTTCGTCCGATCGGCAGCGGTCGCTATGAAATCATCGCGGGCGAGCGCCGCTGGCGCGCCAGCCAGCAAGCCGGGCAGGAAACCATTCCGGCGATGGTGCGCGATGTTCCGGATGAAACCGCGATCGCCATGGCGCTGATCGAGAACATTCAGCGCGAAGACCTCAATCCGATCGAGGAAGCGGTTGCCCTGCAGCGCTTGCAGCAGGAGTTTCAGCTGACTCAGCAACAAGTCGCCGAGGCCGTGGGCAAATCCCGGGTGACCGTGGCCAACCTGTTGCGCCTGATCTCGCTGCCGGAAGTCATCAAGACCATGCTGTCCCACGGTGACCTGGAAATGGGCCACGCACGTGCATTGCTCGGTTTGCCGGACAATCAACAGGTTGAAGGGGCGCGACATGTTGTCGCACGCGGACTGACCGTGCGCCAAACTGAAGCACTGGTTCGCCAGTGGTTGAGTGGCAAACCGGAGCCTGTCGAACCTGCAAAACCGGACCCGGATATTGCCCGTCTGGAGCAGCGTCTGGCCGAGCGCCTAGGCTCTGCGGTGCAGATTCGCCACGGTAAGAAGGGTAAAGGCCAGTTGGTGATTGGCTATAACTCCCTTGATGAACTACAAGGTGTACTCGCACATATTCGCTGAAACATTTCCTCATGTAGCGCGCAGTCGGAAATCACTACCCGATAGTTGAATAGGGGCCAAACCGCCCCTATACTCTGCGCGCATTTTGTCGGCACAAATTATGCCAAGTTATTGAATTTCGGCAGCCGACCATTGGAGAGCAATAGTGATGGAAACCCGCACGCCAAACCGCTTGCCGTTCCATCGCCTGGCAGTTTTTCCGGTGTTGATGGCCCAATTTATCGTTTTGCTCATCGCCGCTTTGGCGCTTTGGAAATGGTACGGAGTCGTCGCTGGATACTCAGGTCTTTGCGGAGGCTTGATAGCCTTGCTGCCCAATGTTTATTTCGCTCATAAGGCATTTCGGTTTTCCGGCGCCCGAGCAGCCCAGTCCATCGTCCGGTCGTTTTATGCCGGCGAGGCAGGGAAACTGATTTTGACGGCAGTGCTGTTTGCACTGGTGTTTGCAGGTGTGAAGCCATTGGCACCGATTGCTGTATTCGGTGCCTTCGTGCTGACTCAGTCGGTCAGCTGGTTCGCTCCCCTGCTGATGAGAACAAGACTTTCGAGACCTTAGGGCGTTTGAGGCAACCATGGCAGAAACAACGGCTTCGGGCTATATCCAGCACCACTTGCAGAACCTGACTTTCGGTCAGCACCCTACCGGCGGCTGGGGCTTTGCCCACACCGCAGCAGAAGCCAAGGAAATGGGCTTCTGGGCATTCCACGTCGATACTCTCGGCTGGTCGATTGCACTGGGTCTGATCTTCGTTTTCCTTTTCCGCATGGCGGCAAAGAAAGCGACTTCCGGTCAGCCAGGCGCTTTGCAGAACTTCGTTGAAGTATTGGTCGAATTCGTCGATGGCAGCGTGAAAGACAGCTTCCATGGCCGTAGCCCGGTGATCGCACCGCTGGCACTGACCATCTTCGTCTGGGTCTTCCTGATGAACGCCGTCGACCTGGTACCGGTCGACTGGATTCCTCAGTTGGCCATCCTGATCTCCGGTGACCATCACATCCCGTTCCGCGCCGTGTCGACCACCGACCCGAACGCGACCCTGGGCATGGCGTTCTCGGTTTTCGCACTGATCATTTTCTATAGCATCAAGGTCAAGGGCATCGGCGGCTTCATCGGCGAACTGACCCTGCACCCGTTCGGCAGCAAGAATATCTTCGTTCAGGCGCTGCTGATTCCGGTGAACTTCCTGCTGGAATTCGTGACCCTGATCGCCAAACCGATCTCTCTTGCTCTGCGTCTGTTCGGCAACATGTATGCCGGTGAGCTGGTGTTCATTCTGATCGCTGTGATGTTCGGCAGCGGCCTGCTCTGGCTCAGCGGCCTGGGCGTTGTCCTGCAGTGGGCGTGGGCGGTATTCCACATCCTGATCATCACCCTGCAGGCGTTCATCTTCATGATGCTGACCATCGTTTACCTGTCGATGGCGCATGAACAAAACCATTAAGACCAGTTTCGACTAGTCTGATGTCCCTCTCGGTCAAACGGGAGGGTGCCCTTCACAGGGCCTCTGAAACGATTTGTTTTACCGCTTTAAATTAAAAAAACCTAAACCATACGACGTAAAAGTCGGGAGGAAAGATGGAAACTGTAGTTGGTCTAACCGCTATCGCTGTTGCACTGTTGATCGGCCTGGGCGCACTGGGTACCGCAATTGGTTTCGGCCTGCTGGGCGGCAAGTTCCTGGAAGGCGCAGCGCGTCAGCCAGAAATGGTTCCAATGCTGCAAGTTAAAATGTTCATCGTTGCCGGTCTGCTCGACGCCGTAACCATGATCGGTGTTGGTATCGCTCTGTTCTTCACCTTTGCGAACCCGTTCGTTGGTCAGATCGCTGGCTAATTACTCGGATCTTCCGGGTAATTTGGTGTGATGGACAACGTAACTGCGAGGTGTTGGCGTGAACATTAATGCGACCCTGATTGGCCAGTCCGTTGCGTTCCTGATTTTTGTACTGTTCTGCATGAAGTGCGTATGGCCTCCGGTCATCGCAGCACTGCGTGAACGTCAAAAGAAGATCGCTGATGGTCTGGACGCTGCCAGCCGAGCAGCTCGCGACCTGGAGTTGGCCCAAGAGAAAGCGGGTCAGCAACTGCGCGAAGCGAAAGCTCAGGCAGCTGAAATCATCGAGCAAGCCAAGAAACGCGGTACCCAGATTGTCGACGAAGCCCGTGAACAGGCTCGCGTCGAAGCTGACCGTGTGAAGGCTCAGGCTCAGGCCGAGATCGAACAGGAACTGAACAGTGTCAAAGACGCGCTGCGCGCCCAAGTGGGTAGCCTGGCCGTTGGTGGTGCTGCGAAGATCCTGGGCGCCACAATCGATCAAAACGCGCACGCAGAGCTGGTTAACAAACTGGCTGCTGAAATCTAAGCGAGGGCGATCATGGCAGAACTGACCACGTTGGCCCGACCTTACGCTAAGGCGGCCTTCGAGCACGCTCAGGCCCACCAGCAACTGGCCAATTGGTCAGCCATGCTCGGCCTGGCAGCAGCGGTGTCGCAAGACGACACCATGCAGCGCGTGCTCAAGGCCCCGCGACTGACGAGCGCACAAAAGGCCGCCACGTTTAATGACGTGTGCGGCGACAAGTTTGATGACAAGGCACAGAACTTCATTACCGTCGTTGCCGAAAACGACCGTCTCTCGCTGTTGCCGGAGATTGCCGCTCTGTTCGACCTGTACAAGGCCGAGCAAGAGAAGTCGGTAGATGTTGAAGTCACCAGTGCGTTTGCATTGAACCAAGAACAGCAAGACAAACTCGCCAAGGTTCTCAGTGCACGACTCAACCGGGAAGTGCGCCTGCAAGTCGAGGAAGACAGCTCCCTTATTGGTGGTGTTGTCATCCGCGCCGGCGACCTGGTTATCGATGGCTCGATTCGCGGCAAAATCGCGAAACTTGCCGAAGCATTGAAATCTTGAGTTTGAAGGGGCAGCAGAGCAATGCAGCAACTCAATCCTTCCGAAATAAGTGAAATTATCAAGGGCCGCATCGAAAAACTCGATGTGACCTCCCAAGCCCGTAACGAAGGCACTGTCGTCAGCGTATCTGACGGTATCGTGCGGATTCACGGTCTGGCCGACGTAATGTCCGGCGAGATGATCGAGTTTCCGGGCGGCGTCTACGGTATGGCCCTCAACCTGGAGCAAGACTCCGTAGGTGCCGTTATTCTGGGCGCTTACCAAGGTCTGGCTGAAGGCATGAGCGCCAAGTGCACTGGCCGCATCCTGGAAGTTCCTGTTGGTAAGGCACTGCTGGGCCGCGTAGTCGACGCACTGGGCAACCCGGTTGACGGCAAAGGTCCACTGAACAGCACCGAGACCGACGCGGTCGAGAAAGTTGCTCCAGGCGTGATCTGGCGTAAGTCGGTAGACCAGCCTGTACAGACTGGCTACAAGGCTGTCGATGCCATGATCCCTGTCGGCCGTGGCCAGCGTGAGCTGATCATCGGTGACCGTCAGATCGGTAAAACCGCTCTGGCGATCGACGCGATCATCAACCAGAAAGACAGCGGCATTTTCTGCGTCTACGTAGCCATCGGTCAGAAGCAATCGACCATCGCCAACGTGGTTCGCAAGCTGGAAGAAAACGGCGCACTGAAAAACACGATCATCGTGGCTGCCAGTGCTTCGGAATCTCCTGCGCTGCAATACCTGGCTCCGTACGCCGGTTGCACCATGGGCGAATACTTCCGCGACCGCGGTGAAGACGCGCTGATCGTTTATGACGATCTGTCCAAGCAGGCAGTGGCTTACCGCCAGATCTCCCTGCTGCTGCGCCGTCCACCAGGCCGTGAAGCTTACCCAGGCGACGTGTTCTATCTCCACTCCCGTCTGCTGGAGCGCGCATCCCGCGTTTCGGAAGAGTACGTAGAGAAGTTCACCAACGGCGCAGTGACCGGCAAAACCGGTTCCCTGACCGCACTGCCGATCATCGAAACCCAGGCTGGCGACGTTTCCGCGTTCGTTCCGACCAACGTGATTTCCATCACCGACGGTCAGATCTTCCTGGAATCGGCCATGTTCAACTCGGGCATCCGCCCTGCAGTGAACGCCGGTGTTTCGGTATCCCGTGTGGGTGGTGCCGCTCAGACCAAGATCATCAAGAAGCTGTCCGGTGGTATCCGTACCGCTCTGGCTCAGTACCGTGAACTGGCGGCATTCGCCCAGTTCGCTTCTGACCTGGACGAAGCGACCCGTAAGCAACTTGAGCATGGTCAGCGCGTTACCGAGCTGATGAAGCAGAAGCAATACGCGCCAATGTCGATCGCCGACATGTCGCTGTCGCTGTATGCCGCTGAGCGTGGGTTCCTGACTGACATTGAAATCGCCAAAGTCGGCAGCTTCGAACAAGCGCTGATTGCTTACTTCAACCGCGATCACGCCGATTTGATGGCCAAGATCAACGTGAAGGGTGACTTCAATGACGAAATCGACGCTGGCCTCAAAGCCGGTATCGAGAAGTTCAAGGCCACCCAAACCTGGTAAGCCGCAGCGGGAGTCGCAAGGCTCCCGCTTGCTAACCTGATAGGTGTTACATGGCAGGCGCAAAAGAGATTCGCAGTAAGATTGCGAGCATCAAAAGCACGCAAAAAATTACCAGCGCCATGGAAAAAGTGGCGGTCAGCAAAATGCGCAGGGCACAAATGCGCATGGCAGCTACCCGTCCTTATGCGGAGCGTATCCGCCAGGTTATTGGCCATCTGGCCAACGCTAACCCGGAATATCGCCACCCGTTCATGATCGACCGTGAAGTAAAGCGTGTCGGTTATGTCGTTGTGAGCAGTGACCGTGGTCTGTGTGGTGGCTTGAACACCAACCTGTTCAAGGCTTTGGTCAAGGACATGGCGGTAAACCGTGAAAACGGTGTAGAGATCGATCTGTGTGTGATTGGTAGCAAGGGTGCGGCTTTCTTCCGCAACTTCGGCGGCAACGTCGTTGCAGCTATCAGCCACCTGGGTGAAGAGCCGTCGATCAATGACCTGATCGGCAGCGTCAAGGTGATGCTGGATGCTTATCTGGACGGCCGTATCGACCGTTTGTCCGTGGTATCCAACAAGTTCATCAACACCATGACGCAACAGCCTACCGTGGAGCAGTTGGTTCCGCTGGTGGCAACCCCGGATCAAAACCTCAAGCACCACTGGGACTATCTCTACGAACCTGACGCCAAAGAGCTGCTTGACGGCCTGATGGTGCGTTACGTGGAGGCGCAGGTGTACCAGGCGGTGGTCGAGAACAATGCGGCTGAACAAGCTGCGCGGATGATCGCGATGAAGAACGCTACCGACAACGCCGGTGATTTGATCAGCGAATTGCAGCTGGTCTACAACAAGGCGCGTCAGGCTGCGATCACCCAAGAGATCTCGGAAATCGTCGGCGGCGCTGCCGCGGTTTAACGGTTCAAATTTTCAGAGGATCCAGCTATGAGTAGCGGACGTATCGTTCAAATCATCGGCGCCGTTATCGACGTGGAATTTCCACGCGACAGCGTACCGAGCATCTACAACGCGCTGAAAGTACAAGGCGCGGACACTACCCTGGAAGTTCAGCAACAGCTGGGCGACGGCGTAGTTCGTACCATTGCGATGGGTTCCACCGAAGGCTTGAAGCGCGGTCTGGACGTAGTCGACACCAACGCTGCCATCTCCGTACCGGTCGGTAAAGCGACCCTGGGCCGGATCATGGACGTTCTGGGCAACCCGATTGACGAAGCTGGCCCGATCGACACCGAAGAGCGCTGGGGTATTCACCGCGCTGCTCCGTCGTTCGCAGAGCAAGCGGGCGGCAACGACCTGCTGGAAACCGGCATCAAGGTTATCGACCTGGTTTGCCCGTTCGCCAAGGGTGGTAAAGTCGGTCTGTTCGGTGGTGCCGGTGTAGGCAAGACCGTAAACATGATGGAACTGATCCGTAACATCGCCATCGAGCACAGCGGTTATTCCGTGTTCGCCGGTGTGGGGGAGCGTACTCGTGAGGGTAACGACTTCTACCACGAGATGAAGGACTCCAACGTTCTGGACAAAGTGGCACTGGTTTACGGTCAAATGAACGAGCCGCCGGGAAACCGTCTGCGCGTTGCTCTGACTGGCCTGACCATGGCCGAGAAGTTCCGTGACGAAGGTAACGACGTTCTGCTGTTCGTCGACAACATCTATCGTTACACCCTGGCCGGTACCGAAGTATCCGCACTGCTGGGCCGTATGCCTTCCGCAGTAGGTTACCAGCCGACCCTGGCTGAAGAGATGGGCGTGCTGCAAGAGCGCATCACTTCGACCAAGCAGGGTTCGATTACGTCGATCCAGGCCGTATACGTACCTGCGGACGACTTGACTGACCCGTCGCCAGCGACCACCTTCGCCCACTTGGACGCCACCGTCGTTCTGTCCCGTGACATCGCTTCCCTGGGTATCTACCCAGCGGTAGACCCACTGGATTCGACTTCGCGTCAGCTGGACCCGAACGTGATCGGCAACGACCACTACGAAACCGCTCGTGGTGTTCAGTACGTTCTGCAGCGTTACAAAGAACTGAAGGACATCATCGCGATCCTGGGTATGGACGAGCTGTCGGAAGCCGACAAGCAGTTGGTAAACCGTGCTCGTAAGATCCAGCGTTTCTTGTCGCAGCCGTTCTTCGTGGCTGAAGTCTTCACTGGCTCCCCAGGCAAATACGTTTCCCTGAAGGACACCATTGCTGGCTTCAAAGGCATCCTCAACGGTGACTACGACCACCTGCCAGAACAAGCGTTCTACATGGTTGGCGGCATCGAAGAAGCGATCGAGAAAGCCAAGAAACTGTAATCCCGGCGCCCGGAAACGGGCGCTAATTTAGGGTGAGGCAATCAGATGGCTATGACAGTCCATTGCGATATCGTCAGCGCGGAAGGAGAAATCTTTTCCGGTCTGGTCGAGATGGTGATTGCGCACGGTGCACTGGGTGATCTTGGTATCGCTCTGGGTCACGCGCCGCTGATCACTAACCTGAAGCCAGGCCCGATTCGCCTGGTCAAGCAGGGCGGGGAAGAGGAGGTGTATTACATCTCTGGTGGTTTCCTCGAGGTTCAGCCGAACATGGTCAAGGTACTTGCAGATACTGTGCAACGTGCTGCCGACCTGGACGAAGCCTCCGCTCAGGAAGCCGTCAAGGCTGCCGAGAAGGCGTTGCATGACCGGGGCGCAGAATTCGATTACGGTTCTGCTTCCGCACGTCTGGCCGAAGCCGCAGCTCAGCTGCGCACCGTCCAGCAGATCCGCAAGAAGTTCGGCCACTAAGGCGCGCTTGTTGTGTGATTGATTAAAAAGGGTAGCCTCGGCTACCCTTTTTTCTTTTCCGATTTTCTTCACTTTGGTCGCAGCCGCTGACCACCCAGGATTGGTAGCCAGTCATGTCTCTCGAAATCGTTATTCTCGCTGCTGGCCAAGGTACGCGTATGCGTTCGTCCTTGCCGAAAGTCTTGCACCCGATCGCCGGCAACTCGATGCTTGGTCATGTTATCCACAGCGCCCGGCAACTTGATCCACAGCGGATTCACGTGGTGATCGGCCACGGTGCCGATGTCGTGCGCGAGCGTCTGGCCGCCGACGATCTGAATTTCGTCCTGCAAGACAAGCAATTAGGTACCGGTCATGCCGTAGCCCAAGCCGTTCCGTTCATCGAAGCTGACACCGTGCTGGTGCTTTACGGCGACGTGCCCTTGATCGAAGTCGAAACGCTGCAGCGCCTGCTCAAGCTGGTCACCCCAACGCAAATGGGGCTGCTGACTGTCGAACTGGACGATGCCACCGGCTATGGCCGAATCGTTCGTGACGCAGACGGCAAGGTTGCCGCCATCGTCGAGCACAAGGACGCCAACGAAACCCAACGCGCTATCAAGGAAGGCAACACCGGTATTCTCGCGGTGCCTGCCGACCGCCTGTCTGACTGGACCGGTCGCCTGTCGAACAACAACGTTCAGGGCGAGTACTACCTGACAGACGTGATCGAAATGGCGGTCAAGGATGGTTTGGTTGTGGCGACTGAACAACCGCACGATGCCATGGAAGTGCAGGGCGCCAATGATCGCAAACAGCTTTCCGATCTTGAGCGCCACTACCAGCTGCGCGCCGGTCTTCGACTGATGGCCCAGGGCGTTACGCTGCGCGACCCGGCTCGATTCGACGTTCGCGGAGAAGTGACGGTTGGCCGCGACGTGCTGATCGATATCAACGTGATCCTCGAAGGCAAGGTGGTCATCGAAGACGACGTGGTGATTGGCCCGAACTGCGTGATCAAGGACAGCACCCTGCGCAAAGGCGTGGTGATCAAGGCGAACAGCCATATCGAGGGTGCCATTCTGGGTGAAGGCAGTGATGCCGGTCCTTTCGCTCGACTGCGCCCAGGCTCCGTGCTGGAGGCAAAGGCGCATGTGGGTAACTTCGTGGAGCTAAAAAATGCACATTTGGGCGAAGGCGCGAAGGCCGGTCATCTGAGCTACTTGGGCGATGCCGAAATCGGAGCACGCACCAACATCGGCGCCGGCACGATCACCTGCAATTACGATGGTGTGAATAAGTGGAAAACCGTGCTGGGTGAAGACGTCTTCATCGGGTCCAACAATTCGTTGGTAGCGCCTGTGGATATCTCTTCCGGTGCAACCACCGCGGCGGGTTCGACCATCACCCAGAATGTGGATAAAGACCAGTTGGCTGTCGGTCGCGCTCGGCAGAAGAACATTGATGGCTGGAAACGGCCTGAGAAGGTCAAAAAAAGCTGAGCTATTCACAGCCTTGGATATTTAAAGTTATACACAACTTGATCCAATGAGTTCGCGGGCAATCCTCACTCCTACAGGAGCAAGGCTTGCCCGCGAATGCTTTTATCCACAGATTTTTTATCTCACCACGCTTGACGAAGTTTCACTGATAGGTTTTGATTGGCTCTGTTAACTTTCGAAACGAAACTTATCTCCTCATGTCGAAGCGCAACACACCCCAACGTCGGCACAACATTCTTGCCTTGCTCAACGAGCAGGGCGAAGTCAGTGTGGATGAGCTGGCAAAACGTTTCGAAACCTCAGAAGTTACGATTCGCAAGGATCTGGCTGCCCTAGAAAGCAACGGCTTGTTGCTTCGTCGTTATGGTGGCGCGATCACTATGCCGCAGGAGCTGGTGGCCGATCTTGGCCAGCCTGTCTCCAAGTACAAGCAAGCCATCGCTCGTGCTGCAGTCACACGAATTCGCGAGCATGCGCGGATCATCATCGATAGCGGCAGCACTACCGCCGCGATGATTCCGGAACTCGGTCAACAACCGAGTCTGGTGGTGATGACCAATTCCCTGCACGTCGCCAATGCCTTGAGTGAACTCGAGCACGAACCCGTGTTGCTGATGACCGGTGGAACCTGGGATCCGCATTCCGAGTCATTTCAAGGGCAGGTCGCCGAGCAAGTACTACGCTCCTACGACTTTGATCAGTTGTTCATCGGTGCCGATGGCATCGATCTGGTTCGCGGAACAACCACCTTCAACGAACTGCTGGGGCTGAGCCGCGTCATGGCCGAAGTTGCCCGGGAAGTGGTGGTGATGGTCGAGGCCGACAAGATCGGTCGCAAGATTCCCAACCTGGAGCTGCCCTGGAGCAGCGTCCATACCCTTATTACCGATGATCGACTGCCACGAGAGGCACGCGATCAGATTCAGGCCCGCGGCATCAATTTGATTTGCGCGGCTGTCAGTCAGGAGAAATAGCATGTGTGGAATTGTTGGAGCAGTTGCAGAACGTAATATCACCGCCATCCTGGTCGAGGGCCTGAAGCGTCTTGAATACCGTGGGTATGACAGCGCTGGTGTTGCCGTTTATACCGATGAAGAAAAGCTGGAGCGTGCGCGTCGTCCAGGCAAGGTCAGCGAGCTGGAACAAGCACTGGCAGAATCGCCGCTGAACGGACGCCTCGGGATCGCCCACACTCGTTGGGCCACTCACGGTGCCCCTTGCGAGCGCAACGCGCACCCGCATTTCTCTGAAGGTGTGGCCGTTGTGCACAACGGCATCATCGAAAACCACGAGGCGCTGCGTGAACAACTCAAGGCGCTGGGCTACGTCTTTACTTCGGACACCGATACCGAAGTCATCGCTCACCTGCTGAACCACAAACTCAAGGACCTGCCTGATCTGACCGAAGCCCTCAAGGCAACCGTCAAGGATTTGCATGGCGCCTACGGCCTGGCGGTCATCAGTGCCAAGCAGCCTGATCGCCTGGTTGCAGCCCGTAGCGGCAGCCCGCTGGTGATCGGTCTGGGCCTCGGGGAAAACTTCCTCGCCTCTGACCAGTTGGCCCTGCGCCAGGTCACCGACCGTTTCATGTACCTGGAAGAGGGCGATATCGCTGAGATTCGCCGCCACAGCGTGCAGATCTGGGACGTAACCGGCAAGGCCGTTGAACGCAAGATGGTGCAATACAACGATGGTGCGGAAGCCGCTGACAAAGGCGAATTCCGTCACTACATGCTCAAGGAAATTCACGAGCAACCGTCCGTTGTACAGCGCACCCTGGAAGGTCGCCTGAGCCCGAACCAGGTGCTGGTGCAGGCTTTCGGTCCGCAGGCTGCCGAACTGTTCGCCAAAGTGCGTAATGTGCAGATCGTTGCGTGCGGCACCAGCTATCACGCCGGCATGGTCGCGCGTTACTGGCTGGAAGAACTGGCCGGTATCCCGTGCCAAGTCGAAGTCGCCAGCGAGTTCCGCTATCGCAAAGTGGTGGTGCAGCCTGACACGCTGTTCGTCACCATCTCCCAATCCGGTGAAACCGCCGACACCCTGGCCGCGCTGCGTAATGCCAAGGAACTGGGTTTCCTCGCCAGCCTGGCAATCTGCAACGTTGGCATCAGCTCGCTGGTGCGTGAGTCCGATCTGACCCTGCTGACCCAGGCCGGTCGCGAAATCGGTGTGGCGTCGACCAAAGCCTTTACCACCCAACTGGTCGGCCTGCTGCTGTTGACCCTGTCCCTGGGTCAGGTTCGCGGCACTTTGGCCGATGGCGTTGAAGCCGCATTGGTCGAAGAACTGCGCCGTCTTCCGAGCCGTTTGGGTGAAGCGCTGGCGATGGACAGCACCGTGGAGAAAATCGCCGAGCTGTTCTCCGAGAAGAACCACACCTTGTTCCTGGGCCGCGGTGCGCAATTCCCGGTGGCAATGGAAGGTGCGCTCAAGCTCAAGGAAATCTCCTACATTCACGCCGAAGCCTATCCAGCCGGCGAGCTGAAGCACGGTCCATTGGCGCTTGTGGATAACGACATGCCTGTGGTGACTGTTGCACCGAACAACGAACTGCTGGAAAAACTGAAGTCCAACCTTCAGGAAGTCCGTGCCCGTGGTGGTCAGTTGATCGTTTTCGCCGACGAGAAAGCCGGCATGACCAATGGTGAAGGCACGCACGTCGTGAACATGCCGCACATCCACGACATTCTGTCGCCTATCCTCTACACCATCCCGCTGCAGCTGCTGTCGTACTACGTGGCGGTGCTCAAAGGCACTGACGTCGACCAGCCGCGCAACCTGGCGAAATCGGTGACTGTGGAATAAGTTATCCACAGTTGTTCGAACCCTTAAAAATCGCAGCCCATTGGTTGCGATTTTTTTTATCTGAATCAAGGAGCCGCCCATGGACCGCTTCCAGGAAATGCAGGTCTTCGCCGCCGTTGCCCAGGACCAGGGGTTTTCCGCGGCAGCGCGGCGATTGGGAATGTCCGCGGCCAGCGTCACCCGGGCGGTGGCGGGGCTGGAGAAGCGCATTGGTACTCAGCTACTTACGCGCACCACGCGCAGTGTGCATTTGAGCGAAGCGGGGCAACGTTTCCTCGAGGACTGTCGGAGAATTCTCGCGGAAGTGCAGGAGGCCGAAGATTCAGCGGCGGGCAGCCACATCCTGCCCCGCGGGCAGCTGACAATCACCGCGCCGGTTTTGTTTGGTGAGCTGTTTATCACACCGCTCATGGTGAGTTTTCTGACCCAATTTCCCGACGTCACCATCAATGCACTGTTGGTTGATCGAGTGGTCAGTGTGGTGGAGGAGGGGATCGACGTAGCGGTTCGCATCGGTGAACTGCCTGACAGCAATCAGCACGCGATTCGGGTGGGACAAGTGCGCAGGGTGATCGTGGCGTCGCCGCAGTTTCTCGCGACTCATGGCCGGCCAGCACACCCGCAGGATTTGGCAGAGGCGCCAATCATTGCAACGTCGGCGATTGGGCAGCTCAAGAATTGGCCGTTTCTTGAAGGTGATGAGCCCCTGTCCGTACGTGCAGATCCGCGACTGATGGTGACGGCGAACCGGGCCGCCATCAACGCGGCAGCGCTCGGGCTTGGTTATACCCGAGTGCTTTCTTATCAAGTCGCGAGCAAGGTGGCTGAAGGGGAATTGGAAATCGTCCTGGCCGATTATGAGCTGCCGCCGCTTCCCATCCACGTCGTGTATCAGGGCGGACGCAAGGCCCCGGCGCGGGTCCGCAGTTTTGTTGATTTCACCGTGAAGGCACTGCGGGAGAATTCGGCGTTATGGGGCTGATCAGTTATTTCGCTTATTGAAATAATGGATTGCGTTCGGTGGTTATTCTGTTGTCTGCGGGACTGGTAGAAGATGGCCGCCATCGGTGCTGATCCTTTCGAACAGCGCCACTCACCCGCGGAGTCGTCCATGCAAGCCATCAAACTCTACAACTTCCCACGTTCCGGCCATGCCCACCGTGTGGAGCTGATGCTCTCGCTGCTGAAACTGCCGACCGAGCTGATCTTTGTCGACCTGGCCAAGGGCGAACACAAGAAGCCTGAGTACCTTGCACTGAATGCATTTGGTCAGGTGCCGGTATTGGACGATCAAGGTGTGGTGCTCGCGGATTCCAACGCGATTCTGGTTTATCTGGCGCAAAAATACGGCAATGGCCGCTGGTTGCCTGCTGATCCGGTCGGTGCGGCAAAAGTGCAGCGCTGGTTGTCCGCCGCCGCAGGTCCGATTGCATTCGGCCCGGCCCGCGCCAGGCTGATCACTGTCTTCGGTGCGCCTTACAACGCTGAAGAAACCATTGCGTACGCCCATACCGTGCTCAAGGTCATCGATCAGGAATTGGCCAAGTCGCCCTATCTGGTGGGCAGCGAGCCGACTATTGCCGACGTGGCCGCCTACAGCTACATCGCCCATGCGCCGGAAGGCAATGTGTCGCTGGACGACTACGCCAACATCCGCGCCTGGCTGGCCCGTGTCGAAGCCTTGCCTGGTTTTGTCGGTATGCCGCGCACGGTTGCGGGTCTGCAAAAAACTGCCTGATGTGATGGGTTGTTGGTGAACGTTCCACGTGGAACACACCGGTGCCATCTTTCCATTGCCGGGCTGCGTTAGACTCGCAGCTCGGCAATTGCGAAGGGACCGGGAGCTTTATGGATTTTTACGTGCGTCTATCGGCGTTGCTGATAGCGCTGGCGCTGCTCCCAGGTTGCGAACGAAAAGCCGCACCACCGCTGGATCAGCAACTTTACGTTTGGCAGCGGCAGTGGACGGCGGAACATGCACCGGCTCTGAGTGACAGTCGTACCGATTTTTCAACCTTGCGCGTGCTGGCCTTGCAGGCCTTCCCCAAAGCGGGGTGGAGCCTGGCGCAGATTGATCCTGTTCTGCTCAAACGTGATGGTCGCCCACTGATTGCGGTGATTCGCCTCGATGGGCAGCTCAAGGCTTTGGATCAGCAAGACATCACTACGCGGATTCAACTGCTGATCAGTGATTGGCAAACCTCGGGATTGAGTCTTGCCGGCGTGGAAATCGATCACGATGCGGGCAATGCCCGGTTACCCGCCTATCGCGAATTTCTCACGCATCTTCGCGCCGTACTTCCTTCCTCCATGCCATTGAGCATCACTGCGTTGCCAGCCTGGCTCGACAGTCCCGAATTGCCAGCGTTGTTATCCACTGTCGATAGCAGTGTGCTGCAGGTGCATGCGGTGACGGATCCGCGTCGCGGTTTGTTCGATCCAGATCAAGCCCGGCAATGGGCGAAGGACTGGAGCCGCATCACGGTTAAACCTTTCTACCTGGCACTGCCCGCCTATGGCGTCGCGCTGTTGCCGAGCGCCGGCGGCGCACCCATCGTGGAAAGCGAAGTGAGCATTGAGCGCGATGGAAAACGCCAGGAGCTGATGGCCGACCCACGACAATTGAGTCAGCTGAGTAGCGAGTTGCGCGCTGATCCGCCGGTTCATCTGGCCGGTCTGATCTGGTTTCGCCTACCGTTGGCCAATGATCGCCGCGCCTGGAGCCGGACCACGTTGCGCGCGGTGGCCAGGGGAGATGCGTTGGTCAGCCATCTGAAGCTGAGCCTCTCAACGCAACAGGACCTGTATGACATTGGTCTTCGTAACGAAGGCAATCTCGACAGTGCCTGGCCGGAACGCCTGACATTGGTTGCGCACGGTTGCGAAGGCGCCGATGCACTGGCCGGTTATACATTGCAACAAGAGGCCGATCTGCTTACCTTCACTCGCCAGCGCGAAGGTCGGATTGCGGCCGGTGGGCAGCGCGCCATCGGTTGGGCGCGCTGTGCAATCATCAATCAAGGAGAGTCGAATGTTCAGCCGTAACTGGTCACGTCATCTGTTGTGTCTGAGCCTGAGCCTGCCGCTGGGTTCGGCGTTGGCGTGCGGTCCCGACTTTCCCGCGCGTTTGCTGGACAACCGAGAACAGTCGCTGGCAGAACTGCCGGAGGGCAACTTCCGATTTGAGATCAATCGCCTTGGCCATGCGATCGCAGGACTGAAAGAAGTCGCCGAAGTGACCTATGGCCTGTCCGCTACCGACTATGTGGAACAGCGCAACCAAGCCGAGCAAGACGGTCTGAGCGCAGAGCAACAGGTGTTGGTGAAACAGTTGCGCGAGCTGACCGATGCGCATCAGGTCGAGGCTCAAGGGGCGAGCCTGCCTGCCGAACTCAGGTTATATCTGGCCGGGGCCGTGGCCTTCGCTTCCGGCGATCAAGGTTTGGCGGCGGAGTATTTTCAGAAGGTGCTGGCCTTGCCGGCGGATCAACGTGCGTTGCGCAGTACCTGGGCCGCCTATTCGTTGGGCCGTGCATTGTTCGCCATGAGCTCGCAAGCAGGGGCCCAACCAGATCTCCTGGAACAATCCAGAAAGGCGTTCGAGCAAGCTCGGCAATTGAGTATCGATGGCTTCAGCGACCCGCTGGAATTGGGCGTCGCCAGCCTGGGTGAGGAGGCACGGGTGGCTCGTGCCGCAGGTGACTGGGACAACGCCATCGAACTTTACGCCACGCAAAACCGACACGGCTCAACGGTGGGTTACACATCGTTGAAACTGTTGATGGCGGACCTGGCGGCCATGCCAGAGGATCAACTGGCCGGGTTGCTCAAGGACAAACCGGTGCAGCAATTGGTGACGGCTGGCTTGATCAGCCGGCTGGGCTGGTCGTTCGGCGACCAGCCAGCGAACGATAAAAAGCTGATCGAGCTCCTGCAAAACAGCACCCGTGGCAGTCTGGATAATGCCGACCGCCTGGCGGCGATGAATTATCAACAGGGCGATTACGCCAGCGCCAAAGCCTTCCTCGATCACGCTGGCGAGGGTGGTCTGGCGTGGTGGCTACGAGCAAAACTGGCCGTGCGCGACGGCGATAAAAGCGCAGCGGCTGCGGCCTATGCGAAAGCGGCCCAAGCTTTTCCACAGAATGAATCCTGGGGCGAGCGACGCACGCCGGACTATGCGTTCGAAACCTTGCAGCCCAAGTGTCGTGTGGAAGGCGAAAGCGCGATTCTGGCCCTGCAACGCGGGGATTACCTGCAAGCTTTCGATCAGCTTTACCGCAGTAAGGACATCTACTGGTTCGATGCGGCGACGGTCGCCGAGCGGGTGCTGACCCTCGATGAGCTAAAGCATTACGTCGACACCCAGGTGCCGGCACCGCCACCGTTGACTCAGCAGGATCGCGATAACTATGTGCCGTTGCCGGTGGCGGCCAAGCTGCGCAACGTGCTCGCGCGACGATTGCTGCGTGAAGGGCACTACGAAGAAGCGCCCGCGTATTTCGATAACGACGGCCTACGCCACAAGGCCGAGTTGTATGGGCAGCAACGTCTCGCTGCCGATTCGGCGTGGTGGCCGACGCGTCGCGCTTCTGCACTGTTCAAGGCGGCGTGGACGGCGCGCGAGTGGGGAATGGATATCCTCGGCTACGAGATGTCCCCGGATTACGCCACGTTCGGTGGTAGCTACAGCCTCGAGGACACGCAGTTGAAGGTCGGCCCGCTGGTGGCCGAGGACGAGGTGAAGCGACAGCAGGCCAGCGCGGCTCAACCCGACCAGCGCTACCACTATCGGTTTGTCGCCACGGCGTTGGCCAGCCGCGCGGCCGACAATTTACCCCGCACCAGTCATGCGTTCGCCGCCGTGCTCTGTGAGGCGGCGGGGTGGAACAGCAGTCCGCAAGAGCAAAGTGCAATCTATCGACGTTACGTCAAGGAAGGCCCGTACGTGACATGGGCGGCGGATTTCGGTCATCAATGCCCGTATCCCGACTTCGAGAACGCGGATAAACGCTATGTCACCCAAGTCACTGATGCGACCCGCTCCGCACTGCGACCCTACAAGACACCGCTGCAGATAGGCGGTGGGCTGGTGGTGATCGCCACTGCGCTGTGGGTGCTCATTCGTCGTCGGCGCAAGGCTCAGTGAGCTCAAGCCTGCTGAACAAAGGTCAGCCGCACGGCGAATCCGATCAGCAGGCTGCCGAATAGCCATTGCTGCAGGCGCTGGGCCGATGGGCTGCGTTGCAGCCATCGGCCAAGAGCGGCACCGGCCAGGGCGTAGGTGCTGTCGAACAGCAAACCGACGGCAACCAGCACTACACCGAGCGCGGCGAATTGCCCGAGCACCGGTCCGGCCTGTGGATCGATGAACTGCGGCAGCAGTACCGAGCAGAACAACAGGGCCTTGGGATTGAGAAGATTGGTCAGCAAACCGCGCTGTATCGCTTCCCGATAGCGCGGCTGTTCGCTCGTTGTGTTTGAACCCTGCAGGCTTGGCAGCAAGGTGGTGCGCAGGCATTGGATACCGATCCACAACAGGTAAGCCGCGCCCGCCAGACGAACCACGTCGAAGGTCCAGGGCGCCGCCTTGAACAACGCCGCCAGCCCCAATGCCGCCAATGCCACATGACAGCCTCGGGCGATTGCCAATCCCACCGCGGTGGCCAACGCCGCCCCTTTTCCTTGTCGGGCGCCGGTCTGCAACAGCAGGATCATGTCAGGTCCCGGCAGCAGGTAAACCACCGCCAGCGCCATGAAAAACAGCCACAAACCTTCCATGTTGCACCCCATTCGTTGTCGATTCGGTAGGGCCAGTCTATGCCGCAAGGGCAGGGCAGGTGCTTGCGTAGTTCGCTTCCGGAAGGCCGTGGATTGGCATAACCTGCCACGTATTCACCACTCCACCATCAGGATCTGCCAAACGATGAAACTCGACGCTTACGACCGCAAGATCCTCGCCGCACTGCAACGGGACGGCCGTCTGAGTAATGTGCAACTGGCCGACGAGATCGGCCTGTCCGCCTCACCGTG
Source organism: Pseudomonas putida (assembly GCF_003228315.1). NCBI lineage: Bacteria > Pseudomonadati > Pseudomonadota > Gammaproteobacteria > Pseudomonadales > Pseudomonadaceae > Pseudomonas > Pseudomonas putida. Next base: position 4,255,351 of record NZ_CP029693.1, read on the forward strand.
CTTGCGCCGGGTGCGGATGCTGGAAGAGGCCGGAGTGATCCGTGGTTATCAGGCCAATCTGGATCGCGATGAGGTCGGGCTCGGTTTGACGGTGTTCGTCGGGGTGAAAGTCGAGCGCCATAACGACGAACAGGCCGAGGCCTTTCGACTTGCCGTGACGGCGCTGCCCGAGGTTATCTCGGCGTTTCTGGTGTCAGGGGAATCGGATTTTCTGTTGCAGGTGGTGGTACCGGATTTGCGCGCCTATGACCGGTTTCTCACCGGGAGCTTGCTCAAGTTGCCGGGGGTGAGTGATATCCGCAGCAATTTTGCGATTCATACGGTCAAGGCGCCTGGAGAGTTGCCGTTGGGGCATTTGCCGCTTTAAACCGAGTCGACCCATTCGCGAACAGGCTCGCTCCCACAGGGAATCATTGCTCTTCTGTGGGAGCGAGCCTGCTCGCGAATGCGGTAGCCCAACCACCGCCAATCACATGGCTTACATCTGCGTCGCCATCCCCTCCACATTCATCGCCGCCTGACGCAAAGCCTCGGAGCGGGTCGGGTGTGGATGGCAAGTCAGGGCAATGTCCTCGGCCGAAGCGCTGAACTCCATCGCCACGCAGTACTCGCCAATCATTTCACTGACGCTAGGTCCGACAAGGTGCACGCCAAGAATTTCGTCGGTGCGTTCATCGGCCAACACCTTGGCGAAGCCTTCGGTTTCGTGATTGATCTTCGCCCGGCTGTTGGCGGTAAAGGGGAATTTGCCGACCTTGTACGCGCGCCCTTCGGCCTTCAGTTGTTCCTCGGTACTGCCCACGCTGGCCAGTTCAGGCTTGGTGTAGATCACGTTGGGAATCAGCGCATAGTTGACCTCGCCGGCCTTGCCGACAATCTGCTCGACGCAGGCCATGGCCTCGTCTTCGGCCTTGTGGGCGAGCATCGGCCCGGACGTCACGTCGCCGATCACCCAGACGCCGGCAGCTTCGGTGCGATGACCTTTGTTGGCCAGCATGCCGCGTTTGTCGGTGGCGAGGCCGACGTTTTCCAGTCCCAGGCCTTGCGTATAAGGCCGACGCCCGATGGCCACCAGCACATAATCGGCTTCGAGCAGTTCGGCGCTGCCACCGGCCGCCGGTTCAATGCTGAGCTGCACGCCGGTATCGCTCGCGGTGGCGCGAGTCACCTTCGAACTCAACTTGAAGCTGATACCTTGCTTGCTCAGGGAACGCTGCAGGGTTTTGCCGGCTTCGCCATCCACTCCCGGGCAAATCCGGTCGAGGTATTCGACCACGGTGACTTGCGCACCCAACCGCCGCCACACCGAGCCAAGCTCCAGACCAATCACACCGGCGCCGATCACCACCAGATGTTTTGGCACTTGCGCCAGTGACAGCGCACCGGTGGAATCGAGGATGCGTTTGTTATCGATCTCTACGCCGGGCAGGGGAGTGGGTTCGGAGCCGGTGGCGATGATGATGTCCCTGGCGTTCAGTTCGGTCTTGCCGCCAGCGTGATCGGTCACTGTGACTTTGCCCGGCCCGTCGATGTGGCCCCAGCCCTTGATCCAGTCGACCTTGTTCTTGCGAAAGAGAAACTCGATGCCTTTGGTCAGCCCGGTCACGCTTTCATCTTTCTGTTTCATCATTTGGGCGAGATTGAGGGTGGGTTTGACCTCGATGCCCAGGTTGGCGAACTCGGTTCCCATGGCCGCGTCGTAGAGCTCGGAGGCGTGCAGCAATGCCTTGGAGGGCATGCAACCGACATTCAGGCAGGTGCCGCCGAGGGTGGCGCGTCCTTCCACGCAGGCCGCTTTCAAACCCAGTTGCCCAGCACGAATGGCTGCGTTGTAACCGCCGGGGCCACCGCCAAGTATCACGACATCATAAGTGCTCATGGATCTGCTCCTGGAGGGAAGGAATCGAGAGGGTAAACGTAGCCTTGAAGAAAAATTACGCTCGTAATATGAGCGTTTTGGAGCATTTCGGTCAAGGCTTCAGGCAAGCGACAGGTTTTCCGCTTTTAGATAGCGCGACTATGTACAGAAATTTCACTGTTATCGTTATATCGTAACGAATTTTGATGAGAACAAGCCGGCACTGGAGTGGTATGCAAGTCGATCTCGAAGTGGAGGAGACGCAGGTAGCCGAGCTGCCGCGTTTTCAGCAGGCAGTTTTTCAAGGGCGGCGATTGCGTCAGCTCGCGATTGGCTGCGGTGTTTTAGTGAGCATGGGGCTGGTGCTGGGATTTTTTGTCGGGTTGTTTGCGCCGCAATCCCTTTGGCCTGCCTTACTGTTCAATCAAAGCGCTGCCTTGCTGGTGGTGATGGCTGGCCTGCAATCGGCTTGGTTTGTGGCCCGATGGCGTGTGCGGGCCATGAGTCCGGAAGAGCCCCAGACGGTAGTCCAGGAGATGGAAAGCCCGTCGGGTTGGTATGAGCGACTGCTGGACCGCATTGGGCAGCGTTGGCTCAACCTGCTCCGGCAGATCGGCGCGCCAACGCTGTGGCTCGGCGGGTGGGCGTTGCTGACACTGTATTGCGTTGTGCAGGTGTGGAACCTCGGCTTGCCGCCCGCCGCGCTCGGATTGTCGGCCACCGTCGGCGCAGCCCTGGCATTGCTGCTGGCGTTCGGCTTGCTGGTGCTGGAGCGCCACCTGGCTCAGGAAAACCCGGCTCAATGGCCAGAAGCTAGCGCCTTGGCGCAGCTGGTTCGCGTGTCGATCATCAGCCTGGTGCTGGGCGCGTTGTGCCTGTTGTTTGCCAGTGAGAATGCGGTCTGGCCCATGCGCCTCGCGGTAGTGATCGGCGTGCTGCCGGGATTGGTCGCCGCTGAGCTGTTGCTGCGTGCGGTGTTGTCGTTGTTCAGCCCTCGCCGTGAACAGCTTGAACCAACGCTACTCGCGCGCAGTTTTGTCGCGGACATGCTGCGCTGGCCACCACAGCCGCTGTTGGCGTTGCAGCATGAATTGCACAACCGCTTCGGCATCGACCTGCGACAAATCTGGGCTTTCACTTACATGCGTCGCGCGTTTTTGCCGGTGCTGGCGGTGGTGGCCGTGGTCGGTTGGGCACTGACCGGTATTCACGAAATACCGCTGCAAGGGCGGGGCATTTATGAACGTTTCGGCAAACCGGCGACGGTGTTCGGCCCCGGTTTGCATGCCGGTTTGCCTTGGCCGCTGGGCCGGGTGCTGAGTGTCGAGAATGGCGTGGTGCATGAGCTGGCCACCAGTGTCGGCGAAACGCCGGCCCCGGTTCAGGCGGATCCCGCCGAAGGTCCACCGCCGATTACCGCCAATCGGTTGTGGGACGCCAGCCATGTGAATGACAAATCCCAGGTGATCGCCAGCAGCCGGGGCGATCAGCAGAGCTTTCAGATTGTGAACATGGACGTGCGCTTTGTTTATCGCATCGGCCTGAGCGATGAGGCGGCGCTGGCGGCAACCTACAACAGTGCGGATGTACCGACGCTGATCCGCAGTACCGCCAGTCGTATCCTGGTTCACGATTTCGCCTCGCGCACGCTGGACGGTTTGCTCGGTGAAGATCGGGTGGGACTTGCCCAGGAGATCGGTCGTGCGGTGCAGGCAGACTTGGAAAAACTCGACAGCGGTGTGGAAATTCTCGCCACCGTGGTCGAGGCAATTCATCCACCGGCCGGTGCGGCGAATGCCTATCACGGTGTGCAAGCTGCACAGATCGGTGCCCAGGCGTTGATCGCCCGGGAGCGTGGCGCCGCCACCGAAGCCACCAATCAGGCGCAGTTGCAGGCCAGCATCGCCCGCGATCAAGCCACCGCCAGCGCCCGTGAAATCAATGCGGGTGCACAAGCCGCCGATCTCAAGTTCAGCGCCGAGCAGAAGGCTTACGCCAGCGCCGGGCAGGCCTTTGTGCTGGAGCAATACCTCGGTCAACTGTCCCAGGGTTTGGCCAACGCCAAGTTGCTGGTGCTCGATCACCGCCTGGGCGGTAGCAGCAATGCACCGACCATCGACCTCAGAACGTTCACGTTGCCGGCTGACCCTGCGTCGCCGCGCAAGGCCGCTCAGCCAGGAGCTTCCAATTGAGCCAGTCGCACACTCACGACCACGATCACGATGACCACAGTGGCCATGATCACGGCCATGGCGGGCATCACCACCACGGACATCACCACCATCACCATCACGGCGATCCTCAGGAGGCGGGACCCTTCCCGTGGCGACGCATGGGGTGGGCGGCATTGCTGGTGGCATTCGCCGTGGCTGCTGCAAGCCTGGTGCAGGTGAGGTCGGGGGAGGCGACCGTGATCACGCGTTTCGGCAATCCGTCGCGGGTGCTGCTTGAGCCGGGTCTTGGCTGGCGCTTGCCAGCGCCGTTCGAGGCGGCGATTCCGGTTGATCTGCGACTGCGCACCACCTCCAGCGGACTGCAGGATGTCGGCACGCGGGACGGCTTGCGCATCATCGTTCAGGCCTATGTGGCCTGGCAGGTTCAGGGCGATCCGGACAACGTGCAGCGCTTCATGCGCGCCGTGCAGAATCAGCCGGACGAAGCCGCGCGGCAGATTCGTACTTTTGTCGGCTCTGCGCTGGAAACCACGGCCAGCAGTTTCGACCTGGCCAATCTGGTGAACACCGATGCCAGCCAGGTGCGCATTGCCGATTTCGAAGCGCAATTGCGCCAGCAAATAGATCAGCAGTTGCTGACCACCTATGGTGTGCGTGTGTTGCAGGTTGGCATCGAGCGTCTGACCTTGCCATCGGTGACCCTCACGGCAACGGTCGATCGCATGCGCGCGGAGCGTGAAACCATCGCCACCGAACGCACTGCCATCGGCAAGCGCGAGGCGGCGCAAATCCGTTCGGCTGCCGAGCGCGACGCGCGGATCGTACAGGCCGATGCCTCGGTGAAAGCCGCTGAGATCGAAGCGCAATCCCGGGTGGAAGCGGCGCAAATCTACGGCCGCGCCTACGCCGGTTCACCGCAGCTGTATAACTTGCTGCGCTCGCTCGACACCCTCGGCACGGTGGTCACACCGGGAACGAAACTGATTCTGCGTACCGATGCGGCGCCGTTCCGTGTGCTGGTGGATGGCCCGCCGAGCCTCGACAACAAAACCGGATCGCAACCATGAGTTGGGTTCCACGTGGAACACATGAGTTGAGCAGCCCGTGGATTCAAGCCGGGCGCCTGGCCTTTTTTGCTTTGTACGCGGTGACGGCCCTGGCCGCATTGGCATGGGCGTTCTCCAATGTGCGGCAGATCGATCCGCAGGATCGTGCGGTGGTTCTGCACTTTGGTGCGCTGGATCGCATCCAGAATGCCGGCCTGTTGTTGGCTTGGCCGCGGCCCTTTGAACAGGTCATCTTGCTACCGGCTGCGGAGCGGGTGATTGAGCGTCGCGTGGAAAATCTGCTGCGCAGTGACGCGGCACTGCAAGCCGATCGAGTGGTCAGTTTCGCCACGCCGATCAGTGATGCGCTGGCAGGCTCAGGGTATCTACTGACCGGGGATGCCGGCGTGGTGCAATTGGATGTGCGGGTGTTTTACAAAGTGACTGATCCCTATGCCTTCGTGCTGCAAGGTGAACATGTGTTGCCGGCACTGGATCGACTTGTCACGCGAAGCACCGTGGCGCTGACGGCGGCACGGGATCTGGACACCATTCTGGTGGCGCGACCGGAACTGATTGGTGCGGACAATCAGGCGGCGGAAAGGCGTGAACGTCTTCGCGGTGATCTGGTGCGGGGCATCAATCAACGTCTCGCCGAACTGGCCGCAACGGGGCAGGGACTGGGCATCGAAGTGGCGCGGGTGGATGTGCAGTCGAGTTTGCCCAGCCCGGCGGTGAATGCCTTCAACGCGGTGCTGACAGCCAGTCAGCAAGCCGATAAAGCCGTGGCCAACGCGCGCACGGAGGCTGAGAAATTGACCCAGTCTGCCAACGAGCAAGCGGATCGAACGCTGCAAGTCGCCCATGCCCAGGCCAGTGAACGATTGGCCAAAGCTTCCGCCGATACCGCCACGGTGTTGAGTCTGGCGAAGGCGCAACAACAGGGGACCGACCCGCAGATGCTGCTGCGAATCTACCGCGAACGGATGCCGAAAATTCTCGGACAGGCCGGTTCGGTAACCACTGTCGATCCCAAAGACGATTCCCGCCTGATCATTCAGGGAGCTGCACAATGACCGCGCAAACCGCCGCTGCACCGAGCCTGTTGTCCTCGGCTGAACAACGCAGCGCCGCCCGCCAATTGACCCTGGCCATGCTCGCACTCGGCTTGCTCGCACTCGGTCTTGTCTGGCGCTGGCTGGCGCCTGAGCAGTACGGCGTCAGCCAGTTGCTGTTGGGTTTTGCTTCTGTGCTGGTGGCCGTGCCGGTGATGCGTTCGGCCTGGTACAGCCTGCGTTATCCCAGCCTGCATGGCATCACCGATCAGTTGATCGCCCTGGCCATGCTCGGTGCCTGGGCAACCGGTGACCTGCTGACGGCGGCCTTGCTGCCGATCATCATGATCTTCGGCCACGTACTGGAAGAGCGCAGTGTCATCGGTTCACAGGAAGCCATTCACGCCCTCGGCAAACTGACGCGCAGCCACGCACGTTTGATTCAAGCCGATGGCTCCATCGTCGAAGTCGATAACGGCAAGCTCAAGGCCGGGGATCAGGTGGAGGTGCGGGCCGGGGATCGGGTGCCGGCCGATGGTCTGGTGTTGTCCGGCCAGGCGAGTCTCGACACCGCTTCCATCACCGGTGAATCGGTGCCCATCGAAGCAGGCGCCGGGATGCAGGTGTTCGGTGGTGCGATCAATCTCGATGGCCTACTGCACATCGAAGTGACCCGCACCGGGCGCGAATCAACCCTCGGCAAGGTCATTGCACTGATGCAAAACGCCGAGCGTTCCAAGCCGCCGATCACCCGGTTACTGGAGCGTTATGCCGGCAGCTACATGGTGCTGGTGTTGCTGTTGGCCGCGGTGACCTGGTTCATCACCAACAACGCCCAGGCGATGCTTGCGGTGTTGGTGGCAGCCTGTCCGTGTGCATTGGTGTTGTCGGCGCCGGCAACGGCGATTGCCGGCGTGGCGGTCGCCGCGCGCCACGGGATCCTGATCCGCAGCTCTGCGTTCCTGGAGGAACTGGCCGATCTCACTTCGCTGGTGGTCGACAAGACCGGGACCCTGACCTACGGCACCTTGCGCCTGCAAACCGTCGACAGTCCTTTGGACGATCATTCGCCAGTCCTCAGGCTTGCCGCCAGCCTCGGTTCGGCCAGCAGTCATCCGGTCAGTCGAGCGCTAGCCGGCCTGGTGACCCAAGACCACTTCCTGTTGATGAGCGATGTTCGTGAGCATCAGGGCCTGGGTGTGGTGGCCATGACCGAACAGGGCGAGGCGGCACTCGGACGACCTGAGTTGTTCGCCCAATTGCAGATTCCGACCTCGGCAGTTCCCGAGCACGATGGCCCGATTGCAGGGCTGGCGCTCAACGGTGAATTCCTCGCCTGGCTGCTGTTGGCCGATAGCGTCAAACCCGAAGCGAAATTCGCCCTCAATGAACTGCGCGACCTTGGCCTGGGTCGGCAATTGCTGCTCACCGGTGACCGCAAGAGCGTTGCGCACGCGCTCGCCCGTGATATCGGCATCAGCGATGTCGAGGCGCAGGCCCTGCCTGAAGACAAGCTCAATCGCGTGCTGAAAGAAATTGGTAACGGTTTCCGGCCTATGGTGGTGGGGGATGGCATCAACGATTCACTGGCCCTGAAGGCGGGTGTGGTGGGCGTGGCGATGGGCGCGGGTGGCGCGGACATTGCTCTGGCGTCGGCAGATGTGGTGCTGATCGGCAGCGATTTGCGCCGGCTTGGAACCTGCGTGCGCTTGAGTCGTCAGTGCCGCCGCACATTGCAGGTCAACGTGATCATCGGTCTGGGCTGGACCCTGGCGATTGTTGCCTTCGCTGCGTTTGGCTGGCTGGGCGCAGCGGGGGCGATGATCGCTGCCGTGTTGCACAACCTCAGCACCTTGCTGGTGCTGGGTAACGCCGGTCGCCTGCTGCGCTTTCAGGAGCCGCTGCTCAAACTGTAGGAGCGAGCATGCTCGCGATGGTCGTTAACGATGACGCGTGTGTTCTGGGTGAACGCGGCGCTCTTTAGTCCATCGCGAGCAGGCTCGCTCCTACAGGTTGGGTGGGTGAAGGTTTATAGAACTGTGGGGTGAATTCGCAGTCACTAGGGATATAGCAGTCATTTCCGTGGATTTTTTGCTTTTTTTGGATCATAGGAAACGGCTATAAAATCGATAGCCAGCTATTTTTCAATGATGGTCTAACCTCTCAGGCAGACGTCTGAAACAAGGGGGATTATCCATGCTCGCGCAACTTCCACCGGCCTTACAGAATCTGCAGTTACCGCTACGCCTGCGACTCTGGGACGGCCATGAATTCAATCTGGGGCCGACGCCCAGCGTCACGATTGTGGTCAAGGACCCGCAAATGGTCACCCAGTTCACGCATCCCAGCCTCGATGCGCTAGGCGCGGCGTTCGTCGAAGGCAAGCTGGAACTCGAAGGTTCCATCAGTGATGTGATCCGCGTCTGTGATGAGTGGAGTCAGGCACTGTTGGAAGAAGACGAGGGTGGAGAGACCATCCGCACTGCCCACGACAAGGAAACCGACGCCAAGGCGATTTCCTATCACTACGACCTTTCCAACGATTTTTATCAGCTGTGGCTCGACAGCGACATGGCCTATTCCTGCGCCTATTTCGAGACCGGCAGTGAAACCCTGGAGCAGGCCCAGCAAGCCAAGTTCCGCCATCTGTGTCGCAAATTGCGCCTGCAACCTGGGGAGTATTTGCTGGATGTCGGCTGTGGCTGGGGTGGGCTGTCGAGGTATGCGGCGCGTGAATTTGGTGCCCGGGTTTTCGGTATCACCCTCAGTAAGGAACAACTGGCGCTGGCGCGGCAGCGGGTGAAAGAAGAAGGCCTGGAGGACTTGGTCGAACTGCAACTGCTCGACTACCGCGACCTGCCGCAGGACGGTCGTTTCGACAAGGTGGTGAGTGTCGGCATGTTCGAACACGTCGGCCACGCGAACCTGGCGCAGTACTGCAAAACCTTGTTCGGTGCGGTGAAAGAGGGCGGCCTGGTGATGAACCACGGGATTACCGCCAAGCATACGGATGGCCGGCCAGTGGGACGCGGCGCCGGGGACTTCATCGAGAAGTACGTGTTCCCCAACGGCGAGTTGCCGCACCTGTCGATGATTTCCGCCGAGATCAGCGAAGCGGGGCTTGAGATTGTCGACGTTGAAAGCCTGCGCCTGCATTACGCCCGCACGCTGGATCACTGGAGCGAACGCCTGGAGGACAATCTTGAGGCGGCCGCGAAACTGGTGCCGGAACAAGCGCTGCGGATCTGGCGGTTGTATCTGGCAGGGTGCGCCTACGCGTTCGCCAGGGGCTGGATCAACCTGCACCAGATCCTGGCGGTCAAGGCACACGCCGATGGCAGTCATGAACTGCCATGGACGCGGGACGACATCTACAACCCCTAGAATCCCGTTAGAGAATCGGTGAGATAAGCCGGGCGATCCGCATGCCGACCTGTTGCAGTCGGTGGGTCTCCCGGCTTTCTTCCTTGGCGATCTCGTGGGCCTGGGCAAAGTCATCGTTGAGCATCTGTTCCACCTTGGCGGCGAACGCGCTGTCGACGGTCAGCAACATCACTTCGAAGTTCAGGCGGAACGAACGGTTGTCCATGTTGGCACTGCCGATCGCGCTGATCTCATTGTCGATCAACACCACTTTCTGATGCAGGAACCCGGGTTCGTAGCGGAATACCCGCACCCCGGCGCGCACGGCTTCGAAGGCAAAGAGGCTGGAGGCGGCGTAAACGATTCGGTGATCGGGACGGGAGGGCAGCAGGATCCGCACATCGACGCCGCGCAAGACGGCCAGGCGCAGGGCAGCGAACACCGCTTCGTCGGGGATGAAATACGGGCTGGTGATCCACACCCGTTCGGTGGCGGCATGGATTGATTCGACGAAGAACAGCGAGCAGGTCTCATAGGGGTCTGCCGGTCCGCTGGCGAGTAATTGGCATAGCACACCGTCGTCCGGGTACACCTCCGGCAGGATCAGCGGAGGCAGGGCGCGCGCCGCCCAGAACCAGTCCTCGGCGAACGACTCCTGCATGCTGGCCACCACCGGGCCGCGGACCTGCACGTGGGTATCGCGCCAGGGTGCCAGGGGCGGTTTCTCGCCCATGTACTCGTCGCCAACGTTGTGCCCGCCAACGAAGCCGAGAATGCCGTCGACGACGACTATCTTGCGGTGATTGCGGAAGTTGACCTGGAAGCGATTGAGCCAGCCGCTGCGCGTTGCGAAGGCTTTGACCTCGACACCACCCTCACGCAACGCCTGGACGTAACTGTGGGGCAGGGAGTGGCTGCCGATGCGGTCGTAGAGCAGGTGAATCGCCACGCCTTGGGCGGCTTTCTCCAGCAGCAGTTTTTGCAGGCGCTGGCCGAGGCGATCGTCGTGAATGATGAAGAACTGAATCAGCACCGCTTCCCTGGCCTGGCTGATGGCATTGAAAATCGCATCGAACGTGGCCCGGCCATTGATCAACAGCCGTACTTCGTTGTTGGCCAGGCAAGGCATGCGCCCGAGCTTCGGCATGGCCCGCAGGGATGCATAAGCGTTGGAGGCGCGGGCGGTGAGTGCTTCCTCCACCCAGGGCCGCCAGTTGAGCTCGGAGACGGCTTTGCGCATCTCTTCGTTGGCCTGGCGGCGGGCCTTGATGTAGCCGTCGAAGGTGCTGCGGCCGAAGACCAGGTAGGGGATGAGTGTCAGGTAGGGCATGAAGACCAGTGACAGGGCCCATGCGATCGCGCCCTGGGCGGTTCGTACGGTCAGTACGGCATGGATCGCTGCAATCGTGCCTAGCGAGTGCAGCAATGCGATGGTGTAGCCGAAAATATGGGGTCCAAAATAATCCATGGGGGCAGCCTTGCTCCTGAAGATTCAATGCGTAACAGACCATGTTCCGGGCAGAATGTCGCTATTTAATTGGCCCATGAACCGAAGCCCGTGGCTGGCGTCTAACGGCCACTACTGATCAGGAGTTACACGATGAACGTTCGTCTGCTGGGTTTGGCCATCTCGCTGGGTTTGGCACTTCCTGTGGCTGCGCAAGCGCAGATGCTTCAGCCGGGTTTGTGGGAATTGACCACCAGCAACATGAAGGTCGATGACCAGAACATGCCGGATCTGCAATTGATCCTGGGTCAGCTGCAAAGCCAGATGACGCCCGAGCAGCGCGCGCAGCTGGAAAAGCAGGGCATCACCATGGGTGGCAAAGGCATTCGCGCGTGCCTGACGCCGGAGCAGGTCAAGTCGGACGATATCCCGCTGACGGATCCGCAATCGGGCTGCAAACAGCAAATCACTGATCGCACGGGCAACCAGTGGAAATTCCGTTTCAGCTGCCCGAAAGCGCAGGGCGCGGGCGTCGCCACGTTCCTCAGCGATCGTGAGTTCACCACCAAGGTCAGCGGTACGTTCAATGCAACCGGCATTCAGCAGAAGGGCAGTCTGGATACCCGGGCTGTGTGGCTGGGGCAGGATTGCGGGACCGTCAAGCCAAGAGCTTAAAAGCATCGCGGGCAAGCCTCGCTTATTTGTAGGAGCAAGGCTTGCCCGCGATGGCGTCAGTAAGGTCGATATCAAACCTGAGGCTGCCCCAACCACTCACACACCGCCTCAACCTCCATCCTGCCCAAATCCTCCCCGCTGCGACTGCGCACACTGACAAACCCGCCTGCCTTTTCCTTCTCTCCGACCACCACCAGATACGGCACCGTCTGACTGTGCTGGCGAATCTTGTGATGGATTTTCTCGCTCCGCAGGTCCGCGAGGGCACGCACACCACTGCGGCGCAGGCGCTCGGTGACTCTATGGGCGTAGTGGGCCTGACGGTCGTCCATGCTGACGACCATCACCTGCGGCGGCAGACGCCATTGCTGCAGCTCCTCGTGGCTGGACCAGCACGTGCCGTAGATGCGTTGCTGCAAAGTGCCGCTGATGTGATCGAGGGCGAATGCCTGCAAGACCCTGGTGGTGGGGACGTGTGGGCCCGTCGTCAGATAGTCGGTGTCCCCGAGACGGTACAACGAGGGATGTTCGGAATAGGGGAAGGGCGTGGAGCGTCGGCGAATGGAGTGGTTCGAGGCTGCCAGCGATTGCATGCGTGATTCGATCTGAAGCAGATCGGTCGCCGTCAGAGGACGCTCGACCGAGAATTCGCAATAGAACCCGTCACCCAACTCGGAGCCCATTCGCCACTGCGCATGGGCATGCAATTGCTTGACCGCCATCGCCAGCATCAGTGCGCAGGAACGGCGCAGAATCTCCAGCCCATCGGGTTCCTGCGGTGTCACCAGGCTCACCCGGGCGTTTGCGCGGATCAGGAACTCACAATCCACCAGCACACCGTCCACCCGTCCCGCGACGGCTGCATTGGCCAGGCCCGGGCCGATGCTCGCGGCTACTTCATGCACAGTCAGTGGCTGATCGTATTCACGCAATGAACCATCCGGCAGGGTGATCTGGATCATGGTTATTGTTCTCTGCTTCGATCACATGCTCATTAACCTTAGAGGTAATTGGTAGCGGTTGTCATCTAGACGTTTGTCGAGGCGAACCCAGGGTCGATTTCACGGCTCCAGCGACTTTCAGCCACGGCGTCGTGGGCGTGGAGGCTTTCGGCGTGAACAACCCGAATATGAAAACCGTTGATGCCGGGCGAGTGTTTCATGGCCAGGTTAAGGCGTCGCGCGGCGTCTTCGCAGAACATCAGATTCTGGCCGTTGGCCAATGCGAAGGCTTGTTCATCGGCGCGTTTGACGGCGGTCTGCACGGCCGTTCCGAGGGCCGCTTCGGCGTTATTGATCAGTGCGATGTGCGGCAGGTCATCCAGATAATCATCGAGATGCAGCGTCAATTGCGCGGTGCTTCGTTGACTGTGCGGCGTGGCGACGATGCCTTTTGGAGAGCCAAGCCACGCCAAAACGTCGGCCTGATTGACCGTTCGATTAAGGAAATCTTCCGCGAATTTTTGCTGGATAAGCTGTCGAGACAGCGCTGCCGAGCAAGGGCAGGTTGAGGAATAAGCCATCTCGATTTTTAGTTCCACGTGGAACATCGCGTTTTCCAAACGGGCTTCGATGCTGATCGGATAGGTTTTCCATCCTGCCAAAGGACTGATAAGCGCCGGCCTTTTCAACAATAATTGGCTGTGGATTTTCAGGAAGGCGCTGTTCGACAGGCCTTCATGACTGTCGAGGAATTGCTGCAAGACCTGCCGAAGTAGCGCTGGCGAGAGGCTTTCCTGCTCAAGCTTTTCCAGCGTCAGATAGAGCCGCGACATGTGAATGCCACGTGCTTCGCCGTTATCGAGACTCACACCAGCATCGACTTTAGCGGGCAGACGCTCGCCATCAAGCAACACAGGAAGTGCAATGCCGCACATACCCACCCAATCCAGGGGCAGGGCTTGGTGTGAGATCTGCGCGGCGATATCCGGGAGAGTCAGCGCATTCATGAGCAGGTCCATGGTAAAGGTCGAATGTTCGTTACGTTATAACAATTATTGCGACGATGCCATTTTCATGAACAGTTATTCATTACGCACGGATGACCTGCTTGTCCTCCGAGCTGACCTTAACAGCCGGCGATCCGGCTGCAAGTGAACTTGCCGCTGCTGCCCCCAGAACTGGAAAACCGGTTGATCGTGGTCCAGCCAACACGCCGGTTGTAACCCACCCACGCTTCGCCGTCCGAGGCGATGCCGGTGAAGAAAGTCAGCTGGCCATAACGACTGTTGGTTTGAGCCCAGTAGCGATTTTCAGCGGCTTCGAAGCCGCGCAAATAGATCGTGCTACCGGCGGTATTGACGCTGTAGGCATTGCCCTGGCCGTCCACACAGGCCAGCAGGTTGGCGCTGCGAGTGCAGTTGGCGAGGGTTGGCACTTGCGCCTCGATATCGACTGCCACTAGCAGCGCAGCGATCAGCAGCGCGAATTTCAGGGCATTACCCATGGTTTTTCTCACCGATCAGGACGGCCTTCAGCATCGTGTGCTTTGGCACCGCAGACAACAGGGCTGGATAAATAATGTTGTTACACTATAACATTATAAAGGCCCGACGATATGACCGGGAAAACCTGTGAGGAACCTCAAATGCCTAATCGTTTACCCGTCACGGTGCTGTCGGGCTTTCTTGGAGCGGGGAAAAGTACACTTCTTAATTACGTACTACGTAATCGTACTAATCTGCGTGTTGCTGTAATCGTCAATGATATGAGTGAAATCAACATCGATGGCAGCGAGGTCCAGCGTGATGTCAGTCTCAATCGTGCCGAGGAGAAGCTCGTCGAGATGAGTAATGGCTGCATCTGCTGCACTCTGCGCGAGGATCTGCTGGAGGAGGTGAGCAACCTTGCCCGGGAAGGGCGTTTCGATTATCTGCTGATCGAGTCCACGGGCATTTCCGAGCCGCTGCCCGTGGCGGAGACGTTCACCTTTCGCGATGAGAGGGGTCAGAGCCTCAGCGATATCGCGCGCCTGGACACACTGGTTACCGTCGTCGACGGCCTGAATTTCCTTCCTGATTACCAGGCTGCGCAAAGCCTGGCTTCCCGTGGCGAAACCCTGGGCGAAGAGGATGAGCGGGCCATCACGGACCTGCTGATCGAGCAGATCGAATTTGCCGACGTCATCCTGATCAGCAAGATCGACATGATCAGTAGCCAGGAACGCCAGGAGCTGACGGCAATCCTCCAACGGCTTAATTCTCAGGCAGAGATCATTCCCATGGTCATGGGCGAGGTACCGCTGGAGAAAATCCTCAATACCGGTCGCTTCAACTTCGAGAAAGCCGCCCAGGCACCTGGCTGGTTGCAGGAGCTGCGCGGCGAGCACACACCGGAAACCCAGGAATACGGCATCGCTTCCAGTGCCTATCGCGCGCGCCGTCCCTTTCATCCACAGCGCTTTTTCAATTTCATCGATGGTGAATGGCTCAACGGTAATCTGCTGCGCTCCAAGGGCTTCTTCTGGTTGGCGAGCAAGCCGATGCACGCCGGCAGTTGGTCACAGGCAGGCGGGATGATGCGCCATGGCTACGCTGGTCGCTGGTGGCGTTTCGTGCCGAAGGAACAGTGGCCGCAAGACGAGGAAAGCACGGCCGCCATCATGAAGAACTGGAATGCCGATGCAGGCGATTGCCGGCAGGAACTGGTGTTCATCGGCCAGAATATCGATTTCGCGCAGCTCACCCGTGAACTGGACAATTGTCTGCTGACCGATGACGAAATGGCCTTGGGGGCCGAGGCTTGGCGCTTGTTGCCCGATCCGTTTGGTCCCTGGTTCGATGAGGCCGCCTGATCGCGCCACCGCTCAAGGTTTGAGCCAGGTTCCCTGGCTCTGGGCTTCGCAGAACGGTTTCAGATACGCCGCATCGGTGGCGACGCCGTAATAGTGAATATCCTGCCGGTAAGGCATATTGGCCACTTGAGCGTTGCTGCACACGCCGAATGCACCGCCGGGACACTGGTCAACGTATTGCACTTCGACTTTCTGCCCGGCCAGGGTGGGCTGGCAGAAACCGTCGGCGAACAGTTTTTCCGGGATGTTGCGATTCTGCTGACAGACTTTCACGTCCAGTCGTTCTGCCTGGCTGTGGACAACGCAGGCCTGGGCGAGCGCCTCATTGGCAGCCAGCATCAGCAATAATGACCATCCCATCCAACGCATCCGCACCTCCCAAGAAGCCTTCAATCATGTTGCAGAACATTCCCACCCACGTCATCGCAGGCCCCTTGGGGGCCGGCAAGACCAGCCTGATCAAGCACCTGCTGGCGCAACGCCCGGCCGGCGAGCGTTGGGCGGTGCTGATCAATGAGTTCGGCCAGATCGGTCTCGACGCTGCGTTATTGACCCGCGATGGCGATGGTATCGCACTGGGTGAAGTGGCCGGGGGCTGTTTGTGTTGCGTCAATGGCGCGCCGTTTCAAATCGGCCTCGGTCGGCTGCTGCGTAAGGCGCGACCGGACCGGCTGTTCATCGAGCCGTCGGGGCTGGGGCATCCGGCGCAATTGCTCAGGCAACTGAATGAAAAACCGTGGCAAGGTGTACTAAACGTACTACCAAGTGTACTGGTTTTGGACGCTGAGGCGCTCGCGACGGGCAAAACGCTGCCGCAAGCGCAGCAGGAGGCATTGGGTAGCGCTGGATTGCTATTGATGAACAAATCGGAAAACCTGGGTGAAGCAGATCGTCAGCGTCTTATTGCTCAGTTTCCAGGGCGGCCAATGTACTGGACGCAGCAGGCGGTAATGCCATTGAGCCAGTTGCCTGGCCTGTCAGTGCAGGCCGTAGCTGCTGTGGATAAAGCTGTATTGCCCAAAGGGGGGGAGCAACTGACAGCAATTTGGACTGACCCGGCATTACCGATTTGTCTGAGTCAGGAGCAGGAGGGCGGTTGGAGCATCGGCTGGCGCTGGCATCCGAGCCAGATCTTCGATACGGCGCTGGTGGATCAATGGCTCGCCAGCTTGGCCTGGCAGCGGGCAAAGCTGGTTATCCACAGTGCCGTGGGATGGGTATCAATGAATGCAGTGGATAACTCGGTACTGCAATGGCAGGCGAGCGAGTGGCGCAAGGATTCGCGGATGGAACTGATATTCAGTGAGCCGCAGAAGATTGAAGTACTGCAAAGAGGTCTGGATAGCTGTCGCGTGGGGTAGAAATCAAAAGATCGCAGCCTGCGGCAGCCCCTACAGTAGGCTGCGATCTTTCAATTCATGGGCGCCATTTACTGTGTTCCTGCCGCCAATGGCTCAGCTCGACCACATTGCTCCCGGGCTTGACCACATCGGCCACGGGTGGTGTTTCGTCGAAGGGCATCGGGTAGGGCGCCAGTTCAATCTGCGCACTGTGGGCGCCGAACTGGGTGATGGTGCCGTTATGACGGCTTTCACCGGTCACGGTGAATTCGAAGTTATACACACGAGCCAGGCGCCGCTTGCCGCGTCCGTCCTTGATGAAGGCGATTTTTTTCAGCGCCACGTTGCCATCCAGCAACTCGACCCCGAGGTTGCTGCAATGCTGCTTGACCCGCTCCAGTGCGCGCTCGCGCAAACCGTGGTTGTGCCACAGCCAGGCGCCGGCGGTGGCGAACAGCATCAGCACGAAAATATTTCCAAGGGTCAGCATCAACAGGGTGCTCCAACGAGAGAGTGTCAGCTTAACTGCGTCGCCGGTCTGTCGTACAGGCTGTGTTTCGTCGCATACTGCGCCGCTCGAATTTCAATCGTTTTACGGAAACTCACCGCATGAAACGCACGCCCCATCTGCTCGCTATCCAGTCCCACGTGGTGTTCGGTCACGCTGGCAACAGTGCCGCGGTTTTCCCGATGCAGCGGGTCGGGGTGAATGTCTGGCCGCTCAATACCGTGCAGTTCTCCAACCACACCCAATACGGGCAGTGGGCCGGCGAAGTGCTGGCTCCGCAACAGATACCGGATCTGGTGGAGGGCATTGCGGCGATTGGCGAACTGGGCAACTGCGATGCAGTGTTGTCGGGCTATCTGGGCAGTGCCGCGCAGGGCCGGGCGATCCTGACCGGTGTAGCGCGAATCAAGTCGATGAACCCGAAGGCGCTCTACCTGTGCGACCCGGTGATGGGGCATCCGGAGAAGGGCTGCAGCGTGCCGGCGGAAGTCAGTGACTTTCTGCTGGAAGAGGCTGCCGCCGTAGCCGATTTCATGTGCCCGAACCAACTTGAACTCGACAGTTTCTCGGGGCGCAAGCCGCAGTCGCTGTTCGACTGCCTGGCGATGGCTCGGGCGCTGTTGGCGCGTGGACCTAAGGCAGTGCTGGTCAAACATCTGGACTATCCTGGCAAAACGCCGGATGTGTTTGAGATGCTGCTGGTGACGGCGGAAGGCAGTTGGCATCTGCAGCGTCCACTGCTGGCGTTTCCGCGACAGCCGGTGGGTGTTGGCGATCTGACGTCCGGCTTGTTTCTGGCGCGGGTTCTGCTGGGTGACAGCCTGGTGGCCGCTTTCGAATTTGCCGCGTCGGCGGTGCATGAGGTGTTGCTGGAAACCCAGGCCTGCGCCAGCTATGAGCTGGAGCTGGTCAGGGCACAGGACCGGATTGCACATCCGCGGGTGCGGTTTGAGGCTATCCCGATCAGCCTCTGATCGGCGTTGTGCCAATCGCGAGCAAGCTCGCTCCCACAGGGTTCTGCGGCGTGCATATTTTTTGCGCAACACAGCGAATCACAGTGGGAGCGAGCTTGCTCGCGATGACTATCTCAACAACACCATCAGAATTGCTTGCCCAACTCAGGCATCGCCCTTGATTTCCTGATACCGCTTTTCCAGTTCCTGACGAATCTGCCGACGCTGCTGCGCCTGCATGAAGCGCCGCTTGTCTTCGCTGTTTTGCGGTTGCAGGGGCGGTACGGAGGCAGGTTTGCGCTGGTCGTCCACCGCGACCATGGTGAAGAAGCAGCTATTGGTATGGCGCACCGAGCGCTCGCGGATGTTCTCGGTCACCACCTTGATGCCCACCTCCATCGAAGTGTTCCCGGTGTAGTTGACCGAAGCCAGAAAGGTCACGAGTTCACCGACATGGATCGGCTCGCGGAAAATCACCTGGTCCACCGACAGGGTCACCACGTAGCGTCCGGCATAACGGGCTGCACAGGCGTAAGCGACTTCGTCGAGGTATTTGAGCAGGGTGCCGCCGTGAACATTGCCAGAGAAGTTGGCCATGTCGGGGGTCATCAATACCGTCATCGACAGCTGGGCGTTTCCGGGTTCCATAGCGCTCTCACGGGTCAGGGCAAGGTTTGAGGGATGCACCTCTGCGGGTGCCTTGCTGGTTTTTCAAACCAACAGTTATCGGGACGCCGGGCGAGAAGCCGCCGTCACGCCGGATCGATCTGTTTCCATATATTGCACCGCCTTTCTGCCGTAAGTCGCGGTGTTACCCTGCAAAAGCCCGCCCCGAAGGGAAAAATCCTACGCGGAAAACGAATTTTATCTCCGCTTGATCGGACGCTTCCCGCGTTCGCGATTGAGCGATGCGACCAAGGAGCCCCACGCCATGCATGCCATCAGTTTCATTCAAGATCTGGCAGTGATCATGTTGGTCGCAGGCGTGGTGACCGTGCTTTTCCACCGTTTCAAACAGCCGGTGGTATTGGGCTACATCGTGGCGGGTTTCATCATTGGCCCGCATACCCCTCCTTTCGGCTTGATCCACGACGAAGACACCATCAAGACCCTCGCGGAACTGGGGGTGATTTTCCTGATGTTCTGCCTCGGCCTGGAGTTCAGCCTGCGCAAGCTGTTCAAGGTGGGCGCCACGGCGTTTATTGCGGCATTCCTGGAAATCGTACTGATGATCTGGATCGGCTACGAAATCGGCCGCTGGTTCGACTGGAACACCATGGATTCGCTTTTCCTCGGCGCGATCCTGGCCATTTCCTCGACCACCATCATCGTCAAGGCACTCAACGATCTGAAGATGAAAAACCAGCGCTTTGCGCAGCTGATTTTCGGGGTACTAATCGTCGAAGACATTCTGGGCATCGGCATCATTGCGCTGCTGTCGAGCATCGCGGTCAGCGGTACGGTCAGCTCCGGCGAAGTGTTTTCCACCGTCGGCAAGCTCTCGCTGTTCATGATCGTCGCGCTGGTCATCGGTATTCTGCTGGTGCCGCGTTTGCTGGCCTATGTGGCCAAATTCGAAAGCAACGAGATGCTGTTGATCACCGTGCTGGGCCTGTGTTTTGGCTTCTGCCTGCTGGTGGTCAAGCTCGAATACAGCATGGTGCTCGGTGCGTTTCTGATCGGCGCGATCATGGCCGAATCTCGGCAGTTGCTGAAAATCGAGCGACTTATCGAGCCTGTTCGCGACTTGTTCAGCGCGATTTTCTTCGTGGCGATCGGCTTGATGCTCGACCCGATGATCCTGCTGCAATATGCGTGGCCCATCGCCGTGATCACGGTCGCCGTGGTGCTCGGCAAGATGTTGTCCTGCGGCCTTGGTGCCTATATCGCCGGGAATGACGGACGCACCTCGCTGCGCGTCGGCATGGGGCTTTCGCAGATCGGCGAGTTCTCTTTCATCATTGCTGCGCTGGGCATGACCCTGCAGGTCACCAGCAACTTCCTGTACCCGGTGGCCGTGGCGGTTTCGGTGATCACCACGCTGTTGACGCCTTATCTCATTCGCGCGGCTGACCCGCTGTCGATCAAGTTGGCCGCGGTCATGCCTCAGCGGCTAGGGCGGGTGCTGGGAATGTACGGTGAATGGTTGCGCAGCATCCAGCCTCAGGGCGAGGGCGCGCTTCTGGCTTCGATGATTCGGCGGATTCTGTTGCAGGTCGGCGTCAATCTGGCGCTGGTCGTTGCGATCTTTCTCGCAGGGGCGTTTTTCGCCGAGCGCATCTCGGTCAATCTGCAAGAGTGGATTGGTGACCCGAGTTGGCAGAAAGCATTGATCTGGGGAGGGGCGCTGCTGGTGTCACTGCCGTTCCTGATCGCCGCGTATCGCAAGCTCAAGGCCCTGTCGATGTTGCTGGCGGAAATGGGGGTGAAGCCGGAAATGGCCGGGCGCCACACGCAGCGAGTGCGCCGGGTGATCGCCGAAGTGATCCCGATTCTCTCGCTGTTGGTGATTTTCCTGCTATTGGCAGCCTTGTCGGCCAGTATTCTGCCGACCAACAAGTTGCTGATGCTGATTGCCGTGGTAGCGGCGGGTGTGGCGGCGCTGCTATGGCGCTGGTTTATCCGCGTCCACACGCGCATGCAGGTGGCTTTGCTCGACACCCTGGATAATCACAAGGATTCGCCAGGGCACTGACGCCGTGGGGCGTCAGCTGAATCAGCTTTCCAGCCAGACGTCCCGCGCCCAATGCCACACCGACTCCCAGGATTCTTCGGTGATCAATTCTTCTTCGCCCGACCACAACACCACGGTCCCGTCCTCTTCGACGCAATAGTAGTCGTCACCGTCCTGGCAGATCGGGATCAGGTCGCGCGCTACACCGGCATCCCAGGCATTGGCGGCAACGTCCGGCAGATAGGTATGGGATTGTGGGTCGGTGACGGTCACCGGCTCCAGGCTGCCGTAGACCACATCGCTGACAGTCAGCAGGAATTCCTTGAAGACAAATGGAATGTTGATGAAGAGTTCTTCTTCGATTTCGACCAACTGGTCTTCGTCGGGCAACTCCAAGGGGACCGGTACCGGTTCGTTGGCTTCACGCAGTTGTTCGATGATTTCTTCCACGTCCGGGATCCTCTTGCTTGAATGGCGCGGTTTATATGGGGCGGTTTATACAGTAGCTCGCTATGGATGCAACCGCGAAATAGAAAACCCCGGCCGAAGCCGGGGTTTTTTATTACAGCACGTGAAGCGCGAGGGGCAATCAGCCGTTCTGGCGGATGCCTGCCACCAGCCAAGGCTGGTTTTCGCCCTGGGCACGTTCCATGTTCCAGCTTTCGCTGAACACTTCGCCCTGGTCGAAACGAGAGGTTTTCGACACGCCGCTGAACGTCAGGGTAGCGATGGTCTTGTCGGCGCGATCATCCACACCGTCCAGTTGCACATTGAGGTTATCAATGTAGGTGGACTGGAAGCCGTCACCCAGATCGGCACGTTCGCGCTTGAGGAACTCCAGCATCTGAGGGGTGACGAACTCGGCGATCTTGTCCATTTCATTGGCGTCCCAGTGCTGTTGCAGGGACTGGAAGTGATTGCGGGCCGCTTCTACGAAGTTATGTTCATTGAACCAGGCGGGTGCGTTGATCACTGGGCGGGCGGCGGCAGGAGCGGCCGAGCCACCGAAGATCGAGCCCATGGCAGGTTTCTGTTCGAAGGCTTCACGCTGCATCGGCGCGTGACCGGCCGGAGCGTATTGCTCCTGCTGCTTGCGACGACGGGCGGCGATGAAACGGAAGACCAGGAACGCGATGACGGCCATGATCAGGATGTCGAAGATTTGCATGCCCTGGAAGCCACCGCCCATGAACATGGAAGCCAGCAGGCCACCGGCGGCGATACCGGCCAGAGGACCGAGCCAGCGCGAAGCACCGCCGGCCTTGGCAGCGGCGCCAGCGGCACCGGCAGCACCAGCGGTCGCCGCAGCGCCGCCCATGCCTGGAGAAGAAGGAGCCATCTGGCTGGTCTGGTGAGTAGGCGCAGCGCCTGCGCTTTTGCCACCACCGAAGCGCTTGGCGGCATTGACGTCGAGACTCATCGTCAGGCCGATGCACAACGCCATGGCGATGCTAAGAAAACGTTTCATAAAGGGAATTCCCGTTTGTGGAAGGCACGCGCGCCATGTTGCACAGCTGAGGTGTTACTGGCTAGCGGCAGAGTGTTTCGGGCTTTTGCCTGACAGGTCGGGTTCAGCTTCAGTCAGGCAATAAGGCTGTTCAATTTTGTCCGTCGGATGAAGGGATAAGTTCTGTAGGAAAGATGCCTAGCGTCTCAGCGCCAGCATGACCACCCCGGCTGTGATCAGACCGATTCCACCCCATTGGCGCAGATCGAGTTTTTCGCCCAGCAGGACCACGCCGAGGACGGCGACGAGCACCACGCTGAGTTTGTCCACCGGAGCGACCAGCGAGGCCGGGCCGACCTTGAGTGCGCGAAAGTAGCAGATCCATGATGCACCCGTGGCCAGGCCGGACAACAGCAGGAACAGGTAACTCCTGCCAGAGATCTCTCCCAGAGACTGATATTGGCCCGTGGCGTACAAAATCAAGGCCAGGCTGACCAGCACTACGATCGTCCTGAGCAGCGTGGCGAAGTCGGAGTTGACGTTCTCCACGCCGATCTTCGCGAAAATGGCAGTCAATGCCGCGAATGCTGCCGACAACAGGGCCCAGAATGTCCAGGAAGAAAAGAAGCCAGAGCCCATGTTTTAGCGCCTTTAGTCAGATCAACCTGTGGGAGCAGGCTTGCTCCCACAGAAAAGCATCCAGTTTGTCCTTAAATGGCTTCCAGCTTGGCGTACCCCAGCATCAACCACTTGCTGCCTTCGCTGAAGTTCACCTGAACCCGCGCCTGTGCACCTGCGCCTTCGAAGTTGAGGATCACTCCGTCACCAAACACTGAGTGCCGTACCGCCTGGCCCAGGGAAAAACCGGTCTGCGGAATCTCGCTGCCACTGAACAGGTTGCTGCCACTCATTGACTGAGTACCGCCGAACGGTCGACTGACGCTGTTTGACAGCCGCACTTCCTGAATCAGGCCCTTGGGCACTTCGCGTACGAAACGCGACACCTTGTTGTAGGTTTCGCTGCCGTAGAGGCGACGGGTTTCAGCATAGGTCATCACCAGATTCTGCATGGCCCGGGTGACGCCGACATAGGCCAGGCGACGTTCTTCCTCAAGACGTCCTGGCTCTTCCAGGCTCATCTTGTGCGGGAACAGGCCTTCTTCCATGCCCACCAGGAACACGTAGGGGAACTCCAGGCCCTTGGCACTGTGCAGGGTCATCAGCTGAATGCTGTCTTCGTGCTCGTCGGCCTGGGTATCCCCGGCTTCCAGCGAGGCGTGACCAAGGAAAGCCGCCAGCGGCGTCAGGTCCTCATCTTCTTCGCTGGTTTCGAAGTTGCGCGCGGCGCTGACCAGTTCCTCAAGGTTTTCTACCCGGGCCTGACCCTTCTCGCCTTTTTCCGCTTCGTGGTAGGCAATGAGTCCCGATTGCTCGATGACGGTTTGGGTCATCAGGTGCAACGGCATTTCCATGCACTTGGCGGCAAGGTTTTCGATCAGTTCCATGAACGCACCCAACGCGCTGGCGGCACGACCGGTGAGGCCCTTGTTGGCAACCAGCTGACGCATGGCTTCCCACATGGAGACATCGCTGTGGCGGGCGTGCTCGCGAATCGCTTCGACGGTTTTCTCGCCGATGCCGCGAGCGGGCACATTGATCACTCGCTCCAGCGCGGCATCGTTGCCACGGCCTTCGAGCAGGCGAAGGTAAGCCATGGCGTTCTTGATTTCCGCCCGTTCGAAGAAGCGCTGGCCGCCATAGATGCGGTACGGAATGCGCTCGCGCAGCAAGGCTTCTTCCAAAACCCGCGATTGGGCGTTGGAGCGGTACAGAATCGCGATGTCACTGCGGGACAAGCCGGTTTTCAGCGCGCTCTCGATGGTTTCGACAACATAGCGCGCTTCGTCGTGTTCATTGAACGCGGCGTAAAGGTTAATCGCTTCGCCATCGCCGCCTTCGGTCCACAGCTCTTTGCCCATGCGCCCGGTGTTGTTGGCGATCAAGGCGTTGGCAGCTTTCAGGATGCCGGCGGTGGAACGGTAATTCTGTTCCAGACGAATGAGTTCGGCATCCGGGAAGTCGTCGGAATATTGGTAGATGTTCTCGATTTTCGCGCCGCGCCAGCCGTAAATCGACTGATCGTCATCGCCTACCACCATCAGGCTGTCGCCGCCCTTGGCCAGCAGGCGCAACCAGGCGTACTGCACGGCGTTGGTGTCCTGGAATTCGTCCACCAGAATGTGCCGAAAGCGCTTTTGATAATGCGCCAGCAACCCGGGGTGATCGCGCCACAGGTCGAGGGCGCGCAGTAGCAGTTCGGAGAAGTCGATAACGCCGGCGCGCAGGCAGGCAGCCTCGTAGGCTTCATAGATGCTGCGCATGGTGGCCAGGAACAGATCGCCGCTGGCTTGAATGTGTTGCGGGCGCAGACCTTCGTCTTTCTGCCCGTTGATGAACCATTGGGCCTGGCGCGCTGGCCAGCGTTGTTCATCCAGGCCGAGCTCGCGGATCACCCGCTTGACCAGGCGTTGCTGGTCGTCGCTGTCGAGAATCTGGAAGGTCTGGCTCAAGCCCGCTTCCTGCCAGTGCGCCCGCAACAAGCGGTGCGCCAGGCCGTGGAAGGTGCCGACCCACATGCCGGCCGGGTTGATACCCATTAGCTGTTCGATGCGCTGGCGCATCTCGGCAGCGGCCTTGTTGGTGAACGTCACCGACAGGATGGAGTGCGGCGATGCGTTTTCGACCTGGATCAACCAGGCGATACGGTGCACCAGCACTCGGGTTTTACCGGAACCAGCACCGGCCAGGACCAACTGACGACCCACGGCGGCGGCTACGGCCTGGCGTTGGGCATCGTTGAGGGAGTTCAGCAGAAGGGAGAGATCATCGCGCATCGGGGCATTCTAGGGGGCGGCGACACACCGGGCAAACACCGCTTTGCTTTAGCCGATGAAAGAGGCGCGAGGACGACCGGTCAGTCACCGGCTGCAAGCGTTGTCAGGTCTCGCCTGATGGCTTTGACGCGAAGTCGGGGGGGCGAGAATTTTGTCTGTTTTTTGACCGGGAGCAGTTTGGTCCGATCATTTGCTTGTGTATGCTCCGTCGACGTTTCGGGCGCATGCCCACCCTAATAAGAACAAGAATATTGATTATGACCCTCAGTTCCGACCTGTCGGGCCCTTCTGTGGAACCCCGGGTTATCCGTAAACGATACGCCGTGGAAATGGCCGTCGAACGCACGCGCCTGCTCTATCAAGGCTCTTTGCTGCCTACGCTGTTCATGTTGATCAATGGTCTGGTCTGCGCCGGCTTGCTCTGGAGTCCGCAGCGCTACTTCCTGATCACTGTCTGGCTGGTTTGGTTGTTGTCGTTGGTGGCCTTGCGGGTGATTCAGGTCGCGGCCTTTGATTCGGCGATTCCCAATCGTCAGGCCCATCCCATCTGGTTGCGCATGTTTTTGCTGGGTTCGGGCCTCACCGGTCTGACCCTGGCGGGCGCCGGTATCGCCCTGGTGCCCGCCGACAACTTTATCCAGCAAGCCTGGGTTTTCGGCCTGATCGGCGCGGCAGCGCTCTCGGCCAGTGTGGCCTACGCCGTCAGCCTGCCGGCGTTTCTGTCGTTTACCTTGCCTTGTTTATTGCCAGCCATCGCCTACATGTTCTGGGGCGAGGAGCAGGGGTGGGGCTGGTTTGGCCTGATTCTGCTGGGTGCGTTGAGCGTGGTTGCCTGGCAGGTCAATCGGCTGATTGATCGCAGCTTGTTGCAACGTTTTCAGAATCAGGCGCTGATCGAGCACCTGCAGCAGGCGCAAAGCTGTAGCGACCAGCTTAATCAGAAGCTGGGCAGGGAAGTCGAGCAGCGTCGGCGTGCCGAGCAAGAGTTGCGTGAAATCCAGGTCGATCTGGAAAGCCGCGTGGAACAGCGCAGTCTGGAGCTGGATGCCGCCAATCAGGCGTTGAGCAAGAGCGAGGCGCGGCTGGCGCTGGCTTTGAAGGCCAGTGAGTTGGGGCTATGGGACTGGAACCTGCAAACCGACGAAGTCCATCACACGCATATCCAGGAGTTGTTCGGCCTCGACCCTGAGTATGTCACGGCCATGCTGCGCCACCTCAAGCCACGCTTGCATCCGGAGGACCTGCCTGCACTGAGAAGGGCCTTGGTCGAGCATTTGAAGGGCCTGACCGAGGACTATCAGGTCGAGTACCGCGTGCGACATAGCGATGGGCGTTGGGTCTGGATCGAGGACCGCGGTCGAGCGGTCGAGCGTACCGCCAGTGGTCGGGTGATTCGCATGGTCGGCACCCGCCGCGACATCAGCGTCAACAAGGCGCTCGAGGAGCAACAACAACTGGCGGCGATGGTGTTCGAGGCTGCCAGCGAAGGTATTGTGATTTTCGACCCCCAATACTCGCTGATCGCGGTCAACCAGGCGTTTAGTCGGGTAACCGGCTATGAGATCGACGACATCATTGGCCGCAACGTCGTCGAGTTACCGTGCAGCCGCGATGCCCGCCGTCATTACGCCGCGATCCATCATGCGCTGGAGCAGCACGGCAGTTGGCAGGGAGAGCTGGTGGAAACCCGCAAGAACGGCGAGATGTACCCGCAATGGCTGCATCTGAATGCCGTTCGCGATAGTCGGGGAAATGTCAGTCATATAGTCGGCTTCTTCGCGGATCTATCCGCTCGACGAGAGTCCGAAGAGCGCATGCGCTATCTGACCCATTATGACGAGCTGACAGGCCTGGCGAACCGCTCGATGTTCCGTGAACGGCTAAGCGAGGCCTACCAGCGCGTGCGCCAGGGTGGTTATCGCAGCCTGGCGCTGTTGCACATCAATCTGGATCGTTTCAAGCAGCTCAATGACAGCCTGGGACATGAAGTCGCCGATCAACTATTGCAGAAAATGGCCCGGAGACTGGTCAATGCACTCCCGGAAGCGGACACCATCGCCCGCCTGTCCGGCGATGAGTTTGCGGTGTTGTTCAACACCTATGGCAACCTGTCGAGCCTGGCGCGGGTGGCGACACGCTTGTCCAACAAATTACGTATACCGGTGACGATCGAGGGCCATGAACTGGTGGTTAGCGCGTCGATGGGCATCAGTCTGATACCCGACAACGCCCGGGATATTTCCGCGCTGGTCAGTCAGTCGAACATGGCCATGCAACACGCCAAGCATTTGGGGGGCAACAACTTCCAGTTCTACACCGACAGCCTGCAGGCCAGCACGCTGGAGCGTTTGCAGCTGGAAAACCAGCTGCGCAAGGCGGTTGAAGAGCGGCAACTGAAGGTGTTTTACCAACCGAAGCTGTGCCTGGCCACGGGCAAACTGAATGCTGCCGAGGCACTGGTGCGTTGGGATCACCCGACCATGGGGCGCGTGCCACCGGGGGATTTCATCGGTTTGGCTGAAGAGACCGGACTGATCGGCCCGATCGGGGAGTTCGTGTTGCGTCAGGCCTGCCTGCAAGCCTGTGAATGGCAGCGGCAAGGGCTCGAGCCTATTCGGGTTTCGGTCAATCTGTCGGTGCACCAACTGCGCCAAGGCAAGCTCGTCAGCCTGGTGCGGCAAGTGCTGGAAGACACCGGACTGGCGCCGCGCTATCTGGAACTGGAGCTCACCGAGAGCCAGTTGCTGGACAGCGTCGAGCACATCATTGCGACGTTCCAGCAACTGCGCGACATTGGGGTGAAGCTGGCGATCGATGATTTCGGCACCGGGTATTCATCCCTGAGCTACCTCAAGCGCATTCCCGTGGATTACGTGAAGATCGATCAGGCATTCATTCGCGGCCTGGGAGAGGGTACGGAGGATGCGGCGATTACGCGGGCAATCATTACCATGGCGCATGGTTTGTCGTTGAAAGTCGTGGCGGAGGGGGTGGAGCGGCTCGAGCAGTTGGACTTTCTCAAAAATGAGTGCTGCGATGAGGTTCAGGGGTATCTGATCAGTCGGCCGGTAGAGGCGGAGGGGCTGGCGAGTCTGCTACGTGAACAACCTGTGGATTGAAGAAACACTTCCCGCCGAACGCTTTAAAGCTCGGCGGGAAGTGGATTTGCTATTTAGTCGGTAATCATGATGTTGTCGATTTTGTGCAGCAGTTTTCCTTCATGGTAAATACTGACGCCGGTGACATTGGAATTGCCCATTACTTTGAATTCGACGGGTTTTTCAGTTACGACTTGCAGCGATGCCTCATTGGAAGTTTCGAGTTTCAACTCAAGCCGGATATTGAATGATTTGTCCTGCAGTTTCATATGTTCCAGCCTGGGTGCGACACCTGTGTGGGCAACGGTTACCGTGCCGTGGACGCGGAAGGATTGGTTACCTGGCATCCTGTCGATTTGTGCAGTCCAGTCTTTGGTTTCAATGCTCATGATGTGTAACTCCTGTAGTTAATTTAGTTGCTTCCTGCCGGATCAATATATCCATCTGAAAGTAAGAGTGGAGAGCGCTTATAGTTCGGTTTTGTAAGGTCGTATGTTTTGTTAGTTATGAGTTAGATGCGCAAGTATTTAGCTTTGATGTTGGGCAAAGCTTTTCATGCGTTGTAGGGGTGGAGGGGGTGAGGGTTGAGCACAGGGGCTACATGAAGCGCGAGCACCTGAAATCGTGGGATCCGGTTACGCATTGAGCAGGCAAAATGCCGTTTCATGTAGTATAACTACAAGCGTGCTACATCCCCGGCGCCTGCCAATAACAAAGAGTCCATACCTTTGAATCTGCTGCAACACATCGCCCAGTCTCGTCACCTGTTACGCAAGTCGGAGCTCAAGGTCGCCGATCACGTGCTGCTTGACCCCGCGGCCGTGATGCACAGTTCCATGGCCGACCTGGCCCACAGCGTCGGCATCAGCGAGCCGACCATCGTGCGTTTTTGCCGTGCCATCGGCTGCTCAGGGTTCCAGGACCTGAAGTTGAAGCTGGCCCAAAGCCTGGCGGCGGGTGCAAGTTTCGGCCAGTTCGCAATCCATGAAGATGATTCGGTCGCTGACTACAGCCTGAAAATTTTCGACACTACCCTGCACACCCTGATGGAGGTTCGCGAGAAGCTCGATCCGGTGGAGTTGCAGCGCGCGGTGACGCTGATGTCGCAAGCCCAGCGCGTGGAGTTCTACGGCTTCGGCGCCTCGGGCGCGGTAGCGGCGGATGCACAGCACAAGTTTTTCCGCCTGCTGCTGACCGCGGCGGCCTATTCCGACCCGCACATGCAGGCGATGTCGGCGGTAACCCTGAAGCCGACCGACGTGGCGATCTGTATTTCCCAGTCCGGGCGTTCCAAGGATCTGCTGATCACCGCCAACCTGGTGCGTGAAAGCGGTGCTTCGCTGATTACCCTGTGCCCCAGCCAGACGCCGCTGGCCGAACTGTCGACCGTCAACCTGGCGATCGATGTGCACGAAGACACCGAGATATATACACCGCTGACTTCGCGGATCGCCCACCTGGTGGTGATCGATGTGCTGGCAATGGGTGTGGCCATGGCTCGTGGTCCGAGCCTGGTGAATCACCTCAAGAGCGTCAAACGCAGCCTGCGCAGCTTGCGGTTGTCGCCCAAGTCGGTAAAAGCGCTGGATGATTAAAAAGATCGCAGCCTTCGGCAGCTCCTACACGAAACCCTGTAGGAGCTGCCGAAGGCTGCGATCTTTTGATTTTCATCCATCTGTAACGATCCCGCCGCTAAAGCGTAACCCCCTGCACCTATCTTGAAGCTCCCGTACTCGCCTTGGGAGACTCGAAATGGCCCAGCACTACGAAGAACGCAACAGCGCCGTCAGAACCCGCCGTCAGCAGGAAGATCAGCGCCGCATGGAGTTTCGCCGCGCTATTGAGTATCGCTCCGAACAGCGTCAACTTCTGGCCGAAATCGGCGATTTTCCGGAAGATTTCGAGCTTAATTTCTGGCAGACAGCGTCGTCGCCTTCCCGTCGAAACGCTCAACCAGCCCGCTGATCTGTACCCGCTCGCTGCGCACGAACGCAAGGAAAGCGTGGGCCACCGGTGACAGTCGCTTGGCTTTGGCCTGCACCAGGCACCAGCTGCGGTACAACGGCAATTCTTCGACCGGCAGTTCAATCAGTCCGCCGGTCGCCAGTTCCAGGTTCAGGGCGTGGCGCGTCAAAAGCGCAACGCCCAACCCGGCCAACACACATTCACGCTGGGCTTCGGCCGACGAGACTTCCTGGGTCTGGTTGAAGTGCACGCGCTTCTCCTTGAAATACTCCTCGCACGCCATCCGTGTTCCCGAGCCGGGTTCGCGCAGCAGCAACGTGTAAGGCTCAAGGTCCTGCAAGCGCAGCGGCCCCATGTGGCACAGCGGATGGTCCGGTGGAGCGACGGCGACGATCGGGTTGTTGAGGAATGGCAGGAATTCCAGCCCCATGTCTTGCGGCACCATCGACATGATCACCAGATCATCGCGGTTGTCAGAGAGACGGCGGATGACCTGGCCACGGTTGACTACCGTCAGTTGCAGGTTCACTTCCGGATGTTGGCGCTTGAACGCAGCGAACAGGTGCGGGACGAAATACTTGGCGCTGGATTCGACCGCCAGTTTCAACTGGCCCTGCAACGAACCCTGCATGTCGGACAGCTGCATATCGAGGTTTTCCAGGCGCCCGAAAATGTCGCGGCTGGCGCGTTGCAGTGCTTCAGCGGCCTCCGTCATGTAGAGTTTTTTGCCGACGTAATCGAACAAAGGTTGGCCAATCAGCTCCTCCAACTGGCGAATCTGCAGGCTGACCGCCGGTTGTGTGAGTGACATTTCGTCGGCTGCGCGGCTGTACGAGCGCAAATCACAGACTTCATTGAAAATCTGCAATTGACGCAATGTCATACGCATCAATGACTTACGCATTTTTAAAGCACCTTCGGCGCAGGCTGGAACATCAACTATAAGTCTTTACTTATGCGTGACCCAATTTTTATTCATTTTTTTTAATCCCTTGTGGGCGCTAGTGTGGCCCTGCGACCAAACTGAAACATTTGGTCACGCGTCGACCTGGGTCTAGCAGGTCGTGGGTACTACCGGCTCAAGGGAAACTCCAAGTGATAACAAAGATCCTGATCGCCAACCGTGGTGAGATTGCCGTACGAATCGTACGAGCCTGCGCCGAGATGGGTATTCGCTCGGTGGCGATTTATTCCGACGCCGACCGCCATGCCCTGCATGTGAAGCGCGCAGACGAGGCCCACAGCATTGGCGCCGAGCCACTGGCCGGTTACCTGAACCCGCGCAAGCTGGTGAACCTGGCGGTGGAAACCGGTTGCGATGCGCTGCATCCCGGCTACGGTTTCCTCTCGGAAAACGCGGAACTGGCGGAGATCTGCGCCGAACGCGGTATCAAATTCATCGGCCCATCGGCAGAAGTCATTCGCCGCATGGGTGACAAGACCGAAGCGCGCCGCAGCATGATCAAGGCGGGCGTGCCGGTCACTCCGGGCACCGAAGGCAATGTCTCGGGCATCGAAGAAGCCCTGAGCGAAGGCGACCGCATTGGTTATCCGGTGATGCTCAAGGCCACGTCCGGTGGTGGCGGTCGCGGTATCCGTCGCTGCAACAGCCGCGAAGAACTCGAACAGGCTTTCCCGCGGGTCATTTCCGAGGCCACCAAGGCTTTCGGTTCGGCGGAAGTGTTCCTGGAAAAGTGCATCGTCAACCCGAAGCACATCGAAGCACAGATCCTCGGCGACAGCTTTGGCAACGTGGTGCACCTGTTCGAGCGTGACTGCTCCATCCAGCGTCGCAACCAGAAGCTGATCGAGATCGCACCGAGCCCGCAACTGACCCCGGAACAGCGCGCCTACATCGGCG